>JAIKXS010000017.1 GCA_024683955.1 Desulfovibrio sp. | reverse complement strand
TGATAGGGATGTGTGGCGCGGATTTCATCATGGCACTGGAGATTTCTCCTATAACGATGCCGCAGACATGGATGCATCCGATTCGACGCAAAAGGTCTTGACGTCAAGGGCGGATCTAGACAAGGGGTAAACACCGTTCCTTCGGGAGGATACTGCCCGTCAGAAGATCCAAAATATTTTATTTGTCGTGCCCTCCCTCAGGGGGAGGTTTTACGGCGCACTGTAACTGGGATTTTCTTGTCTTTTTGCCTTTCCCGTTTCAACATGTTTTCTGGCGGCAGGGCATGCCGTGTCAGCCTGTGGAGCGGAGAGGGCCCGGGCGGCCGTGATGAAAAGCAGGAACCCGCCCATGGTGCGATCCAATAGGACCGCTACTGACAGGAATCCCCCGACGTTAGGCGGGGGAGGATGTCAGGCCGGCGTTACGGAACATCAAGACCACCCGGAAGCGAGTTCTTCCGGGTGGTCTTGGGATTTTTTGAAGAATTTCCTTCTATCGGGATACTTCCGGAGAATCTGCGTACATTTTTTCCTGCTCCCGACATCTCAGAACCTTTGCGCAAGGGGTACCTTTTCTAAGGCATGGGGGCAGCATTTGTGCCACAAATTTCCGTATTGGTAGACTGAAGACAGGCGAGTGTACGGCACTTCTCGTTCCTGGCGCCCGGGGCGGACGTGCCATAACATCGGGAAATGCCCCTGCTGTAGCCACCTGTTTCCCGCAGAACGTGCTTTCCTAGTAGTTTTCTTTCTTAAGTTCGAAGTAGCTCTGCGGGTGGCTACAGACCGGACAGATCTTGGGGGCTTTCTTGCCGATAACTATGTGACCGCAGTTAATGCACTGCCAGACACAGTCCCCATCACGGGAGAAGACGAGATCTCCTTCGATGTTGGCGAGCAGTTTACGATAGCGCTCCTCGTGTTCTTTTTCGATTTTGCCGACCATCTCGAAGCGGGCTGCGATTTCCGTAAATCCTTCTTCACGGGCTTCCTTGGCCATGCGGTCGTACATATCCGTCCATTCAAAATTTTCGCCGTCGGCAGCCTGTTTCAGATTGGACAGGGTGTCCTGAATGTCGCCGCCCTGGAGATATTTGAACCAGATCTTGGCGTGCTCTTTTTCGTTGCCGGCTGTTTCCTCGAAGATGTTGGCAATTTGCACATACCCTTCTTTGCGGGCTTTGGACGCAAAATAGGTGTATTTGTTGCGAGCCTGGCTTTCACCGGCAAAGGCTTCCATCAGATTTTTTTCGGTTTTACTGCCTTTGAGTTCCATGGATTTTACTCCTTAAAAAAGTTTGGAAATGGTTTTCTTCTAAAGGGACGCAGGGTGAAGATGCAGGTTGACACAGATCTTTCCGAGTTTTTTGAAAGGCTCTGCGCGAATACTTTGCGCAGCCAGAACTTCTTTGCGGAGATGCCGAACCTTTCCCCCCGGGATTCTGAAAACGCGGGGTCGTTCACATCTGCGAGCGTCAGATAAGGAGGACTAGGATCCAGTTTGTAGCAGAACAACGAAAAAAGGCAAGTCTTTCCCGTGATCGGTCAGTTAGCGGTGACGCCTTGAGCTGGAGGAAGAAGTGCGGTTGAGCGTTCTGTACGGGGGCGAAGGGTGCGGATGATGTCCGTCGCACCGATTTTTTCCGGATCTTTGACAATTATAATAAACAGATCCGAGGCGTTTGCGGCCACAAAAGTTTGGGCCATTCCCTTCAGAATGTTGTCTCTGGGATTTCCCGTGAAAACCCAGAATGGGCCTTCCTCTCTGGGTTCGGATGCGTTTGCCTGCTGTTCTGCGAGGGCTATGGCAGAATCATGGGCGTTTTTTCCCGGTTTGTTCGGAAGAAGATAGATGCTGATGAGGGCTCGGTACGCGTCTTCTTTTTCGTTTTTCAGACCGAGTACAAGCATATATTCACGCTTGTCGTTTGAAATGAATGCTGAGCGTTCGCTCCCGTCCCAACCGTCCGGGAGAGTGACGGAAAATTCAAGAAAGTTGCGTTCTCCGGCTACGCAAACAGTAGCCCACAGAAGAAACAGGAGGGGGAAAAAAATCAGAAGGCGTTTCATGGCTCCTCCGTTATGTGCTGCATATTGTTGAATCAGACAAAAAGTCCTGGAACAAGCGAGAGTAGAAAAAGAATTCCGGCCCCAATGCGTAGAGGTGTATGATGCCGGTAGCAGCCGTTCAACATAAGAAGGCCCAGTAGAACAAGAACTCCCACAAGGGCGCCTTGCTGCAAGAGGGTGAGGGTAAGGCGAAAAGGCATGTCCTGATTTTTGAGAAGATACCCCGCAAGTGTTCCAAGAGTGCTGAGGGTTCGGGGAAGGCCTGCGAGAAGTCCCGTGCCAGCAATCCAGCGCAGAAGGCGTCTTCTCTCCGGATCGCCGTCCTTCATGGAGACGGGCAGGGTTGGAAAAAGGGCCAGGAGAAGTACTGCCAGAGGAAGGAAAGAAAAAAAGAAGCGGTGTTCCGTGTTCTCAAGAATGGCAAGAAGTGCCTTGAGGGGACTCATGCCCTCGGGAAGGCCTGCAAAGGGGAGAAGAAGAAAAACCCATGAAAGGAAGCAAAGAAGAAGAAGGATCGTGGCGTGAATGTAGGGCGGATGCAGTGGTTTTTTTTTGTTTTTGACGTCGCTCTCGGCAAGGCGGAGAATACGTGTTTTCAGTCCGCGGGCAATCGGCCATATGAGGAACCAGAGAAGACAGTTGGAGGTATAGGGGAGAATGGCGGGTGCAAAGAGTGATGGCATATGCCATGTCTGCCCCATTGTTTCAAGTTCTGCGAGGTAGACTCCAAGGGTACTTACAGTGGAGACGGGGCCGAACGGGAGAAGGCGGAGAAAGAGGGCCGAGAAGGCCTGGGCCTGGTTTATGGCAAGAGTGCCCCCGTCTTTGTGTCGTAACAAAAGCGCAAGGAGAATGGCCCCGCTCAGTGCCGAACAAGCCTCGGCAAGGGTATGGATAAGGACGTTTCCTGCATGAATTATAAAGAGAAAGAGAGAATCGGTCATGCGTGATCAGGTCCTGTTGTTTCTCGTGGCTTTGGATTGTATCCGAAGAACTATTAAGACATCTCTTCCGCTTTTGCGTCAAGGTAGGCCCTGTATTGCGGAAGAATGACCTGCGGTGTCCCCTGAGCAAGAATAGTGCCCTCGCCGAGCCAGACGAGATGGTCACAGTTTTGCACCGTGGACAGTCTGTGGGCCACAATGATCAGTGTCGCGTGGCCGCCAAGGGATTCAATGGTATGCTGTATGGCCTTCTCGGACGCTCCGTCAAGAGCGCTTGTGGCTTCGTCAAAGAGTATGATTTCCGGTTCTTCATAGAGGGCCCTGGCAATGGCGACACGCTGCACCTGTCCTCCCGAGAGCCGGACGCCGCGTTCTCCTATGACCGTATCTAGTCCCTCGGGGAGGTCGGGGAGAAAATCCATGGCGGCCATGCGGCAACAGCGTGTTACCCGTTCCCTGTCGATCTGTTGCCCCCATCGGGTAAAGGCCACGTTTTCCGCAATGCTTGCGTTCAGAAGAAAAGGAAGCTGCGGAACGTAGCCAATATTTTTCAGCCAGGACGAGTGACGCTCCTTTGTGAGGGGGGTGTCATCCACATATATTGTTCCCCTGGTCGGGGAAAGAAGGCCTGTTAAGAGACCCACGACCGTGCTTTTGCCCGCACCCGATGAACCGATGAAGCCGACCATGCTGCCTTTTTTGATGCGAACATGAAGGTCGTGGAGAGCGTCGGGCCTCGATGAGGGGGTGTCAGGGTAGCGGAAGGCCACATTTTCGAGAACAAGCTCCCGTTGCAAGGGGCAGGGGAGAGGAGCCTTTTCTTCTTTTATGGCCTGACTTTCTTTTTCAAGGTCCGCGATGAAGGTAATGGCGTCGTGGGTGTAGACCATGTGCTGCTGCACCTGAAGAAGGGATGTGACAAGGCTGTTGACCGTTGGGAGAATTCTCCACGTGACCGCCGCAAGCAGTGCGAGCTGTCCGCTCAGGGCTGCAACGGACAGACCCTGTCTGTTCATGATGAGCAGGGCAAGAAGGAGCATGACCATGCCCATAAGGTCGAGGATCCACGACGGTGCCGGATAAATGACGGGAAGCATGCTCTGTACGCGGGCAAAGCCCAGGCGCTGTTTGGAGAATTGTTGCAGGAAGGCCTGCTCCTGTCCGTAAATTTTGACTTCCCGTATGCCGGCAAGGGATGGATAGGCGACTTTGTTGGCTCCCGCCTCCATTTGCATGGATGTTGCATTCAGTTCATGAACTTTACGTTGAGCAAGAACATAGGTGATGGTTGTGCTGATACCGGTGCTCAGGCAGACGAGCAGGGCGGCCCACGGAGTGACTGCCGTGACAACGCAGATCAGGACGCAGGCGACAAGAATTTGGCTCATGGCCTGGAGAGCCGCAAGGAGAAAGTCTGCACTGAAACGGGCCCATGTCAGTCTGGTCTGCAGCATGCTCATGTCCTGCTTTACGTGCCACAGATAGGGCGCCTTGAGCAGAAGATTATAAAAACGGACACTAAAGTACACGCCGACCTGTTGCGAAAAATCTGCCTGTCGCCATGTCAGGAAGGCGAGGGATACGGCTTTGCAGGCGATGGCAACGCAGAGGAGAACCATAAGCCAGAGAAGCAGCGTTCGCTGATCTTGCGCGAGCGGTGTCAGGGACGGAAAAATTTCAAGCATGCGTCTGAACCCATGGCTTTCAAGAAGGCTTGCCGGTGCAGCCAGGGCCACGCCAAGAAGGGAAAGTGCCGCCGTGATGGCGAGCTCGAGGAGACTGATGCTTCCTGAAAGGGCCAGAACACGCCAACAGCGATGCTGAAGCTTGGTTGTGAGCTGAGCATAGAGGGTGGCAAATGTACGTACGGCGATAAACGACATGATTTGTCCTCTGGAGTTTGCGACAAAAACGTATGTTGCGGTATTGGGATAAAATCGCACAAAAGCCATAGCCGTCAAACGATTTTTCCGCAAGCGCCCTGTGAAGTATGATAAAAAATAATGCGGTACCAGTCTGTTCTTTCTTGCTTTTTTTATCCAGCGCGCCGTAAACCCCCGTCCTTCAGGACCGGGATATAAGGTGCACCGCAACCGGGATCTTTGCCTCTTCAGCCTGGGGTAAGCTGATTTATACACCATCCGGACATGCAGCAACTGTGGCTGCGCGGACAAGGATAACAGACCGTCGCAAGCTGTCTTCAACCGTACTCCCCGTGGTTTTGAGATACATGCCGATCTCAATGCGGCATTGAATATGCTGGTGGCAGGGCCTGCCGTGTCAGCCCGTGGAGCGCGGAGAGAGGGCCCGGGCGGCCGCGATGAAACAGAAACCCATCCATGCTGCGGCCCAAAAGGGGCCCTACCTATAGAACTCCCCCGACGTTGGTCGGAGGAGGATGGCACGAAAAAACACTTCCCCCAACGGAAACTGAACAGAATGGGTAGAGTATTTTGCGATTTCTGCCGATACAAAGGGAGACGCTCGTGTTTCAGAAGCGGATGGTGATGTCTGGGACAGGAGGGCGTTGTTCGTCTTTTCAGGTCCAGGACCTTTTCTTCAGACGAATATAAGGCTATTTTTTTAATAAAATACTGCTTTTTTGTCGGTTGAATATCTTTTGTAGAATTCGTAAAATATCTGTAGCGGGTTTTTTTTAATGTATACAATTTCCCCGATGATGAAGTGTTTCCCCCAGGGGTTCAAGGCTGCTAGGGAGAGATCGTCGGCGGCAGTGCTTTTTTTCCTGTATGGGCGATGAGTATTAAAACGAGATGAAATGTGACTGTCGGAAGAGGGGTAGAAGGTGGAGTCGGTGCATGCTTAAAAAACTGCTTGTTACTATTCTATGTTGTCTGTGCATTCCTGTTGTCGTTGACGCAAAGGAATCGGCCTGGCCCCCGGCGCCATCCGCTGGAACACCCCTTGATATAGAGGATACCGTGTATGGCGTCCTTCGTTCTCACCGTACCCTGCGTGGTATTCAGGAAAACAAAGAGGTCCTTGAGCACGAGCTTGACCGCGCGCGTGCGGGTTTCGGTCCTAGCGTGCAGTTAGAGGGCAAAACCGGAGGCAGCTACTACAGTGATACCTCAACACGTTCCTCTGGGCTTGATAATCAGATGTATGGCTACGCCTACGGCACGGCCAAACTTGTTCAGCCCATCTGGGACGGTTTTGCCACGCGTTCGCGCGTGCGGGAAGCACAGTCGACCCTTAATTCCATGAAGCACCGTGTGTTTGATAATGCCACTTCTCTTGGGCTTGACGGCATTATAGCACACATTGATCTTCTTCGTCGGAGAACTATTTACGAGCTGGCTTTGGATAATATCCGTCAGCACAAGGAAATCCTTGCCCAGGCACAGGAACGTGCTTTTCTTGGTGCTGATACGGAGGCAGATGTGACACAGACTCAGTCGCGTCTTTCCCGTGCCGAATCGAGCCTTTCCGAGGCTAAGGCCGCATTGATGGTCGCCGAGCATACATACAAGAGACTTACGGGGCTTGATCCGCTCAACCTTCGTCCCGTGACCATGCCCCCGGACGTTTTTACGTCGACAGACGATATCTTTGAACTGGCACGGAAATCCAATCCAAAAATTGCAGCCTATATGGACGATATCCGCGCAAGCCGTGCACGGAAAGAACTTGCCGAATCGACTTTTTATCCCAATTTTAATGTGGAGGTCGGTCCGAGTTACACCAACCGCGGTGGCGGGGATGACCGGTGGATATACAGTTTTGACGTGCTCGGCACAATGCGTTGGAATGTTTTTAACAGCGGGGCCGATGTCGCTGAGAAAAAAGCTGCTTCGGCGCGTATTCGTCAGTCGAGACAGCAGCTTTATGACTTTATTGATTCTCTAAAGCTCGATATCGAAAGCACCTGGGCAAATTATCAGGCAGCGCAGGAACAATATCAGCATTACTCAAAGGCTGTTGAATTTAACAAGTACACAAGAGAAGCCTATCTTGAACAGTTTTCCATCGGAAAACGAAGCCTTCTTGATGTGCTTGATACGATAAGCGAGCTTTATAATTCTTCAACACAGGCTGAAACGGCCCGTGGCAATATCCTTGTTGGAGCGTATCGTCTTTCAGGACTCACGGGTAATTTGCTTCCATCTATGGGTATTGACACAAGACCTCTTGATAAGCGGGTTCCCGTTGATCCGACCGGTAAGGGAGAGCTTTTTAAACCTGCCTGGTTCAATTAAACCGTTTACCTCTTTCATATTTCTTTCCTGATGGACCGCTATTCCGGAAACGGAGTGGCGGTTTTTTTGTGTCGGCCTGAACATTCCCCAGAGGATGCACATCCCGCAAAGCACGCCGTAGGGCAAGGAATGCTGAGGATACTCGGATTGCAGAGTGTACTTTTTCCCTGCTTTAGGGGGGGAGAAGGATCTGTACCTCTCCATTCCGACGAAGAGAGATGGAAGTCATTGGCCTCCGTGGGGCGGAGGAATAAGGACGGTCTGAGAACCGCCGCCCAACGGCCGTTGGCATCTCCCGGAAAAAGACGTGGACGACCGTAGATATATGACAGAATTTTTCTGCGCTGCAGTGCTGGGCAGAGGTCCTTTTTGGCGTTGCATCGTTCGCCTGTACCTAGATTGTTATGCAGCGTGCGGACTTTACTGTGAAGGGCCGCTTTTTTTTGTCACATCATTAATTTGATTTGACTGCGAGAACAAGGGAGGACTGTGCAGTACCCGGAAAGAAGAACGTGAGTATGAGAAGAAGCGTGACCGGATGTAAATCCGAGAAGAAGATGAGCACCGGCAACGGACGGTCGTAAATGTGTGAAAAAACGCTATGAGAAGAATGTGAGCGTTCCTCTGCCGGGGAGAGGATGTGATGCCATTTCTGTATGACAAGGTCTCTTGTGAGAGGCGTGCCCGGGGCCCCGTATGGCTTTGCGTCATTGGAAAGCGACTCCGGTCAGATGGGGAAGATGTGCAAGCACCGTCTGGGCAATACAGGGGCTTGACTTTCATTCATGGCATGCCCGTTATGCGGGTCCGTTGGTACGAGATCGGGAAAAGCTTGGAGGGCGGGACTGGTTACTTGATTGGATGCGCTGTCATGCGTTCTGTCTGGCAAAGAGCGCCCCGTTACGTGTCCAAAACGACAACGTAACGGGGCGCCCGAAGCCTTTGTATATTCTGTACTGTATTTGCCCTTGCAGGGGCCATTCTTATTACAGATTAGACTGCTGTATCATCTCAAGCATTTTGTCGGAGAGAACACGCATGTCAGGTTTTGCGAACTGCGCGTCTGCACCCACCGTTTCGCATTTTTTGGCAAGGGGTTCATTGATCATTGATGAGAAGATGGCGACAGGAAGTTTTTTCAGAATTGCGTCTTCCTTCACACGTTTGCAGAGGTTAAGACCATCCATAAAGGGCATTTCGATATCAGAGATAATGCCCTGCAGGTATTCCGTGATATCCTTGCCTTCCTCTTCGCATCGCTGTTTTAATTCCGTGAGATAATTCCAGGCGTCCTGGCCGTTGACGCGTTGTTCCACCTCAAAGTGTCCCTCTTTTTTGAAGAGATCATACACGAGATTGCGAATGCTGTGGGAATCATCCACATGGAGTATCGTATAGGTCCTGTGCTCGGCGGGGTGCGCTGCCATGGAACCTTCGAAGGTGATGGCCATGCTTGGTTCAAGTTCTGCCACTATGGCTTCCAGATCAAGGAGAAAAACAACACGTTCCTCAAGACGGACCACGCCGACGACGGAGCTGCGGCTGACATTTTGCAGAAAGTTGCCGGGTGCCTCAACTTCCGTCCAACTTAAACGGTAGATTCGGTTGACGCCTGAAACAAGAAAGGCGGTAAAAACCGTGTTGAATTCCGTCACAATGACCTTGGCGTCTTCATTGTCCACGCTTTCATTGCCAAGGAACTGGGCCATATCTATGAGAGGTACAATACGTCCGTTTCTGTGGGAAAACGCCCCCCTGATGGCTGGGTGCCGCATTTCAGGCATGGCTGTCACAGGTTGGCAACGGATAATTTCGACAACTTTGGCAACATTGATTCCATAGTGGGCGCGATACCCGTCCTGATTGACATAAAACTCGACGATTTCGAGTTCGTTCGTGCCTGATTCAAGCAAGATATTCGTCTGTGACATAGCGGCTCCATCGCTTAATCAACTACGTACTGCATCCGGTCCCTCGGTCGGAAACGTCGCAGGCGTACTGTTCGTCATGAAAGCTCCCGTACTGTATTCAGTACTGCTGAGAGATGTTCATCCGGAGGCTTTCTGCAGTTCATTTTCTCACTGTGCATGTTATCGGTCGAACAGGAAAAAAGATTATGCTCAGATGCTGACGTGATGAATTTTCAGTGCAGTCAGATGGAATCGTCCCCTAGACTGTTAGCTTCTTTCAGAATTTTGTCCTGCTTTTTCCCTACTAAATCTTCCAGAAAAGCCCTGCCGGTCTCTGTTTCGAGGAAGCGGCGCAGGGCCTCCACGATGGAGAGATCGTATTTGTAGGGCTTGGTGAGGAAGATTTTAAGAGCACTTTCCGTGGTGTGGGCCGTACGGTACGAACGGGGACGCATAAGGGCGCAGAAGGTATTGGCGACTGCCAGGACACGGGCGTTGAAGCATATCTCATCTCCTTTAAGATGCGCGGGATAGCCCGAACCGTCTATGCGTTCGTACATCTCCGTGATGGCTTCAAGCACCGGAAGTCCGAAATCAACGCCTTCAAGGGATGTTTTGGCGTATTCCACATGTTCCTGCATTTGAAGGCGTTCTTCGGGCGAGAGAGACCCTGTCTTCAAAAGGAGGGATTTCGGCAGTTGAATCATGCCGATTTGTGAGAGATTCGCGGCGATACGAAGTGTTGAGAGTGTCTCCTCATCATCATGAGCAAGGTTCTTGGCGAGGTGGGCGGCAAGACTTGCCGTGCTTTTTGACTGGCCGCGCAGATAGGGATCCACCGCCTCCATGGCGCGTACGAGTACTTCAACGGTCTGCGTCACCATGTGTTGGGCTCGTTCCTGTGCCTCCACAAGTTCGGTAATATCGCTGTAGACAGATACCATGCCCGTAAGATAGCAGTTTTCGTCTATGCACGGGGAGCAGGCCGTGAGAAAATGCCGTTTGCTTTCCCCCACGGGCAAAATTTCCGTGAAATTCGTGAGCACTGGCTTGGCATTGATCTGAATGGTGTGGGTAACGAGACTGTGAGCCAGATCAAATGGTAACTGCGTATGGTTCATGCCGAACATTCGTTCCGGCGCCATGTGGGCCATGTCCGCGTATTTTTGGTTGACGTAGTAGATTTTGCCTGAAAGATCATTCAGCACGATTCCGGCAGAAAGCGCTGAGTTGACACTGTCAAGGATTTGCTTCTGCTCGTTTGCAAGGGAATAGAGCTTGCGCATCTGATCGGCATGGGCACGTTCACGTCTGCCGACGACCCACCACCAGAGTGCCGTGATGAGAATGACTGCGAGGGCGATGAGGAGGGCGACGCCGATATAGACGTTTTTCTTCAGGCGCAGATAGGAAGCCTCAGCCTCCGATACGCGAATTCCCCGCATAACAAGCCATGGAAGATCCGGGACCTCATGAGCCAGAGTGTAGGCCGGGAGGGTTTTTTCCATGCGTGTTGGTTCGTTACGCACGGCCAGAGGAAGCGCACCGTTTTGAAGTTTCCATCCCTCGTCAAGGTTGCGGTGTCCCCCAGGATAGAGAGGGTCGATGATTTTCAGTGTGCCGTTTTGACTTTCTAGGACGGCGGAGGTGAAAAATCCTTCGTTGTCTATGTGATCTATGGCTGAGATGACTTTCTGTACGCTGCAGGTGCCTATGAAGAGCGCCACAACATGGTTGCCCTTGTGATCAATGTACTGGGGGGCAAAGATGGGGAAGACCATGTCCACGACAAGTTCCCTGTTTTCCTTGCGTATGGGCAGAAGGCGGGGTGTGCCGCTTTTGACAACCTCTTCCAGAAGGGGGTGGTTTTTTTCATCAAAGGGGTATTTGATTGCCGTCATCAGAAAGGGGGTAAGGTGCCTGTTGAGGACATATGCATCGAGAAAACTGTTTTTTTTGACGAATTCATGGAGCAGTTGTGCAAGGCCCGGCATACGGTCAACGAAAAGGTCTATGCTCTTCCGGTCCTTCGGTTGCTGTTCGTTATCCTCCTCGGCATCCAGGCTCGGACGAACGACTTCAAGCAGAGCTGTCGCGTCGGCATCGGCGGAGTCTATCTCTGAAGCAAAAAGGCGCAGCATATCCACATCGACAAATGCCTTTACCTGGTTGGTCAGTGCACCGTACCAGACGGTCAGGAGGGCGGTCTGCTGTGTTGCAGCGTTGTGGAGTGCCTGCCCTGTTTCATTGAGCATTCGGCTCTGGGACGTGGTCAGCAGCCAGTGTGCACCGTAGAGAATGGCGCCAATGGTCACTGATAAAAACAAAACGATAAGCGAAGCACCTCTTCTGGACTTGGCCATGCGGCTCCCTCCGACTAGCGCTCGCGCAGAGCGTTTTGCTTGGCTTTGAGAATAGGTTTGAGAAGATAGTCAAGCACCGTTTTTTTTCCGATTAAGATATCTGCCGTGACAAGCATGCCCGGGATGATGGGAAGCACTTCGTTATGGTAGATGATATTGGTTTTCGGGGTACGCACCTTGACGATGTAGTAGTATTCGCCACGTTTGTCCTCAATGGTGTCAGCACTGATGGATTCGAGTTTTCCCTCAAGGCCGCCGTAGATGTTGAAGTCGTATGCGGAAACCTTGATGATTGCTTCCTGTCCAGGGCGGAGAAAGGCCACATCCCGGGGGGTGACCCTGGCCTCCACAAGCAGCGTGTCATCGAGGGGGACAATGTCCATGATGGATTCTCCGGGCTTCACAACACCGCCGACGCTGTTGATGTAAATCTGCTTGACGGTCCCTCGTACGGGTGATCTGAGCTCGGTTCGAGTTACCCTGTCACCGCCAGCGGCAAGGGTTTCGCGCAGGCTTGTGAGTTCAAGGCGACGTTTGTTGATCTCTGCCGTGATGTCCGCATGCTGCTCGGCCCTGCGGGAGGTGATCCGCTGCTTACTTTCAGCGGCGGCCGCATTGGCCTTGGAGATGCTCGCGGCCAGCTGGTCAATCTGTCCCTGCAGATCCACAACTTTTTGTTCAAGACCGATATATTCCATGCGCGAGAAGTTATTGTGGCGTACAAGATTGTAGGCCGTGTCCCGCTGCCGGATGGCCAGTTCCAGACTTTTATCGAGCTGTATTTTCCGTGCCGATTCTTCGGCCACCTCATGGGTGCGTTGATCGTATTGTGATTTTAGAACCTCAATTTCAGCCTGGAACTGCACCTTTCTGCTCTGCCAGGCAAGTTCCTGGTCGCGCACGATTTGGTGGGCGCGCTCAAGAGTTTTCTTGTCGGGATAATGTCCGATGATCTTTGCCGTCCAGATGTTCAGATCCTGGGGAAAGACCGGCGTTTTATCCTGCAGTTCGCTTTCAAGGCGTTCAATGGCCAAGGTGTTTTCTATGGTCTTATTGATGGCATCACGGTAGGAAGATTCGGCGAGTTCGTTGTCAAGCTGGGCCAGGACCATATTTTTTTCCACCACCTGTCCCTCGTGTACCAGAATGGCCCTGACGATACCTCCCTCCAGGTTCTGGATGGTCTGTGTACGCTGGGAACCGACGACGGATCCTTCCGCATGTGTCACTTCATCAAGGCTCGCAAAGCCCGCCCAGACGATCAAGACAAAAAACATGAGGGCCACGCAGAGGGAGAGGGTTCTGGCCCCGAAACGGGGCCGGCGCATGAGAGCCGCATCAACTTCTCCGGCAAAGCGAAGATCTTCGGGAATAAGCCCCTTGAGGGGGGCATCCATGACGGAAAAAAGTCCTGGCTTCGTTGCCCCCGGCAGCGCATCGGCGGACAGACCCGGCGCAGAAGACTTGCCGGAAGCCGTATCGGTATCCTCGTGTGAAGAGAGATATTCCCGCGCAGCCTGCATGGGATCAACACTCGAATGCTGTTCCTGGTCCCCGCCGATAAAGAGTGCCTTGATGAATCCGAAGAATCCCCCTTTATCCTTCATTGATTCGTGTTCGAGCTCCTCCTCTGACTTCATGACAGCACTGACGGCCATTTTTACGGAATTGATTTTGCCTGAGCCGTTTTCAAAAGTGATTTTCTTGTCACTCGGCCCGGGCATGGGTGGAAGCCCGCGCTTGTCCTTTATGACCGGGCTTGTATCACCGAGAAGGGAGATGGACGTCGTTTTTGTGAGGACTTCCTGTCTTCCCGTTGACGAGGAGAATGGTGCCTGCGTTTCGTCATCAAGCGGTTCAGCCAGTTCGGTTCGGCTGTCCTCCTGGCGGGAGGTATCCTGCAGTTCGACGGCCTTTTTTACGTTGGGGCCGGCAGCGGATTTTTCGAGATCGGGCATGAGAGGTTCCTGGCTAAGCTAAAAATATGCGGAAGAAAGGCGAGGACGGCGTGCAATGTTGTTTGCCGTCCTCTCTTGCATACGCGCACGCGTCTTTTTTCGATGTCTATGTTCTGGCAGTTTGGATGCGTTTTCCCGACTGCTCCCGTAGTTCCTGCAGAACCGTATCGCGCGGACCATCGAGTTTGATTTGTCCGTTTTCCATGACGATGAGCCGGTTCACAATGCGGAGCATGGAGAGCCTGTGGGTTACAAGGAAAAGGGTCCGTCCGCCGAGGGAATTCAGCAGGCGTTTCTGCAGCATGATTTCCGAATCGGTGTCCATATTGCTTGTGGGTTCATCAAGAAAGAGTACCTCGGGATCTCTGACAAGAGCCCGTGCAAGGGCAACGGCCTGCCGCTGTCCTCCTGAAAGGGCCTTCCCCTGTTCTCCCACCTGTGCCGCAAAGCCTGCGGGATTATTGCGCAGGAAATCCGTGACGCCGGCGAGGGCCGCCGCACGCAGAATCATATGGTCGTTGATGGTGGGGTCTCCAAGGGTAATGTTATCCCTAATTGTGCCGTAAAAAAGAACGACATCCTGGGGAAGTACTCCAATGCGCCCCCTGAGATCGGAAACAGGAATCTGACGGATATCCACGTCTCCAAATTTTACGGCGCCGTCGCGTGGCTGGTAGAGGCCGAGCAGAAGGCGTGAGAGCGTGCTTTTTCCCGATCCCATGGGCCCTATGATGCCCACCCGTTCCCCTGGTTCCACATGAAGGGAGACGTGGTCAAGGGAGAGGCGTTGGGCATTGGGATAGGCAAAGCTCACGTCTTCCATGGTGAAGGACGGTTTAAGGGTCCCGAAATCTATGAGGGCCCGCCTGTCCTGATTTTCCGAGGGCAGCTCCATGAGCAGATCGAGGGATTTTAGGGCGATTTGCGAATTCTGAAGACGTGTGAGGAGTGTCGCCATCTGAAGCATGGGAGCCATCGCCCGGCCGACGAGAATATTACAGCCAATAAGGCCGCCCATGGTCATATTGCCCTCGGCGATGAGGTAGACGCCCCAAATGATCATGGCAACCGTCACACACTGGGTGACAAGCATGGATGAGGCGATGGCCAGACTGTTGTATTTCCTGGTATGGCTGTTCGATTTGGCGGAAAGGCCGACGATGGTCTCCCAGAGCCGTTGCATCCTTCCTTCGGCCATGCAGCTCTTCAGTGTCTCGAGACCGTTGACGATTTCCACGAGCAGGGCATTTTTCTGCATGTTCTGCTTGTACGTGGATTCTGCGATGGCTCTTGAGCGGTACTGCAGATAGATGCCTATCCCAAGGAGAAGGGGAAGGGCGATCAGTGGAAGGCAGACGATGGGACCTCCGATGAAGGCTATGAGGAGGATAAAGATAAAGAGGAACGGGAGGTCGATAAGGGCCAGCATGCTGGATGAACTGAAAAATTCCCGCAGCTGCTCAAATTCCCTGAGGTTGTTGACAAGGGCTCCGGTCGATTCCGGCTTGGAGTCAAGGCGCATTGTAAGCACTTTGTCCATGAGCATGCTTGAAAGCACGATATCGGCGTTGCGCCCGGCAACATCGACAAAGTGTGTTCTCAGTGAGCTGAGCAGAAAATTGAAGAGGTAGATGAGAAGCACGCCGATTGCCAAGACCCAGAGCGTTTCCGTCGCGTTATTGGGGACAACCCTGTCGTACACGTTCATCACAAAGAGAGGGGAGGCGATGGCGATGAGGTTGATAACAACGCTCGCGAGGGCCACGTGTCTGTAGATGGGAGCATAGTAGCGCAGGACGTTCCAGAACCAGCGCTTGCCTTTGGAGAGCGTCAGCTTCTCAACCCGTTCCTCCGGCGTTGATCTGAGTGCGGCAAAAATGGCGTAGCCCGTATATTCCTTGTCCAGGTCGGCAATGGACACCATTTGGGCCGTTTCGCTCGTTTCGGGAAAAATGGCTTCGACCTTGTCCCCTTCGCGTCGGGTTATAACGCAGGATCTGTCCTGGGTCAGGAGGAGGATGCAGGGCAGAACAAGGGCTGGAATGTTCTCGAGGGACGGGCGGTAGAGAATGCTTCCCGAAAGGCCGGCCTTGCGTGTGGCGCGTAGGCAGGCCTGAGGGGTGACGGGACCGCCGCTCAGACCCGTCATGAGAAACTGAGGGGAAACGTGCTTCCCTTTGAGGTGGAGCAGGAGCGAAAGGGACCGCAGAAGAGAGGGCATGAAATCAACGTCCGAAGGTCTGAGGGCGCCCTGGGAGGATTTGCCTTTTCGAGTCTCTCTCTCGGCCTTTGCGGCTGAGGATTCCTGCCGGGTGGAGGGACTTGCCTTGGACTTCTCCGTGGCTGGCGCCCGAGACGTTCTGTCGGGGGCAATCTCCTGCTTTTCGGAAAGATTTTTCACATTCTCGTTGCTAAGCGAGTTCCTTGGTGTATCCATAGAATTTTCAACGTCCATGACTGTGGACGTCGCCTCGATAAACGTTTTCTGTCTCGGAAGGCCCTCGCGTCCGCGGCAGTACGGCGTGATTTGATGTGTGTTTTCGTAACGGCATGGCAGAAAAGGGATGATGATCCGTTCCGCCTACCTCATAAGCCGGCTTACTTCAGTATGCCCAGGCTGTTTTCCATGCCGTGCCGTTTGAGCAGAAAACGTCAGGGACAGCCCGGAACGCTCTCTGATAGACGCTGAGCGGTCTTTCTTCCGATGGTTTACGGATGGCTTCGTTGTTTTTCAAAATCCTTTTTCCAGCGGGGGCCAGACAAGACAATCCCCTGGAAGCTCAGCACAACCGCGTCCTTCCTTCGGCGCAAGGAGTACACGTCGTCCCTGCCGCGTGAGGCGTCCTTCGGAAAGCCAGGCCACCGCCTGCGGGTAGATCCTGTGTTCAAGGGCGTGAATGCGGGATAGAAGGCTTTCTTCCGTGTCGTCATCGCGCACACCCACGGCGGCCTGTATGATTACAGGTCCGTTATCCATCTGTTCGTTGACAAAGTGTACTGTGCAGCCCGTTATTTTGACTCCGTACCCAAGGGCGTCCCGCGCCCCGTGAAGGCCGGGGAAACTTGGGAGGACAGCCGGGTGCAGATTCAGAACCGGACCGTTGAAGCGTTTCAGAAAAACCGGAGAGACGAGGAGCATGTATCCGGCAAGGGCAACCGCCTCACAGCCGTGTTCATGGATGGCTCTGACCATGTCGGCATCGTAATCCTCTCGGTTTTCGTAGGTCTTGTGGTCAAGCGTTATATGGGGAATAGAGGCCCTTGCCGCGCGTTCGAGTACGGGCGCGCCGGGTTTATTCGTTGCAACGAGGCCTATTTCAATGTCGAGCAGCCCGCCGTTTTTGGCGTCTATGATAGCCTGACAGTTGGTTCCCGATCCTGAGGCAAGCAGGGCAAGTCGTAAGGGCATGAGAGCTCCTTAGTGTGATGAGAGCGCAAGGGTGACAGCCTGAACAAGCGCATCGATGGTATATGTTTCCGGCCTTATGTGGCAGGGCAGCCCCTCTTTCTCCAGTGTGGCAGCCGTGACGGGCCCGATGGCCGCAAGTTTTACGTTGGAGGAGAGAACGCGTTCCTTGGGAATGCGCGCAAGGAAATTCGTGACCGTCGATGAGGAGGCGAAGGTGATGCAGGAGAGGGTGTCCTCCTGAAGTCTTTCCAGGACGAGATCCACGCCGCTTTCGTCCGATACCGTCTCATAGGTTGGAACAACGTGCACATCAAAGCCCGCTTCAGCAAGACCTTTAGGCAGCACGTCCCTGGCTTCCTTTGCTCTTGGGATGAGGATCGAAGGCTTTTTGCCGGCAAATCGTGCGCACAGGGACTCAACCAGGCTTTCCGCAACGAAGCGTTCCGGAACGAGGTCAGCCTTTATGCCTTTGTCGCTGAGAGATCCGGCCGTTCCCGGGCCGATGGCGGCGATGAACTTTCCGCCAAGGGCACGGCTGTCGAGACCAAGGGCCCCAAGGCGTTCCCAGAAGAAGCGGACGCCGTTTTGTGACGTGAAAATTATGGCCGTAAAGCGTGCGAGATCGCGGATGGCTGCATCAAGATTCCCGGTGGAAGGAAGAGGCGCTATGTGAATGGTCGGGCATTCGATGACGTCGGCCCCAAGTTCCGTAAGCGTAGCCACAAGCTGACTTGCCTGTTCCCTGGCTCTTGTGACCACAATGCTCTTTCCGAAGAGGGGCTTGCTTTCGAACCAGTTGAGCGTCGCATGGAGGCTCACCACCTCACCGACCACAATGATGGAGGGGTTTGTGAACCCCTCAGCGGCAGCCCGTTCGGGAAGCGTTGAAATGGTCGCGACAAGGCTTCTCTGCTTCGGGGTTGTCCCGCGGTAGATCAGGGCTGCAGGTGTATCTGCCGCCAGTCCTGCAGCCAGAAGGTTTTTGGAGATATTGGGCAGATTGCGCATGCCCATGACAAAAACAAGAGTCGATCCGCTTTCGGCAAAGGCCTTCCAGTTCAGTTTTGAGCCTTCCTTGTCTTCCTTTTCGTGGCCCGTAATGATGGTAACGGAGGAGACCATGTCCCTGTGGGTCAAAGGAATACCTGCGTAGGCCGCAGCCGCAATGGGACTTGTGATGCCCGGAACCTCTTCAAAGGGCACATGTTCCTGTACGAGTGCCTCGGCCTCCTCCCCGCCACGTCCGAAAATGTAGGGATCCCCTCCCTTGAGGCGGGCCACGACTTTTCCCTCTTTGGCTTTTTTTATCAGAAGCTCATTGATCTTTGGCTGAGGCAGGGCGTGATTGCCGGCCACCTTGCCAACATAAATGACCTCAGCATCCTTGCGTGCCAGGGCTAAAAGGCGGGTGTTGGCAAGGGCGTCGTAGACGAGCACATCGGCCTGCGCGAGAATTTTTGCGGCCTTTAAGGTAAGAAGATCCGGATCCCCCGGGCCTGCTCCTAGAAGATATACTTTCACTTGATACCTCCCCGTGCAAGTTCAAGAAGTGTACGCGTTCCGAAACCTGTTGCTCCCCTGGGACAGAGAGGATGGGCCTTTTCCCTCCAGTCCACGCCGGCAATGTCAAGATGAGCAAAGGGTGTGTCGTCCGCAAAGTGGGCGAGGAAAAGAGCCGCATTGATCGCGCCACCTTCTCTTGGTCCTGTATGGCAGATGTCGGCGATGTCGCTCTTGAGTTTTTTGGCGTAGTTTTTCCAGAGAGGCAGCTGCCAAAAAGGCTCTCCAGCGATTCTCGAGGCATCGAGAATCCGTTTGACAAGGGCTTCTTCCCGGCAAAAAAGACCGGCGACCTCATCTCCCAGAGCCACGGCACATGCCCCCGTAAGGGTCGCGATGTCAATGATGAGCGAGGGCGCAAAATAGTTTTTGGCGTAGCTTATGGCGTCCGCAAGAATGAGGCGCCCCTCGGCATCGGTGTTGGTGATTTCAATGGTTTCCCCATTGAGGGCCGTCACCACGTCACCGGGTCTTGTCGCCCTGCCACCCGGCATGTTTTCGGCGAGGGGGAGGATGCCTACGATGTGAGCGGGCAGCTCTTCTGAGGCAATGGCCAGCATGGCAGAGAAAACGGCGCAGGCACCGCTCATGTCGCTTTTCATCTGATGCATCTTGGCAGCGGGCTTCAGGGAGATTCCTCCTGAGTCAAAACAGATCCCTTTTCCAATGTACACAACGGGCGGCTCGCCGGCGTACCCTTCAGGCGCGTGTTCAAGAATCACAAAACGGGGCGGATTGGCGGAACCTTTCGCAACCGCAAGAAAACTTCCCATGCGTTCCCGTTCAATGGCCCCTTCGTCGAGCACGGTACAGCGCAGAGAGGTATTCTTTGTCTCCTCGACGATGCACCGTGCAAAAAGATCCGGTGACAGGAGATTTGCCGGGGTATTGGCAAGCCGACGGGCGAGAAGCGTTGCACGGGCGGCGTTCCGGCCGCGTTCAGCCGCGTTCCGGTCACCGTCAGAAATGGGGCCCTCCGCACAGAGGACGAGTCTCTTGCAGGTCTTTGGCGAAGACGGCTCCTTTTTTTTCAGAAAACCGCTCTCATACATTGAAAGAGCTGCTGCATAGAGGCATTCCTCAAGGAGACGCTCCCTTTCGATGGGAAGTTCGGCAAGGGGGGCAAGGGGAATCGCGGCCTGAGTGAGCCCCAGATCCTGGCAGCGGTCAAAGGCCTTGCCGATAAGAGTCCTGACGGTATCTGTCTCAAGATCCTTGCGGTTGCCGAGACCTAGAAAGAGGACGCGGGGGAGTGGCAGGTCGGGGTGCCCGTGAACAAGCGTCAGCGCTCCCTCCTTTGCCTGCAGGTCACGCATGGCTGGGGCGATGGTAAGCCAGGGACATACCTTGTCGAGTTCCGGGTGGATGCATGTCTTCTCCTCCCCTTCCAGTATGGGGACGAGCATAATATCCGCATGCCAGTCGCTGCTTTTTTCTTGGAAACCAAGCTCCAGATGTGTCATACTATATCGTGTCCTTAATCCGTTGGTGACGGATGGCTGTATGAGGTCCCGCGTCCTTGTCGTTGCGGTCTTCCGACGGCGCCGGGCAGTGGCGCCCGTACGAGGAAAGAGAACGCGTATTGAGTGCACTTTTCTTCATGTTTCCCGCATGTTCTTTAGGGAAAATCACAGGTGAAAAGTACGTGTAATATATCCCTGCCATCCTGCTTTGCCAAGACCGTGCCGGGGTAAAGTGGCAAAAAGAATCCGGGCTGCACCGGCTTCCCTTGCACGTATTTTTCGGTCGCTTTGTGTCCGGGAAAATTTTCTTGCCGATTACGACAAAAGACGTGAAGATATCTCTGAACTGGCACGTTTCAATGATGTCTCGCGCCGTTCGGGGGATTTCGACCCCAGACTGTTCCGCATGCATAAGGAACGGGCGTCCTCGCGGCTGCCTTGTGAGATCTCCTGTGCCGCAACCGTTTCCACCCATTGCGGAAAAAGAATCTTTCGCTTGTTCATGACCCCGGGATTACAGGTATGCTTCTTTATATTCATGTTCCTTTTTGCCGTTCCCGCTGCCGGTACTGTGCCTTTCATTCCGAAGCGCTGGGCCGGTCGGTTGACCCCTATGCATCTGTTGCCGTGCGCGACTATGTGGACACCTTACTCCTTGAACTGGCCACCTTCGGTGATCGTCTCGGAGGTGCACACATCCAGACCGTCTTTTTTGGAGGCGGAACGCCAAGCCTTTTGCCACCGCGTATTGTCGGCATTTTGCTAGAACGAGTGCGGAGGTATTTTACTCTGGATGACGGGGCTGAAATAACGCTTGAAGCCAATCCTGAATCTCTCAAGGGCTCCCTTGTTCCGTCCCAGCTTCTGGAAGCGGGAGTCAATCGCCTGTCTATCGGGCTGCAAAGCCTTGATCCGGATATGTTGCATATTCTTGGAAGAAGTCACAAGGCCCAGGACAGCCTTCACGCCGTATACACGGCACGGGAGGCTGGCTTTGCCAATATCGGGGTCGATCTCATGTGGGGACTGCCCGGACAGAGTGTGCGTCACTGGCTGCAGACGCTGAAGGACGTGGTGCGCCTTGCGCCCGAACATATTTCAGCCTACGGCTTGACTCTCGAGCCGGGAACTCCTCTTGAGAAGGCATCGCGCACCGAGGATCTGAGATTGCCACCCGAGCGTGATCAGAACATCATGTTTCTCGAGGGGGCAGCCTTTCTCGAACGCCACGGCTATATTCAGTATGAGATCTCAAATTTCGCCCGCATGGGCTACCAATGTCGTCATAACACCGGCTATTGGAGCGGGGTTGACTATCTTGGTCTTGGCCCGTCTGCCACGTCAACCATCGCTGGCAAGAGGTGGACAAATCCAAGCAACAGAAAGGCATGGGAAGAGAAGGTGAAAAGCGGAACGGACCGGAGCGACGAGGAAGAGGTGATCACGCCGCTTATCCGTGTGCTCGAGACCATTATGCTGAGCCTGCGTACGTCACGCGGCCTTTCCTTTGCCCGTTACAAGGCCATGACGGGACATGAGTTTCTGACAGATCACAGACGGATGGTGCAGGCCATGCACGAAAACGGCCTGGTTCGCATCCGGAACGGTTATATGCGGCTGACGCCCAACGGCATGGTTGTGTCTAACTCCATTCTCTCAAACCTCTTTGAACAGACAAAGAAAATCCTTACAGACCCGCTTCCGGAACTCGATCCGTCCGCAACAAGGGACCTCGCCACAGATGTTCAGGAAAAGGGACCCGTCAGGAAGAATACCGGGGCTGTCCGGGCTTTTGTGTTTCCAAAAGCGTGAATCTCCTTTTTTGGCCCGTTACGTTTTTCAGCATAACTCCTTTTGACGTACCGGCCGGCTTGCCCGTCTTCCGACCACGGCGGACGAGGGCTGTACGGCGGAATGAAATGCCTCTTGTCTTGCTTCAAATGGTGACATCGGATACAAGAGGGAAAAAAATCGTACAATCGTTTCTTTTCTTCGCCCCAAAGATCTTGCCATATTGTCTGTTAGTGGGGGCCGGGTGTCACGCCGGTACTGATTCCCGACACGAAGCTTTTCTGTCGTACCGTTACCTTGTTTCTCTCCTGTCATTGAACACGGTGCAGCGTTCCCATCCCCCTGCTTTTTTAGGGGGCAGGGTATCTTTATTTTTGTGTATAAATATCATGTTTTTTTGTTCAATATTTTACGGCGTATGAAGAACGCATTCTGATCCTCAAAGGGTTGAAACTATGAGCGATTATAAAAAGACTCTGAATCTTCCGGAAACAGCCTTCCCGATGAAGGCAAACCTCGTGCAACGTGAGCCCTTACGGCTGAAAGAATGGGAGGATATGCATGCGACCACATGCATGGAGGAGGCGTCCGGCAGCAGGGGATCATTCGTGCTTCATGATGGGCCGCCCTACGCCAATGGACATTTGCACATGGGGCATGCCCTGAACAAGATCCTGAAGGACATCATTGTCAAGTCAAAAAATATGCAGGGCTATAGAAGCACCTATATTCCCGGCTGGGACTGCCACGGACTGCCTATTGAACTCAAAGTTGAACAGGAGTTGAAAGGCAAGAAAAAAGAACTGCCGACGCATGTCGTGCGCCGTCTTTGCCGTGAGTATGCCACGAAATGGATCAACGTGCAGCGGGAGGAGTTCAAGCGCCTTGGTGTGCTTGGCAATTGGGAGAATCCCTATTTGAGCATGACGCCGGCCTATGAGGCGGATATCGCGAGGCAGCTTGCGACCTTTGTCAAAAACGGCTCGGTTGTCCGGGATAAAAAACCGGTTTACTGGTGTTGTTCCTGTCACACCGCGCTTGCCGAAGCGGAGGTGGAGTACGCGGACGTTTCCTCCCATTCAGTCTATGTCCCCTTTGCCTTGCCCGATCCCGGGCTTACGGCGGTTTTCCCAGACTGCGATCCCGCAAGGACCTCAGTTGTCATATGGACCACAACTCCCTGGACATTGCCCGATAATCTCGCTGTTTGCGTGCATCCCGAGTTCACCTACGTTCTTTTTGAAACGGCTGGAAAACAATACATTTTGGCAGAGGAGCGTCTTGAAGCGTGTCGCTCTGTTTTTGGCTGGACGGAAGGGCATGTTCTTGGCCGTTGTCAGGGGCGGGCCCTTGAACGTCTTGAAGCCCGTCATCCTTTTTATGACCGAGCCTCTCTCATTATTCTCGGGGAGCATGTGACCCTTGAGGCAGGTACCGGCTGTGTTCATACGGCGCCCGGACACGGACGTGAAGACTACGACGTTGGACTTGCCTATCATCTTGACATCTATTCCCCGTTAAATGACGCCGGCTGCTACCTTAAAGATGTGGAGTTCTTTGCGGGAAAGAACGTCTTTGAGGCAAATCCCCTTGTGATTGAAAAACTTCGTGAGGTGGGAAGGCTGCTGTATGCCGGGACCATCGAGCATTCCTATCCCCATTGCTGGCGCTGCAAGAAGCCCGTGATTTTCCGGGCAACGCCGCAATGGTTCATCAGCATGGAGAAGAACGATCTTCGGGCCAAGGCGTTGAAGCATATTGATTCCTCCGTGCAGTGGATTCCTGCCTGGGGACATGACCGTATCTATAATATGATTGAATTCAGACCCGATTGGTGCATATCGAGACAGCGCCAGTGGGGTGTTCCCATCATAGCCTTGAGGTGCGGGGAATGCGGTGAGGTATGGAACGATCCCGCATGGATGGAATCTATCTGCGACCGTTTTGCACAGCATCCTACCGGCTGCGACTATTGGTATGAAGCACCTCTTGAGGAGATCGTTCCAAAAGATTTGAAATGTCCCCGTTGCGGAGCCAGCCATTTTGCCCGGGAAAATGATATCCTTGATGTCTGGTTTGATTCCGGTTCAAGTTGGGCGGCTGTCGTCGAGAAACGACCAGAGCTCTCTTTCCCTGCGGATCTTTACCTGGAAGGTTCCGACCAGCACAGGGGCTGGTTTCACAGCTCGCTTCTTGTCTCTCTCGGCACCCGCGGGGTTCCGCCCTACCGTGCCGTTCTGACCCACGGCTACGTGGTTGACGGGGACGGACGCAAGATGAGCAAATCTGTCGGTAACGTCATTGCGCCCAAAACACTCATTGACAAGTACGGAGCTGAAATAGTCCGTCTTTGGGCATCCTCCGTTGATTACAGGGAGGACATCAGACTCTCCGACCAAATTATAAGCCGTCTCGTGGATGCCTACCGGAGAATCCGTAACACGTGCCGTTTCATCCTTGGCAATCTTGCCGATTTTTCGGCCGACAAGGCCCTGCCGCTTAAGGATCTCCTCTCGCTTGACCGCTATGCATTAGACCGCGCGGCACGCCTGCACGGAATGGTTACAACTGCCTATGCCGATTATGAATTCCATAAGGTCTATCATGGCCTGCATAACTACTGCGTGACTGATTTGTCCGCACTATACTTTGATATTCTCAAGGACCGTCTTTATACGGAACGGAAAGACGGCGTAAAACGCCGTTCGGCGCAGACGGCGCTTTGGCACATCCTTTCCCTGCTCCTGCGTGATATGGCTCCTATTCTTTCCTTCACGGCGGAAGAAATCTGGTCCTTTGTGCCGGCATCCCTTAAAGGTGCGGAAAAAACAGTCTTTGCGCTTCAGGATGTTTCCGTTGATGAGTTTCTCCTCGATGAAAAAACCTGCAGTGACTGGGAGATGCTTGGTTCTGTGAGGGCGGCCGTGACCCGTGCCATAGAACCGTTGCGGACCTCGAAAGTCATTGGACATCCTCTTGATACAAAGGTAACGCTCTACCTGACCCCCGAGCTGCGTGCACGTATCGAAGGTCTGGACACGGACCTTCGTGCGTACTGCATTGTGTCGTCCCTGATTCTGGCCTCCTTTGCCGATGCTCCGGAGTCTGCCTTCCGTGATCATGATGTCGAAGGTCTTGCCATATCGGTCGAGAGAGCAGAAGGGGAAAAATGTGAGCGCTGCTGGATTTACAGTACGGAACTCGGGCATGATCCGGAACATCCCACCCTTTGTCCACGCTGCTCCGCGGTCCTTTCGGGAAAAGAATGCTGATGCTCCTCCTGACGGAATGTCTTTTGTTCAGCGCGAAGGTCTGCTCGTCTTTTCTTCCTTTGTCACACCCCTTTTCGCGTTATGTTTTGAAGACTTTTGAAGACGCTTCCCCCGAAGGAGGCTCAATTTCGTGAAGTATCGGTATCGTCTGCTTTTTTTCTGCGCGGTTTTTGTGCTCGTCATTGATCAGGTGAGCAAATGGTTTGTCGTGCAGCATATTCCCGAATATAAAGCGATTCCCGTGATTCCCGGTTTTTTTGATCTTGTGAACGTCAGGAACAGGGGGGCTGCATTCGGCTTCCTCAACCGTTCAGATATCGAATGGCAGTTCTGGCTTTTTCTGGGGGCGACCCTTTTTGCCGTTGCGGCTATTTTGTACATTGTCAGAACTTTGAAAGAGCAAAAAACGCTCCTTGTGATGTCTCTTGGCTGCATACTCGGCGGAGCACTCGGGAACCTGACGGACCGTGTACGATTTCGTGCCGTGGTGGATTTTCTTGATGTCTATTGGAATGAATGGCATTGGCCGGCCTTTAATATTGCTGACACGGCCATATGTCTTGGTGCGTGTGTCGTCTGTTTCTTTTTGTGTTTTGAGAAAAAAGACGACCGTGGGAAGGAGAAAAAAGAGCAGGTTGTAGATCTTAAAACACTATAGGCTCTTTTTGTGGAAGAGATGGGCATGGCGCTCTTCTGTTCCTTACGGTTACTGAGTGAGAAGTATATGGAATTTTCTTGGTGGTATATAGTGCTTGCGGTCTTGCCTCTCCCCAATTTGTGGAGCATCTGGCATGTCTGGTCGCATGTCTTTTCGTCGTTTCAACAAAAGGTCTCTTGGCTTTGTATCGCGGTTTTTTTCCCTGTTATTGGCGGGCTTCTCTATATTGCTATCGGTCGCAAACGCGCTGGAGAGCGGATTTCTGTGTTGAGGGAACGGATTGCCGCAGAGAAGACTGACATGTCGTCTGAAAAATAGTCGGGCCCTGACTTTTTTGTTGTTTTGGAAAAAATTGGGAGGCAGCGGTTCCGCCCGAGTGTATTCGGGTATCTTCGCTGAACGGTAATGCGCAAAGCTTTTTTATGGTCATCGTCTCTTATTCTCGTCTGCGCCCTTGAGGGTGCCTGTGTCGGTCAGAAAAACACCTCTCTTGAGGAACAGGTTGAGCAGCAGGATATGCAGTTGCGTCAGTTGCAGCCTGCCCAGGCTGACACATGGAATCAGCTGCAGACCATGCGTGAGGAAATTAATGAGCTGAAGGGTCAGCTTGATGATTTGAAGAATGTCGGAGGCGCCCGCGCGCTCGTCAATCAGGTGAACAAACACGATGCGGCTCTGCACCAGGTTGAGAACAGCATGGCCATGAATTTTAATTTGGGTGATCCCCTGAAGCCAAAGGTTCCGTCAGCCCAGATGATGCAGCCTTCGCCTGCGCAGCCACAGTCTCAGGCGCCCACTGGGCAAACTCCGTCACAGGGGAGCGGAACGGCCCCTCTTGGTTCGTACGGAGAACCTCTGGTTGCAACGGCTGGGACAGCTCCTGCCGGGACTACTCCGGCCGGTGTAGCCCCCTGGGGAGCCCCCAAGGCTCCTCAGGCCGCAGCCCCGGGTGTTTCAGCTCCTCCGTCAGATAGTACATGGGGACGGGAAACCCCACAGGAGAAACTTGAAGCCCCGCAGAAAGATCTTTCACTTGCACTGTATGATGCTGGTTTAAATGCTTTCAATTCAAGAAACTATTCAGAAGCGCAGCGTTCTTTCTCTGATTTTTTGAAGAACTACGGCTCTCACAATCTTGTTCCGGATGCCCATTACTATCTTGCCGAATGTTATTTTCAGAGTAATCAGTTTTCTGAGGCCGCCCTTGAGTATAATGATGTAATTACGAAATACCCAAAATCATCCCGCACTCCCGGTTCCTACCTGAAGCAGGCCATCTGCTTCAGTAAAAGCGGACAGAAAGACGCTGCGAAGGCGCGGATGAACGAGCTGATAAAAAAATTTCCGGGCTCCCCGGAAGCGGCACGCGCAAAGAACTTCTTGAAGACAAATACCTAATCACACTAGCGGTCAGGGGAATGTCATTTTTGAAGACAGGTGATACATTCTCGTACGAGAGAGCATAAAACCCCTTGTCTTTTTGGCATTCCTGTTTCAAACTCACTGCCTAGCAGAAATGTCTAGGCTGTTTTTTGTTGTGCAAAGAGTGAAAACGGAAGTTAAAATTTTTTTCTCCACCCGGGTATTTTTCCAACGCGCCGTAAAACCGCGTCCTTCAGGAGGGGAATATAAGGCGCACCGTAACTGGAATCCTTGCCTTTTCAGCTTGGGCCATGCTGATTTTCAATGTACTGTCGCAAAACAGAAATCGGAGCGCCGCCACAACTACCCGCAACGTAGCTTGTGACCAGAGAGATCCATCCCAAAGCTTGCGCTGCAGGACTGGATATCCACGTTTCCTGATCAGCCTGCTGGAAACGTCTTTCAGGCTGTTGACCATTCTCCAATCCCAATTGCCCGGGCTTACAACGTGCATACTTTTTTTGAACCAAACGGTATATGTTCAGGCCTTTCCCGTGTGAGGAATATCAATCCTCTTCCGAACAGCCGGGAAAAAGCGTCAATTTTCGAAGTAGGTGTATAATGTCTACAGAAACACAAGAACCGATTTATAAGAAGCTCAGTGATGACATGAGGCAGGGGCTGAAGGATATCTATCAGCAGATTTCAACAGCTTCCCATGAAGAGGGGCTGTCTGCAGAACCCGATGCAAGAGCGCTCTTCCGGGAGGCGACGTCGCAGCTCGGCGAAGTTTTGAAATCTACGGAAGAAGCGGCCACAAATATTCTTGAAATCGTCGAACGCAACGAGGCCAATCAGGAAGAGGCCGCCGCCCTCATTGAAAAATTGAGTGCAACAAAGGATGGTTCAGAGGAACTTGGCAGGTTGAGCGAAATCAATACCCGTTTGAGTGAGGACCTCACTAATCTGACGTTGCAGTTGAGTTTTCAGGACCTGACGGGACAACGCATCAAACGTGTTGTTTCTGCCTTGAACAGGATTGAGGACACCGTTGTCAATCTTTATGTCACTTCAGGTCTTATTATGGAAGGTGCGGAGAACGATCCTCATAAAGATGTGGAAACGCTGAAGGCGGATGCGGAAAAGGCCATGGAAGATTTTAAACAGGGTCGTCAGAAGATGGCTTCAGAACTGAAGGGCCCTGATACAAATGGTATTTCCCAGAAAGTGATTGATGATATGCTGGCACAGCTCGGAATGTAGAAATCTCTTTCGAGTTGAGAAAAGAGCAGGGTATTTTTGAAAGGCCGCTGTCCGAAATAGTTGCTAAGCTGGAGAATGCTGCAGGTGCCTGCAGTGTTTTCCAGCTTTTATCCAACGCGCCGTAAAACCCCGTCCTTCAGAACCGGGATATAAGGCGCGCACCGCAACCGGGATCTTTGCCTCTTCAGCCTGGGGTAAGCTGATTTATACACCATCCGGACATGCAGCAACTGTGGCTGCGCGGACAAGGATAACAGACCGTCGCAAGCTGTCTTCAACCGTACTTCCCGTGGTTTTGAGATACATGCCGGTCTCGATGCGGCATAGAATATGTTGGTTGCAGGGCATGCCGTGTCAGCCCGTGGAGCGGAGAGGGCCCGGGCGGCCGTGATGAAGCAGGGACCCTCTGTGGTGCGACCCAAGAGGACCATTACTGACAGGAATTCACCGACGTCAGGCAGGGGAGGAGGTCAAGCTGCTATTCCGTACGGTTCTTTGTTCCGTGTACGACTTCCCCGTGTCTCTGCTGTCTCTTGCTGTACTTTTTGTACGCCGTATGTCTTTTTCTTATCGGTCCGCGTTCGGGATTCCTGCAACGTTCTTGCGGAGAGAGTCCCGGTTAGGCCGTGGGGCTGTACGAAGTCTGGTAGACAATACTTCTGGTGTTGTACAGGAACGTTTTTTTCTTCTCCGGGCTGCTTACGATTTTTCCCGAAGACCGTCTTCATATGTTTTTGAACCATATGTGAGAGCCGGGTCGGGCGTCGGAGACGTTGTCGCGTTCCGGTTACGCGCACAAAAAGCACTTGCTGACCGGAAAAAGGAATGTCGGGGATGCGGAGGAGGGATTAGATATGCAGGGAGATGCCTGTACCATTTGGGGCAAGAGCCGTCGGCATAACACCCTGTCTTGACATCACGGCATAGGAGTGAGAGGCCTGCGCGATGCGTGAAGAGGATACCTCTGCGGTTGGAAAACCGTATCCGGTTCCTGAATTTTGGACAACGGAGAATGTGTGGTCATGGGCAGTTCTGCCGACATGATATACCCCCTGAGACCAGGAAAGGCTTAGAGGGGTGCCTGACTGGCTGTCTCCGCTGCGGAGGTCCTGAGTATTCAGGGCAGAACGGACAAAGCTTTCAGTTCCGCCAAGAGGACTTGCGTCGTTTCCGTCCTCTCTTTTTTCTTCTGCCAGGTCCTCGCGGGCGTTATTTTCGAGTTGGTTCGCTTCGGAAGCAACCTTCATGTCCTGGGAAGAGGGCTCGGCAGGAGCCTTTGCAGCCCGCTTAATTTGCTGGGCCTTGCGAAGGGTTGCCTCAGGGTCACCAGGAACGGGACTTGTATCGATGGCGCAGGATCCGCCAACGGCGTACTGCTTTCCATCAGGCCCGGTTGTGAGGTCGTAGCTTACACCCTCGGAGTAAGGACCGGCTGCTGCCTTGTGTGCCTCTTCATGGTGTCGAACTTCCTGATCACGCTGCTGAAGTTCCTTGAGTTCCTGTTCGGCTTCGGGCGTGAGGGAGAGGCGGTCAGCAAAGGACTGCGCATTGCCATTTTGCGAGGACGTGCGGGAAGAATTCCCTGCTGAGCGGATTGTGTTCCCGGCGGGAGAAAGGGGTGCACCCGTTGCAAGAAGGGTGCTCTGTCTTTCATCAATTGCGGTCATTGCTGTTTTTCCAGGAATTTCAGAACCCTTATCAAACGCGCCGTACAACCCCGCCATTCAGGGCGAGGACATAAGGCTGTTTACCTGGAATTTCCTTGCCATTCCCGTTTCTGTTCCAACATACTTCCTGACGGCTGAGCAAGCTGTGTCAGCTTGGGAAGAGATCGTGAGACCTGAGGGGAAAGGGTGTTTGGTTTGCTGCCGTAAAATTCCCTGCCGCGGGAATTTGAAAGCGAAACCTGAGCGAATGTTCCTCTGGTCAGTCTCGTTGAATCAGAAAATCTCCAGGGATGCGGGCGTGAGCCCTGCTCAAATCCACCAACGTTTATTTATTGGGTTATTGGGTGGGGGAGGCTGCCAAAGGTATTCTATATATATATCGGCTGCTTGACAAGAAAGTTTATACCGGGAAGAGATGCGCCCGCTTGATGTGAGGTACGTATGTCGGCCAGTTCTGTTACCTACATTCGCCTTTGTCCCTCGGATATTGCCGTCTTTCGTTTTCTTCTTGAAGCCTACGAACATGTCGGCTATTTTTCTGTCCTGGAACGACAGACATCTCTGCTGAAATTTGTATATACGGAGGATATGGCGCAGATTGCCCATCGGGCGCTGCGGGAAATTGCCGGGTCTGTACCGTTGACCATACTGCCTTCACCCTTTAGCGGTTTAGACGCATAATTTTTTCCCTAGCGGGCCCGCAGCGCGCGTTGGCATGCCTTTTCTCCTTTTCGTCGTCTGCAGGAGGCCCTTCTTACCACTCTTTTTTGTTCGGTGTTTTTTGGGAGAGCGCAGGGGAATTCACGGCATTTGTCTTTTTTGCTACACTTTTACCGTTTTCATCCCAGTTTTTTGGACAACATTTTTGGAGGATAGTATGGCCACTGACTTACGGTATCGACGAGTTCTTCTGAAACTGAGCGGGGAAGCCTTGGCCGGCCAGCAGGGGGTCGGAATTGCTCCTGACACTGTGTCCAAAATTTGCGGAGAGCTGAGCAGTGTTCTGCAGATGGGGGTCCAGATGGCCCTTGTTATCGGCGGAGGAAATATTTTTCGCGGGCTTTCAGGTTCGGCCCAGGGGATGGAGCGTTCCTCGGCAGATTACATGGGAATGCTGGCCACTGTTTTGAATGCCTTGGCCGTGCAGGACATGCTTGAAAAGGCCGGTCATCCGACGCGTGTCCTTTCTGCCATTACCATGCAGGAAGTTTGCGAGCCGTTTATCCGTCGCAGGGCCTTGCGCCACCTGGACAAGGGGCGCGTTGTCATCTGTGCCGCAGGAACAGGCAATCCGTATTTTACCACTGATACGACGGCGGCATTGCGTGGCATGGAGTTAAAATGCGACTGCATCATCAAGGCCACAAAAGTTGATGGAATTTACGACAAGGATCCCAAGAAGTTCCCAGATGCTGTTAAATACAACAGCCTGTCCTATGACGATGCCTTGAATCTACGGCTCGGCGTTATGGACGCCACGGCCTTTGCCCTTGTGCGTGACAACCATGTGCCCTTGATCGTGTGCCGCATGTTCGGTGGAGATATCGCAAAGGTTGTACAGGGAGAGAATGTGGGTACTCTGGTTGGTGAGTAGGCCCGGACGGGACGTTTTGTACGCCCCTCCTTTCCAATTTTTCACATCGTTTTATCACACTACGTCTCGGCAAGGAGAAGCAGATGGATATTGATACAATTATGCTTGATGCGGAAGAACGGATGGAAAAAACTCTCGAATCCCTCAAAAAAGATTTTGGAAAGTTGCGGACGGGACGTGCATCCGCTTCCCTCGTTGAGGGGATTAAGGCGGATTACTACGGGACCATGACTGTGATCACACAGATGGCCACGGTCGCTGTCCCCGACAGCCGGACCATAACCATTCAGCCGTGGGACAAGGGTGGCATGGGAGTCATCGAAAAAGCTATTTTAAAATCCGACCTCGGGTTGACGCCCGTGAATGACGGCCGCATTATCCGTATTTCCATTCCGCCTCTGACGGAAGAGCGAAGAAAAGAGCTTGTTAAAATAGCAAGAAAATATGGGGAGGACACCAAGGTTTCCCTGCGGAATATCCGCCGCGATGCAAACGATTCCCTGAAGAAGCTTGAAAAAGACAAGGAAATCACTGAGGACGATCTGAAGAAGTCAACGGAAAGCGTGCAGAAGCTGACGGACAAATTTGTGGAGAACGTAGATAAACGCTGCCAGGAGAAAGAAAAAGAAATAATGGAGATCTAACGGTTGATTTCTGCCATGGCCGATACCCCAAGCGTCTTTTCCGTTCTCCCCCGTCATCTCGCCATTATCATGGACGGCAATGGCCGTTGGGCTCAGGCTCGTGGTCTTGCCCGTTCGGAAGGCCATAAAGCCGGGGCTGAGACGGTCCGCACCATTGTTGCCGAATGTTGCAGGCTCAGCATCTCCTACCTGACGCTCTATGCGTTTTCAACAGAAAACTGGTCACGCCCGAAGACGGAAGTCAGTGCTCTTTTTGCGCTGCTGGTGGAATTCTTGCGGCGTGAGCTGCCTCTTTTGCAGGAAAAGCATATCTGCCTGCGGACGATCGGGGCAGTTGAGGCTCTTCCGCTGGCGCAGCGTTCCGCTCTTGCCCATGCCGTGCGGGCCACGGAAGGCAACCGGGCAATGGTTTTGAATTTGGCCCTGAATTATGGAGGCCGTCAGGAGATTTTACGGGCTGTCCGCAATATGATTCATGACGGACTTGCCGAAACATCTGTTACAGAGGAAGTCCTTGCCGGCTATCTCTACACTGCAGGACAGCCAGATCCTGACTGTATCATTCGTACGAGCGGTGAGCAGCGTTTGAGCAATTATCTCTTGTACCAGTCCGCGTACAGCGAATTGATTTTTTCTCCTGTTTTCTGGCCTGATTTTGGCGTGTCAGAGCTCCATCGGGCCCTGCAGGAGTACGCCGGCCGCACGCGACGTTTTGGTAAATGTTAACGTTTGGACGTATCTGTAAGCTGTCTTTTTTATCTCGTCTCTTTAAGGAGGAGCACGATCGGGGAAGCCCGTTTTGTGAAAAATATGTTCATTTTGAAAAATATTGATAAAAAACGCATTGTTACCGGACTGGCCCTCATTGCCGTTCTGGTGTTTGTTCTGGCGTGGCGTGGCCTTCCCCTGCTGTGTTTTATCCTGCTCTGTGCTGGCCTCGGACTCTGGGAATTCTATTCCCTATTCTGGGGACCCAGGGGACGTGTGCCAAGTCGTATCTGTGCCATTTTGCTCGGATCTGCCATGTTGATTTTAACCTGGCTGGACAGGCCTCAGGATGCGCTGGTTTGTCTCGGAGCGGGATTTGTTCTTGTTGCCCTGAGCTTCCTCTTCCGCTGGGACGTGGTCGGCGAAGACACGGCGTTCTCCCCGGGCGGGATTTTTCTTGCTGGTCTTGCCTATATTCCTCTTTTACTTCTGCCAGCCACGTATTTGTCAACAGTTAAGCTGGTCTACGTGCTTTGTGCAGTTTCTCTTTCGGATACGGCAGCCTATTTTGTCGGTACACGCTTTGGTCATCACAAGTTATGGCCCAGGGTCAGTCCGAAAAAAAGTTCAGAAGGAGCTGTGGGCAGTCTTTGCGCCTGTGTGCTTTTTTCAGTAGTCTACGGTCTCATCTACGGTCGGGCCGGTTTTTTTGCTTTTTTGCTTCTCGGCATTGCCGTCAACGCTTTTGCTCAGCTTGGGGATCTTTTTGAAAGCGCGCTCAAGCGGTCAGTCAATGTGAAGGACAGTGGATCTCTTCTGCCGGGACACGGAGGCGTCCTTGACCGGGCTGACAGCCTTCTCTTCGCCCTGCCCATGGTGGCTGTCGTTGACCAGTGGTTTTTCTTCTTCTGATGCTTTCAATCCCTGTTTCTGTAGATAAGGTGGCCTTCCGCGGAAGGCTGCCTTTTGTATGCTTTCAAACGTCGCGGGGCAGGAGAGCACGTCTTCCGCTACACGGCATGCATGCACGTTTTTTTCTGTACTCTCTATGATTCTTCCCTTTCTGGCATAAGCGATCGGTCCTTGTGCTTCTTGCCTTTTTTACCGTTCCTTCTTACAACTGCGTATTGTTTTTTATGGCGTCATTGGCCTTATTTCACAGAAATTCCCCAGTGTTGAAGGGGTACATCTCTTCTGTTCTTTTGTGTCGGGAGTCTTATGTCTGATCTTTGGCCGGCTCTTGGAGGCCCGATTGTCAACTATATTTCTTTTCCGCCTCCTCTTGCGTGGCAAACGCGCTTTCCCCGATCCCTTGTCATTCTTGGGTCGACCGGTTCCATCGGCCGCAGCGCCCTTGATGTTGTTTCCGCCAACAGGGATCTTTTCACCCTTCAGGGGCTTGCCTGCTTCAGCAACGTACAGTTGTTAGCCAGACAGGCGGATATCTTTCGCCCTCCATATCTTGCGGTTGGCACCGATGAGGCAGCCAGCATTCTTCAGGACATCCTGCCACCCAATTACAGGCCGGATATCTTTGTGGGAGAAGAGGGCTACGCAAAACTTGTTCGTGTTCCCGAGGCGGAAACGGTACTTTCTGCGCAGTCCGGCGGAGCCGGACTCGCGGGGACCATTGCGGCAGCCCTCGCCGGGCGTGTTATTCTTCTTGCCAATAAGGAATCCCTGGTGCTTGCGGGCAGCCTTGTCCGGGATATCTGTTCTTTGACAGGAGCCGCAATCCTTCCAGTTGATTCTGAGCATAATGCCCTTTTTCAATGTCTTGCCGGCCGCGGTCAGGATGTGGATCGACTTGTCCTGACGGCGTCGGGCGGCCCCTTCAGGGGGCGGAACAAGGAATCTCTCGCTTCGGTAACCCTTGAGGATGCCCTTCATCATCCAAACTGGCAAATGGGGCGCAAGATCACCATTGATTCCGCCACATTGATGAACAAGGGGCTCGAGGTGATCGAGGCCTATCATCTCTACGGCATCCGGCGCGAGAGGATAGAGGTCGTTTTGCATCCCGAGTCCATTGTGCATTCACTCGTGCGCTTCACGGATGCCTCCCTTCTTGCGCAGTTGGCGACGGCGGATATGAAACTGCCGCTTGCCCATTGCATGCTCTGGCCCAAAAAGGCCCATCAGCCTGTCGCCCCCCTTGATCTTTGCGCATGCACCCTTTCCTTTGAACCGCCTGATATGGAGACGTTTCCCTGCCTGGGGTTTGCCCTGCGTGCATTGTCAGAGCGGGGAGGGCACTGCGTTGTTCTCAATGCCGCCAACGAAGCGGCCGTCGAACTTTTTTTGCAGGGCTCCTGCAGGTTCACGGATATTCCCATCCTTATTGCGGAAGCGCTTGATGCCCACACGGCCACAAGACCTGGACACGAACCCTTTTGTCCGCCGCTTGGCCGTGCTTCCGATATGGTTTCTTTGGAAAGCCGTGTTCGCGATATTCAGAAAAACATTCAGGTGCTTGACGCACGCACACGTGACTTTGTGCGGAATTTGGCCCGCACGGGAGATTCTTCTTGCTGATTACCATTGTTTCCGTTGTTCTTGTTCTTGGTGGACTGATTTTTTTTCATGAATTGGGACATTTTTCCGTGGCCAGGTCTTTGGGGATGGGTGTTTCCACCTTTTCGCTCGGCTTTGGTCCAAAACTTTTGAAATGGAAGCCCGGAAAAACGGAGTATGCGCTTTCGCTTGTGCCGCTGGGCGGCTATGTCGCACTCGTTGGAGAATCGGAAGAGTCTGAAATTCCGGAGGGTTTTACAAAGGAAGAAAGTTTTTCGCTTCGCCCTGCATGGCAGCGTCTTTTGGTCGTGCTTGCGGGACCTGTCGCCAACTTGCTTCTTGCCTGGTTTCTTTACTGGGGGCTCGCGTTGTGCTGGGGAACGCCTATAGCTCTTCCCGAGGTCGGCGGGCTGCAGGAAAACGGTCCGGCTATGCGGGCCGGGGTAAAGGCGGGGGACACCATTCTTTCCATCAATGGCATGGCGTTGAAGAGCTGGGATGATATGAGTGCCGTAATCGCTCAAAGCAATGGTGAACCTATGGATTTTGAGCTGCAGAGAAAGGACGAAGGCGGTTCCATCACAACCCTGCACGCCCTGATTTCAGCCGAGCGTTCTGTCAGAAAGACCCTTTTTGGGGAAGATGAAGTAGCTTGGCTTATCGGTGTGCGCTCATCCGGTGCGGTCAAGGCGCAGCCGGAAACCTTCCTGTCGGCAGCGTCTTCCGGTCTTCACCAGACGTGGAAAATGATTTCTCTCACGGCTCAGGGCTTTATGAAGCTAATTGAGCGGGTTGTGCCGGCCGATCAGGTCGGCGGACCTATTATGATTGCGCAGCTTGTAGGCGACCAGGCCAAACAGGGCCTTGCCGGCTTGCTTGCCTTGACAGCCCTCATCAGTATCAATCTTGGTATTCTGAATCTTTTGCCCATACCGGTACTTGATGGGGGAACCATCCTTTTTTGTCTGCTTGAAATCCTGTTCCGCCGTCCCATCCATCAAAAAGTTCAGGAGTATGCCGTACGGGCGGGACTGGCCCTGCTTGTGGCACTCATGATTTTTGCAACGTACAACGATATCGTTCGGATTGTGAAGGGATAGCGTCACGGATATGGCGGCTGATTCATTGGATCTCGTTATTAATGCCACGCACGGTGCCCTGCAGCTTGCTCTTGCTAGGGACTGGACCCTTCTTGTGTCAGAGGAATGGTGCCTGGAGAATACGTCAGCGGAGCTGTTGGCTCCGGCCCTGAATGACCTCTGCCGCAGGCTTCATGTCCACCCGGCTTCGTTTGGGCGTATAGCGTGTGTCCACGGGCCCGGATCCTTCACGGGCATTCGTCTTGCTCTGACAACGGCCATGGTCCTGCGTCGTCTCGGAGGCGCCAGACTGGCCCCTTTGGACGGGCTTGCAACCCTGGCCTATGAGGCTGCCCGTTGCCTTGATCTGCCCACTGGGACAATGATTGCCGTGGCAACCCACGCCAGACGGAATCTTTTGCACACGGAGTGTTTTTGTCTTGGCGAGGAGGGTGCCATGCACTCTTCCGCCCCCATTGCTCTTTCTTCCCCTTCGTCTTTTTTTGAAGGCCTTTCCCCCGGTAGTGTGCTGGTGGGTAATGTGTGCAGCCGCTATGCCTCTCTTTGTGCGTCTTTTGCCGGGGAGAAGGACCTGAAGCTTGTCAAACGTGAGCGCCCGTCATGCGAAGCCCTCGTTTTAGCTGCCCGTTTTGCTCATTTTGACACAGCAGACCTGGAACCTCTCTATGTACGGTCCTGTGACGCTCTCGATAACCTGGATCATCTCGCATCACGCCAGGGGATGGGTGCCGAAGAGGCTCACGGACGCTTTTATGAACTTCTTGGCAAGACTCCAAAAAGCAGTATCTGAACGCCCTGTACGTACGGACTGAAACTGCCATATGGGAGAATACCTGGAAGGACTTGTGAGATCGGCTTGCTTGTTTTTTTGGGGTCACGCCGTAAAAAACGTGCTTGAGGCATGCTTTTTACGGCGTCTTACGTTATTGCCCCTTTCGCGGGGCTTGTCTTCTGAACATCAACCAGACTGAAAAAATATTCCTTTTTTAAGGGGTGTTAACGTGCGTAACGCTGTTGTTATTTTTTCCGGCGGTCAGGACAGCACGACCTGTCTTTTTTCTGCTCTGAAAACATATGATGCCGTATGGACAATCGGCTTTTCCTACGGTCAGCGTCATCAAGTGGAGTTGCAGTGCCGTGCAGCGATTTTGACGACAGCCCGTAATAATCCCGTTTTTTCCCGGTCGTTGCGTGAAGACGTTCTTATGGATATTCCCGCTTTTTCTTCCATAACCCACAGTGCACTCATGTCCGATGATCCCATCTGTCAGGGACCATCGGGACTTCCGACATCGTTTGTGCCGGCAAGAAATCTTATTTTCATCACGTTGGCTGCGGCCTATGCCTATGAACGGCACGCCGATACCATTATTCTTGGAGTCAGTTCCGTCGATTATTCGGGATACCCTGACTGCCGCGAAGATACCATGGAAAGTATGACCCGTTCGCTTTCACTCGGTCTTGACACTCCTATGCATATTGTCTGCCCCCTCATGCATAAGACAAAGGGCGAAACATGGCAGCTGGCCTTTGAAACCGGCGGACGTGATCTTGTTGATTTCATTCTTGAGGCAAGCCACACCTGTTATCTTGGGGAGAGAAGAACCCGTTACAAGTGGGGGTACGGGTGCGGAGAGTGTCCGAGCTGCCGATTGAGGGCGCGTGGCTTTGAGGACTTTCTCAGAAGTCCTTCGGGCAGAAAGTACGCGGGGGAATGCGCGTAGCAAGGCATCATGGCGGACCTTTTAGCCTGTCGGGTTTGAGAAAGGCGGCAGCGGAAGACGGCGGCGTGCATAGGGCAGCGCTTTCGCTTCTGCGTGGCGTGTCCGCCGTAGACGGCAGGACATACCCGTACGCCAGGAGTGGAACTGCCCTGAGGAATCTGGAATCTGTCTGCGTATCCGGTAGCCTGCAACGGTCGTTTTTTTACGTGGCACAAGAACGGACTGAGGGAACTTCTGCATTTTTTTGGAATGTTTTTTGCAATAAAAACATAGCCAAAGAAAAGGAGTCCCGTATGCAGCTGAATGTTTTTCCCAGAAACAATGATTTCGGAGCTTCTGTCCAGACTTTTCAGGAGCGTGTCAACGGGATGCTTCCCGTTGAGAACGACATCCGTGTGGCAAGTTCCGCGGCTGAAGCGTACTCCATGCCACGAAGGCCCGATCCGCACTATCTGACGTCATCGGAGGTGGAGCAGGTCTTGACCATGGTGGAGAAGGAGGCGCAGGAGCAAAATGAGGCGCTTTTGCGTATCCATTCAGGGCTCAACCGTGACCGTGTCCAGCGACTTCTTGAGTTGCTGCGCTGAGTTATGACAAAAAAAGCCTGTCAACCTGCTTGTAAGCAGCATGACAGGCCTGTTTGAACGAAAGTGTACTTCGCAAAAATAGGTATCCCGCGTCAGGTACTACCCCATGGAAGCAGCGCATCCCCCACTGGCATCCTGAAGCCGTGCGGGAATCCATGTCCGCTTAGTAACGGGGTAATATCTCCTCAAAGCCTGGCATTAGGCTTTTTTTCTGTGAGGCTTCAGTTCCTCCAAAAAACCTTCCTGTACGTCAAACCCCAGCTCTATGGCCTTGTCACAGGCCTCACACGCCTCATCAAAGCGTCCCTGGTCAAAGAGGGCAAGGGCAAGATTGTTCCATGCCGGAGCAAAGCCTGGTTCCTGTTTGATCACGGCACGGCAGGCCTCCTCACTTCCCGTGAAATTCCCCTGCATGTAATAGGCTGTCGCCAGTTCATTTCTTGCCTGAATAAAATTGGGCGACCATGAAAGAGCCTTGGTAAGAGCGGCCACGGCCTTGTCTGGCTCGCCTTTCTGGATATGGACAAAGGCTATATTGCTGTAGGCTATGGCATACTGAGGGCGGCAATTGGCCGCTTCCTGGTTGTAGCGCAGGCAGCCTTCAAGGTCGCCGCGCTGCAGGCATATCCCCCCAAGCTGTACATAGGCTTCCGCCATGCGGGGAGAATTGCGTATGGCCTCAAGAAGCGATTCTTCTGCGCCAACGAAATCTCGTTTGGAGAGAAGGGCCTGAGCAAGATTATAATGGTGGTTGGCGCATTGATCGTTTTGAGCAATGGCGTCTTTGAGATCTCTGATATACTCGTCTATGTTGTCGTATCGTTCTTTCATGTTGTTTCAGCGTAGAACCCCAGTCCTGCCGGACTGAAAACACTGCCTCCATTGTTTGAGTGTGACGGGAAGGGCACGCAAGATCTCATGCATACACGCATGCGAGCATCGTGGCGCATGGTAGGAGACGAACGTGTGACGTACGGTCAGGCTTCCTGATCTTTTGGTCTTGCCCCGTGCAGGAATGCTTGAAATTCCTGTGATGTTTTTGAGAGCCGGCCCTCCTTTTTCAGAAGATCATAGTACCAAAGGCAAAAGTCAAAAATTCCGCGGTATTTTTCATCCTTCGTTATGACGCCCATGACACAGTCAAGGGCGCCCTTCCGGTAGACGGAACTGATTTCCTCATCTCCAAGGCTTTTCAGAAATTGCGAAAGCAATTGCTCTGTTGTGCGCATACCGGCATCCACCCGCATGTCAAGCGGATGATTGGGTTCCTGAAAGGGATCCCAGTTATCATAGCCGAGTCTGTCGATAAATTTTCGACGGGCGGGGCGCATCTTTTCGTAAATTTGCCGTTTGAGGACTTCCTGGGCACTTGTCAGGTTCTGATTCTCCGAAGTGGCTTCGAAAATATATGAAGGGATGCGCGGGGCCATCAGTCCTCCTTGGCGGGCGAGATGCCCAGATACTGCTCATCATACCTGGTCAGCAGGGCCATGGAAAGAGGAACATATACTTGGTCAAGGGTAAATCTTGATCCCGTGAGACTTGCGATGTCCGCGCTCATTGCCTCAAGGCGTGCCTGAATTTTATCCATTTTGACGGTGGGATAGGTCGCATGGGGTGAGAAGTCTGAGAGCCCGCAGACATGGCTTTCAGCGGCAATGGCTGTCGGAATTCCATATATCCGGCATGTTATGGGGCGGGCTTCATAGAGAAGGCATGTGCCCTCGTTGCCGAGAAGAGGGCAGGGCATGCGTGCTTCCGCTGCCTTCCGCATGATTTCCTCCTCGGGTGTGCCGTTTTTTTCAAGCTTGAAGAGTTCTCGTTTTAGCCGTGTGAGCTTTCTGTCCACGTCACTCGCACGGGTCAGAATATCAGAGCGTTCCTTCCCGTAATCAAAGGCTTTTTCAAAGGCCTTGTTGATGTACATGGCTTCGACAAAGGAAAGATCGAAAAGGGCGCTGCAGCAGTCGTTGCAGCCTTTTTGGCAATGAACACATTCGGGAAACTGGCGTGTTACGGTCTGAAAGAGCGCGTCAACTTCCTGGCGAAGTGCTTCATATCGGGAAAAAATCGGTGTGAGATCGGGTATCATGAGGGTGTCCTTAGCGCGGATGTGCGGTTCTTCAAACAAGAAGCGTACGGAAAATACGGGAAAGAAACGTTCTGGTTCTTGATATAGCTTCCCTGACACCTCTGCCGCAAGTCAAATCTGCCGGCGTGCTGGAGGTTTTGTAATCTCAGGACATCTCCCGGCTGTCCGGGGAACTTCCGGGGTTCGACGTTTCGCGTGAAGCCGGCGGCCCGTTTTTTCGGTAGACGGAGCGTGAAGCAGAGAAAGGGTGAAAAAAATCAAAATAAAGACGGTAGTCATACTTCCAGGGCGCTGCCGGCGTTACCAAGAAGGAGGCTACCGTATGAATTTAGCAAAAAAACGCAGTGCATACGGCGTAATACGTAAATACCATGCCGTGGGGATTCCGGTATGGCGGAAAAAGTGATTTTTCGGTGCACCGAAAGAAGAAACCGGTTCCGGAATCGGGGGCTGGCACGTCAAAAAGAAGGCAGGCCTGCACAGGGGGCATTACGCTCCGGCTCAGTAGTCGTTCCGGGGCGCGACAGGTGTTCCATCGCCGACGGGAAGGGGATTTCTGTCAATCAGCAGCACCGTCCCTGTTCGGAACAGTTGAATTGCCGGCCCTGTCGTTGCCGGCCCAGCATTCTCGTATCCGGTGAGGCCACCCATATGTTCCCGCGTAAGGTCGTTCTTCCGGAAATCAGGCTGCTTTCTGATGGGTGTGAATGTTCCCTTTTCGCCCTTAAGGCGCCTCCTGGCAAATGAGGCGGAATACTATTCGGGAAAAGGGCCCGCAGTAATCGTATTCCTGCATCGGCAGTTTCCGGGACGGGGTTCAGCGCTGCCGACTTCGGTTCGAGGGTCTCTGTCTTCATGCACCTGTTCTGCCCGTAACCGATCCTTGTTGCACCGGGTCGTAATATATCGGTAAACAGGCCCTATGTATGTTTCAGGCGGCATTTCTGCCGCCCGAAATACATGACCCTATGCCATAGTGCCAGACTGTACGTCCGGTGGCGTAAGCAACGCGGGAACGTGTTGTGCCTGCCTTGCTCCGGGCAAAAGGTGATATAGTCTACGCTTCCTCGACTGTGATGGCATCTGATTCACAGACTTCAACACAGGATTCACATCCCAGGCACTCTTCATAGTTAACGGGTTCGGACTTGCCATCTTTCAGTTCGTAGACTTCAACAGGGCAGACATCAACACATTCACCACAGCCAACACACTTGTCGTGGTTAACGGTAACATTGTAGGACATAGATCTTCCTCCAATAAAAATTTTGGGCTTACGGCTAACGATGTTAGTTCCGTGTTCTTAGGCTTAGCTTGCCTCCCAAGATGTGTCAAGAAGGAAAAAAAATATTAATGAAAATGAATTGCAAAGGCGTTTTATCCTGTATTTTTGCCCGCCGTTCGGGACTTTCAGAGTTGAAGCCGGGCATAATACGCGCGTCCGCCCCGGACTACCTGGAGAAGTATCTGCTGGGCCATCCGCTCCTTTCGAAACGCCTGCAGCATATCGGCAACCGAAGCAATTCCCAGCCCCCCCACGGCGAGTATGCGGTCTCCCGGACGGAGAAAATCGGCCGGACCTCCGTGCCGCACATCTTGTATAAGAACGTATTTTCCCGTTCCCCGCACCCTGAGGCCCCAGCGCTCTCTCATGAGCGCCTCGGCGATCGCGTCCGTAAAGGGGGCAGGCGTGAGGGTCGTACGGAATTCCCTGCCGTCACGGATGAGTTTGAGTGCGAGAGGGTCTCCTGTCTGATTTCTCAGTAATCCGACGTAATCGTGGCGATCTCGTATGGGGGAGTCGTTGATGCTTTGAAGAATATCTCCAGGGGCAATGCCGGCTCCGGCAGCCGGTGTTTTTTCGAATACGGCCGTGATGAGGATTCCTGTCTGTGAATCAAGGCCGAGTGTCCACGCGGTCTGTCCATCCAGGTCTTCGGCCAGGATGCCGAGCCAGTAGGGAGAAATGCGGGTGTTATGGACGAGACTTTCCATGACACGACGGACCTTGTTGACTGGAATGGCAAAGCCGATCCCTTCGGCCCTTGTGTCAGTCGCGGTATTTATGCCCACAAGACGACCTTCAAGATTGAGGAGGGGGCCTCCGCTGTTTCCCGGATTAATGGCGGCGTCGGTCTGGATCAGATCTGTCAGCGTTCCGCTCCGACAGTTGATGGTCCGGCCAAGGGCGGAAACAACACCAGTCGTCACTGTATGGCTGAAGCCGAAGGGATTGCCTATAGCAATAACTGTCTCCCCGGGGACAAGGTCGCTTGAGTCTCCGAGAGGAAGTTCGGGAAGGTCCGAGGCATTTTTCAGGGCGAGAATTGCTATGTCAAAATCCGGCTCTGCCCCGCGGACCTCGGCTTTAAAGCTTCGACCGTCCTGAAGATGGACCATGATTTCATCGCTGCCTGCTATAACGTGGGCGTTGGTAAGAACGAGTCCCTTTTGGCCATCCACGATGACGCCGGAGCCGAGGCTGACACGTTTCTGGTGTCTTGGGGCGTTCTGGATAGAACCGGGAAATCCGAAAAAGAGATCAAGGGGAGATGCCTGACGGTCACGGATCTGTGTGCAGGTGATATTGCACACCGCAGCCTGACTTTGACGGACAACGCGAACAATGGGGGTGGCCCGTGGCGAACCCTCTGATGGCGCGGCCGTAAGGGACGATGGAAAAAGCAGAAAGAGGGAAAGTAGGAAAAAAGAAAGGTTTTTTGGCATGCTTCTTCAGCCCCGACAGGTGTTCTGCCGGCCGGCTGCCTCCTTTTGACAGGGATCTTTCCACGTTGCGAGTCTCCCCTGTCAAGGACAGGGGGCATATCGGTAGGGGCCTGTGGGGACCTCTGCACAGCGGCTTTCTGCTTTGGCGCGGCCCTTTCTTCTCCATTCATTCTGCAGGTCTTCACGGCACTGCCTCCACGTGTGGCTGGCATGTACTGTTTGTGGATGGAGCATGTTGAAGGAGTATCGGTCCGTATGCTGCCGCATCTGCCGCCGGAATCTGTGTTTCTGCCGGTTGACGGCGAGGTTCCGCTGTAACGCTGTCAGCGTTTTATCATGTTTTTTTGTCCGGTGCGCGATGTGAGTATGTGGCCTGGATAGTGGCGGAAGATTTCTGCAATACCCCGTGTTACAAGAGAGCCCGAAGTAAGAACCGCACTGATCCGCGAAGGCAGGCTCCGTCTGGATTAAGACAGATCATTATCCGCCTGAAAAGAGACTGTAGCCTGCTTTTTTGTGCCGATTGGCGCGGAAAAGTCCGCGGCAGGTACGATATTTCCAGAGCATAGTTGATATATGGAAAAAGGCAATGATCTTCCCTGCTGCGGACATTTTGTTCCGGTTTCTGCACACTTGCTACAGTACCGTAAAAGATTGGCATGCGAAGCAGCAGCCTCTCCTTCCCGGACCACAAGCCTCCTTCCGGTGACGGGCTGGAGGGGCTTCCTTTGCTTTTTAGAGCGGACTTGACTATAGTTACGCCATATTTTGTGCCTTTTGATTTTGTGGGTTTCTTGCCTTCTGCCTCCGGAGTCTCTCATGCCAATAGTACCCCGGCGCGGCCTGTGGATTGCGGGCGGCTTGTGTATTGCAATATCCCTTTATTTCCTGTCGGGTTCTTTTTTTGGGGCAAAAACTCCCATGAAACCTCAAGGCAGTGCCGCACCGGTGCGTACGGCCAAATCACTTGTGCAGGACGTGCCCCGCTTTCTCACGGGTCTTGGCACGGTGTTGCCCTCCAGTGATGTCCTTGTCAGAAGCCGTGTCAGCGGGCAGCTGATTGCCCTGCATTTTCAGGAGGGTCAGCGTGTTCAGGCGGGTACGCTCCTGGCCGAGATTGATCCGAGACAGTATGAGGCCCAGCTTGCAGAGGCTAAGGGGCGCCTTGCTGCCGATCAGGCCCAGCTTGCCAATGCGCGGCGCGATCTTTCCCGCTACGCCTCTCTTGTCAAAAGCGATTACGTTGAACGTCAGAAGTATGATACCCAAAAAGCCCTGGTCTCACAGTACGAAGGTGCGGTCAGAGCGGATCAGGCGGCCTGCGAGACGGCACGGCTGCAGGTCGAATACAGCCGCATAACCGCGCCTGCCGGAGGTGTTGCGGGCTTACGAAAGGTGGATGTCGGGAATCAGATAAGCGCCAGTGACAGCGAGGGTATTGTGCGGATCACCGAGGTGAGTCCCTGCGATGTCCTCTTTACGTTGCCCGAAACGGTGATTTCAGATGTGGTCAGTGCCTTTCAGGGCGGCAAGAAGCAACTTCTCGTGCAGGCCTGGGATCGGGAGCAGAAACACCTGCTTGCCAGGGGAACCCTGCTTTCTCTTGATAATCAGATTGATCGGGAGACGGGAACGGTGCGACTGAAGGCCCGCTTTGAGAACGCTGACAAGAGTCTTTATGCCAATCAGTTCGTGAATGCGAGACTTTGTGTTGCTGTTGAGCAGAACGCCCTGACCATTCCCCTTTCGGCCGTGCAGATTGGCTCAAAGGGACACTACGTGTATGTTGTGACAAGGGATATGGCCGGGGGGGACAGCTCTTCCCGGACAGGGGCGTTTGCCAGCGGGCGATGCAGTCTTCGATTTGTTGAAACAGGCCTTGAAACACCCCGTTTTGTTGTGGTGAAAAAGGGACTTTCCGCCGGCGAGGAAGTGGTGGTGGACGGGCTTGACAGACTGCGTGACGGGGCTGAGGTTCGGCTTGCCGGAGAGGTGCAGACAGACAGAGCCGAGCAGATATGAATTTTTCACGACTCTTTATTCTCCGGCCTGTCGCCACAAGTCTGCTGATGGCTGCACTGCTTCTGGCCGGTTTCCTGGGCTACCGTTCCCTTCCTGTCTCGGCTCTTCCTGAAATCGATTATCCGACCATACAGGTTCAGGCTTTTTATCCCGGGGCGAGTGCGGAGGTCGTGAGCGCCATGGTCACCGCTCCCCTTGAGCGGCAATTCGGGACCATGCCTGGCCTTGGACAGATGATCTCCCAGTCCTCGGCCGGTGCGTCTGTCATTACCCTCCAGTTTGAGCTTACAAAGGATCTCGACAGCGCAGAGCAGGAGGTACAGGCGGCCATCAATGCCGCTTCGAGCCTGCTCCCGAGGGATTTGCCTAATCCTCCCTTCTATAACAAGGTCAATCCGGCGGATCCGCCAATCCTTGTCCTCGCCGTGACCAGTGATACTGTTCCCATGACGGAGCTCGAGGACCTCGTGGACACCCGTCTTGCCCAAAAGATCTCGCAGGTTCTCGGCGTCGGACTGGTCACGCTTTCAGGCGGTCAGAGACCAGCCGTGCGAATTGAGGTCAATCCAAAGATTCTCGCAAGCGCCGGTTTTACCCTTGCGGACATCCGTCAGGCCATTTCAAGGGCCAATGTCAGTGGTTCCAAGGGCAGCTTTGACGGAAAGGAACGGGCAAGTTCCATTGACGCCAACGATCAGCTTTCCTCGGCCGATGAATACTCCAGGACCATTATCGGCTACAAAAACGGTGCACCTCTTCGTCTCTCCGATGTCGCGGCGGTGACCCATGCACCTGAAAATGTCCGCCTTGCCGCCTACGTTTCTGATTCCTCCTCCAGAGATTCTTTCCGTCAGGCCATTGTCTGCTCCGTGCAACGCCAGCCCGGTGCAAACGTGATCAATGTCGCCGAGCGGATACGGACGCTCCTTCCTACCCTGATAGACTCTCTGCCCGGCAACGTCCATGTCAGGATTACCACAGACAGGACAGACACTATCCGGCAGACCGTGCACGACGTGGAACGCGAACTTTTGCTCGCCGTAGCCATGGTCATTTTTGTGATATGGCTTTTTCTGCGCGATGTCCGGGCAACCCTTATCCCTGCACTTGCCGTCCCTCTTTCCCTTGTGGGCTCCTTTGCCTGTATGTATCTCCTCGACTATTCCATCAACAACCTGACGCTCATGGCCCTTGTGATCGCCACAGGGTTTGTGGTCGACGACGCCATTGTGGTGATAGAAAATATTGTGCGTTTCCACGAGAAGGGCAATTCGCCACTTGAGGCGGCCTTGCTTGGAGCCGGGCAGATTGGCTTTACCATTCTTTCCCTGACCATTTCTCTCGTGGCGGTTTTGATTCCGCTTCTCTTTATGGGGGACATCGCAGGTCGGCTTTTCAGGGAGTTCGCCGCAACCCTTGCCGTAACCATACTCCTTTCAGCCGTGATTTCCCTCACCCTTACCCCAATGCTTTGCGCAACCCTTTTGCGTCCGAAGCCCGGGGGTGGCCGGGATGTCGGGGAGGGATTCTTTTTTTCCCGTGTACAGGCATTTTATGAGAGAACCCTCCATTATGTCCTTGACCACAGGACGGCGACCCTTTTCCTTGCGTGCGCGACCCTTCTTGCAACGGTTCTTCTGTATATCCTTATTCCCAAGGGATTTTTTCCCGTCCAGGATACGGGCATACTTCAGGGGATTTTAGAAGCTCCGCAGGACACGTCTTTCGCCGGCATGGCGCGGCGTCAGAAGGAGGTAAGCGATCTTTTGCTTGCGGACAAGGCGATCGAAAACATAACGTTTTTTGTCGGTGTAGATGGCATCAATCAGAGTCCCGGCACATCGCGGCTGACCATAAAACTTCTGCCGCTTGAGGAGCGGGATGAGAGCGCCTCCCGTATTGCGGAGCGTCTTATGCGGAGGGCCGCTGATCTTCCGGGCCTTTTCCTTGCCGTACAACCTGTGCAGGATCTGACCATCGAGGACAGGATTTCCCGGTTTCAGTATCAGTGTTCCGTTGACGCACTGCATCAGTCCGATCTTGAAGAGTGGGTGCCAAAACTCTGTGCGGCGCTTTCCGATCGTCCGGAAATGGGACATGTGGCCCATGATCTTCAGGCCAAGGGGAGAAGACTCTGGCTTGTCATCAACCGTGACGCCGCTTCCCGTCTTGGCATAAGCATGGAGGACATTGATAACGCGCTCTACGACGCCTACGGTCAGCGCCAGATTTCCACGATTTTCACCCAGACCAATCAGTACAAGGTCATACTTGAGGTTGCTCCGGCCTTCAGGAGAGGTCCGACCGATCTTGAAAGCATCCATGTCCGGGGCCGCAGCGGGCCGGTCCCTCTTTCCGTGCTTGTACGTGTGAGAGAGGAATCCGCCTCCCTGAGCTTTTCCCGGCAGGGACAATTCGCCATGGCGACAATTTCCTTTGTGCCCGCCGAACACGTTTCGCTTGAGGCGGCGATAACGGCCCTTTACGAGACGTGCGTGCAGATCGGTCTGCCAAATTCCCTGCACCTTGAGATGCAGGGAGCTGCCCGTGCCTTTGGCTCTTCCTCCGTGGATCAGCTCTGGCTTATTCTTGCCGCTCTTGTCACGGTCTACATTGTGCTCGGGGTGCTTTACGAAAGCTATATTCATCCCGTCACCATTATTTCCACGTTGCCCTCAGCCGGCCTCGGGGCACTTCTCGCCCTCTTCTGTGCGCGCATGGACCTCGGCATAGCCGGTATCATCGGAATTATTCTGCTGATCGGCATCGTCAAGAAAAACGCCATCATGATGATAGACTTTGCCCTTGAAGCCGAGCGCAAGGACAAACTTTCCCCCCTCGAGGCGATTCAGAGTGCCTGCCGTCTTCGCCTCCGTCCCATTCTTATGACGACCCTGGCTGCGCTTCTTGGCGCGCTGCCGCTCGTACTCTGTCAGGGTATGGGCTCCGAACTGCGTATTCCTCTAGGCATTACGATGGTTGGCGGCCTGCTCGTAAGTCAGGTCCTGACGCTCTACACGACGCCTGTGATCTACCTCTTTTTCGACCGCCTCACTTCGTCCCGGGGAAAACAGAAGATCACTTCCGAACCTGAGGATTCTCCTCTTCGTGCCGGAGAGAGGGCATGAACCGGACAGGTCGTCTTGCCTTTGGCTTTTCTGCCTTCTTTATTGCGAGGCCCGTGGCAACGACCCTCCTGACTCTTGCCCTGACTCTTGCCGGACTTGTGGCGTTGCGTCTTTTGCCCGTGGCACCTCTTCCATCCATTGACTTCCCCGTTGTCATGGTGAGGGCATCCCTGCCTGGCGCCAGTCCCGAAACCATGGCGGCCACGGTTGCAACGCCCCTTGAACGGGCCATGGGACGTATCGCCGGCATAACGGAAATGACCTCCTCGAGTGGCCAGGGGTCAACAAACGTTGTCATGCAGTTTGATCTGAGTCGCAACGCGGACGGGGCGGCTCGTGATGTGCAGGGAGCCATTAATGCGGCTGCGGGCAGTCTGCCCTCCATGCCCCAAAATCCGAGCTACCGCAAATTTAATCCCGCGGGAGCTCCCATCATGATACTCTCTCTCACTTCCCCCCTTCACACAAGGACGCAACTCTACGATCTTGCCTCCACCATTCTTGCCCAGAAAATAAGCCAGATCGAGGGAGTCGGGGAAGTGACGGTCGGCGGCGGTGCCATGCCTGCCATACGTGTGCAGCTTGACCCGGACGGGCTGAACCGGGCACATCTGTCAAGCGAGGACGTCCGTGCGGCCCTTGTTGCGGCCAACGCCTTTATTCCCAAGGGCATGCTCGAAAACAGCGACCATTTTTGGATGCTTGATGCGAGCGACCAGCTTACGTCCCCATCCGACTACGAGAACATCGTTCTTCGTGTCCATGACGGCCGGGTTTTGCGTCTCGGGGATGTTGCGCGGTGCAGTGAGTCAGCACAGAATACGCGGACCATGGCCCTGGCCAATGGTGAACCAGCTGTCCTTCTTATTGTATTTCTCTCAACGGGAGGCAATATCATCGCCACCGTAGACAGGGTGAAGGCCCTTTTGCCGACCCTTCAGAGCTGGATGCCTGCCAGTGTCTCGTTGAGACTGCGTACAGACCGCTCCATAACCATTCGTGCTTCCCTGAGCGAGGTGGAGAAGAGTCTCTGCATTGCCGTGTTGCTTGTGGTCCTTGTAACCTTTTGTTTTTTGCAAAGCCTGCGGGCAACGGTCATTCCGGCCGTGGCGGCGCCGGTTTCCCTCATCGCAACCTTCGCCGTGATGTACCTTGCTGGTTTCAGTCTCGACAACCTTTCCCTTATGGCGCTGACAGTGAGCACGGGCTTTGTGGTGGATGATGCCATTGTGGTGCTCGAGAACTGCATGCGGCACAGGGAAATGGGAAAAAGCGCGTACGAAAGTGCTGTTGCTGGCTCACGGGAAGTTGGATTTACAGTAATTTCCATTTCCCTTTCCCTTGTAGCCGTTTTTTTGCCAATACTGCTTCTTGGAGGCTATATTGGTCGTCTTTTCAAGGAGTTTGCCGTTGTTCTGACCTGCGCCGTTCTGTTTTCCATGCTTATTTCCCTTATGACGACGCCCATGATGTGTGCGACCTTCCTTGAAAGAGGGGAAGAGAACGAAAAAAAAGGCCTGCTTCACCATTTCTACGGATTTTGCAAAGCGTCCCTTGCCTCTCTGCACAGGGCCTATATGCGAAGTCTGCGTTCGGTTCTGCGTCATCCCGTCCGGACTCTTTCGGTGCTTTTTCTGGTTATTGTCGTACAGATCCTTTTCTTTGTCGTCATCCCCAAGGGATTTTTTCCCCTTCAGGATACCGGTGTAGTCATGGGGAGTCTGCGGACGGATCAAAGTGCTTCATTTCAGTCAATGAGTGCGAAACTGACGCGCTTATGCGGGGTCATACAGAATGACAGGTCTGTTGATCAGGTGTCCATGCATTTTTCAGGCAATCGTGGCGGAGGCGCTATCTTCATCACCCTGAAGCCGCTTTCGGAACGGAAGGAAGGTGTCATGCAGGTCATAGGACGGCTTCGGGCACGTCTTGACACGGAGCCCGGAGTTCAGATCTTTATGAGACCTGCCCAGGATATCATGATGGGAGGGCGCAGTGCCCGGTCACAGTATCAGTATACCATACAGGCTGATGATTTCTCTGAGTTGAAGCTGTGGGGAGGGAAACTTGCGGAGGCTCTCCGTGCCTGCAAGGGCTTCAAGGATGTGGATACAGACATGGAGGACCGGGCACAGGAGACGGAACTTGTCGTGGACCGCGACAGGGTTCGGGCCCTTGGTCTTTCCATGCAGGATGTGGATAACGTCCTGAACAATGCCTTTGGCCAGCGTCAGATTTCAACCATCTATCTTGATAAAAATCAGTACAAGGTTGTTCTTGAGTTTGACGAACCTTATCTTGAGGGCCCCGAGAGCTTTGAAAAGGTGTTCCTGCCTGGTCCCTCCGGACCTGTTCCCCTGCTTTCCGTTGCCCGCGTAACGCGTTCGTACGCCCCCCTCAGCGTGGCGCATCAGGGACAGTTTGCTGCCGTGACGGTTTCTTTCAATCTTGCCGACGGGTTTTCACTGTCCGATGCCAAAAACAGTATTGAGGACGTTCGCGTACAGATCGGGATGCCGCCTCGCATCGTAGGAAGCTTCCAGGGAACGGCGAAAATGTTTACGGATACGTTTTCAAGCCAGATACTTCTTATCATTTCAGCCCTTCTGCTGCTCTATATAGTCCTCGGGATTCTCTACGAAAGTCTGATCCATCCGCTGACAATTCTTTCAACCGTACCCTCAGCCGGCATCGGTGCGCTTTTGGCGCTTTTTCTCTGCGGCAAGGAATTCAGCGTCATTGCCCTGATCGGTGTCCTCCTTCTTGCCGGCATTGTGAAGAAAAATGCCATTATGATGGTTGATTTTGCCATTGATGCCTCCCGCAGCAGGAATCTTCCCCCTGAAAAAGCCATTTACGAAGCGTGCCGGCTGCGCTTTCGTCCCATTATGATGACGACAGCGGCTGCGGTTTTCGGGGCTATTCCCCTGGCTCTGGGCCAGGGGGACGGGGCCGAGCTGCGACAGCCCCTCGGCATTACCATTGTTGGGGGGCTTCTTGTGAGCCAACTGCTGACCCTCTACACAACGCCCGTGGTCTATCTTTTTCTTGACCGTCTCCGGAGGCGCGCTACAAGATAATTTGAGTTCCTGTCCCCACGGCAGGCATTTTTCAGCTTCTTGGTTTCACCTGCCTTTTCGGTCCGGGCAAAAGAAACGCCCCGTTTCCGGGGCGTTAAGCGGTCAAGAGTATGAGTGTCAGCGTTCCGGAGGGATCTCCGGGTACGACTCAGGCAAAAACAGGCGGTGACGCCTCTTTTTTTTGCTGCACGGCGTTTAAATACGCGGCCCAGGCTTCCCCCATCGCTATAAGTTGATCCTTCGAGAGAATGTCGCTGTCGTAAAGAATGAGGAGCGAGCCGCTTACCGTATTGTAATCAACGCGTTCCACTCCGTGGGTCTTTTGCATTTCCTGCTGGGCGGTTTTTGCCGTTCCTTCGCTGTGCAACGCGGGATGGCGGATACGTACCCGCCCGTCGGAAAAACTTTTCACGTATTTGAGCAGCGCGAGATTCATGCGGCATTCCTTGTCTTTCAGATGGTGCCATGTACCTTGTTATTTCTTTCCAAAGGGCAGGGCCAGAGGATGCAAATGGGGTCTCATGGCGTTAAGAGAGATAAGAAGGGTTGTCATGTTATGGAGAACGGCAGATGTCCCGGCGGGAAGAATGTTAAAGAGCCCTCCGGCGAGGAAGATGCTGTTGAGGATAAGGGTTGCCCCAAAATTCGTATGAATGCGCCGCATGGTTGAACGGGCAAGACGGCGCGCACTGATCAGACCGTTAAGATCGGGCTTGGTCAGCAGCACATTCGCAACTTCCCTCGCGAGATCCGTTCCGTCGATCATGGCCACGCCCACATGGGCCGTCGAAAGGGCGGGGGCATCATTTATTCCGTCGCCGACCATGAGAACCTTGCACCCTTCATCCGTGAGGGCCTTGACCACATCGGCCTTGTCCGTGGGGAGCACCTCCGCCTTAAATTCTGTAATCCCCGCGCGTAATGCGATGGCGTTTGCCGTACGCGTATCGTCGCCCGTAAGCATGACGATCCGGTTGAAACCTTCCTGACGCAGTTTCCTGATCACATCGACCGCCTCATCACGAAGAGGATCCTCAATGGCCACAATGCCGGCCAGTTTGCCTTCCTCGGCCATATAGAGAAGTGAGCGTCCAAGTTCGGCCTGTTCCTGTATTTCCTTCGCAAGGGGGCTTACGTCGATGTTCTCATCAGATTCCACATAGTGGCGGCTTCCGACAAGGAGCTTCTTTCCGTGCAGGGATGAGGCTACGCCGTGGGCAACGATGTATTCAACCTGGGCGTGCTCCTCTTCGTGGATGAGATTTTCCTCCTGGGCCTTTTTGACAACAGCTCGGGCCACTGGATGGGGAAAGTGCTCTTCAAGGCAGGCCATGATGCGCAGGACCTCCTGACGGTTATGCCCCTCACAGGGGATGACGTCCGCCACGACCGGACTCGCGTTCGTGAGGGTTCCTGTCTTGTCAAAGACAACGGTATCCGCCTCATTCAGAGCCTCGAGGTACCGTCCGCCCTTGATGACGATACCGTGACTTGTGCCTTCACGCATAGAGGCTAGAACGGCAAGCGGGGTCGCGAGCTTGAGGGCGCAGGAATAGTCGACAAGGAGCACCGATGCGGCCCTCATAAAGTTTCTCGTCACAAGATAGACGATGCCGGCAAGGGCAAAGGTGAAGGGAACGGCCATGTCGGCAAGCCGTTCACTTTTTCCCTGGATCCCGGCCTTCAGTGCCTCGGATTCTTCAATGAATGTAGCGACCTGGCGGAAGCGTGTCTCATCGCCAACCTTGGTCACTTTGATGACGATCTCCCCTTCTTCCATGACAGTGCCCGCAAAGACGGCTCCCCCCACCTCGCGTTTGACGCCGATGGGTTCACCCGTCATGGAGGACTGGTTCACAACGCCGACGCCTTCGGCCACAATGCCGTCGACCGGAATAGATGAGCCTGAGCGCACAACGACAAGGTCTCCTTTCTTGATCTTGTTGAGGGGCGTCGAGACCTCGGTGCCATTGACTTTCCGCCAGACGGTTGCCACGTTGAGCGTGAGACTTTCTGCCAGAGAATCGAGTGAGTGCTGGCGCGTCCATTCGGCGAGGGTGTCGCCAAGACCAAGAAGAAGCGTCAGAAGGGATACCGTGCGGAAATCACGCAAATAGAGCGAAGCAGCAATGGCTGAGGCGTCAAGGACCTCCACACAGAGCTTTCCTCGCAGGAGGGCGCCGATGCCTTTCAGAATAAAGGGAATGGCGTGCAGCGTGGCCGTCACCATGCGTAGGGAGATCGGGAGAAAAGGACGTATAAAGAGAAAACGGAAGAGAGGGAAGAATTTTTCAATACCGTTTTTTTCGGCGACTTCTTGGCCGCGGAGTTTTTTGAACGCAGGCAGCTTTTCGTTGGCCGCTAGGAGCTTGAGAGCTTGAGTGCGGCTTTTGGGACTGTCGTAGAAGAAAAGAAAACTGCCAACGCGCGGAGTACATGATACAGCGGAAATTCCCGAAATATCCTGCAGTTTTTGTGCAATATCATAGGCTGCCTGTGCCGGAAGCGCTGTATTTGCACGGACACGTATTCTGCCGTCTTTTTCGGTCTTCAGTTTCTTAAGTTCATGTACGATGTAAAAGGCCATTTCCTCTCCCGATTATCATGAATAAACGCGCTGCTTCATCCGGCAACACACAGCGAAGACCATTCGGAGTCCAGTCGTTCCGAATGGTCTTTGTTCTTTCCGGGGAAAATACGTCGCCTGCGAAGAAGACTTTGCAGAACCTGACATCCGTTATCTGTACGCCGCAATACTAATTGTGATGCGGTTTTTACGCTGTTCAAGATCATACTAGAGCAGGTTTTGCGTCGTTCTAGATGTGGTTAAAAGGTTTAGAAAACATGGTTCGGGGCGACGTTGCTGTCGCCCGGAACCGAATAATGACGTGTGTCAGCATGTCCCGTGACAAGATTGGGACGCGGAATTTTCTGTCGTGTTATTTCGTCGCCTACGGCCGAGGTCTAGGCGTTTTCATCGGCCATCTGAGAGGCCTTGCGTTTGTCGGACTTTTGCTTTGCTGCCGCCGCCATGTCCTCCATGTCTTCCTTCAGCGCCTCAACTTTGCCCATAATGGCGTCTTTTACATCCATACCACGGCTTAAAAGATCAGCCGCTGCAGGGCGCAGGTCGAGTTTCCCCCTGCTTGCACATACTACACCAATGGCGCCCAGGGCGATGCCGGCAGCCAAAAAAAGACCGTATTTCAAGCCATCGTTCATATTGAACCTCCTATTACTGCAACAGCAGTAAGGATATCTAAGCATAGATTTCTGCAAAATGCAAGTTTAGATAAAAAAAATTTTTTTTATTGCATTTTTTATTGCAAAATGATTGTGATATTCATTTTTGTGATTATTTTTTTGTATGGAGGTTTGCTGTATATTGCATTCTTGAGACGTATTATAACGAAGCAAAAAGAAAGTTATTTTCATCTTTTTGTAAAGAATTACGAAGTTTAAAATGAACTTCTGTGTCATATAAAAAGGTAATAAGTTGACAATACATTGGCTATTTACTAAATTTTTTTCGATGATAGTCTGCAGGGACAGCCCTGTCAAGGAAAAAGAAAACGGATTTCAAAATTTATGGAGGCTTCCATGATGACACCTTCCTATGTTGCGAGCGCCATAGACGGACGTATCCGCCTGCGTCACCCCCATCTGAAGAGCCGCGAGGGTCGGGAAGAGGTAAGAGCTTTTTTAAAAAAGCAAAAAAAAATCCGGGATGTTGTTCCCGGTTCCGGTTCACTTCTCGTCTATCTGGATCCAGATACGAAACTTTCGACGTTTTGCAACACTCTTGAAAAGGAATTTCCTGAATGGGGTGCGGGGAAGGATGATGGGAAACTCGTTCTTTCGAAATTTGACTTCTTTGGGGGACTGAGTGCAAGAAAGGTTGAACTGCGTTTTCTTATGGGAATTTTCGCATTGGCCGCCCTGCTCGGCTTTACGGGAAGTGACAGGGCTCATGTGGGTATTTCCATACTTGCCGCCGTTTTTACGCTGCGGCACGTGTGGACACGTCGCACGGCCCTCTGAAAACGACCGGGTTCTCCAGTGATGTTTCGCGGTATCCTCAGGCTTTTTCAAGGCCGGGAAGTAGAATGCGATGATCAAGAAGAACCCGTACGAGCCTATCTATGGGAAGTCCCACAACTGTTGACCAGGAGCCTTCAAGTTTTTTAACAAGGAAGGCTCCTTGTTCCTGTATGGCGTAGGCTCCCGCCTTGTCGAGTGGTTCGCCTGTCGAAACGTAGGCCCGGAGCAGGTCCTCGCTTACGGCATGGAAGAAAACGCGGGTGCTGTCCGTGAAGGAGTGTATCTTTTCCCCTGATTCATCTTTGAGAAGAAGAGTCACTGAGGTTGTGACGGCGTGCTCGTTCCCGGAAAGCATCCTCAGCATGGAAAGTGCCTTATCTGGTGTTCCCGGTTTGCCGAGGATACGTGGACCTATTCCCACAACCGTATCCGCGGAGACAATGGCCAGAGTTCTTACCTGAAATGCCTCGGGCGAGAGGTTTCGGGCGACACGCAGGGCCTTTGCCTCGGCCGCCCTCACTGTGTATATCTCGGCATTTTCACCCCTTCTTGGTTTTTTTTCCGGGTCGCTATTGTGGCAGATTCGGTAGGGCACGCCAAGTCCGTCAAAAAATGTTTTACGACGGGGGGAGGCCGACGCCAGAATCAGGCATGTTTCATCCTGAAGACGAAAGAGACCGGACTGTGATAGTTTTGTCATGGCCTTGCGTTTTGAGCGGGGATCAGGTGGCAGACGGCGTGTGCGAGAGGACTTTCTTGCCGTTCAGGGTGTACACCGTGAAGGTTCTTTCTTCATAGAGCGCGTAGCTCCGTTCCGATCCCCCCTTGGGCAGGGAAAGTGAACCGGGATTCCAGAAATGGAAGCAATGGACGGTCTCGCCACGGGGAATATGGGTGTGTCCATGGAGGAGTACGGCGCCGTCCGGAATGTTGTAGGGCATGAGGGAAACGTCGGGAAGACGGTGACCGTGGCTGGCGAATATTTGCAGTCCGTCGACGTTGATCCAGGCGTTTTCGACCACTGGGAACGGGAGATGGGTTATGTCGACTTCCGCGTCGCAGTTGCCACGAACAACGGTCATTGCCCCCGTCACGTCTTTTATGTGTGCAAAATTCTCAAGCACGCTCCTTGTGTCATAGCCTTCGGGCAGCGGGTTGCGCGGTCCGTGGTATACCAGATCGCCAAGGAGTACCACCATATCGGGCTTTAGTTCACGGGCCTTGTCAACGAGAAAACTGAGACTCGAAAGAGATCCGTGGAGATCCGATGCTATCAGCATTCGCATGAATGTGTTTCCTCTGTACAGCTGGTTTTGCCCTCATTCCATTCTTGCAGTGAGAGCGCTCTGTTGATAAGGAGCACGGGAATGTCATCTTCAATGGGGTAGACGATCTGGCAGCTTTCACAGAGGAGTCCTTTTTTGTCTCCCCCGGCCTCCGTGAGACTGAGATTTCCGTGGCATTTTGGGCAGGCAAGAATCCGGAGAATATCCTTGATGTTCATGATCAGTCCTTTTTTGACGCGTTGGACGTTGTCGTGCGGAACATCGTCCCAATGACGGCGTATGGCTCAGTTTCTCCCGCGACCGGTTGGATGCTGAGTCTTTTGCCCTCCTGTCGAAATTTTCCGCGGTACCATGGCCATGATCTGGCCAACGAGGAAGGAGATGCTTGTGCGTCGTATTGACCTGCATACGCACAGTACGTTTTCCGACGGGACGCTGGATCCTGAGGCGCTTGTTCGGCACGCCTGCGAAAAAGGTCTTTCTGCCATTGCACTGACGGATCATGATACCTGTCAGGGTGCGGAGTACGCAGTGCGGGCCGGCAGGGAATATGGTCTTCGCGTGATCAGAGGCTGCGAGCTTTCTGCTACGTCCGAAATGGGGGAACTGCATATTCTCGGTCTCTGGATGCCCGAAGAGGGGGCTGAAATGAGGCAGGTACTCAAGGACCTGCAGCAAAGAAGGATGCGACGGAATGAACGCATGATAGAAAGACTCTGCAGCCTCGGTTTGCCTCTTAGTCTCAATGAGGTACGGGCCTGTGCCGGATGCGGGACGGTCGGACGGCCCCATATTGCACGGGTCCTTTTTCGCAAGGGCTATGTTACAAGTGTCCGGCAGGCGTTTGAGCGCTATATCGGACAGGGAAAGCCGGCCTTTGTGCCGAGGGACTCCATAAGCCCCGAGGAAGCCGTGCGTTTTCTTTTTTCGTGTGGGGCGACTGTCTCTCTGGCACACCCTTTTCTGTATCGGTATCCGCCGGACTGGCTTTTTGCGAGCATAAAGAAGCTTATCCCATGTGGTCTTGATGCCATTGAAGCGTGGCATTCGGAGCAAAGCGAGCGCGAGACGGACGAGCTTGTTTCCTGGGCAAAAAAACTCGGACTTGGCCTCAGCGGCGGCAGTGATTTCCACGGTCAGAACAAGCCTGGCATAAAACTCGGAAGCGGGCGAGGGAATCTTTGTCTCGGATTTGATATCCTCGAGGCCCTTGAATCAAGAAGACGTGGCAAGGGCTTGCCCGTGTAGGGGCAGCGTGACAGAGATATGCCGTAAGGGAACCTTGTACACAAATCAGCCTGTTGCCGGACACCCGCCTGGAAGTCCGGTTACACATAGCCCCGGGCGTAGATCTTTCTGAAAATTTCCGGAGCGAGGGGACGTGAAAAGTAAAAACCCTGCGCCACATCACAGTGACAGTTGCGCATGAGGGCAACGTTCTCCTCTGTCTCAACACCTTCCACGACAATGTCTATATTGAGTTTCTTCGCCATTTCAACGATGGAGGTGAAGATGATGTCACGTTTGTTCAGTTGATCAGACTGCTGGAGAAATGACTGGTCGATTTTGAGCACATCCACATGGACGTCCTTCAGCATGCTGAGGGAAGAATAGCCCGTTCCGAAGTCGTCCATGGAAACCTTGAGCCCTACGTTTGAGAGATTATTGACCAGTGTGATGATGTCTTTCTGATTGTCATAGAAGAGACTTTCCGTGAGTTCCAATTCCACGAGGTTTGCTGAAATATGGAACTCGTCAAGTTTGAGCAGCAGATTCTTTACAAAATGCGGATTTTCCAGATGGCGTCGCGAGAAATTGATGGAGATGGGCACGGGGTTTGCGTTGCTGCCACCATATTCCTTGATGAAGTAGAGCACCTTTTCGTAGATCAGCATGTCCACTTCCACGACAAGGCCTGAGGACTCACAGATAGGTATAAAGTCGGCCGGCGAGATCAGTTCCCCCTCTGGGGTGCGCCAGCGTGCAAGCGCCTCCGCCCCCACGAGTTTTCCGCTGTTGATGTCGACCTTCGGCTGGAAGAAGGGCAGCAGTTCCCTGTTTTCGATGGCCTTCTGAATGCGCAGCTTCATGCTCTCGTTCTTGATCAGCGACTGGTTGAGTTCCTCGTCGTAGAGCTTAAGCGTTGCGTGGATATCCTTTTTAATCTGATTCCCTGCAAGGCTTGCCTTGTCATAGGCATCACGCACGTTTTCTTCGGGACTTTGTATTTTATAGAGTCCTCCCGTGAGCGTCAGTGTCACGTCGTGGGAAGATTTGACCGGTGCCATGAGAGAGGAATCCTTTTCGGGATTTTTCTTGCAGAGCAGTATGGCAAAGTAATCGCCCCAAAGGCGCGTAAGGACATCCTTTGGTCCAAGTCTGGTCAATATGGCCTGACTGACTTCCCTGAGGATGATATTGCCGTATTCAAAGCCGTAGGAGCTGTTGATATAGCGGAAACGGTCGATGTCAAAGGCGAGAAGATACCAGGGCCCGTCCGGATTTGCACCGACGATTTTTGGGAGATCGGCGATCATCTTGTTAAACGTCAGCCCTCCGGTCACCGGATCGTGAAAGACCTGCCGTTCGAGTTCCTCCTGTTCACGTTGCTTGATATTCACCGCATAGTAGATGGTTACGCCGAAGATGAGGCAAAGGGCAAAGAGGATAATATAGAAGAGCAGGATGATTTCGCCTGAGTGGGGAGCTATGGCGTCTGAGGCAATGCTTGTGACAAGGTACCAGTCATGGGCATTTTTAATTTGTTCGTAGGCCGAAAAATAGGTCCGCCCGCTGCTGTCGACGGAGCGGAAGAGTCCTGATTTGCCTTCGTGCAAATCCTGGCGGATTTGGGCAAGCGAAGAGGTCTCGTCGTCGAGAACGGTCAGTGTGTCAAAGAGATTGGTGCCGGTTACGTTCTTTTGTTCGAGTGATGCAAGGACGATTTTTCCGGAGTGGGTTACGATGTAGGAGCGTCCTTTCGTTGCAAAGAGGGGAGGAACGACAATGGCGTAGAGCTGTTCCGGACGGTAGGTCTTCTGCAGCGTACCGGCAATTTTTCCCTGAAAATATATGGGAACGCTGATGACAAAGACCTCTTCGCCGCTCGTTTGATCAATAAGTTTGTCCGAAATATTGGACTTGCCCAGTTTCGCCAGACGGAAATAGCGCCTGCCTGATATGTCAAAGGAATGCTCGTTATTGCCGACATAGGCCGTGCCGTCGAGAGACGCCACGAAGATATCGTTGCGCATTGTCCCGAGAAGGGCCATAAGCGCAATATTCATTTCAAAGGCATCAGATCGGTTGTCGGTCAGATGGTTGGCCAGCGCACGGGCGCTAAGCTGTTGCTTAGAGAGTTCAAGGTTTATGTGGTTGACAATGACTTCACGGTTTTGCTTGGTAATTTCCGTCAGACTGAGACTGGCATCGGAATTGAGAAGCTTTTGCGTATGCTGCATAAGAAGAACAACGCAGGCGATAAGCAAAACGTCAAATAATGCGGTTATGAGAAGGGAAAACCCTTTTTTTTGCAGAAATTTTGAATTCAGTGCCATCAGGTAAGAACGGTCCTGAGCGTTCGCTCTGAACGCGAGTAGGTGGTCAGATTTATAGGCCTGTAAAGCGGGTTGAGCCCCCGGATCCCAGAGCCGTTTTAAAGGGTCATGGGCCTAGACTGTCGAATTTATGAGTCGCGAAAAATATTCGATGGTTTTGACAAGTCCCTCGTCAAGACTGACTTTGGGTGTCCACTGAAGGAGTTGTTTGGCAAGCGTGATATCGGGCCTGCGCTGCTTTGGATCGTCCCCTGGGAGAGGAAGAAAATTGATTGTTGAGGTGCTGTTGGTCAGGGCAAGCACCTTTTTGGCGAGTTCAAGAATGGTGAATTCGGAGGGATTCCCCATGTTGATGGGACCTGTCACGTTGTCGTCGGTGTCCATGAAGCGGACCATGCAGTCTATAAGATCGTCCACGTAGCAAAACGAGCGTGTCTGGGACCCGTCTCCGTAAATGGTGATTGGCTCGTTTTGCAGGGCCTGCATGATGAAGTTTGACACAACACGGCCGTCTTTCGGGTGCATATTGGGACCATAGGTGTTGAAGATCCTTCCGATTTTGATGGACACCCTGTTCTCACGCCGATAGGAAAAGAACAGTGATTCTGCACAGCGCTTGCCCTCGTCATAACAGGATCGTATGCCGTTTGGGTTGACATGTCCCCAGTAGCTTTCCTGCTGGGGATTCTGTTCGGGATCTCCGTACACCTCACTTGTCGAAGCCTGAAATATCTTACATTTCAGCCGCTTGGCCAGCCCAAGCATGTTCGTGCTTCCGATGACGCACGTTTTAATGGTTTGCACTGGGTCGTACTGATAGTGGATTGGGGATGCCGGGCATGCCAGATTGTAGATGGCATCGGCTTCAACGTAGAGTGGTTGGGTGATATCATGCCGGATAAGTTCAAAGTGCGGATTGACTGTCAGGTCAAGAACATTTTCCCGTGCGCTTGAAAAAAAATTGTCCACACATATGACGTCGTTGTTTTCTGCTAGAAGGCGGCGGCAAAGATGTGAGCCGAGAAAACCAGATCCACCTGTGACGAGAACCCGTTTGCGTTGGTGCATGGGTAGCCTCTATATATTCGGTTTGTATACGAAGCGTTATAATGACCGTTCCTCATTTCTTACCGAGGAGAAACAGTCTCTTTTTCACAAAAGTCCAGATTACCTTTCTTGACGTGTATTGTCTATCCCGCCCGACGGCATTGCCGGAGTGTGCCCCGGAAGACGTCTATATGAACCTCCTTTGAAGTTCGGAAGGATTGTGCAGAATGAAGATTGCGGTTGCCGTAAGCGGCGGTGTCGACAGCTTGTGTGCTCTTCTTACTTTGCAGCGGCAGGGGCATTCGGTTCTTGCCCTTCACGCTCGTCTGCTTGATCACGGCGAAGGGCGGGAAAACGCTCTGGCAGCCCTTGCCGAGACACGTGGCATTCCCTTTGTCCTTGCCGATCTTCGTTCCGATTTCAGGCGGCTTGTTATAGAACCGTCTATGCTGGCCTGGCACAGGGGGGAAACGCCAAATCCGTGTGCGCTTTGCAATCGTTTCATCAAATTCGGACGCCTCCTTGCCGTTGCCAGGGAGCTCGGCTGTGAAAAACTTGCGACTGGCCACTATGTCTCCCTCAGTGAGTTCCATGGGGTACCCCTGTTTTCCGGGGCAAGGGATGAGGGGAAGGATCAGCGGTATTTCCTGAGCCTGGTTGAACCGGAGGTCCTTTCATTGCTCTCCTTTCCCCTGGCGTCCGTGACCAAGGCTGAGGCACGTTCCTTTCTTCAGGGGGAGGGGGTTGCCGTGCCCGAAAAGAAGGAAAGTCAGGATGTCTGCTTTCTTCCTTCTGACCAGACGGAACGGAGAAAGATTTTTGAGGAGACGTGGGCCTCAATGAGGCTTGGACTGCCTGAGGGGGGGGGAATACATCTTGTGACGGAGGACCCGCTCCGGGAAATTGCTCGTCACAGTGGCCTTTGGCAGTATACAGAAGGGCAGAGAAAGGGCCTTGGCATTCCGTTTCGGGAGGGACTCTATGTGCTCGGGAAGGGGATCGGGGGCCGTGCGGACCTCTATGTCGGTCCGCGTGCGTTTCTCGGCATGGACTCACTTCGGTCACAGATAAAAAGTCTTTTTCTGCCTCCCAGTCTTTGGCCGGAAGATGTCTTTGTAAAAGTTCGTTACAGGCAGAAACCGTACAGGGCCATGGTGAGCCTTGACGGGGACAGGCTTTCGGTACGTTTCTACGAGCGTGTGTTTCCTTCTGCCAGGGGGCAGATCGTCAGCGTGAGCGACGGTGCGGGGCATATCCTGGCGGGGGGGATTCTTTCGGATATGTCCTTTCCCTGGAGGCAGTCATGCGCGCAGGCCGAAAAAGCGGCGGGCGTTGTTGCCAAGGGTCAGCCAAAGCTCCTCAGGTGAGCAGTTTTTTGCCTCGGCAATATGTCGGACCGTGAAGACCGTGTAGGCTGGTTCATTGCGTGTTCCTCGCCACGGAACGGGGGCGAGGTAGGGGCAGTCTGTTTCAAGGAGCAGTCGTTCGTTCGGAATTACGGACAGTGCTTCCCGGATCTGTTTGTTCGCAGGGTAGGAGACTGGGCCGGGGATGGAAATGTGCCAGCCGTTATGAAGAAGACGCTTTGCGAGGCGGGTGTCGCCCCCGAAGCAGTGCCAGAGAAGCGGATAGCCCTTGAATCCGTTACTTTCGAGAATCGCAAGGCATTCCTCATCCGCCTCACGGCAATGGATGACAACCGGTTTTCCAAGGTGCTTTGCAAGGGAAAGCTGGCTGAGAAAAAGTTCAATCTGCTGTTCTCGGGGACAGTCCGGCCAGTGGTAGTCCAGACCGATCTCTCCAAGAGCACGGAGCCTTGGTTCTTCCGTAAAGGCTGCCTCTATGGCTGCAAGAGCCTCTTCGCCAAAGCGCAGGCCGTCGCAGGGATGAATTCCGAGGACAAAGAAAACGTCAGGGGCTCCTGCAAAGAGTTCCTTTTTTTGAGGGAAGGAGAGCGGGTCAAGGAAAATGTTGAACAACGTCCCTATCCCGACCTGGCGTGCCCGTTTCAGCACCTCTTCCCGATCCGCGTCGAATGCTTCATCGTCAAGGTGGGCGTGGCTGTCAACTCCCCCCATGGGGAGAGCCATGGTCAATGGATCTATACGTACGGTTTTCTTGTGTCCCACTGCAGTACTGCTTTGTAAAATGTGATAGAAAGGATTTGTATCAAGATGAATTTTGATACTCTTACAGTATAGTTGATACTATACGGTGTTTATTTTTCATATAAAGAGTGTATGAATTTTTTAATATAGACACCTAAAGATTGGGAACGTGCAGATAAAAATCATACTGACGTTTTTTTCATGCCATGCGTCTTGTTCCCAGCTGGTACCACGGCCCGGCAGCCCCCGGCTTCCGAGCACAGCAGTCTCCGTCCCCGACATGAAGAAAGGCCGTGACATGGCCACGGCCGTATTCTCGTGCGATATCTGTTTTTGACCGGCAGTCATTCAGCTAGTTGAGAAGTCCGTAGGACGCCAGTACTTTTCGTAACTCTTCGACGTGGGCATCTGTCATGGAACACAGGGGCAGGCGCACATCACCGCTCATCTGCCCCATGAGTTCGAGGCTTTTTTTGACGGGCGCGGGATTCGTCTCAATGAACATGGCCTTATGGAGAGCAAAAAGTTCATGGTGGATGCTTCGGGCCATGTCAAGATCACCGCGTTCATACGCGTCACACATGGCAGACATCTTCCTCGGGACTATGTTTGACGAAACCGAGATGACTCCGGCTCCTCCAATGGCCATGAGGGGGAAGGCTGTGAAATCGTCTCCCGAGAGGACAAGAAAGTCTTCGGGGCAGGCCTCAATCACCTCGCTTCCCTGAGCTAGGTTGCCCGTTGCCTCCTTGACGCCGATAATATTGGAGAAATCACGGGCGAGACGGCCGAGGACTGGAGGCAGCATATTGCAGCCGGTTCTTCCCGGCACATTGTAGAGAATCATCGGAATATCCACTTCCCGGGCCACGGCAGCATAGTGCTGGTAGAGACCTTCTTGTGTCGGTTTGTTGTAATAGGGGGTGATAAGAAGGGCCCCGTCGGCGCCTGCTTTCTGCGCGAATTTTGTCAGTGCGATGGCTTCTGTGGTATTGTTTGAGCCGGAACCGGCGAGAACCGGGACCCTGCCGTGCACCTGATCGATACAGATCTCAATCACGGCTTCGTGTTCTTTGTGCGACAGCGTGGCAGACTCGCCCGTTGAACCGCAGGGAACAAGGCCGTGAATCCCTTCCGCGATCTGCGTGTCTATGAGGCGCCGATACGCTTCCTCGTCAATGACGTTGTTTTTAAAGGGAGTGACAAGCGCTGTGATTGCACCATGAAAAAGTTTGCCCATACCCGCATCCTCCTGCTGTTAACTATCAACTGACGGGCCCGCGTGTAACGCGGGTGGCTCTCCTGCTCGGTTTTCCTCAAAAAACTCTTCGCTTTCAGAGCGTATGATGGTGTTTATTGGGAGGAGAACCTTTGATGATCAGGCACTCAAGAGATACAGTCAGAATAGATTCTATGTATTGTACAACAATGTCATGTTGTCCGTAAAACGAAATTTCCCAGGCAGGAATTCCCGTCTGTTACTGGTTTTGCGTGTTTATACGTTCTTTGAGTTCCTTGCCTGCACGAAAGGCCGGCAAGCGTTTTGCGTGCACTGTGACGCTTTCTCCTGTTTTGGGATTTCGTCCGGTGTACCCCTTGTATTCCTTGACCATGAAACTTCCAAAACCACGAATTTCTATTCTGTTGCCCTCCATGAGATTGTTTTTCATGGTTGTTATGAACGTCTGGACTATATCATTTGCTTCTTCTACGGGAATATTGGCTTTAGAGGAAAGTTCCTTTATCAATTCACTTTTTGTCATGCCAACGACCTCCGAATTTTTTAAAGAATGGAATCTCATTGGTGAACAGGTATCCCTGCACCAATGGTGTACGCTGTCTTTCCGTTGGCGTGGCAACCAAAAATGAACTCCTCGTGGGAGGCTTCCGGGTGCGATTACTGTCGTTGTGGACACGAGCCTTGGTGTAAGAGCGTGTATCGCTTGTAGAAATTGTGAACGTGGCAGAAATCCGGTTGAGATCTGAGAATCCGTGTCGGTTGACGGAAGGGAACCGTATCTCAACGGGCGTTCTTAAAGAGATGCTGCTAGCATAGCTTTTTTTGGGCCCTGGTGGCAACCGTGCAGCGTCATTTCGCGAATTTTCGGTTACGCATGGCGTTGAAGGATAGTGCGACTTGCAAGCCAGTCAGCCATGGAAAGTCGAACCTTTTGCATCTTCTGGGAGATGTTCATGAGATCCCGTGATCCCTGACTTTGCGGGGCATAAAGGAGAAGCGGTTTCTGGTGGCAGACCGCCTCCGGCAGTTTGCTGTCTCTGTGAACAAAACCCAGCAGGACGGGTTCTATGTGCAGAAAGTGCACGCACGCCGTACGGATGCGATCATAGGTGCTGTGGGCTTCCTTCTGGGAGGAGGCTTCGTTGACGACGATCATGAAGTCCTGCATGCCGAAACGGTTGTTGAGGACCTTGATGAGCGCGTAGCCGTCCGTCAGGGAGGTCGGCTCGGGCGTGATAATAACGATGCGTACGGCGCTCATGGCAGCGAAGGTCTGGACGTTTTCGGAGATCCCGGCTCCGAGGTCCATAAATATGAAATCGTAGGAGGCAAGGAGGGGTTCAAGTTTGTCAATAAGAATATCTCTGAGTTCCGGTTTCAGGTCGTTGAGCTCTGGAACGCCTGAAGCCGCCGGAAGCACATCAAAGCCGCCGGGTTCAAGATGATAGAGTACGTCAGTGAGGCTGGCCTTGCCCATGAGGGTGTCCTGTAAATTGGCCTCTGGTGTGATGCCAAGCAGTACGTCAAGATTGGCCAAGCCCATGTCACAGTCCATAAGGAGGGGCTTGAATCCCTGCTGATAGAGCCCGTAAGCCAGATTCAGGGAAATATTGGTTTTTCCCACGCCTCCTTTTCCACTCAAAATGGCCACACTCAAAGTACTATTCATACCGTATCCCACTGCGCTCACCCTAAGGGGCGCAATTCCCGTCCGTATGCGGGGGTTTTCGTTGATTTTGCAAACGGTAAGGCCGAAACGTCATGCGTTGGTCTTTCCGGTTTGATAGAGAGAATCTCCTTGGCGGACCGCACGGTCTTTCCGACTGTTTTTGTCCTAAAAGTCCGCAGGAAAAGGAAAGGCAAAGAGTCCGGTGCTATGCACCTCCAAAAAAGAGGAATCGTTTTTCGTCCGAGTGCACAAGCGTGGAACGTTCATCCAGAAGTTCCGGACCGATCTGAAAAATACGTGAAGGCTCGGCAAGGGCTTTTGTCAGGGCCTCTTCAACACGGGAGAGCAGACCGTCAGCTGAAATCTTTTCTGTATGTCCTATGCTGACAAGTCCAAGGACAAGCTCCGCCTCCTGCCCCTGCCGTTTGGTCCTTTTGGCAAAGCTTGTCTGGAGGGTTTCGCAGAGGTGGCGTGAGCGGACAGGACCTGCTCCGGGGAGGAGGACAAGCGGATGCCCTTTGGCGTCCAGGGCCATGCTGTCGCAGGATTCAACATTCTCCCTGAGAATGGAAATCAGTGTCTTTTTGAGCTTTGACAGGCATTTTTCACCGGCGTCGTGCACCATGCAGGAGAACATGCTGAGCTCACCCCCGAAACGTTCAAGTCGCAGGAGTTCCCGTTCAAGCTGTTCCGTAAACTTTTCCGTGATAATTGCGTTCTGTAATTCCTCTTCAAGAAGAGCTGCATTGGCGTCGCTGTCAGCCATATGCGAAAGAGCAAGTTCGGAAAGGGGGATGGCTCCCCAGTTGCTTGAAGGATAGGCCTTGCAGAATTCCGCCCAACGGTCCGGAGACATGTTATGGAGGACTCGCGCGATAAGCAGGTCATGCCCCTTGCCCTTTCCCTGCTTTTCGAGGGCTGCCAGTTCCTCTGCGAGAGCCTTGAAATCAATGTTCTTCTTCATACATTTTTTTCAGCGTGAGTTGTCCGTCTTGACGCGGAGAGAAAACGCTGCCGTATGGTGTTCCTTATCCTGAATCTGCCGTAACGGTATGCCAGCGCCAACCACGGAATGACGCAAATAGTCTGCCTCTGGCGTTGCGGCCTGCCCTGTTGGAACGTTACGATATTTCTTTCTGATCCTGACGGGTGCAGAGAAGAAAATCGTGTTGGAGATGATCAATGCCCCCGTCAAGAATGGCATCGACATCTGTATATTTTTTGTTTGTTCTGTGATCGGTCACAAGACGGAAAGGCTGCAGAGTGTAAGTTCTGATCTGACTGCCGAAGTCTATGGCCCCTTTGTTGACGTAGGCCTCCTGGCGTTCCTGATCACGTTTTGCCTCTTCAAGGGCATAGAGTCTGGCCTTGAGAACACGCATGGCTCCTTCCCTGTTCTGAAGCTGTGACCGCTCGTTCTGGCACTGCACAACAACGCCGGTTGGCAGGTGGGTGATACGAACGGCAGAGCTTGTGGTGTTGACGCTTTGTCCGCCGGGGCCGCTTGAGTGGAAAATGTCGATGCGCAGGTCCGACTCCTTAATCTCTATCTGTATGTCATCGCCCACATCGGCGATAACGTCAACAGCCGTGAAGGATGTATGGCGTCGGCCGGAAGCGTCGAACGGGGATATCCGGATCAGTCTGTGTGTGCCGCGTTCGCTTTTTAACAGACCGTACGCATAGGGCCCGGAAATCCGGAGCGTAACACGTTTGAGACCCGCCTCCTCTCCGGGCTGATAGTCGAGTTCCTCAACTTTGAAGCCCCGAGCCGCGGCCCAGCGTGTGTACATACGCAGAAGCATTTCGCCCCAGTCCTGGGATTCTGTTCCCCCGGCCCCTGGGTGAATTTCAAGGAGAGCTGCACAGTTGTCGTGCTTGCCGTTTAAAAGCATGACAAGTTCTGTCGCGTCAAGCTGCTCTTCAAAGACCCGGAGCGCATCCTCGAGGGATTCAATGGCTTCACCCTCGTCTCCCTCGCTCGCGAGTTCAAGCCAGAGCAGAAGGTCATCACGGCATTTCTGTAAACGGTTGAGACGTTCTATATCTACTTCGAGGCGTCCCTTCTCCTGTAAAAGGGGGGTCATGCCCTGAGGGTTGTTCCAGGCATCGGGCTTTGAAAGTTCCGTTTCAATGGCTGCTAGCCGAGTTTTGCTTTGAGCGAGGTCAAAGACTCCTCCATAAGGTGTCAAAACGGAGAAGAAGGGGCTGGGTTTCCATACGGATGTCGGAGAGACGGAGGGATGTTTCGGCCATAGGGGGTCCTTGAGGAAAAATTGTCGAAAAAATTCAGCTTACAAAGAGCTCTTTATCATGTCTACTGTTTTTTGCGGAGTACGGACACAAGCAGCAGCGTAAACAGGAAGAGAAGGGCCAGCGCGGGAACGAGATAGAAAAAGATGGGGAAAAAGCGGTGAAAGAGGGTCCTTGTTTCAGAGATTTTGGCTTTTCCTTCGAGAAATCCTTCCGTGAAGAGAGGCCCTCTTTCCACGATACGTCCCTGGGGATCTATGACGGCAGAAATGCCGGAGTTGGTTCCCCTGAGCATCCAACGTCCCTGTTCAACGGCTCTGAGGGCCGTGAGGTAGAGATGCTGGCGTGAGGCCGGCGTTGTGCCGAACCATCCGTCGTTACTGATATCGCAGAGAACGTTGGCCCCTTCCTCTACCCGTTTTTGGGCGATCCAGGGGAAGATCGCCTCATAGCAGATGAGCATGCCGAGCGAAAGGTTTCCCGCGCAAAGTGGTGCCGTCATTTCACCGGGCGTATAGACTCCGACTCCCTGAAGCAGGGGCTTTAAAAAGGCAAGGTCGAGAAATGACGGTGTATATTCACCGAAGGGGACGAGATGTTCCTTGTCGTAGAAACCAAGCAGACGGCCGGCAGGTCCCAGGAGGAGTGCACGGTTATAGACGGGGGAAGACCCTTCCGGTGTTTTTTTGCCAAGATCGGTGCCCGGTGCTCCAAAGAGCAGGGGAATTTGGTGGATCATGGCTACATTGCGGATCGCCTCCGCGAGCAGTGGTTTTGTTTCCAGAAAGAAGGGCATGGCTGTTTCGGGCCAGATGACGAGAATTCCGCTTCGTCCGTTGAGGGCTTTTTCCGTCAGGTAGGCGTAGCGCTGAACCGTTTCTCGCTGAAGGGATGGAACCCATTTTTGGTTCTGATCAAAATTGCCTTCTATGAAAAGCACGGGAAAGCTCTTTTCGTCCTGCGGGTTGACTTCAAGGGGATGGGCCGCAAGCGAACGGAAGCCGAGAAAAAGAAGAAAACCTGCAAGAAGTAGAGAGGAAGCGGCGAGTGGGCGTCCTCCCTTTTGCCGAAGAAGAAAGGGAATGAGGAGAAAGACGGTCAGTTCCCAGAGAAAGTCGGTTCCGTACATCCCGATCCAGGCGGCGGACTGGACGAGAAGAGGCCAGGCAACGAGAGATCCGCTTATAGGAAGCCAGGGAAAGCCTGCAAGAAGGGCGTTCGCTTCTTCAAGGACGAGCCAGGACGAGGCCATGGCAAAAGGGAGAAGAAGAGGGGACGTCCGGCGAAAAAAAAAGGCCGTAAGGCTCTGCAGGGCAAGCAGGGCGCTCAGGGCAAGGCAGACGAGGACCGCGCAGCCCGCCGCAACGGGCCAGGGTAAAAGACCTACTTCGCGGATTGGAAGCGCGAGCCAGTACAGGCTTGCAAGGGTCCCTGGGATGTTAGTGAGAAGTCCCCTGCAGAAGGCCTCTCTTGCCGAAGAGGAGAAGAGACCGTTCAGAACGAGGGAAAGAGGCCAGAAAAGAATGAGGACCGGACACGAAAAAAGATTGTTCGGGGCACCAAGGAAGAGCGCCAGAGCGCCGAACAGGGAGAGCAGGACAGTGACGCGCACTCGTTCGCTCTGTGTTTTGGGGGGGAGAACGTAGTCCATATCAGTTTTCGTCAGGCTTCGGCTTTTCTCCTGACGTTGAGGGTTCGAGCAGAATGCTGTGGATGAGTTTTTGATCTGCATTCAGAATGGTCAGTTTCCAGCCGTCGAGAAGAAAATTTTCCCCCTTGGTCGGAACGTGCCCGGCGTACATGCAAAGATAGCCGCCGATGGTGTCGACCTCGTCGTTTTCCAGAGAGAGTCCGAGCTCCGTCAGGTCTTCGAGATTGGCCCGTCCCGTAAGAATGTAGGATCCGTTCTCCGAGGCCCTGATATCTTCTTCACGTGGGGTGTCGTGTTCGTCCTCTATATCTCCCACAATTTCTTCGATAACGTCCTCTATGGTGATAAGACCGCTTGTACCGCCGTATTCATCAAGAGCAATGGCGATGTGCTGTTTTCTGGTACGGAATTCCTGCAGAAGAGTGCGGGTAGACTTTGTGTCGGGCACAAAGAACGGTTCTCGCATGATCTGTGCAAGCGTGAGGGGCTGATGCCCGTCAAGAAAACACGGCAGAATGTCCTTGGCATGGACAATGCCGACAATATTGTCACGGGTATCTCTGAAGACGGGGATCCTGGAATGACCGGATTTCACAATGAGCCGCGCCACATCATCAAGGGTGCTTTCAACTGGGATGCAGTCCATGTCCGTTCGCGGAGTCATGGTGTCATGGACAAAGAGATCGTTGAAACGCAGAATGCCGAGAAGCATGGATTTTTCTTCCGGTTCCACTTCGCCGTCAGCGCTCGCGTCAAGAATGGCCTGTTCGAGTTTTTCTTCATTGTCACGACAGAATAATCGGCTGAGTCGTGACCAGAGGGTACTATGCGTATCCGAAGAATCGTCCAAGGTCGGTCTCCTTTCTGATGTTTAGATGTTCTCCGTTTCCGAAGACAGGGAGAACATGCGCAAGATAACGCTGCCGCGCTACAGGCGCCCCCTCGCTACGGACAAAAACCTTTTGCAAAAGATGTCCGTACGACATTCCCCGCCGCAGAGGGTAGCGCTGCTTCTGTATGGCATGCCATCGGAAGCGCATTTTCAATTGTGTACAGATTTGGACTGTACCGTAACCATTGTTGTCCGCATGAAGGTATCACAGCTCGTGTACGCTTTTTTAGTACCTACCATAAGCTGTTATATGTTGGAATGGAAGGCACGGCATGTCACCGTGATACCCAAGTCTGATGTGAGCGCAGAAAAGGTTATTGCGTAGGCGTGTTTTTACGCGATTCAATATCCATTTTTGTGACCCACTGAAGAATGGGACCAATGCCTGTTGCCTTTGTCTGATGGAACCAGTTGATGGCGGGATTGCCCTTTTCGAGCAGCGCCCAGTTGGTAAATTCGATCCCCAGGATTCTATTGCCTGTTTTTTCCGCATCCTCGCGGATATTCGTGATCCGTCCAGTGCAGACAAAATTGACCAGACGCTCTTCCCCGTGGATGGCCTCGTTGTACACCACGAGACAGAGAATCTGCCCGTCCTTGACGATGCGTTCGTCCTCAAGAGATGTACGGACGCGCAGGCCTATCCCAGAACCGGAGATATCCTCGACATTGAGCGAAAAATCATCCGGCCTGTCGGTTTTGCGCCGCATGGTGCAGCTGATGAGAGGGGGGCCGATTTCGTTTGTTGTCCGGGGAAGAGGCGCTGTCGGTAACAGAGCCCAGAGCGCCAAAACACGTATTGTGTTAGGAAGCGGGGCGATTCTGAAAAAGGCCCGTTTTTGGCCGATTTCAAGTCCCTTCGGTGTTTTGACTCGGAGAAGAGATGCCTGTTGATGTGGGTCAATGCTCCACAGTACGGCAACAAACTTGTAGAAAATTCGCTGTTTTTTATCTCTGATGCAAAAGAAAATACTCGCCTCGTTTCCTTCCCAGACTTTGGATATATGTGAGAAGGTGAGAAATTCGAGCTCATCCTCGCCAATCTTATTCAGAAGCGCTGAATATGCTGTACGTGCGTCCTTTTCACCGAGCTGGATTTCAAATGTTTCGTTTTGGAGCTGGGCTGTCTGCATGGTGTCATGAATCACCTGTTTACGCTTGCGTAATTCACGGGCATGGCGGAATCGGTTGAATTCCCGGAAGATAAAAAAGAGCAGGGGAAGAGAGAGGGCGAGAAAAATGAGAAAGATTTCTCCGCCTGTGCGGGTTACCATAAAATAGTGGATGGAATCAAAAAAACTCGAGTTTTGCACGTATTCTTCCTAGCCGTTTGTGTCTCCTGTGCTGCATGGGGGCGTGGCGGGTGCTTCTGATGCTGCTACGGCTTTTCTTCGTTTGTTTTTGTGAAGGTGGATCTCAAGACAGGAAATGGCCGCCGGAGTGATTCCCGAGATACGGCCTGCCTGTGCCAGGGTAACTGGGCGTATTCGCATGAGTTTTTCCTGAACTTCGAGCGTCAGACCGGCAATGTTTCTGTAGTCGATATCATCGGGAAGAAGAATTTCCTCCAGCCGACGTCCTTTCTCGCACAGTTGCTTTTCTCTAGCAAGGTATCCGGCATACTTGATGTCTGTCTGTACACCGAAAAGAATGTCGTCAGAAAGACCGGAAAGGGCTGTTTCAAGGGGTAAACCGGTTCCGGCCACAAAATTTTTCAATGTTTCCATGGTCACGTCAGCACGTTTGAGCACAAGAGCTGTATTGTGTCCCTGAAGATCTGCCGGCGCGTGCATCTCTTGTGAAATATGACTTTTTGTCAGTTCCTTTTCAAGACCTGCCCGCAGTTCTTCCTTATGCAGGAAATGTTCCCATCGTTTCTCGCTGACAAGACCGAGTTCATGTCCCTTGGGCGTCAGACGCCGGTCAGCATTGTCTTCGCGTAAGAGCAGGCGGTGTTCCGCCCTGGAGGTGAACATGCGATATGGTTCGTTCGTGCCGAGGGTAACGAGGTCGTCCACAAGGACGGACATATAGGCCTCGTCACGTCCCGGAAGGAAGGGCGGAAGGGATCGTTCTTCGGCAATGATGTTGAGGGCTGCCCAGAGCCCCTGGGCCGCGGCTTCTTCGTAGCCTGATGTCCCGTTGATTTGACCTGCCATCCAGAGCCCCTTGACGTGTTTGCTTTCAAGGGTCGGCTTGAGCGAGGTCGGATCGACGTAGTCGTATTCGATGGCGTAGCCGGGTCTGAGCATAACGGCATGCTTCAGACCTTTGATGGAATGAATCATGCTGTCTTGAATATCAAGGGGCAGGCTTGTGGATATGCCGTTGGCGTATATCTCTTCGCTCTCAACACCCTCGGGTTCGAGAAAAACGTGATGGCGGTCATGATGTGGAAAGCGGGCGACCTTGTCTTCAATGGATGGGCAGTACCGTGCCCCTGTACCCTTGATGACACCCGTAAAGAGGGGGGAACGGTCAAAACCCTCCCTGATGCGCTCATGGGTTTCGGCGTTGGTCCATGTGATGAAACAGGAAACCTGCGGAAGGGCCGGTTTCGGACCCAAAAAACTAAAACAGGGCAGAGGGGTGTCGCCTTGTTGTTCTTCGAGTTCGGAAAAATCGATGGATGAGCGGAGAAGACGGGGTGTTGTACCAGTCTTGAGTCTCCCGACAGGGAAGCCCAGGTCACGGAGACTTCCGGAAAGTCCCGTGCTTGCGGCATCTCCCATGCGTCCTGCGGAAAAATTGGTCAGACCCACATGAACCACGCCCTCGAGAAATGTGCCGGTTGTCAGAAGCACGTGTCTTGCCGAAAACATGCGGCCGAGACGTGTTCTGACTCCGGTGATGCGGGAATCGTCCGAAAGGAGGGTCACGACACTGTCCTGCCAGAGGGTCAGGGAGGGGATGGAATAGAGGGTTTTTTTGACGACTTTCTGATAGAAGTCTCTGTCCATCTGTGCTCTTGTTGCACGGACGGCAGGGCCCTTGCTCGCATTGAGGGTCCTGAACTGTATCCCGGCCGTGTCCGCCCATATTCCCATCATGCCGCCAAGGGCGTCGATTTCCCGTACCATATGCCCTTTGGCGAGTCCTCCGATGGCCGGATTGCAGGAAAGATAGCCAAGACGGTCAAGGTTCGAGGTGATGAGAAGCACGGAAAAGCCAAGACGGGCCAATGCCACACAGGCTTCGGAGCCTGCGTGGCCTCCTCCGACGACAATGCAGTCGAAGCTCGCATCAATATGGGAAGTAATGGAATTAGTCATAGTGTTTGCGGTGAGAAATCCACGAGCTTTCACGTGGGAGGAACACCGGCTACCCTACCTTTCTTTGTTGTATTTAATGGCGTTTTCGCATTTGTATAATACGTATTGTCCGTGTGTAATGACGAAGTATTCTCCGTTGTTCAGCCGGATATCCGTATATGCGTTTTGTCAACAGACCTTTCTCCGAATATAACGCGATGAAATCCTTCCCTGTTATGTTATCAGAATGTCTGCATCGCTTCCCCCGTTAGAATGAACGGGGCACTTTTTTCTTCTTTTCGGAAGCATTCTTATCTTCGGTACATGATCTCAGAAAAAATTTTTAAGAAGAGTATGAAAGGGCTTTATCTCCGATTGCAGGGCAATGGCTCGGGTCCGTCAGGAATCGGTATCTTCTTTATTCTGCTGTTACTTTGGCAGAAGGCGGCACCGTCATTGCTGTGAATGACTTCATGCCCCCACAGGGTTGACGATGGCGTTATGAGGAAAAAAGCATGTGCGCAAAGACCAGAGTGTCGTTTTTGGTTGCACTCACGGACGAGTGTTCGTTGGGCGTGTGGCAGGTGTTGTCGAGACAGGACCACGCCATGGCATCAAGGCCCTTCTCCCGCAGGCAGGAGGCAACGGTGCCGCCGCCTATGCCTTTGGCTTTTGCGTCAATGCTATAGACAGCCCTGATAGCATTTTTCAGGGCTTGAACAGACGTGCTCTCCGGATCAATGGAGGAAGCACGTTGTGAGTGGACGCACGTGACAGTTGTCTGCACGTTATGACGTCTTGAAATGGAAGCACAGATCTTCTCGGCCATTTCGCGTACGGCCCGGATGTCGGTGCCCGGCAGAATTCTGCAGTCCAGGTAAAAAGTATTATGTCCCGGAAGAATGTTGATGCCGTTCACGTTGGCCTCGTGCATGCTCGGAACAAAAGTAGAGCATGGCGGGGAAAAAAGGGCGTTTGTTTCCGGAAACGCCTCGGGCAGGGATTTTGACAGGGCAACAACCATCTCTGATCCTGCCAGAAACGCATTGCGTCCCTTATGGGGTGTTGAGGCATGCCCTTGTTTGCCAGTTGTCTCTATTTTGAGCCAGAGCATGGCTTTTTCAGCTACTTCAATCACAGCCGCCGAGGGATCCCCGAAGTCTGGAACAAGGTAGATATCGTTCTTCCGGAAAAGGTCTGGTTTTTCCTTCAGAACATGCGAAAGACCGTAGGTGTTGCCGCATTCCTCATCAGCCATGAAGACCATGCCGAGAGAAAGATAGGGTGTGATGGCGTTTCGGTTGAGTGCACGAGCCAGAAGAAGGGCTGAGACCGTTGCCTGCTGATTATCCTCGACGCCCCGGCCGTAGAGAAGGTCCCCTTTTTGTACCACATCCCACGGATCTGTGTCCCAGGCGTTCCTGTCTCCTTCCGAGACAACATCAAGATGAGTGAATATCCAGAGCGTGCGGTGCTGTCTCCCGGGAATCCGGGCAATGAGATTAGGCCGCATGCCCGAGGATACACGTGCGTCCTTGGCGTTAAGGGAAAGAATCTCGTTTACACCAAGTTCTTCGCGAAGATAGGCCTCAAGCCATGCCGCTTTTTTTGCCTCTCCGTCTCCGCCGTGTTCAGGGGGAAGTGCCCGGAAGGATGTGAGTGTCGACTGCAGGGCGAAAACGTCTTTGTCGCTTTTTTCAATGTCCGTGCAAATGGTGCGCAACGCGTTGTGTTGGGAAGTCATACAGCTTCATGCGGGGAACCCCAAAGACAGGTCTTTGGAGACAACCGCACGTCTCCTTTTATTGATTGCATCTGATTGTACGTATTCGTAAAACTCACGGGATGATGCCCCACAGGGAGGCATGAATGCCGTGAGAGAAACCATGATGTCTTTGCCCGACGGATTGCCCCGGTCTTTCTTAAGGAGCCGTGTGAGATATGTGCATAACCATGTCAGACAAGGTCAATGACATGAAGAGAGTTTGTGTTTTCGGCGGAAGTTCCTCCGAATGCAAGCACTTCAGGACATGCTGAAACCTGTACAAAATAGGATGTTTGGGAATTGAGTTTATTGGAAATGCTGAAGCCGCGGCAGGGAATTTCATGTACTTGTCGTTTGATATTGAGATGGGGGTGAATGATGCTGCTCTTGTCAGGCATTTTTTTAGCGGTGCCGACAGCGCAGGCAACGGGGATGCCCTCCCCGGATTTCTGCATGCCGCTTGCAAAGAGCACCTCGTCCCAGATGGCGTCAACCGGGCCCACTTCAAACCAGAGTTCGGAATTGTTCCGGATATGCGGGCAAAGGCGGAATTCGGAAGGGATCCGTTTGTAGGTTTCGGTCAGGATGGCGCATTTTGCGCCGATGCGAGACCTGACACAGACTGTCTCACGCAGGGGAGTTGGAAGGGAAGCAATATCAGGGAAATCCGAAGACGGCACAAGCAGGACGGGAAACGCGGTGCCACGAACCGAAAAGATGCGGAGTGTGCAGAGAGAAAGTGCGGAACGGTTGTTGCTTGATGTGAAGTCTCGCCCTGCGATGACCCAGGCGTGATGGTTGAGGACAGCTTCCGACGTTTTTGCCCATGCGAAGGGATCACGAGTGTCCCAGGAACCAATGTTGACAGCGAGGCCTGCAGTTTCAAGCTTTTTTGTCAGACTTGCTTGTAATGCAGAGTCTTCTTCAAGGATGGTTACGAAAACACTCTTTTTGGTGGGCATCAAAAGTTCCTTCTTGTGCGGAATTCAGAGAATCTGCTGCCGTTGTTGTAAGGGAGGACCGTCACGTTTCCACCGCATTTTCTCGCAACGAGCGGAGAGACAGATATTTTTTTGGCTATGCGTTGTTCTGAGTCCAAAAATAAGTGATGTTTATTATTCCGTATGATAACTAAATTTTTACATTTTAAAATTTGAAAATAAGTATTGTTATGAAACAGAATAGTATCTTTAAAAGTATAAAATTTTATCTTGGCATCCCAATCTCTTTATATCGTAGGGTATCTGTATTTTTTTGTGGAAATATCTGGCCAGTAGTATAGGGGACGATGGAGTCTTTTCCGTAAATAAGAGAGTGCCTTCTGCTATCGACTGCTTTTGTCGCGGGGGTTGTGTTTTCCAATAAATGTACTTGAAAATCAGTAGCCTATTTTCATCGGTTTGTCATTTTTTTGCTGTTTGCTGGATTAGTGCCTGCTCTTGAATCATCTGAGGGATCAGAAAGAGGTGGATTCGTCCCCGGGTGTTTTTTCAGGGCCCTTACGATGTTACCTGCTTTCTTTGCTCCAAAGCCTGGTATGCGGGCAAGTTCCTCTTCGGACGCTTGGCACATGGCGGCAAATGTCGGAAAATGCGCCCAGAGTGCTTTCGCTGTTTTAGGACCGATACCGGGAAGTGTCTCAAGGTCTGATGTGAGAGCATTTTTGTCTCGGGCCTTGCGATGACGGCTTATGGCAAAATGGTGCGCTGTGTCACGGATGCGCTGGAGAAGGAGGAGTTCGGCCGAACCTGCCTTAAAGGGGAGAGGATTTGATCTGTTCGGAACAAAAATCCTGTCGGCCACATTGCCGGCCCGTCTGTCCTGTGCACCGTCCTCCGTTCGGGCCTTTGCAATACCGGCGAGGGGAAAGAGTTCTTCTTTTCCCGCCTCTCTGAGGGCACGCAAAACAGCCTGAATCTGTCCTCGTCCTCCGTCGATGAGAAGGATATCCGGCCAGGGAGGACCACTCTGAAGACGTTTTGGAACCCATGTGGCAAGGGTCAGATAGTCGTCATTTCCTTCGGGCATTGCGTAGATCCTGTAGTCATGTGGAGCAGGGACACCGTCCTCGTAGACTATGTTTCCAACTCGTGTTGCGCTGCCCTGGGTGTGGGAGACATCCACACACTCAATACGCCGTGGTGGATGGGCAAGGCCGAAGTGCTTTTGCAGCCGTGTAAGCAGGTTCATCGGGGTGGAAAGTTCCCGGCGTCTGCTTTCTTCCCTCGCGTTGGCCTGGGCCATGTCGACCAGGTGGACGTCAAGAACCGTCTTCGGGAGAAGAAGACGGACTGTTCCCTTTCGGCGCTCCGAGAGGTACTCTTCAAGTGCCGTGACAGAAAATGCTTCTTCCGTTTCATTGGAACTGTGATCGGACCATGGCGTGCAAAGGCCCGTCTCGCAGCCGCGTGCTTCGTCCATCTCTGTCCACCGAATGTCCCCGAGGGCCTTTTGCACTGCATCCTGAATGTTTTTTTCCGGGATTTCCTGACATTCCTTTCTTTTCTGATCCGCACGGCACTGGCTGCCGTTGGTCAGGGACGCGGGGTTCGAGGGAAGAAGAATGCGGGGAGGCGGAAGCTGGTAGGCGTAATATTGGGCAAGAAACGAGGATAGAAGTTCCTCCGCGTCCTCATAACGCAGGTCTGGCCAGTAATAGGTTCGTCCTCCGGAAATCGCCCCATGGCGTACGCACACCATGCCAATAGTCATCCCCCCGTCTGATTCGTAGAGTCCGATGCAGTCGGTGTCACGCTTGCCGGGGAGAATAACGGCCTGCTGTTCCACTGTCTTTGTGATGGCCCGTATCTGATCCCTGAAGGTCATGGCCTCTTCATAGGCCATGGCTTCCGAGGCCTTGTTCATCTTATCAGTCAGATTCTGTATGAGCGCGCTGGCGTCACCATCGAGAAGCGCGCATATGGCCTTGACTGACTCCCTGTATCTGTCCTCCCCAACGTTGTGTGTGCAGGGGGCGAGGCACTGACCAATGTGGTAGTAGAGACAGGGGCGGACTCTGTTCCTCATGCCTCTGTCTGTGCAACGGCGAATGCCAAATGTCTTGTGGAGCAGCTTCCATGTGTTACGGGCGTCCTGGGCCGAAGTGAACGGACCGAAGTAGCGTGCTCCGTCACGGCGCGCCTGGCGTACGATTTCGAGACGCGGATAGTGCTCGTTTGGGTTGAGGCGAAAGAGGAAGTACTGTTTGTCGTCCCGAAGGGCGATATTATAGTGGGGATGATGCTTTTTGATGAGGGATGCTTCAAGAAGAAGTGCTTCCTTTTCGGTTGCCGTGGTCAAAAAATCAAGGCTTTCGGCATGAGAAAGCATGGCCTTTGTTTTAACTGAGAGGCCGTCTTTCCGGAAGTAGGAGAGAATTCGCCGGCGGAGGATGCGTGCTTTGCCGACATAGATGATGGTTCCTGAGGCGTCCTTATACAGATAGACGCCGGGCGTCATCGGAAGAGAGGATGGATCAGGACGAAGCATTCTCTTGCTCTGAGAGAGAATTCTGTTGGGGAAGGGAGAATGACATCCGGTTTACAGTACAGTAAGACCATTCAGAGATATATTCTTCTGAATGGTCTTACTGCATATTTTTTTCTGACGGTACTGTATCCGTATGTAAGGATCGTGCCAGACCGGTCCTTTTCCCTGCAGACGTGTGCTCCGGGCAGGGAATGCAATGGCCTGACCATGCGCGGACAAAAGTTCCTGACGTCGTGCTGGACAACAGAAAAAAGGTGGCTTGAAATTGAACGATACAGTCCCGGTGGCTTTCTGCAGTCAGAAATTCCTGCATCAAGCTGCAGAACAGAAAATTTGTTCTCCTGAACGATTAACGACCTTTGGCTGCACGCTTGGATGCCTTGAGGGGGTTGACCTTGGCCTGTTGAGCCACGGCAATCTTGGCGTGGGTCGCAAAATTACATCGTCCGCCGGCCCATTTGCTGGCAGGATTGGGGTAGGAAGAACAATATTTTCCCTCTTCAAAATCACGCACACGATCACATCCATCGCACTGATCAACGATGGGTGAGAGAAGAAAACCGTTGAGCATAACGCCATCATCGGTTTTTACTGCTTTTTCTAATATGGCCATACGGCACCTCCATCAGACAAGGAACAAAGGAATTTTGTCGAGAAACGCAACTTATACATGTCCTCACAGGGGGCGTCAAGATACTTTTGTCACTGTTGCTGCGGAAATGAGGTGCGGAGGGTGCAATATTCCTTACTATTGTATTCTAATCCGAGAGCGTCAGATGCTTCCCCCAACTGCTTCTTAATGCTGTTTCCGTGTTTACGCCGTCCCCGTGAATCGGTATGCGTTGAAGTCTGTTTGCTGTGAATCCGGAATGGCGAACGGGGTGAGGCCCCGTGCGCAGGGAACTGCCGTCAGCCTGTGGCCAAGAGATGAAAATTACGGGAACCCGTGTTACGCCATATTTTTCGTCACGCTGTCTTTTATGGCTTCCATTTCCTGCCAAAGGTCCTCGTAGGAAAATTTTGTGAACGTTCCGTGGTCATACAGAATTTCCCCCTCGACCATAGTCAGAATGACTTCGTGTCCGCTTGCCGCGTACACGCATTGCGAGATCGGATCATAGAGGGGGGTAAGGTTGGGTTCCTGTTCGTTGAGGACCGTGAGGTCAGCGAGATTCCCTGGAATGAGGGCCCCGAGATCTTTTCTGTGGAGGGCTTTTGCTCCGTTTCTTGTAGCCATATCAAGGACTGCTTCGGCCGGCAGTGTTTCCGGGTGCATGGTGGAAAGTTTATGGAGCAGGGCGGCCCGGTTCATTTCAAGGAACATATTGAGCTGATTGTTGCTTGCGGGACCGTCCGTGCCCAGGGCCACGGGCATCTTCGACCCAAGGAAGGTCGGAATCTTTGCCACGCCTGAGGCAAGTTTCATATTGGAGCCCGGATTATGAACAATGACTGTGTCACTGGCCTTCTTCAGTCTCTCGACATCGTGTTCGTCAGCGTCAACAACGTGGGCAATGGTCAGGGGCCGATCAAAAAGCCCGAGAGCCTGGCAGTAGGGAATAGGGCGGCTTCCGTGCTGGGAGAGACATTCTTTTGTTTCCTCCCCGCTTTCCGCAAGGTGCATGTGCAGGGGAAGGTTGTACTCTTCGCTCGCCCTGACGCAGGCGGTCAGAATATCGGGGGTTGAGGTGTAGACGGCATGGGGACTTATCATGACTTGAAGTCTTGTCGAGGAGGCAAAACGTTCTGAAAGCGCAACCGTGTGTTCAAGTTCCTCCTGCCAGCACGTAGCTGAAGCGGAAGGGAACTTGAATATCGGTTCTCCAGCCGCAAGGCCTATGCCGGCTGTCTCTGCGGCAGCAAAAACCTCGTCAGAAAACATATACATATCAAGGCAGCGGGTGGTCCCTGTCTTGAGCATTTCGGCGAAGCCAAGAAGAGAGCCCGTCCTGACAATTTCTTTTGTGAGCGACGCCTCAAGCGGAAAAATTTTTTCCTTAAGCCATGTCACGAGTGGCAGATCGTCGGCAAATCCCCGCAGAAATGTCATGGCGGCATGTGTATGGGCGTTGATTAGTCCCGGAAGAACAAGGGCGTGTCCGAGATCGCGTTCCGTTGCAGGTTCCCAGAGAGGACTTATGGCGTTTCGTGTGCCGATATCAAGAATGCGCCCGTCAGCGATGGCGATGGAGGCGTCATGAAGGATACGCCGTTTTTCGTCCTGAGTGACGATGTGGGCTGCGTGCAGAAGAAGGTCACAGTGATTCATGTCCGTACCTGCTGTTCAATGGAGGTTTGTAGAAGCGTGTCCGCAGCATTTTATCGTAAACGTTGTCTGTTTGAATGTATACAATCGAGATGGCGCAGCCTTCCGTTCCGTGAGTACGGTTTGTGTGCTGGCCGTGCGGCCAACGACAACAGACCGTCACAAGCTGTCTTCAACCGTAACTCCCCGTGGTTTTGAGATAAATGCCGATCTCAATGCGGCATTGAATATGTTGACCGCAGGGTATTCCTTGTCAGCCTGTGGAACAAAGATGGCTCGAGCGGCCGCGGTGAAGCAGGAACCCGCCTGTGGTTCGGCCCAACAGGGGCGCTGCTGACAGGAATCCCCCACGTCAGGCGGGGGAGGATGTCAATCTTCAGCGTTCACTTTTACGATTGCGTCATGCCTGCCTTGTCTTCCCTGCTCTTCGGCTTTTCCACTTGTGACAGGCGGGTTTTCAGGGTCGCACACCTCGCTGTGGATGCGTGCGGAGTAAGAAAGGGCAGTCGGTCAAAGAATTTTTTTGCGCATGACGAAAAAAAGTTGTGTCTGGGATATTGACGAATGAGGAGAGTTTGTCTATACAGACACTTGTCTTTTGTAGGAGCGTAGCTCAGGTGGCTAGAGTACTTCCTTGACACGGAAGGGGTCAGCAGTTCAAGTCTGCTCGTTCCTACCATTTGCAAGCGATTGGGTATATCCCAATAACACATATATTTTTTCGGCTGGGTGTGTCGAAGCCGAAGGTGTTTACCCGATAGTAGCTGGGGTAAGGATTTTTTGGGCGGCAGAAATGCCGCCAAATCCTTTTCCTGCACTGTGCAGAGAAAGCGGCATACCTCTTTTTGAAAAAATAATTGCGATAAGACCATTCAGAAAAAGGTATCTCTGAATGGTCTTTATTGTAATGTATTAAGGATGTCTTTCTCTCTCCCCAGGCGTGTTGCGAAGGCTGTTCAGCTTGCTTCTGCACGGGATATGCCCGAGTTGAGGTTCGGAACCTGCCTTCCCTGTGGATGTATATCTTTATTTTGACTTGAGACGCGGATCCTGCGTGTGCGGTCAGGGTACGCCTTTCGTGGGAAAAAATTTTTCGAAAGAATAACCAAGTTAAGACCATTCAGAAAACTGTATTTCTGAATGGTCTTAACTTGATTATATTGAGCCGTTCGTTATTTTTCTTACAGCGAAGAAGCGTTTTTTCTTTCTGATGGTGCTGTGTTGCCGCGTCATATCAGATGGAAAGACGTGAATTTTGAACGGAACGTTCCACTTAAGAATGATTCCATGTGTAGCGGCTGAAGGAGCTTGTATGAAGGTCGAGGTGGATGGGCAGTCTGTTGAAGCGCAGGCGAACGCCTCTGTTGCGAGTGTCTTGCAGCAGGTTTTGAGCGGAAAGAAGTATAAGGCACTTGTGGCGGCCGTATGCCGTTGTGCCGGTGAGACGCGGTGCGTGGATATTTCTCTTCCTCTGCCCGACGGAACAGAGGAAATTCGTCCTGTCTATGCTGAGAGTCCCGAGGGACTTGAAATCATTCGCCATTCGGCGGCGCATGTCATGGCATGTGCTGTCAAACGCCTTTTTCCGAAGGCCAAGGTCACGATCGGACCGGCTATTGCCAACGGCTTTTATTACGACTTTGACGTGGAACGTCCCTTTTCAAGCGAGGATCTTTCGTCCATCGAAGCCGAGATGAAAAAAATCTGCGACGCGAAGGCTCCTTTTGAGCGTTCCGTCGTGTCGCGTGAGGAAGCTGCGGCACGTTTTGGAGATATGGGCGAAACGTACAAGGTTGAGCTGATTGAAAGCATTGATGCCCCGACGGTGTCTCTTTATTCCTGTGCTGAATTTACGGATCTCTGCCGTGGCCCCCATGTGCCGAATACTGGCTTTGTCAAATCGTTCAAGCTTTTGAGCGTGGCAGGTGCCTACTGGCATGGCGATGAGCACAATCCCATGCTCTCCCGTATTTACGGGACGGCTTTTTCCGATGATAAGGCTCTTTCCGCACATCTGAAGATGCTTGAAGAGGCGAAACGCCGCGACCACCGCAAACTTGGCAAAGAGCTTTCCCTTTTCATGTTTCAGGAGGACGTTGCCCCTGGTATGGTATTCTGGCTGCCGAACGGTATGCTTGTCCGCACGATTCTCGAGGATTTCTGGCGGCGTGAGCATTTGAAACGGCATTACGATATTGTGCAGGGTCCGCAGATCTTACGTGCGGAAACCTGGCAGCGCTCAGGCCATTACGACCATTATCGCGAGAATATGTACTTCACGCAGATCGATGAGGACGTGCACGGCATAAAGCCCATGAATTGCGTGGGGCATATGCTGATCTATAACAATGCACTGCGCAGTTACCGCGACCTGCCGCAACGGTACTTTGAACTCGGCCTTGTTCACCGCCACGAGAAGAGCGGTGTTCTCCATGGTCTTCTGCGTGTGCGTCAGTTCACCCAGGATGATGCACATATCATTTGCATGCCAGAGCAACTTGAGGGCGAAATTCTGAATGTCATTCATTTGATTCAGGATTTAATGAATCTTTTTGGCTTCCAGTACAAAATTCTTATTTCAACCCGTCCTGAAGACAGTATCGGTACCGATGAGGCATGGGAGCTTGCGACGAACGCGCTTATTCAGGCTGTCGACGCTGCCGGGCTGCAGTATGTGATAAATGAGGGTGACGGTGCGTTTTATGGGCCAAAAATCGATGTGGTCCTTCTTGATTGTCTTGGACGTGAATGGCAGTGTTCCACCATTCAGGTTGATTTTACCCTTCCTGAACGTTTTGATTTAGTCTATGTTGGTCAGGACGGCGAGCGCCACAGGCCCGTCATGGTCCATCGTGCCATCATGGGGTCCGTGGAACGCTTTATCGGTGTCCTCATCGAACAGTACGCCGGTGCGCTTCCTGTCTGGCTTGCTCCTGAACAGGCCCGTCTTTTGACGGTTACGGACGCCGCTCGTGAGGAGGCCAGTGCGATGTGCGACGCGTTGCGCAGCCGGGGCATCCGGGTCACACTTGATGAGCGGAATGAAAAATTGGGCTTCAAGATTCGTGAAGCGCAAATGGCCAAGATTCCCTATATGCTGGTTGTTGGCGAAAAGGAAGTGCAGGCGCACGGATGTAATGTGCGTTTGCGTTCAGGTGAAAATGCGGGCTTGCGTTCCGTGGAGGAAATCGTTTCCATGATTCGAACTGCCGCGGAGGAGCCCTTTAAAAAAGGAGGAATGAGCTATAGCTTCTCCTAATTTAAGACCCAGACGCGATGTTCCTCAGGACGGAACTCGCCGTAATGAGATGATTCGTGCGCGTGAGGTGCGGGTCATAGGGGCCGATGGAGAACAGTTGGGGATTTTATCCCGCAATGAGGCCATCGAGAAAGCCAAGGAAGCCGGCCTTGATCTGGTTGAGGTCGCTGCCACCAGTGATCCCCCAGTGTGCCGTATCATGGATTTTGGCAAATACCGCTACGAACAGCAGAAGAAAAAGCAGGAAGCCAAAAAACGTCAAAGCGTCGTTCAGATCAAGGAGATCAAGGTTCGTCCCAAGACCGATGATCATGACTATGAGACAAAATTGCGGCATATTCGTCGTTTTATTGAGGACGGTGACCGCTGCAAGATCACTGTGTTTTTCCGTGGTCGTGAAATTGTCCATAAGGATCGGGGTCAGGATATCTTGACACGTTTTGTCACGGATCTTGAAGACGTGGCAAAGGTGGAGCAGGAGGCACGTGCGGAGGGACGTACGCTTCAGATGCTTCTCGTTCCGAAAAAGTAGTCCCCCTGTTTCCTGTACGAAGTTTCTTATGGCTTCATCCGGCAGCATTTATGCGCGTGTGCTTTGACCTTTTCTTTCAAGGTGTATATATTTGCCCGCGCTCTTTGTTGCTATGTTTTTTCCCTGCCATTCGGTCTTAGGGATAGGTGGAGGTGTTCGTTGCCCTGATCGGGTTTTTGAATACGATCCTCCCCGTCAGTTGTGTTGATGGTATCCCAAAGGCATTGCCTTACGGATTTTTAACGTGGAAGGAGTTTTTCATGCCCAAGATTAAAACACGCCGTTCCGCAGCCAAGCGTTTTGAGTTGACCGGAAGCGGCAAATACCGTCGTCGCCGTCAGAATATGCGTCATATCCTGACCAAGAAGGCCCCCGGACGTAAAATGCGTCTTGGTAAAGTGGCCCTTGTTGACAGCGCCAATATGAAATCTGTGCGTCGCCAGCTGCCCAACGGATAGTGGCGGCTGCTGGGTCACTGAAAAGTTTAGCTTCAGGATTTTTTGCTCATCATCGGGCTTTCCTCCGCCTGGATGATGAAAGGAGGTACACCAATGCGTGTCAAGAGAGGACTTGCCAGTCATCGTCGTCATAAAAAATATCTGGCCGCTGCGAAAGGGTTTCGCGGAGGCCGCAGCCGTTTGTACCGTACTGCACGCGAGGCCGTTGAACGCTCCCTGCAGAATTCATTTGTAGGTCGCAAAGCGCGTAAACGTGATTTCCGTACCCTTTGGATTTTGCGCATTAACGCAGGTGCCCGTTTGAACGGTCTTTCTTACAGCCGCTTCATGCATGGCTTAAAATCTGCTAGCATTGCCCTGGACCGTAAGGTTTTAGCCGATCTTGCCGTGTATAAGAAGGAAGATTTCGCTGCTCTGGTTGAAATGGCCAAAGCTGCCTTGAAGTAAGTTTAAGAGTGCAGACGGGCAGCTTGGCTGCCCGTCCCCTAATGCATCGAACGCCGTACAAAGGCACGAGGATTCCATGGATCGTATACCCGCACTGGAAAGCCTGGCACCAGAACTGCAGAAAGGTCTGGACCAGGCTTCTTCTTTTGAGGCTCTTGAAGCATTGCGCATTGAATTTTTGGGGCGTAAGGGTCGCCTCGCAGATATTATGAGTACGCTGCCCAATCTTCCCCCTGAAGAGCGACCGAAGCTCGGACAGCGTGCCAATGTCGTCAAGGAGGAGATGAACCGACTCTTTGACGAAAAGAAAGCTGCTCTCACGGCCGCAAGGGAGGCGGCTTCCCTGGCCCGTTTTGATGCTTCATTGCCCGGACGTGCACCGTGGAAGGGTTCCCTTCATCCCGATACGCTTATCATGGAAGAGATTTGTTCCATTTTCGGCCGTCTTGGGTTTGATATTGCCCAGGGGCCCGAGGTTGAGATCGACCACTATAATTTTGAGTCGTTGAACATGCCTCCGGAGCATCCTGCACGTGATATGCAGGATACCCTCTATATCACGGATTCCATTCTCATGCGCACGCATACCTCTCCTGTGCAGGTACGGACCATGCTGAAGGAAAAGCCCCCGCTGGCTGTCGTTGTCCCCGGAAAGGTCTACCGCCGGGACAGCGATCTGACCCATACCCCCATGTTCCATCAGGTGGAAGGGCTTATGGTTGGCCACGGTATCACGATGGCGCATTTGCGTGGTCTTTTGACGGCATTTGTGCGCGGTGTTTTTGGTCCCAGAACCGAGGTCCGTTTCAGGCAGAGTTTCTTTCCCTTTACCGAGCCTTCCGCCGAGGTGGATATTTCCTGTTTTCTCTGCGGAGGGGCCGGCCATACCGATGGGGAGACCTGCCGCGTGTGCAAGGGAACCGGATGGGTTGAGATCCTTGGGTGCGGTATGGTTGATCCCGCTGTCTTTGAGGCCGTACAATATCCGGCTGACGTCAGCGGATTTGCCTTTGGTCTTGGCGTTGAGCGCATCGCCATGCTGAAATACGGTATCGGGGATCTGCGCATGTTTTTTGAAAACGACCTGCGCTTTTTAACGCAGTTTTCGTACTAGGGACCGCCTCTCGTGCGCCGTATTTGTTGTCTTTTTTCCTTCTGTTTTCTCCTGGGACTCTGTTTCGCTGCCGAAGGCATGGCCGGCAGCGTCTATACCCCGCGTAATTCGGGAACTGAGGCTCCGGGAGGCCCGCGGCCCTCAGAAGGCCTTCCTTCGACCGGTTCCTTCGGCCGTACTGCAGAGGGGGGCATGGGCTACACAGACGCGTACGGAAACACCATCGACAGCCAGCCAAAGCCCAAGGCACCGCATAAACGCCTCCCGGGAGGCGCCTACGGGCGGTATGATGACAGGGATGGGGATGTACGTCCCCTGCCAGATCCGGCTTCCGGGAGCGCGAAGCCGGCATGGCATTTTTGACTTGTCCGTACGGGCGATGTCCGCCGTTCTGCATGTTCATTACGGGCGTTTCCGGTTTTTTTGCCTGAACGTTCGAATACATGCCTCGTCCTCAGTTTTGTTGTTTTTGCCTCACACTTTTCAGATAAGGAACTAAACGATGCTTCTTCCACTCTCTTGGCTTCGGGAATTTACACCTTATGAGGGCAGCGCGGAGGCGCTAGGGGATAAGCTGACCATGCTTGGTCTTGAGCTTGAAGAGCTTACCCATCCCTTTGCTCACCTTGCCGCCATTACGACGGGCCACGTTGTTGAGTGCACCATGCATCCGGATTCCGATCATCTACACTGCTGCAAGGTGGATGTGGGCGGCGAAGCCCTTCTTGATATTGTGTGTGGGGCCCCTAACGTGGCGGCCGGACAGAAGGTCTGCGTGGCCACCGTGGGAACCGTCTTGCCCGATGGAACTAAGATCAAAAAATCGAAGCTGCGTGGTCAGCCGTCGCATGGGATGATCTGTTCGGAACGGGAACTGGGGCTTTCCGATGACCATACGGGGATTATGGTCCTTCCCGAGGAGACGAAGGCGGGCCAGAGATTGATTGATGTTCTTGACGTTGACAGCGATGTGCTTGATCTCTCCATTACGCCTAACAGGGCTGACTGCCTTTCGGTCCTTGGTCTTGCCCGCGAGACGGCCATGGCTTTTCACCTGCCGTTTGCCGTGCCGGAATTGCCGCTTTCAGCCAAGGGAGAAGGCTGCGAGGTTCCCATCACCATTGACGATGGAGATGGCTGCTTCCTCTACGCAGGGCGCGTGATCACGGGCCTGACGGTTGCTCCTTCACCTGCAAAAATCCGGTACAGGCTCAAGGCCTGCAACGTACGTCCCATTTCCAATATCGTAGATGTCACCAACTATATTCTCATGGAATGCGGACAGCCTCTTCACGCCTTTGACTATGATGCCCTGCAGGGAGGGGAGATCCATGTGCGCAGGGCGCACGAGAACGAGCCCTTTGTGACACTGGACGGCCAGGAACGTATTCTTACCTCCCGTGATCTCTGTATCTGCGATGCCAGGCGCCCTGTGGCGCTGGCGGGTGTTATGGGAGGCCTTGAGAGTGAGATCACGGCCACGACAAAACGTGTGTTTCTTGAGAGCGCGGTCTTCCATCCGGGCTCCATCAGAAAGACGTCACGCAGACTGGGACTTTCCTCGGAATCCTCATTCCGTTTTGAGCGCGGAATTGATCAGCAGCGCACCATATGGGCTCTTGACAGGGCGTGCTCCATGATCGCCTCTCTCGGAGGAGGGGTGGCATCCTCGACTCTGAACGCCAGCGAGGCCAAGCCCTTTGTGCCTGCGAAGATACTGTACGATCCATCCTCCGCTGACGAACTCCTTGGTGTCGGTTTAGGGAAGGATTTTGCCCTCAAGGTGCTTAAAGGTATAGGGTGCCCGGTGGAGGATACGGAACCTGTCTGGAAAGTCACGCAGCCTTCATGGAGGCCCGATATTACCCGGTCTGCTGATCTTGTAGAAGAGATCGGCCGTGTTCACGGGCTCGATAACATCGCACCGGTTCTCCCCCCCATGGAATTCTCCCTTGACCGAAGCGGCAGACCCGAGTCAGAGTTTTCGTTTTGGCTCCGTGTGCGTCACTGGGGGGCAGGGCTTGGTCTCAATGAGTGCATCAACTACAGCTTTGTCGGACAGAAAGACCTTGATGCTCTGAATCTTCCGGCCGAAAATCGTATTGCCATCATGAATCCTCTTTCTTCGGATCAGAATGTGTTGCGTACGACTATTGCTCCGGGACTTTTGCAGTCGCTGCGGAACAATTTGGCTCAGGGAGCACAGAGTATCAGGCTTTTTGAACTCGCCCATGTGTTTTCAAAGGACGAATCAAGTGAAACGGGAGCGGTCGAAACCGGCATGCTCGGCATTTTGCTCCACGGGCTGCGCAACGAAGACATATGGCCATTCACAGCGGCCGATTTTGAATATTCCGATCTGCGCGGTCTTGTTGAGCATCTCGCCTCCTTCCTGCATCTTGGCACGGTGCGCTTTGTCCCTGAAGAGGACCATCCCTATCTTGTCCCTGCTGTCCGTCTTGAGCTTGGAAACGCGTCCATAGGGTGCATGGGGCGTGTGCGCCCGGAGATCGCCGATATCTATCTTGCGCAGAAACCGGTGTGGCTTTGTGAGATTGATCTTGAAGAGGTGAAACGTCTGGCCGAGAGTGTTCGCGTGCATTTTACCCCGCTGCCCTCGTTCCCGCCGGTGCGGCGCGACATTACGGTCATTGGCGATGCCTCACTCACTGTTGGTGCTGTCATCGATGCCATACGGGCGCAGAAAAATCCTCTTATCGAAGACATCGCCTTTGTCTCTCTTTATGAGCCGGAAGGAAAGACCGACAAGCATCTGTCTTTCCGCCTAACGTTCAGACACGCCAAGAAGACCCTGAAAGACAGCGAAGTGGATAAGGAGCGCACCAATGTGGCAAATAAGCTGCAGTCGGTGCTGGGCGTACGTATTTAGCATGTAGTGGGGGGGAGAATGGGCGGAAAAACCTACCGTATAGGTGAGGCCGCGGAACTTCTGCAGTTAAAGTCCTATGTGCTGCGCTTCTGGGAGACGGAATTCCCGCAGCTCGATCCTGTCAGGACGGATAAGGGCCAGCGCATCTATTCCGAAGAGAATCTTGCCCTTTTGAGACGTATCAAGCAGCTTCTCCACGAGCAGGGTATGACCATTGAAGGGGCCAGACGCATCCTTGACGGAAGCGCCGTGCAGGACAAGGATTTTCCGGAGCAGCTGGTGGCTGTTCCCGATAAGCACTTTCTCAATGACCTGCAGCGTGATCTGCAGCGTGTCAAAGACCTTCTTCAGGGGCCGCGGAGGAACAAATGATTCTTTCTCCATCGCTTCTGAGCGCCGATTTTGCACTTCTTGCTGAAGAAACAGATGCACTTTCTGAGGCGGGAATCTCCTGGCTTCATTTGGATGTCATGGACGGCGCCTTTGTGCCCAATATTACCTTCGGGCCGCCGGTGATCAAAAGTCTGCGTTCCCGCTCCTCTCTCTTTTTTGACGTCCACCTTATGGTTCGCGATCCTCTCCGCTACATAGACGACTTTGTCGATGCCGGTGCGGATCTGCTTGTGGTCCATGCCGAGGCTGAAACCCACATAGAGCGGACGCTTGAGGCTATTCGTCAGCGCGGAGTCAAGGCCGGTATTGCCCTCAATCCGGCAACCGATCTTTCTGTTCTTCCCTGGATTGCTGATGTCCTTGATCTTGTGCTTATTATGAGCGTGAATCCCGGCTTTTCCGGCCAGTCCTTTTTGCCACGCTCCCTGCAGAAAATCGCAGCCTGCCGTTCCCTTCTTGAAACAAGCGGATTCCCTGATATTGCCATAGAGGTTGACGGCGGTGTTTCGCCCGAAAACTGTGCTGCACTTGTGGAGCAAGGTGCCGATATCCTGGTTTCGGGATCTTCTTTTTTCGGCCATAAACCCTATTCGGAAAGCCTTTCCCGCTTCGCAGCGCCAAAACCTGTCCGCAGGAAGTCATGTCTGACCTGGTCACATGCCCGCTGACAGTATCTGTCCGCCTTTTTTGCCCGTGTCAGTTTTCTTAAGCAAGGTGTTTTTTTCGAGATGTGGCGTTAGGTCCGTGTGCAGCCCGTCTCGCAACGGGAGCACACCGTCTTCCGGCTGCTGCTTCCCTGATTCAAAACGTGCTACGTATGCGGCACAGCAGGGAGTGCATGCCCCTTCCTGCCCGTGATCTGGCATTCCCTGACAGAGGAATCAGCATGCGCGAGATGAAAACGCCGCGCGTCCGGTAATCTGTGCCCCTGAGGTCATGATGACGGGGCGCGGAGAGGAAGGTTCTGACAGTGTGCAACCGTACGGAGATGCCGGCCCAGGAGAAACATGAGCCTGAAGGCAAGGCTTGATGAGGGAATTTTCTCCGGCGATGTTGCGTGTGACGGGCAGAACGTAGTGTGTCAACCGTATGAGAGAAGTAAGGAGTTTTCATGCCGACTCGTAGACAATTGGCCAATGCCCTCAGGGTTCTTGCCATTGATGCCATCAATAACGCTCAGTCAGGTCATCCCGGGGCGCCCCTTGGCATGGCTGATATGGCTGAATCCCTCTGGCGTCATGGGTTGAAACATAATCCGGCGGATCCTTCCTGGATTGACCGGGACCGTTTTGTTCTTTCAAACGGGCACGCATCTATGCTGCTCTACGGTCTTTTGCACCTGACAGGCTACGATGTGAGCATTGATGACATCAAGGCCTTTCGTCAGCTTGGATCCAAAACGCCAGGCCATCCCGAATTCGGGGTTACCCCCGGCGTGGAGATCTCAACTGGCCCCCTTGGTCAGGGGCTTTCTTCGGCCGTCGGAATGGCCCTTGCCGAGCGCATGCTCGCTTCGACCTTCAACCGTCCCGGTTTCCCTCTTATAGACCACTTTACCTACTGTTTTTGCGGTGACGGATGCCTGATGGAAGGGGTCACAAACGAGGCTTGCTCGCTTGCAGGAACATGGGGACTCGGACGGCTTATTGTGTATTACGATGCGAACGGCATCTCCATTGACGGAAACGTTGACGGCTGGTTTACGGACGATGTGTGCCGTCGTTTCAAGTCATACGGCTGGCAGGTTCTGGGGCCCATTGACGGACACGATGCCAAGGCACTCGACCGGGCGCTGAAAGAGGCTCAGTCGGATCTTGCACGTCCGACCCTAATTTACTGCAAGACGCACATCGGCTTCGGGGCTCCGGAAGAGGACAGCGCAAAATGTCACGGTTCCCCTCTTTCTCCGGAGAGCATTGCCAAAGCAAAAGCCGCTTATGAATGGGAGTATGCGCCTTTCGAGATTCCGAAGGATTTTTATCAGGCCTGGGACGCCAGAGAACTTGGAAAACGTCAGGAAGAGACATGGAAGAAACTGTATGCGGCCTATGCCGAATCGTACCCCGATCTTTTCCATGAATTTGAACGCCGCACAAACGCTCTTCTTCCCGAAGACTGGGATCACCTTGTGCAGAGTCTTATCGTCAAAAGTATGGAGGACAAGGAAAGCCTTGCCACACGGAAGTCATCGCAAAAATGTCTTTCCTTCCTGACAGGCCAGTTGCCCGAGCTGATCGGCGGGTCAGCTGATCTGACGGGATCTGTGGGAACAAAGACGCCTTCATCTGTCCTCCTTTCAAAAGACTCGTTTTCCGGTAACTACATTTCTTACGGCGTACGGGAATTCGGAATGGCCTGTATCATGAATGGCATGGCTCAGCATGGCGGATTTATTCCCTATGCAGGGACATTCCTGTCCTTCTCGGACCAGGCGAGAAACGCCCTGCGCCTGAGCGCGCTTATGGGGACACACGTCATATATGTCTTCACGCACGACTCCATTTTCGTCGGTGAGGACGGCCCGACCCATCAGCCGGTGGAGCAGCTTCCCGGACTCAGACTCATTCCCGGCCTGACGGTGTACAGACCCTGTGATTCGGTGGAAATGGCCGTTTCCTGGAAACTTGCCATTGAGAGAAAGGAACCGTCCTGTCTTGTGCTTTCCCGTCAGACATTACCTTTTTACTCCCGAGATGCCGTGATGTTCTCATCCATGGAGAAGGGAGGGTATATTTTGCGTGATTGTGAAGGCACGCCGGAACTCATTCTGCTTGCGACAGGCTCGGAAGTGGAACTGGCTCTTGAGGCCTATACGGCACTCACGGATCAGGGTCGCCGGATTCGTCTTGTTTCGCTTTTTTCCTGTGAGCTCTTCGACGAACAGGATGAAGCGTGGAAAGAAGAGGTCCTTCCAAAGAGCGTGCGCGCCCGGGTTGCGATAGAAGCCGCCAAATCTGATTACATGTGGAAGTATGTAGGTCTTGACGGGAGTGTGATCGGCATGGATTCCTTTGGTCTTTCAGCCAAGGCGAAGGATTGTGCGGCACATTTCGGCTTTACTGTTGACCACGTGCTTGAGGAGGCCAAGCGCCTTCTTTCGTAAGGGCGTCGAATGGGATGTTCACCTTTTTTGCCCGCAAGGCCGAGTCGTTGTATTGAAAACTGGCCTTCCGCGCGTAACGGCCTTTGTCTGTTCTGGGCATGAGTGCGCCACGGGGGACGGAAATCGAGGAAAAACACGGAGGCAGCGTTTCCATCTCGTTGTACAAGACGGGGTTTATGCTGGAAAAAATTATGAAGAAGTTCGCAGATCTTGATGTGAAGGGCAAGACAGTTGTCATACGACAGGACCTCAATGTCCCCATGAAAAACGGGGTCATCACCAACGATAAACGAATCCGTGCGGCTCTTCCCACGGTCAAGATGGCTCTTGAGAAGGGGGCCGGTGTGATTCTTCTGTCGCATCTGGGACGTCCGACCGAAGGGGAATATGCAGAGGAGTTTTCGTTGAAACCTGTTGCGGCGGCTATTTCGGACGCGTTGCAGATACCTGTCTCTGTGGCAGGCAAGATAGAGGACTGCAAGGTGAAGCCCGGGGAGTGCATGCTTCTCGAAAATATCCGTTTTTTCAAGGGCGAAAAGAAAAATGACCCATCCCTTGCCGAAAGGCTTGCCGCCCTCGGTGATGTCTATGTGATGGACGCCTTTGGTACCGCCCACAGGGCTCAGGCGTCAACGGAAGGCGCCGTCCGCAAGGCCAAGGTGGCGTGCGCAGGTCCTCTTATGGTTAATGAGGTTGAAGCGTTTTCCAAAGTTTTGAGCAGTCCCAAACGTCCGATGGCCGCTATTATCGGTGGTGCCAAGGTTTCGACCAAGCTCGGTGTTTTGACCAATCTTCTGGAAAAAGTGGATATTCTGATCGTTGGCGGTGGTATCGCCAATACCTTCCTTGCGGCCCGTGGGGTGGCGGTAGGAAAATCCCTCTGTGAGCCTGATCTTCTTGAAGATGCACGGAAAATTCTTGACCTGGCAAAAGCCAAGAACGTGCAGATGCCCCTGCCGGTGGATGTTGTGACGGCCAAAGAATTTGCTGCGGGTCAGAGCCCTCGTACTGTTGATGTTAACGCCATACCCGCCGATGAAATGATCCTTGATATAGGCCCGAAGACAGAGAAGACGTATGCGGATGTGCTGGCTAGCGCAGAGACTGTTGTCTGGAATGGCCCTATGGGAGCCTTTGAGATCGAACCCTTTCACAAGGGAACTGTCGCCCTGGCTGAGGCCCTTGCCGCCTCAAAGGCCTTTGTTGTTGTAGGCGGTGGAGATTCGGTTGCCTGCGTTGAAAAATACAATCTGGCCTCGAAGATGGGATATATTTCCACGGGTGGCGGAGCCTCCCTTGAGCTTCTTGAAGGAAAGGTCTTGCCGGCCATTGCCGCGTTGGAGGACCGGAGTTAGGACATCATCCCCCTTAAGACGGAAACGCCCCTGTTTTTCAGGGGCGTTTTTGTATGGCGAATACTCGGTGTATCCTGTTCGGCTTCCCGGGTGCGGGCCTCTTGCGATACCCGTGCACTCCTCCGCATGTTGAAGATGGACCGATGAGAATCCACCGGGAGGAAGGTTGCCTTTGAAGAATATCCGTACAGCCGGTTAATACCGGAAACTCTTTGATCCTGTTCCGGCTTGTGGTACGTCAGGTTACGGTGTCAAAAAGACTTCCGATCATATCCGAGGCCGTCTGGAGCGTCTTGGTGTTTGCCTCAAAGGACCTTTCGTTTGAAATCATGGTCGTGAATTCCTGCCCGAGGTTTGTTCCCGACGGGACATGTTCCTGTTTTGCCGCGTTTATTGCGCCGGAATCCTCTGTGGGGCCTGCGGGAGGGGCTTCCTTGAGTATGCCGCTTACGCGAACGCCTGCCAAAGGTTCCGCAGAAGAAAGGTGTACTTTGTCTGGCACGAATGATTCTGTGCTGACGTTAGCCACATTGTGCGCGGCCACTTCCTGTACAAGTTCCATGGATCGTAGGGCAGTACGTGATGTGTGCATGCTTGAAAAGATATTATTCATATTTTAAAGATTGCTTGATTGATGGTATGTTTTAATTTGATATAGTATTTTTATAATAGTCATGATGAGCTTTGATGCATTATTTAATACGTTTTTTTGATACTTATTTTGAAAAATAGAGCGTATAGAGCAGTATTATACCATATTTATAGTTTCTATTTTTTATATTATTATAGAAAAAAGACTCTTGATGTAATCGTTTTGAAGGGATAATATTGACATTTCCGTGATGTTCAGGGAGGTTTCGTGTCAGGACGCAACGTTTTTTTCCCCCCCTATGTTCTTCTTTTTCTGCCATTCCTTCTTTTCTTCTCCCCAGGGATTCTCCCCGGATATCCCTTGTTTTCCGCTGTTCTCTCTCCTTCCGCCTTTCCGGTTTTTTCGCCCGACAATCCCGGCGAACACGCTACATGGAAGGGGCGCAGATCCCTGCCGCTTGAAGAAATGCGGCTGCTGTGCCGAAACGTCTCCCTCTATCTTGGTGTCCACCCCGAATATGCGTCAGTCTTTTTGCTTGAGATCGCCGCTGCCGAATCCGATTTCGGCTATTATGTGAGACAGGTGAAGGGACCAGCTCAGTCTGTTTGGCAGATTGAGCCGGCCACGGCGAACGATACGCATGCACGCCTTTCAAGGCGGAATCCCCTTCTGTATAAAAAGATAGTACAGTTCAGGAATCCGAATTTGAGCGAGGAAGATAATGTGGTGACAAACCTTGAGTATGGCTGTGCCCTGTGCATAGGAGTTCTTACCCTTAAGGGAATTCGTTTTTCCACGCTCACAAGTCTTGAAAAGAGGGCGGAAGCGTGGAAACGATACTATAATACCTATCTTGGAAAAGGAACTCTGGAGGGGTACTGTCAAAAGGCCATGCGCTACGTCGGCTCCTCGCTTTCGCAGGGCAGAGGTGTCTGGGAGGATGCCTTTGACGAAGGCCTTATGCGGTCAGGTCATGATCTTTTTGCGAGCCGTAACCGGGAGCGCTATCTTGAACTGCCTCCGGGTTTTGATGAAAGTCCCATGGGGCGATACTACAAACAGATCCTGCGCGAGAGACCCGAAGTTTTTGAACAGGTTCCAAGTGGTGTTTTGAAGTCAAAGAATGTACAGTCGATTATGGGGTCGCTTTTGTTGGAGCTTGTAAGAAAGGTGCAGGAGAATCCGGCCTCCATCGGAGAGTATGCGGACATGCCTGACCAGATTTTCAAGCCTCTTGTTAGCGCGGCTATGGCGGAAAACGCTTTTAAGGCCTACCCGAATCTGCCCGTGCGTGAAAGGGAAAATCCAGAGATGCGAAAACTCTATGAGGCTCAGAAACTGCTTCTTGAACGCCTGCCAGGTCTTATGCCGCAGCCTCGCACTGAATGATTTGTTCCACCATACGTTGCATTTTTGCTATCTTTGCAGCGTGTTTTTTTCTGTATTATATATTTTATATTGAAATATTTATTTTTGAATAACATTGATAATTTATTGAAAAAAAAGATTTTATAGTTTTTGTTTTTTATTTTTATGACTGTAATACATAAATTTATCTCAACATTGTATTATGAAAATAGTTTATTAACATTTAGGATTGCCAAAAAATACTGCTTTTTAATATAAAAATGTACATAAAGACGGTTTTTAAATGTACTGCATTTTTAGATATTCGAAGATCAGTATCTTGCCTTGATCACTTATACACGGATACAATTCTTCTTCGATATGTGTCCTGTTCTGTTGCGGGAAGTCTTTGGCTGCGTTAATATGGGACGTTCAGTGTAGGCTCAACGGGGGTGCAGGCGTGCGGCGTTTTTATCAAGAAAGCTGGCAAGGAATTCCATTTACCACGATATCTCATCTGTCCTTTTTTCATCTTGCCGGTTCCAAGTTTTATTCCACATTTTATGAGGAACTCTTTGCGCGGTATTCCAGCTGGGAGGCCCTGCCTGAAGACTGGCGGGCCAACAAGCGTGCGATAGCCGCGTGGCTCTGCGAGCGGATCAAAAATCGCCTGGCTGACAGAGGAAGGGGAAGTGAGCCGTTTCGTGTCCTTTCCATCGGCTGTGGCGTAGGCTATATGGAAAAAATTCTGCTTGAGAATCTCCCTGACATAGAACTTTACGTCAATGAACCGAGCACTGTCGGCCTCAAATGGCTTCGTCCCCTGCTTCCCACGGATCGTGTCTTTATCGGCTTCCCTCCGGTCTGTCTTCCCTCAGATATCCGCTACGATCTGATTTACCTTTCCGCTGTTGATTACAGTATCTCCACACGTGATCTCCTCATTTTGTTTTCAGCACTCACTGGACAGCTTGATCCCGGAAGCGAGCTGCTTTGTCTCTCCTCTTCCTATCTGCAGGAGGATTCCGTTGTCGGGAGTTTCGTCAACATCATCAAAAACGTGATTCGGGCATTTCTGCACTATCTCGGGGTGCGGCCTCAGCAGTTCTGGGGATGGCGCCGCACCCGGAGGGATTATCATCAGCTCTTTAAGCAAAGTGGTTTTTTTTCCGTGACAGACGGATTTCTCAGCGAGAGTCCCGATACCTATTGGATCGCGGGACGCTAGCGGGTTTTTAACCTTTTTTCAGTTCGAGACCGCCTTTTCTTTCCGTCACGCCTTGTCCTGAGAGGAGAATGGAATGCCCTGTCCGTATCATATTGGTCTTGATATAGGGTCTACAACTGTTAAGGTGATTGTTCTTGACCCTGAAGGGGCTATATGTATTCGGCATTACGAGCGTCACCACTCGGATGTGCGGGCTCATACGGTGTCTCTGCTTGAGCGTGTGGCTGATGAGATCGGATCCGTTTCTGTCCGGCTCTGCGTCTCGGGTTCTGGCGGCATTGATATTGCGACGGAGCTCGGCGCTCCCTTTCTCCAGGAGGTTCTGTCTTCCCATCTTGCCATTGGTCGCCTGATCCCTGACGCAGATGTGGTCATCGAGCTCGGCGGTGAAGACGCCAAAATGATGTTTTTGACCGGCGGCATTGAGCAGCGTATGAATGAGACCTGTGCCGGGGGAACGGGCGCCTTTATCGACCAAATCGCCTCCTTTATCGGCACAGACGCGAGCGGGCTTGACGAGCTTGCAGCACAATCCGAAACCATATATCCCATTGCGTCCCGCTGCGGTGTCTTTGCAAGGATGGACATCCTTCCCCTCCTCAATGAAGGCTGTTCAAGGGAGGATATTGCGGCCTCCGTCTTTCAGGCCGTTGTTAACCAAACGATTAGCGGTCTTGCCCACGGGAGAAAAATATCTGGCAAGGTAGTCTTTCTCGGTGGTCCCCTGACCTTTCTTCCGTTCTTGCAGCAGCGTTTTTGTCAAACACTTTCCCAGATCAATGAAGCGGTTTTTCCTGAAAACGCGGAATATTTTGTGGCCATTGGAGCAGCCTTTCACGCTGAGGAGGAGGGCCTTGAAAGTACGCTGCCGGCTTTTCTCGAAACGCTTCGGTCCCATTCCCGGACACATTCTTCAGACCGCCTTCCCCCTCTTTTTTCCTCCCCCGCTGAGCGCGAGGCTTTCACTGCCCGCCATGGCACCTCTCTTTGTACCACTAAACCTCTTGAACAGGCTCAGGGTAAGGCTTGGCTTGGGTTTGACTCCGGTTCAACCACCATCAAGGCCGTGCTTATCGGAGAAGATTCGGAACTTCTCTATTCCCACTATGCCCCGAACCGTGGTGATCCCCTTCAGAGCGCGCTTGATATTTTGAAAGATATTTATCAAAAAATGCCTCCCGGCCTGGAAATCGCGGGGGCCGGAGCCACGGGATACGGTGCTGCCCTGCTCACGGAGGCCCTTCATCTTGACATCAATGAGGTCGAAACGGTTGCTCATTATACGGCTGCCCGCTTTTTTGACAGAGAGGTCTCTTTTGTTATCGACATCGGGGGGCAGGACATCAAGTGCATGCGCATCAAAAACGATGCCATTGATCGGATTTCCTTGAATGAGGCCTGTTCTTCGGGCTGTGGTTCGTTTATCGAGAATTTTTCCCAGTCCCTCGGTATTCCCCTCAAGGAGTTTGTTGAATTGGCCCTTACGGCCGAGAATCCCGTTGACCTTGGCACACGCTGCACGGTTTTTATGAATTCCAGGGTCAAACAGGCCCAGAAGGAAGGTGTTGCTCTCGGAGACATTGCTGCGGGCCTTTCGAGATCTGTGATCAAGAATGCCTGCTACAAAGTGATGAAGATCACAAATATAGAAGATCTGGGCGATCACGTGGTGGCACAGGGCGGAGCCTTTGCCAACGATGCACTCCTGCGTGCCCTTGAGCTCGAGCTCGGTCACCCGGTCGTGAGGCCGTCGGTTCCAGGGCTCATGGGAGCTCTTGGCATTGCCCTTATCGTGGGGCGCCGTCAGCACGGGATTCCGTCTTCCCTTCTTTCACGGGAAGAGCTTGCCGCGTTTTCCGTCACAACCAAGATGACCCGCTGCGGGCGTTGTCCGAACAACTGCCGTCTGACGGTTTCTTCTTTTTCCGGCGGTCGCCATTTTGTCTCCGGAAACCGGTGCGAACGGGGAAGCGGCAGAGGAAAGGAATCCAGGCCCAATATGTACGACTGGAAATACGCCCGTCTCTTTTCCTATTACACCCCGGTGGAGAATGCGCCGAGAGGCAGGATTGGCATCCCGAGGGCTCTTAACATGTATGAGAATTATCCCCTCTGGTTTACCCTCCTTTCAGCCCTTGGCTTCCAGGTCGTTCTCTCCCGGGCCTCCAGCAGAAAATTGTATTACCGCGGCTATGCGACGATTCCTTCCCAGACGGTTTGTTATCCGGCAAAACTGGCCCACGGACATGTACTTGACCTGTTCGAACAGGGGGTCAAAACAATTTTTTTCCCCTGCCTTCCAAGAGAGCAGGAACAGCCGAAGTCTTTCCCCGGGTCGGCTGGTAACTTCAACTGCCCCGTGGTAGCCGGCTATCCGGAACTCTTGCGTAACAATATCGAAGAGCTGCAGCAGGAGGGCGTGACCTATCTTTGCCCTTTTCTTCCTCTTTCACGTGAGAGACTCGCACAACGTCTGCATGAAATTCCTTTTTTCAGCGGCTTTTCATTGTCAGAGCTTGAGGCCGCTGTCCAAAAAGGCTTTGACGCTCTTGACAAGTATCACGAAGATGTTCGCGCCTATGGTGCATCACTTCTGGGGGACCTTGCGGCGAAACAGGAATTTGGCATCGTGCTTGCCGGCCATCCCTATCATGTTGATCCGGAAGTTCACCATGGTATTGCCGATTTTATCGCCTCTCTCGGAATTACGGTCCTTTCGGAGGACGCTGTCTCGTCGTATAATGTGTATCCTGCCGAGTTGCGGGTGGTTGACCAGTGGACTTATCATTCCCGTCTGTATCGGGCGGGATCCTTTGTGACCCATCATCATAATTTGGCTGTCCTGCAGCTTTTCTCCTTTGGCTGCGGGCTTGATGCCATTACCTCCGATCAGCTGGAGGAACTTGTCGGGAAGGGCGGAGGTCTGTACGCACAGATCAAACTCGACGAAGGTACAAATCTCGGGGCGGCGAGGATACGCATCCGTTCACTTATTGCCACAATGCGCGAAAAGCAGCGCACAATCCGTTGCACCCGGCCCCAAAGCGATCCTTCCCCCCCTCTTTTTCAGGACAGCATGCGAAAGACCCACACGATCCTTATTCCGCAAATGTCCCCCATTCACTTTGAATTTATAGAAGCGGTCTTTGAAGGCTGCGGTTTCAAGGCCTGCCTGCTTCCGACGGTTGACCGCGAGGCGATTGCCCTGGGTTTGCGCTATGTAAACAATGACGCCTGTTTCCCGGCTATTGTGGTGATCGGGCAGCTTCTGCAGGCTGTTCAGAGCGGGCGTTTTGACAAGAATTCCATAGCTCTTCTGATTCCGCAGACCGGAGGCGGATGCCGGGCAACCAACTATGCAGGTCTTTTGCGCAAGGCCATGGTGGATGCGGGGCTTGGCACAATCCCCATTCTTTCCCTCGCGACGGGGATTCAGGGACCGGGCATTCGTATGACGCGGGCTATGCTTTTCCGTATGATAATGGCCGGGCACTATGGAGACGCGCTTTCCCGCATGATCAACCGTATTCGTCCTTATGAGCGGGATGCGGGCTCTATTGAACGTTTGAAACGGAAGTGGGTTGAAAAGGCCAGGCAGAATGTCCTTTCCGGGAATATTCTGGCCTTTGAGTGGAATATGTTCTCCATGATCCGCGATTTTGACCGCCTGCCTTTAAGAGAGGAGAAGCGCCGCCAGCGTGTCGGCATCGTTGGGGAAATCCTGCTCAAGTACCACCCGGATGCCAACAACCACGCCGTTGAGGTGATTGAGGCTGAGGGGGGGGAGGTCGTTTCGACGGACATCATGGATTTTGCCATGTACTGCCTCTACGACCACATCTTTAACTATCGTCACCTGGCCGGACCGAAACGAGATGCCAGGCTCGCTACGCTGGGCATTGCCTTCCTGGAGGCTACACGCCTTGGCATGCGCCTTGCTTTTGCCTGTTCGAAACGTTTTTTGTCCCCAAGCAGTTTCCATTCCCTGCGAGCGAAGACACGCAATCTTATTTCTCTGGGGCAGCAGTCGGGAGAGGGCTGGCTTCTGGGGGCTGAAATGGTTCGTATGCTTGAGAGTGGTGTCCAGAACATTCTTTGTGTGCAGCCCTTCGGCTGTCTGCCAAATCATGTAGTGGCCAAGGGGCTTATGCGCGAATTGAAACGCCGCTATCCGGAAGCCAATTTTATTGCCCTTGACTATGATCCGGGGGCGAGTGAGGTCAATCAGATCAATCGAATCAAACTCATGATGCGTTCGGAGCATTTCCGGTAAAACGATCCTGAGTGAGAACCTTGTTTCGATTACGACGTAAAAGGATCCGCTTCAATCTTCCTGGAAGCGGGTTTTTGTTTGTTCAAGGGGCAGAGGAACACGCATGCCGAAGGTGCGTTAGCCGGAGCTGTCTTCCTTTATTGCGATGGCGCGAGGGGGAGGGGTGGTAGACGTCGCAGGCTCTTATACACTAGGGGGCGTATGTGGGTGTTGTGGCAACATGTGAGGCCATGTCGCCTCCCACACAAACGGGAAGGAGAAAAGGCCTGAACGGAATATTGGCCTCTCTTTAGCTGTCGTTTCAGGAGGTCTTTCCGTGGCTATGGTATTGAGGGGAGATCCTTTTCCTCCGGTTGCGGGTGGAATGAAGCAGAATTCAGCAATGGAAGGAGGTACGTAACAGAGACAGCATAAGGAGAGGCTCAGGTGAAGTTCGGTTCTTTTTCCTTGACGATCTGAAAGCCTTTCATGGCTTTGACGGTCCCGGCTATGCCTTGGTATTTTTCGACACCTTCAACCGTGCATGTCAGCATGTCCTCGACGTCGGCGTTGAGAACGATCACGTCACCAACCTGCATGCGCAGAAGCTGATTGCCACTGATGGTTGTCTGGCCGAATTTTACGACAAGTTCAACGGGCGTTTCCATGAGCCGTTCCTTCAGACGGTTCATCCAGGCATGGTCCACCTCAAGGCGTTCTGTCTGGAAGCTGGCATGGAGTTTCCCTCTGATGGGCTCGATCGTGGCGTAGGGGAGACAGATGATCATGGATCCGAGGGATGTTTCGAGCTCAACCTCAAAGCTTATGATCACAACCACGTCGCTCGGCGGCACAATGGTCGCGAATTGCGGATTGATTTCGCTTCTGACAAGTTCAAGCTTTACATCGTGTACGGGTCTCCAGGATTCCTCCATATTTTCAAGGGCGATTTTTACGATACGGTTGACCACGGCCTGCTCGATACGGGTGAATTCACGTCCTTCGACCTTTGGCTGCGAGCCCGCACCGCCGAAGACGTTTTCAACAAGGGCAAAAACGAGGCGGGAATCAACGATCATGAGGGCATTGCCACGCAGAGGATCCATTTTGAATATATTGATGGATGTGGGCACGGGGAGTGAACGCATGAAATCCCCGAATTTTGTCATGTCGATGGAAATTGGGTTGAGTTCGACGCGTTTTCGGACAGCGTTTGAAAGCGCGTTTGTACAAAGACGGGCAAAACGGTCGTTGACGATTTCGAGAACCGGCATACGACCGCGAATGATGCGGTCCTGATTGGTCAGGTCAAAAGGAACGATACCGTCCGTATCCTCGTCTATTTCCGGCTCGCTTTCGATTTCACCGCCTGAGAGTCCTCTCAGGAGGGCATCAACTTCATCCTGCGCCAAGACTTTATTCATACCGTTTTTCAGCAGATTCTCGGTGTCTGCTGCCTCCTTATGGACGGACAGGGCATCGCAGGGGCCTGTTCGTCATAGAAAAAATCTACCAAAAGGGGAGTCATAGTCAAGGTTTTCCCGTAAAGGGAGTGGCATCTTTTTTTGAGGCCTTTATGCGGACTCCCCCTTACTTCTGAAGCCTTGTCAGGATTTCCTTGCCTATTTTCCGCTTCTCCTGCACTCTTTTCAAAACGGGACCCTTACCGGGAGAGGAGGAGAAACCGCTACAGCGCAACAGCGGGAAGTACGCCATGGATATTCATCTCATCCCTTTTTCCGCACTTGGCGGGGACATCGACCTCCTCCATGAAGAGGACATTACCACGGAGCGCTTCCCTGCCTCCCTCCTTCTTCACGTGCCTGACAATTTTTCCGATCCCGTGTCCCATATTCTCTGGCTTTCTGAAGAAATCGTTTCGAGACCCCTTTGCGGTGGGCTTGGGCTCTGTGGGCGTTGCCGGCTGCGTTTTCTTTCCGCCCCCCCTCCTCCAACGCAAAAGGAAGAGTCGTTTTTTTCCCGGGAGGAGCTGGATCGCGGTTTTCGCCTCGGCTGCCAGACGCGGATCTCTCACAGGAGTGGCAGGATTATTCTTGCCCTTCCGGACGACGCCTTCAGCTCTTTGTCAGAAGAGGGGGCTCCGGAGAAATCTTCGGACGTCATGTCACCGCCTCCGTCGCCCCTCGGTCTCGCCGTTGACGTTGGCACGACAACACTGGCATGGGCCGTTTTGGCGCTTGATGGCGACGGAGCGGGAAAACCGCTTTATGAGGGGACCCTGTTTAATCCCCAGGGAGGAGTGGGAAGCGACGTCATAAGCAGGCTGCAGGCAGCAAGGGATCCTGAAAAACGAAATCTGCTTTCCACGCGGGTGAGGGAAGCTCTCGTCCGGGATGTGGGACGAAGATGTCCCTTTAGGGCCTTATCGGCCGTTTGTCTTGCCGCCAATACCGCTATGACGGATATTTTTTTGGACCGTGATGTGTCGGGGCTTTGTGCCGCACCGTATAGACTTTCGCACACGGGGCATGAGGAGGTGTGCTTTTCCTCCTTCCCTCCCTGCTATATTCCGCCTCTTCTTGGTCCGTTTGTGGGCGGTGACGTCAGTGCGGGCATTGCCTTTTGCCTTGGCAAGGTGCCTCCCCCATGGCTTCTCATCGATCTCGGAACAAATGCGGAGTTCGCACTGCTGGACAGCAGCGGCCGGCTTTTTGTAACGAGTGTTCCCATGGGACCAGCCATGGAGGGGATTGGCATGCGTTGCGGTCAGGTGGCAGGACCCTCTGTCATCACGCGGTTTGCCCTTTCGCCGAACGGCCTTGCAGCCTATGATCCTTCGGCTGCTCTCGAGGACGCACGGGGAATATCCGCCAGCGGTTACTTCTCCCTTCTGGCCCTTCTTCGCGGCGTGGGCGTAGTACGTGCTGACGGACAGTTTGAGCGGCGTCAGACCATGCCGCTCTGTCGGAAAATTATCGCAGGCTTGCGGGAGATAAGGGACATCCCTGCCCTTTTTCTGCCCCAGAACGTAGTTTTGACCCTTGATGACATTGAGGCCATCCTTAAGGTGAAGGCCTCGTTTTCCGTCGCGCTTGCCGGACTTACGGCAAAAGCCGGATGCTCGCCTTTTGAGATTAAACGGATTTTAGTCGCGGGCGCCCTGGGAGCGCACGTCTCGGGCCGTGACCTGGAAGCACTTTCCTTTCTCCCGAAAGGGCTTGGTGAACGTGTAGAGGCCTTGGGAAACACCTCGCTGAAGGGGGCTGGACTGCTCTTGTGCAGACCATCCCTCAGAGATCATCTGGCAGAACTTTGCCACAAGGCTGTTCTTCTCCAGTTGACGGAAGATCCGGGTTTTGAGGAAAATTTTTTTGCAGCCATGCGTTTTTGAAGAGGGAAAGAAATGGGGAAGAAAGAGCAGGAAAAATTTTCGGTGCAACCGGAAGAGAAAAACAAAAAAAAAGCCTGGACGGCGGAACAAAAGCCGTCTTGTCAATCAGGACGCAGGTGTGTCGATGGACTTCGTCGCGAGGCGGACAGAAAACCGTCCTGGCCTGAGGCCACACCCTGTTTTTTGGCTCCTTCAAAGCGGATACGCAAGGAACTTGCCCGTTTTCTGGATGTCCTGCGCCGCGTGCGTCCTCTCGGTGCTCATCTGCGCACACTCCCCATGGATGTGGCCGATCTCTCACGGGTCCTGACCTCGGACCGTTCTCTTCTTGCCCATCCCTACTGGAGCAAACCCGCGGCTATCAGTGCCTACTGCTACTATTTCCTGCCGTGGAACATTGTGCGTCTCACACGCCTTTTTCCGTATCTTCCGCTTATTAGTCCCCCGGAGAAGCAGCCGCTTCTTTTTGATCTTGGCTCAGGACCGTTGACCGTCCCCATAGCTCTTTGGCTTTCAAAACCCGAATTTCGTTCTTTACCCGTCACTGTTATTGCTTCGGACCGTTCCAGACAGCCCCTGGATATGGGAATTCGTCTTTTTTCAGAGCTGGCAAGGGAGGAGGGAGTCCCCCCCTGGACCGTCATTCCGCTTAATGCCGGGTTTGAGCATGCTATGCGTATTTTTTCGGCATTCTGCCAGGAAAGACATATCACCCCCTCCCCCTGGCTTGTAACGGCGGCCAACGTCCTGAACGAGATCATGCAAAGCAGACCGAGACATGGCCGGGGAGAGGCAGAGGAGGAAGAGGAAGGACAGGAAATTCTTCAGTCGTTCCTCTCGGATCTCTCCCGCCTTACGCAACGGCTCGGGGCGGAGGATCGCCGCTCCCAGGTTCTTTTTGTTGAACCGGGGACGCGTCTTGGCGGAAAAATTATCACATCTCTTCGCGAGGAAGCTCTTGCCTTGGGATTTTCTTCAGTGTTTCCCTGCCCCCATTCGGCACCGTGTCCGCTCATGCAGGGACGAGGCAGAAAGACCTGGTGTCATTTTACCTTCGACCTGGAAGGAGCCCCGACGTGGCTGACCAAGCTTTCGCGCGATGCCGGTCTTGCCAAGGACGCCCTTTCTCTTTCTCCCCTCCTTCTCTCCACTTCGGATGAGCGGAGAGATGATGACCGTTGCCGGATTATTTCTGCACCGTTTTCTGTTCCGACGCTTTCCGGCAAGGCCCGCTACGGCTGCAGCACTCGTGGGCTGGTGCTGCTTGAAGATGCAGAGGCCGTTTCTTCGGGCAGCAGCCTCTCTCTTTCAGGTCTGTCGTCAGCTGACGTTGATAAAAAAAGCGGTGCGCGCATTCTTCGTGTTTCAGCGCGTCACGCAGGGAAAAAGGAGGGGGGGAACGATATCGCGGTGAGAAAGAGCAAGGGAAAAAGAAATGGGCATTGCATGGCTGCGGGGAAGGATGTTTCCCGCTGATCCGTTGCCCCCTGTCTGAGGAGCACGCAGCCTTTCCTGTATGTGCCGAAAAATGAGGAACGTTCAGGGCGAATGCTGCCCCGGTTTTTACGAGGGAACAGTACAGAATACCATGACCTGGAAAACACATGAAGTTTCCGCGCTCGCGATGATGGTGGCCTTCGGCTATTCCGCTGCTGCAACGGCTGCCGCCTTTTTCGGGGCCGTTCTTCCCGATCTTTTGGATCAGCGTCTGGCCTCCCTTCTCTCCGTAACAAGGCAGGGACGTCAGCGTGCCTTCAGGATGGTGCACAGGGGTGGAAGTCACTGGTTCGGCATATGGCTCGGCGGCGTGTATGCAGCCTTTTTTGCCGAAAGAACGGTTGCTGATTTTCTGCCCCCGTCCGTTTCTCCCGTTTTTGTTCGTGATATCCTTCTGGGGCTTTCTCTCGGTGCCCTTTCCCATATTCTGCTGGATGCCCTGACACCCATGGGTGTGCCGGCTTTTCCTTTTTTCCAACGGCCAAGACTTGCCCTGCCGCTTTGCCGGACGGGAAGCTTTAGCGAGGCTGTTTTCTTTCTTTTGGCCGTTGGTCTCCTTCTTTATGTGTCGCGAGGCTTCTGGCTTCCGTTGTTTCCCTCGCTTCCCCTGTCTTTTTCCCCCATCGGACCCGGATCCTGACGTGTATTGGGCGGAGGCAGCGCTCCTTGAAAGCTGTTTCCCTCACGCCTTTCGCCTGCAGCGTTTGGCAATGCGTATGATATATGTTCGTAATTCCGGTAGAAAGCGGAGGGCAAAGGGGAGAAAGAGAAGAAGAAATAGTATCCCGCTCGCACTCAAGGCGAGAAGCGCGTTCGTTACGTGGGAAAATGGAAGGATGGCCATCAGTTTGCTTTGTACAAGGTATGAGCAAAAAGCCGGTGGAAGAGAGAGTAGGAGCACGAGAGATGAAGTGGGCAAAAGTCCTTTTGTGGCGTCGTTTCCGTGGCGTTTAGTCCAGATGCAGAAAAGCCAGAGCACATAGAGTGAGACGCTTGCCGCGCTTGTGATGGCAATGGCTTCAGTGCTGGTGCGGGCGCTTATGAAGTAGTAGATCGGGACAACCAGAACTGTGACAATCGTGCCCGTAAGCGCCGGTGTTATGGTGTCTCCGTAGGCGTAGAAAGCCCGGACGAGCACCATGTAGAGCATCCAGAGTGGAACTGCAAGAAGCATTATCTGCAGAAGGGGGCTTGCCCCGAGGCTTTCCGTCTCGCCGAAGCGTCCGCCCTGGAAGATCAGTGTGAAGATGGGGAATGAATTGGCAAACATCCAGCTTGCTGCCGGAATAATGAGTACCAGTCCGCCGCGGAAGGCTTTTTGCAGGGTTTCGTTGAATCGTGCTGTCTCGTCCTTTGTGAGGAGATCCACAAGAAATGGATAGGAGGCAACCGCTGATGCCTGTCCCACAAGGCCTATGGGAACCTGAGTCAGACGCCGGGCATAGTTGAGAAGGCTGACGCTGCCTTCAGAGAGCATGCTGCCAAAAATACGGAGAAACTGTTCATCTAGCATGATGACGGTCTGACCAAGCATAAGGGGCAGCGCTGTTAAGAGAAAGGTTTTGAAGAGCGGATGCCGGAAGGTCGGGGAAAGATGAAGAGAGCCTTTCCTTGCGGCGAGAAAGGGGAGGAGAAATGCGCCGATGCAGGCGCCTATGGGCACTCCAAGGCAGTATCCTGCCATACCGACGCTGCTCAGGGCCTCATGGTAATTCTGCCCGCTGGCAAGGGAACAGACTGCTGGAACGAGAAGCCCCCCGAGGATGATTGTGCCGTTATAGACAAGAGGACTCAGTGCCGGAATGGTAAATTGTTTGCGCAGAAAAAGCAGGGCCATAAAGCAGGAGCCGGAAAGAAAAAAGATCTGCGCGGGGAGAATGATCCTCATGAAGAAGGCAAGACGGCACCGTTCCTCCAGAGAGAATCCCGGGGCAACAACAGAGGCCAATTCTTCCGCGAAGATCATTGAGATGCCTGTCAGAACGATTGACGCTGCCGTGAGCCAGGTGAAAACGCACGAGAAAAAGGGCCATGCTCTCTCCTGCCCGTCTTTGAAGCAACGGGAAAGCAGGGGAATGATTGTAATGGACATGAAACCGCCTGCAAGCAGGTAGTTTATGCAGTCAGGAACGACAAAGGCCGCAAAATACATGTCTGCTTCCTGCGTGGCCCCGAACTGCCATGAGATGACCTTGTCCCGGACAAGGCCCATGAGGCGTGAGAGAAGGGTGCTCGCCGCAAGGAGCAGAGCCGCAAGGCCCATGGTTTGTGTTTTTGTTGAAAAACTCACGGGTGTTCTTCCCTGACGGGAACAAAACTGATTTTTCCGTCATGTTTGTTCACTTGGTGGACACGGACCGGAAGAAGGGAACCGATACGGTAACGAATCCTTCCTTTTTTTGTGAGTATCTGCTGCGTCTGCAGTTCTATCCGGTCGGCAAAAGTGGCGATATGCTCCATAAAAATAAGGCCCTCGACAGGCAGCTCCTTAAGCGTAACAAAGACACCGAATGATGTGATGGAATTGATGACGGCAGTATAGATTTTGTGCCGCTGTTTTTCCATAAAGGACGCATTCAGGAGTCGTTGTATTTCCCATTCGCACCTTTGTGCCTTGCGTTCCTGTAAATTGAGCTTTTCCCCTATGAAGGCGAGTTTTTTGCCTGTCGGAAGCGGCGTTTCTGTGTGTCCAAGGCAGTACTTGAGGGCTCTGTGGACGACGATATCTGCGTAGCGCCTGATGGGTGAGGTGAAATGACAGTAGAAGTCCGAGGCAAGGCCGAAGTGTCCTGTGTTGACGGGGGCATAGACGGCCTTGGGCATGCCGCGCATGAGAATTTTGGAAAGAACGAGTCGGTCTTCGCTTGTTGCGGCGTGTTCTAGTATGTCGGGATAGTCTGTCGGCTCAAGGGGGCGTTTTTGTACGCGTACCGCTTTGGGCAGAATATCGCTGAAATTTGCGGCAAGACAGCGGAAGAGAGGGATGAGAGCTTCTTCCGTGGGAGCGGGGTGAATTCTGTAAAGGAATGGGACATTGCGTTCGGTCAGAAATACGGCGCATGCCTCATTGGCCGCAATCATGAATTCCTCAATAAGATTGCTGGCCTCGTAATGATGTGAAACGCTGATGGCATCCGGCATCTTGTCCTTGTCAAAGTGGTAGCACGGCTCCTGGTTTATGAAGAAAAGGCTACCCCGTTTCTGTCGTTTTTTCCCAAGGAGTCCGGCTAGTTCAAACGCCGAAGCAAGCATGGCCTCAATGGCCTCTCCATGGGGGCGGGCCCGGAAGGCCTCTTTTTGTTCCGAAGAGCCGGCAAAAAAAGCAGCCTGGACCTCCTCGTAGGTGAGACGTGCGTGGGAGTTGATGCGTGCCTCGTAGAAACGGCTTTTTTTGACTGTTCCCGTCAGAGAGAGTGTGAGCTCACATACAATGGCAAGGCGGTCTTCAAAGGGCTTTAAGCTGCAGAGTGTATTGGAGAGGATCGGAGGAAGCATGGGGATGACGGAATTGGGAAAGTAAAACGAATTCCCCCGTTTTCGGGCCTCCGCATCCACGCTGTCCTCATTTTTTTTCTTTGAGGTGGTGACGTAATAAGTGACATCGGCGATGGCGACAAAGAGTTTCCACTGACTTTTCATTTTCCGTACGAAAATCGCGTCGTCAAAATCACGGGCATCTGCTCCGTCAATGGTGACAAAGAGCATATCCCTGAGGTCTTGGTGCCCTGACGGGGCCCCGGATCTCTTTTCAAGAAAGCCATTAAGAGAATCTATAAGTTGTGAGGAAAAGGCGGTTCTGAGGAAATTTTCCTGTTTGACCCGCATTTCGAGAGTCATGGCCGAGGGTGCTTTCTTTTTCAGTGTTGCTGAATAAAAGGCGTTAGAAATTTTTTTTTTGACAGAAAGCGTGAGCATACTCGGCTGACTATTTTTCAGCATGACCTTTCTTGCCTCAGGTGGAATCCGGACAAGAAAACGGATGGACGAGCCGTCTTCCGCTTCGCAGATCGCTTTGGTCTTTTGAATGTGAAGCAGACGGGCTTGTATTTCCGTCCCTTTTTCTAAGGTTGCAGCGTGTTTGTGAGATTTTTTGGTCATAGAACAGAGTTTGTGGCCATTGGCCGGATAGGGTGAACGGAGCGACAGCAAGGCGTGTGCCGTTGAACACGGACAAAAACGGAAAAGATTGATGAGCCTCCCGTCCGGAGAGAACGGGCGGAATGGTGGGCCGGGGCCTTAGGTATGGGGCATGCGGCAATTTTTTTCAATTTGTCAGGACAAGCGCTCTGGTTATGGAATGGGAAGGTGGCCGCATTTTTGTCATAAAACAGAACAATAAGGTGAGACCATTCAAGAGGGTTTCTCCAGAAAAGTCTCACCTTTGAGATTATATGTCATGGAAACCATGCATCTCGGCCCACATCACAGTTTTGTACCGCGGATGGGGGCTCGTGAGAGCGTAACCGTGTAGTTGCTATCCATATTGCATAATACAGACAGCGGACGATCCGATTATGCCCACGGAGGATTAGTCTCTGCTTGCACCTAAGAGATGGAGCAGATGGACGAAGAGGTTGATAAAATCGAGGTAGAGTGTCAGAGCACCGAGAATTGCGCCACGTTGAACGGCCTCCTGGTCGTCAATGGGGGCGTTCATGCCAAAGGCACGGAGCTTCTGAGTGTCATAGGCCGTAAAGAGCGTAAAGATGAGAACGCCGATGCAGCTTATAATGAGTTCCATCATGGGATTGGCCAGGAAGAGGTTCACGATGGAGGCGATTATAAGTCCTATAAGGCCCATGAAAAGGAAGCTGCCAAGACTTGTGAGATCCCGCTTTGTCACGGTCCCGTATATGGTCATGGCAAGAAACATGCCGGCTGTTGAGAAGAAGGCTGTTGCGATGGATGCGCTGGTATAGGCTATGAAAATGACAGAAAGCGTGAGACCGTTCAGGAGAGAAAAGAGCAGAAAAAGCATGGTCGCTGTCTGCGCGCTCATTTTATGGATGGCCGCGGAGAGGGCGATGACAAGACCGATTTCCCCAACAAAAAGAACAATGGGCACAACAGGATTTACAAAAAGGGACAGGACCGCTTCGCTTGTCCCTACAAACCAGGCCGTAACGGCAGTGAGGGCAAGTCCTGCGGACATCCAAAGATAGACTTTGGACATGTAGACAGAAAGGGCATCGGTCGCATAGGTTCGTGACGTTGTCTGATACTGCATAGCTGATTCGCGTGTGCCAAAGCCGACAGACGCGTCCTCCTTTTGATGCTTGTTTTTTAGGGTTTAAACGTAATGAGCAGCGTTGAGAGCTCCTGTCAGTCGACAGGGAAAGGGACTTCTCACAGGTTCTGGATTATACAGTCTAAAATATATGATTAGATAGGGCATTGGCAAGGGATAATCGTCGTTTTTCACGCCTCGGTATTCCTTTTTTCCCACGGCTTGCACTTTTCTTGTAACTTGGCTATAAAAAAAGAGTTGCCGAACTGACCAAGCGGGCTTGTACGGCACAAGGCGGGCAAACCGTTACTGAATATGTTGACGGTATTCAACGACACTTTTTATGGGAGGCACCATGAAATCTTTCCGTATGCTGGCGTTGGCAGCTGCTCTCGTGTTGAGCTATGCAGTCGCCGCCGTTGCAGCCCCAGTGGCCTGCAATAAGAAAATTGAAAGTTTTGACTTCGTTGTGGACTATTCCGGATCCATGATGATGCACAATGCGCAACTGAAAAAAACCAAAGTTCAGATTGCCAAAGAAGCGTTGCAGCGTGTCAATGCTGCCATCCCCGAGCAGAGCTTCATGGGTGGCTTGCACACCATCACTCCTAACGGTGTGATTGTTCCCCAGGGGCCGTGGAGCCGTTCTGCCATGAGCCAGGCCATTGAGACCCTGAAAGACGATTTTCAGGTTTTCGGCCGTATGACCAGCATGGGTGACGGCCTTCACACCTACGAGCCTTTTATTTCCAGCATGCAGCGTGACGCCGCCATCATCCTGGTGACCGATGGTGACAACAACCGTGGCGTTGACTTTGTGGAAACAGCTCGTCAGATCTATGCAACGCAGCGCAATCTCGTGATCCACATCATCGACCTTTCCGATACCGAAAATGGTAAAAAGAATATTGCTGCCGTTGCGGCCATGAATCAGTCTGCACAGGTTGTTCGTGCTGAAGAGCTCGTGACAAGCGACGCCGCTGTTGAGCGTTTTGTCACCGCCGTTTTCTGCGGCGAAGCTGAAGTTCTTGTCCTTCGTGGCGTAAACTTCGCCTTTGATTCCTATGCCCTTGACGCCAAGGCCATGGGTATCCTGAACGAAGCTGCCGAAATCATCAAGGGCAGCCCGAACAAGCGCGTGGTGCTGAGCGGCTGGACCGACTCCAAGGGCAGCGATGCGTACAACCGTACTCTTTCCCAGAGACGTGCCACCTCAGTTAAGAACTACCTTGCCAAGCAGGGTGTGCCCGCGAGCCGCATGTCCGCAATGGGCCGTGGCAAGTCCTTCAAGTACGACAACTCCACAGAGGATGGTCGCTACATGAACCGCCGTACCGAGATTACGTTTGACTAATCTTAGACCTCTTGTGTGGTTTTGATAGGTTTTATGGCCGGGCAGTGCAAGCTGTCCGGCCTTTCCTCTCACAACCTTTTTTATATCCCCTTTATCCGATGTTCGCGTGTGAACCCGCGGACGTTATTATGAGGAGTAGACATGAATAAATGTGTCGTATCGGCGTGCGTGATGCTTTTACTTGTGTCCGGCTGCGCGGCCACCGGCAAAGAAGAAAGCTCGACTGCTCAGTCAGAACCAGCTGTTGAAGCCCAGGAAGCCCCTTCCGCGGAAGCTCCTCTTGAAGAGCAGGCGAAGGGGAAAAAGGACTCCAAAAAGAATTCCAAAAAGAATCATTCTTCACAGAAAGGCAGTAAGAACGAAGCTGCAATCCGTGAAGAGCTGAATGCTGCTGCTTCGAAGCTTGTCATGCGTGCCTCCCGGACGATTACGCCGTCAAAGAGTAACAAGTCTGTGACCAAATCTAGCAACGGCTATGTGGCAAAGTACATCTCTATAGATCCGCAAAATTATTCCACCGATATGCGCCCCGGAGTTAACCCCGGCCGTTATGTCGGCTTTGTGCGTTACAGCGAGCAGATCTATCAGTGCGTTGGCAAGACTAAGAAAGAGGCCCTTTCTGCTCCCTGCACAGCCATCAGTTCCCGCCGTGTCAATGAAATGATCAGATACGATGGATCTCAGTGGCATTATTAAGCCTTGATCTGTCTTGTCATTTCCAGCGCTGTGCCGTGAACGACTGAGACGTTCCGACCGCTGTTCCCAGCAGCGTTTACAGAGAGTGCATTGATCTGTTCCTTGGTTGTGCGGTGACGTGAAGGTAATCTGTCCGCCACCGTGTCATATTCCATGGGAACAGATCAGTTAAGGCCATTCAGAGATTTTTTTCTGAATGGCCTTACTGTATCTGCAGCTGCTTCAGGAATGTCAAAATCAGAGCTGTTACAGGATGGGGATGAGCCCACGCTCTTTAATATGATCAAGAATGGCCTGGACACAGGCGTCGGGCGTTCTGGTACTATTGTTGCATGAAAAGAGTGACCACTTGTGATAAAGGGCGTTTCGTTCCTCGAAAATATCTTCCATAGTTTGCCCAGGTGCAATGGCAATGCCGCGTTCCGGGTTGCAGGCAATGCGTTTTTTTACGATTTCGAGGGGAACGTCAAGGTGGATAATTGTGCCGAGCCGCTGCAGATGAAGCATCGTTTTTTCCCTGTATACGGCGCTACCACCTGTGCCAAGGACGATACGTTGCGCACGTATGGTACAAATGACATCACTTTCAAGATCGAGAAAACGTTCTTTATCTGTAGCGTCCACAATATCTTGCAGACGTCGCCCGTAGGCTGCTTCAATAAGGTGGTCGCTGTCGAGATAGGGCCAGTGAAGCTTTCGTGCAAGCTGTTTTCCAATGGTTGTTTTGCCTGCACCTGGCATTCCTATCAGAATGACAGAGGGAATTTTTTGTTCTGAGTTTATAGAATCTTTTTCTGTGCTCATATTCTTAACCGTCTGCGCAATAAAATACCCGTGGGTAAAAGATTTCTGCCGGCGCACGGCGCATTTGCCGTGTAGAAGTTCTGAATACCCGAAATTTTTATGGCATGCCAGACAAAAAGACAAGTTCTGACGCTGTACACGTATATTGCTGCTGACGTGTTTTACCCATGGAGGCCTTGGATGAGGCGTATTTCCTTTCTCTGTCTGATCTTTATGCTCTTCCTTCCGCCTATCACGGTTCGTTGTGAGGAGCAGATTCCGATTCTGACGCGGGACGGACGTATGAACCTGACCCATCAATGGATGGAGGGGGGAGGCGGACGTCTGTACTGGCGGGCGCAGCAGACCCCCCTGCAAACGGATCTTATGGGAATGCGGTGGAAGGATCCTGCTGATGTGCCGTGTCTTGACCTTTCTTGCCGGGAAAAAAAGAAGACGCAAAGCGCGAGACGACCTCATAAGAGAAAAGCCAAGCCCGCAAGGAAAAATGATCATGCCAAGAAAGAAGAGAGTGGCGGCAGAGCTGCTACAGGGAGTGCTCCGTCGGGAAAGAGTCAAAAAAATGACTCGCCCTTCCTTGATGCTCCTTCGACGTCCCCGCAGCCAAAAGTACGGTCCAGACCGTCTTCAAAACCAGCTCCTCCGAGGCCGGCCCAGACTTCGTCCTCCGGGTCAAGGAGACCGTTTACACCGTATAAGCCGGTTGGGGTCCCTCTTCAATAGACGCTCCTGATCGTTTCTTGCGACGGAAACAGCCTGTGCCATGCGCAGGCTGTTTCCGTTCTCCTCCTCTTCTGAGATTTTTTCGCGGAAGACCTGCTCCGTCTTGACGCCAGAAGCTCAGACGTGTATCCTTCTTTTTCTTTTCCGATCTTTCATAGTGCGAAAGAATCTCTATTTTTGTGTTTTTTGGAGGTTGTCATGAAAAGAACGTATCAGCCAAGCAAAGTCAAAAGAGCCCGTACCCACGGTTTTCGTGTGCGTATGGCGACAGTCAGTGGACGTGCTATTCTTCGTCGCCGTCGTGCCAAGGGACGCAAACGCCTGAGTGCCTGATGACGCGGTCTTGAGGTCTTTGCAGGCAGTGCGCTACCCGAAATCTGCACGGCTCCGTGTGCGGGCTGAGTTTCAGGCCTGCTATGCGCAGGGAAAGCGTTACCATTCAGCGCATTATATAGTTTTTGTCCTGCCCTCATCAGATCATTCTGACCCCCTTTTTCCCTGTCGAACCGGGGCTTCGGTGTCGAAAAAGGTGGGGAATGCCGTCGTCCGCAATCGTTTGAAACGAATACTGCGCGAGTTTTTTCGTTTTCATCTTTCTTGCAAACCACATGCCTTTGACATTTGCATCGTTGCAAAAAAGTGTGTGGGAGAGTTGCCGGATTTGCGCCTTACAGAGGCTGAGTTATGTCCTCTGTTTGAGCGCATTTTCCATGCCCCGTGAAAGGGGCCCGTCAGGCGGAACCTCCTCGTCTCCAGGGTTGGAAAATAAAGATGAGCATGCGTGACCTACTTCGACGGATCTGCATTTTGCCCATTCGTTTTTATCAGCTCTTTGTGTCGCCTGTTTTGCCGCCGGCATGTCGGTTTTATCCAACCTGCTCAGCGTATGCGGCGGAAGCGATTTTGCGTCACGGACTTCTTCGGGGTTCGTGGCTTGCCCTGCGCCGTCTTGCCCGATGTCATCCGTGGGGTGGCTCCGGCTATGATCCTGTTCCGCCCGCGCGCGGTTCTTCATCCATACAGCACAAGTGAGTGCTTTCTATGCAAGATAACAGTACCAAAAATATTGTTTTGGCCATTGTCCTCTGTCTGGTTGTTGTGTTCGGCTGGAGTTCCTTTGCCCAGTATATGGGGTGGATACCCGCTCCCGATCCGCAGCTGGTCGCGCAGCAGGAAGCTGCGCAGAAGCAGATCGCTGAAGATGAGGCAAAACGGAAGGCCGAAGCTGAACAGGCCGCTCTTCTGCCGAATTTCACCCCGGCACCGGGACGTGACATAACGATCGAGACCCCGCTTTTCAGGGCTGTTATGTACTCCGGCGGAGGGGCGCTTCGTTCGTTTGAGCTAAAGAAGTACCGTATGTCTCTTGAGCCGAACGCACCACTTGTGAACATCGTCAGTGAAAGAACGGCGGCGGTTGCCCCGCTGGGGCTTGTGATCAACAGCCAGCCTTCCTGGAGCACGGGAAAGTGGGCCGTGACATCGGATACCACAAAGGACATGCACATCTCCGAAGGGAAGGGGACTCTTTCTCTTGACGGTGAGGTAGATAACCTGCGTGTAAACCGTCAGCTTACCTTTGACTCAGGGAGCTACCTCATTGAGGAAACCCTGACCCTTGTCAATCAGTCCGATCAGTCGAGAAGCATCCGTCTTGCGTATACCGTTGCCGCAGATTCGAGAAACGCCGCGGGGGATCGCTACGACGCCATGCGCCTTGCCTGGGATAACAACGGCAGTCTTGACGAGGAAACATCCCTGGAAACCCTCCAGCAGCAGGGGCGTATGCTGAACGGCCGTATCCTTTGGGCCGGCCCCATGAGTAACTACTTCCTTGCGGCTGTTTTGCCCGGGGTACCTGAAGACTGTACCCTTAAAGGGCGCGCACAGAATTCTGTTTTCAGAGCGGCAGTTGAACCGTCCGACATAGTGCTCGGCCCCGGTGCCTCACGAACGCTTACGGTGCGTTACTGGCTCGGTCCAAAGGACCGCAAGCTTCTTCTCAATGTTTCGGAGGAGCTGGCCAAAAGCGTTGATCTTGGTATGTTCAGTCTGATTGCCAAGGGTCTTCTTTGGATTTTGCAGCATTTCTATGATCTGGTGCATAACTGGGGCATTGCCATTATCATGCTGACCTTTGTGATCAAGGGACTTTTCTGGCCGCTGACCGCAAAGAGCTATTCCTCCATGGAGAAAATGAAAAAACTGCAGCCACGTATGGTGGCCCTGCGTGAAAAATATAAGGATGATCGGGAACAGATGAACAAAGAGGTGATGAACCTCTACAAGACCTACGGGGTAAACCCGGCAAGCGGCTGTGTTCCAATTCTTGTTCAACTTCCGGTCTTCTTCGGCCTCTATCAAGCCCTTTTGACCTTCATCGAATTGCGGCATGCGCCCTTTATCTCCACCCTTCCCGGGACGGATCTCCTTTGGCTTGCCGATCTTTCCTCCAAGGATCCCTACTACATTACCCCCATTATCATGGGTATTACCATGGTTGTGCAGCAAAAAATGAGTCCACCTCCGGCCGATCCGACCCAACGGAAGATCATGATGTTTCTGCCAATCATATTCACCTTCCTTTTTTTGGGATTCCCTTCAGGACTTGTTATATACTGGCTTGTGAACAACATCCTTTCCATCTTCCAGCAGTGGCTCATGATGCGTAAGACAACAAAGAAAATGACTGCGTAACATGAAGTCCTTTTGCGGGCGCGCCCTGGGGCGCGCCGCTGGCTTCTTGGTTTCTAGGAGATGTGGTATGGATGCGTTCAAGGAATTTCAGGGGAAAACAATAGCTCTTGCCGTTGAGGCGGCCTGCCGCTATTTCAGCTGTTCCCGTCAGGATCTTGAGATGGAGGTCCTGCGGGATGCCAAAAGTGGCATCTTCGGTATCGTGCGCCAGTGTGATGCCTCTATTCGGGCCCGTGCTGGCCAGTCCGCCGCGTGTCGCGGCGTTCCGTTGCAGGAGGATGATGCTGATACTGAGACGGAATGCCCTGCTTTGTCCCCAGAAGAACACGAAAAGCGTATTTCCCTTCAAAATGATGCCAAACGTCCTCTTGCGAGGTCTCGACGGAATGTTTCGGAAAGGCGCGGGAGAAAGCAGATTTCTGGAAAGTGCTCTCCCTCTCCTGAAAACCCGGCACCGAAGGGGAGAAGAACGAACCTCCCCGTGTCAGACCTGTCAGACGGCCCGCTTCCTGTTCCTTCCATCACGGAAGACACGTCTCCTTGTTTCAGTGCACCATCCTCCCCAGTCCCCGATGAATTACCCCGTTCGCCGAAGCCTTCCCGTCCACGTCTCCTCCGTCCCATGGCAAAAAAATCGCGGGAGGGAAGGTCGGTCCGCATGAAGCCGTCTCAGAAAGAGATTCCTTCTGCTTTTGGATCCCTTTCAACGTCCCCCTCGTCCCATGCCGGTATTCTCTCTTCCTCAACCCTGCTCACACGCTCCTCTCTTCCTTCCGAATCATCGTTCTCATGTCCGCCGAATTCCGACGTTCCGGCGGGACCTTCTTCTGATCCCGTTGCTGAGCGTTCCGGCCTTTCCGATTCCTCTCTGGGCCTTTTTTCTCCCTGCTGTGAATCGGTGGGCGAATCCCCGTTGCTTTCCCTTCCTTCCGACCTGGACGGGTTGCCCGAGGACATGATCGAAGGCCTTCCCCTTCTTCCGGAGGCTGAACTTGCCTCCCCCGAGTTTCAGGCGTTTTTGCTTGATGTTTTGGAACGTCTCATTCGCCCCATTGTCGGGAATGAAGTGAAGCTTGAAACAGAAATTTTTAAGAGTCGTGTACGTGTCCACATTGAGAGCGGGGAACATTCGGGCCTTCTTATAGGACGGGACGGCCAGACTCTTGCTGCCGTCCAGTATCTTGCGACTCGTATTCTTACACAAAAGTTCGGATGTGCCGTCAGATTGGCCCTTGACGCCGGTGAATATCGTGTGCGTCAGGAGGAAAAACTGCATGAGATGGCTCTCTCCCTCGCTGAACGGGCCAGGGAAACAGGCCGTTCATACTCTACGAAGCCTCTTTCAAGCTATCATCGTCGCCTTGTCCATCTTGCGTTGAAAAATGAACCCGATATCCACTCCCGCAGCATTGGGCCGGGGAGCATGAAGCGGGTCGTCATTACGTATAAAAAAGGCATCGACATTGCGTCGGACGGTGACATCCCTTCATGACGACCATCGTTGCGCAGGCAACCGCCAGAGGCAGGGGAGCCATTGGAATTGTCCGTCTTTCAGGCCCGGCTTCTTGTCCTCTCTTACATCGTGTTTTTGCCCCGTATATTGCCTCGTTTACGGATTTTCGTCCCTGGGTTTTACATAGGGGACGTTTTGTCGGGGAGGACGGAGCTTTTCTTGACGATATCCTTGCCGTGTATATGCCCGGTCCCAAAACCTATACCGGCGAGGATATGGCAGAAATACATTGCCACGGTGGCCCTGTCATCTTGGAGACGGTTTTGCGCCGCCTTATGGATCTGGGGGCAGAACCGGCATCGGGAGGAGAGTTTACCAAGCGGGCCTTTCTCAACGGACGGATGGATTTAAGTCAGGCCGAGGCCGTGGCAGAGCTTGTCAACGCAGCTTCAGCCGAGGCCCTCAAAGATGATGTCCGCCGTCTTGACGGACATCTTAGTGCAACCTTGCGGAATCTCCGGGAAGCGGTCGACCGTCTGAGGGCCGTTTTTGCTATGGCCGTGGATTTTCCCGATGACGAGGTGGAGAGCCTTGATGATGTGCGTGTATACGACGAAATCACATCTCTTTCCGATCGCTTGAAACTCATTCTTGCCGGTCATGCTCGCCAGGCCCTTTTTCAGGAGGGGGCTCGTGTTGTTCTTGCCGGCGCAGTCAACGCCGGTAAATCCAGCCTTATGAACGTCCTCCTTGGGCATGATCGTGCGATTGTCACGGATATTCCCGGCACAACTCGCGATTTTTTGGAGGAAGCCTGTTCTCTCGGGGGCCTTTCGGTCCGTTTGACCGACACAGCCGGGATTCGTGCCGAAGGTACGCTTGACCCCATCGAAGAGATGGGGATCAGACGCGGACAGGAACAATATGCAAAGGCAGACTGCCTTCTTCTGCTTCTTGATGGCACGGACTGGTCATATGATGAGCTGGCTTCTGAAACATGTCCACGTGCCGAATATGCCGACATCCTTGCGTCGTCTGTTCCGCTGATACTTGTCTGGAATAAGGTTGATCAGAAGACCCCTCCGTTTTTTCCGCCGGCCTGGGCGCAGGACGTTCCGGCTCTTTGCCTCAGCGCGAGAACGGGCGAGGGCGTGGAGGAACTCATTTCCCGTATGCGTACGCTCCTTCTCGGCGAGACGTCGCCCCATGTCGGGGAGTACGTGAGCTGTAACAGCCGGCAGGCGGCGGCACTGTCGAAAGCCGTTACGGAGCTGCAGGAGCTTCGCGGCGATATGGAAGACGGGGTTTCTTACGACGCATGCTGTGTTCGCCTTGATTATATTGCAGATATTCTTGGGGACGTTATCGGTGTTTCCACATCAGCTGATGTACTGAATGACATTTTTGGCCGTTTTTGTATTGGCAAGTGATATGGCAGACGAGAAATTGCTTGATGCGTACAGACGACGCGTATCGAAGGATGAGATCAACGCTCTTCCTCTTTTTCATTATACGGGTCAGGTGGACGTAGTGCGGACAAAAGAGGACTGGGAGCAGGCCTTGCCCGACATCTCTTCGACGGACGTCCTGGGCTTTGACACGGAAACGCGTCCGACATTCCGTAAGGGAAAGGTCAATGCCCCTTCCCTTGTGCAACTTGCCACGGCAACCCGTGTTTATCTTGTCCAGCTCTCTTGGCTTCCTTTCGACGCCTATCTGGCTGATCTTCTTGCCAATCCATCTGTCATAAAAGCCGGTGTCGGCATTCGCTTTGATATGCAGTCCCTTGGTAAACTTTTTTCCTTTACTCCCAAGGCTCTTGTGGACCTCGGTAGTGTCGCCCGTCTCAATAAACTCTCCTCCCAGGGGCTGCGGACTCTTGCTGCCGTGTTTTTTGGCTGGAGGATTTCAAAGGGCTCTCAATGCTCCAACTGGAGCCTTTTGGAATTAAGCGCGCGTCAAATCGTCTACGCCGCAACTGATGCGTGGATAAGCAGGCTGATCTATCTGAAAATGAAAGACTCCGGATTTGTATTCAGCCGCACGGGAGATAAGAGCCCGTCTCGTAAAAAGAACGCCTGAGGAAGAAGGATGTCACGGGATGTGAAGCAGAAACCTCGGCTGCTCTTTTTTTCCGGAGGCACCGCACTCCGCGAATTCAGCCGTTTTCTTGCCCGCACAAATCCTCGCACAATCCACCTCATCACAACGTTTGATTCCGGTGGAAGCACAGCCGAGTTACGACGCTGCTTTGCCATCCCCGCCATGGGAGACATTCGGAACCGCTTGCTGGCACTTGCTGACACCGATGCGGTTTCGCCGTCAGTCTTTGAGTTCTTCCAGTGCCGTTTGTCCGTGAACGAGGAGAGTACCCGTCTCCTTGCCTTTCTACGTTCCCTCTGCAGCGAGAACCATGCTTTCTGGGATGGGGCAACCCTGTCCGAGCGGCGCTTTCTTACATCCTCCCTTACCTATATTCTCGGTATCTTGCCGAACGATTTTGATCTGCGTGGCGCGAGTCTCGGCAATCTTATCCTGACCGCTCTTTATCTGCAGCATGGCCGAGATTTTGTCCCAGCCCTGGCTTTTCTGCACCATTTTCTTCGCGTGCAGGGGACTGTTTTGCCGATTGTTGACGAGTCTCTTCACCTTGGCTGCGAGCTTCTGGACGGAACTTCAGTTCTTGGACAGCATCGCTTCAAGACGCTTCCGTGCCCGATCCGCAGTATTTTTTTGACCGTGCACGATCCGTGTCGCGCGGCAGGGACCATAGATGTCTGCAGGCCCCGTCTCACGAAGGACGCCGCAGGGCGGCTGCAGGAGGCGGATCTTATCTGCTACCCCATGGGGAGCTTCTACAGCAGCATCCTCGTAAACCTTCTTGTGCGTGCTGTCCCCCGGACCATTGCGGAACGCAACTGTCCGAAGATATTCATTCCCAATCTCGGTTTTGACCCAGAGACGGGGAATATGCCGCTTCTTCGGCAAATCGAGATCCTGCTCGACATCATGCACAGAGATGCCCCGTTTTGCGACAATCAGGATTTTCTGAACGCAGTCCTTGTGGACAGGTCCAGAGGACGGTACGGAACACGAATCGGCAGCAACGATGAAGCCCTATTGAGGGAAATGGGAATCAGACTCTTTGATCTGCCGCTGACACGTGATGGGGTGTGTCACGATCCTGTATGTACCTATGAGGCCTTGAACTCGCTTCTTTGGAGATGGGATGGAAAAGGCTTTTCGTGTTGAAGAGGAATTTTCAGGAACGCGTCTTGATCACTATCTTGCCGGACGTCTCGGCATATCCGTTCGTGCCGCAAAGCGCATGATTCTTGAAGGGCGTTGTCACATGACGAAGACGTCCGTATCCCCGGCCACCAGACTTCGGCCCGGTTCCCTCATAACACTTCCCGATGATCCTCCTTCCGTTTTTTTCAAGGAGCCCCCTCGCTTTCTTTCCGGCCAACATGGCTTCTTCTTCTTTTTTAAGCCGAAAGGGCTGCACAGCGTGCAGCTTGCCGGGAGCTCTCACACGTCTCTTGAAGAACTCCTGCCAACACTTCTTCCTTCCTGCACCGACACCCTTCCCTGTCTCGTTCAGCGTCTTGACTGTGAGACATCAGGTATCCTTACTGCCGTAACCACGTCGTTGGTTCCTTCTTTTCGTCGTGCAGAAGCCGCGGGCGAGATTGAGAAGCGCTACCTTGCACTTGTGTGCGGGGCCCTTTTCAATTCCTTTGTTGTGCGAAATGCTCTGGATACGGAAAGCCGGCGGAGGACGAGGGTGCTCCCGAAGGATGGCCTTCCCCTTCGTTATACGGCCTGCGAGCCTCTGTATGTTTTTAGAGCCGGAGAGCCACTGCCGGACTGGATTGACATCCCTGCACTTTCAGGGTGCAGTTCCGATGTGACCCTTGTTTCCTGCCGTATCGCTAGCGGGGCGCGCCATCAGATTCGTGCCCATCTAGCGTCAAGAGGCTGGCCGCTTCTTGGAGACAGCCTTTATGGGGGCGGAAGGTTTGAGGACGGATTTTTTCTGCACCAGTACATGGTGCGGCATCCAGATGCCCTTTCGTATCTCCTCCCTTCCTGGCTGAAGAAAGGATTCCCGGAGAGTATTCTTCCCGCATGACGTAACCATGTTCTCTAGGAAACAGGCTATCGTCCCGAGGCATATCCTCTGGTATGGAGGATTGACGGATGATCCTTTTCCGGTGCTTTCCGAAGCATAATTATGTGATTTCCGTGGTTGGGCTGGAATGAACGCTGTGATCCCGTAAGGATCAGGAGCAGGGAAGGACTGAATCATGGACACGCGTTACCGTCTGTAACGGCCGAAAAACGGTGGAAAACGGCCCCTTATGACGAGAGAGAAGGTTGCACAGGCAGTTCTGAAGGGGAAGCACCGGGAGAAAAGAGGGTGTGCTTCGCTCCTGCTTTTTTGAAGGAACGGACATTTCTTCTCAAATAGTGTCGGAGCGAAGCAGCAGGCGATGTGGAGTAAGGCGTTTTTATTGCAGGGCTAAAAGGGCGTCAAGTGCCTCAACGAACGCGTCAAGGTCTTGTTCTTCTATGGTCAGGGCCGGAAGAAGACGCAGGGTCGCATTGTGAGAGAGGCCGCAGATAAAGCCTTTTTCAAGAAGCCCTGTCCAGATTTCCGGACATTTTTCGCCAATTTCGATGCCAACCATAAGACCGACCAGACGAATGTCCTGTATTTTCCCCGGGTGTTTGGTGCGAAGGGCGTTGAGCTTCTTCTTCAGCCCGGCCCCGAGCCGCTCCGCCCGTTCTGCCAAATGGTCGCGTTTCATAATTTCAATGACTTTTGCTGCAACGGCGCTTGTCAGGGCTCCGCCACCAAACGTCGTTGCATGACTTCCGAGATCAAAGCCCTGAGCGACGGTATCCGTGGCAAGCATGGCGCCCATGGGCAGGCCGTTTGCCAGAGCCTTTGCAGTGCTCATGATGTCTGGATGAAGGTCATACAGCTGAAAAGCCCAAAATTTGCCGGTTCTGCAAAAACCTGCCTGCACCTCGTCACACATAAAGAGCACATCTTTCTTTCTGCAAAGTTCTTCAATTCCCCTCAGGTATTCTCCGGAAAGAGGTATGATTCCTCCCTCACCTTGCACCACCTCGACAAGGACCGCGGCCGTTTTTTCCGTCATGGCATTTTCCAGACTTGTCATGTCGTTGAGCGGAACCTGAAGAAAGCCCTTTGGAAGCGGCCCAAAGCCATCGCTCAGGCTTTCTCTGCCCGTGGCGGCAAGTGTTCCGAGCGTGCGTCCGTGAAAACAGCCCTCAAGGGTTATGATTTCACTGGCCTGACGTTTTTTGACCTTCGCCATGTAACGGCGGGCCAGTTTTATGGCGGCTTCATTGGCCTCCGCACCGGAATTACAGAAGAAGGCCTTGGTGTGGTGGGTCGTGGAGAGAATTTCACGGGCAAGCGTCAGCTGTTCTTCCTGATAGAAGAGATTGCTAACGTGCCAGAGCTTTTTAGCCTGGCTTGTCAATGTTTCCACGATTTCATCATGACAGTGGCCAAGGGCCGTGACGGCAATGCCGGCGAGAAGATCAACATATTCCTTGCCATCCACGTCCCACAGGCGGCTCATCTTTCCTCGCGCAATGGCAAGAGGGTAGCGATTGTAGGAACGGCAAAGCAACTGGCTCTCTTCTTCTTTGACACGGGAAAATTTTTGGGACATGGTAAATCCTTCTCTCCAGCTATATCGGTTAAAAGGGCAGCGGGCAGGCTGATCGTCGAGACACTATCCGGAACGTTGACGTTTTGTGTCCCCGCTTGTCACGTGAAAGTCCGGGGGGGCAGGACTGACCTCCGACCCTCTGGCGTTTCGCGTGTTGCGTTGAACACTGGCGACGTACCGCCTTTTTCTGCCGATGGTCGTTCCGGAATGAAAACTCTATGCCAGAGCGCCTGCTTGTGCAAGGTCTTCTGGTTTTGATGGTCAGTATTGTTTTACGCAGGGCAGTCTGCCTTGCGCTATGGGAGATGTCTGTGGCAACGGTTGCGATAGTGGGTGCCGGTCTGGCCGGAACGGAATGTGCGCTGGTACTGGCCAGGGCTGGAGTAGATGTGGTCCTTTTCGAACAGAAACCTCTGGCCCGTTCGGCAGCTCATACGATGGAGAGCTTTGCCGAGCTTGTGTGTTCGAATTCGTTAAGAAACAATGAACTTACTAGCGGCATCGGGCTTCTGAAAGAGGAAATGCGTGAACTCGGAAGTTTTTTTATGGCTGCTGCAGACGCTTGCCGTGTGCCAGCCGATAAGGCCCTTGCCGTTGACAGGCGTGCGTTTTCCGAGACACTTACGAACAGACTCAGAGAACATCCCCGGATTCGAATTGTCACCTCTTGTGTGACGGGTCTTGAAGATCCTCTCCTTGGCGACCCTTCCTTTGACGTCCTCGTCATCGCTGCGGGCCCTCTCGCAACGGAATCCCTTTCCGCTTCCCTCATGGCCCGTATTGGTGAGAAGGAATGCTATTTTTACGACGCCATCGCCCCCATTGTCTGGACGGACTCCCTTGATCACGGCATAGTATTCAGAGCCTCACGCTACGAGTGCGACAGTGAAACCTACGATACAGAAGGCGGAAAAGGGGACTATCTGAACTGTCCGATGACCAGAGAAGAGTATCAGGTTTTTTACAATGCCCTTCTCAACGCAGAAGCAGTGCCTTCAAAGGAATTTGAGACGCTCAGGCACTTTGAAGGCTGTATGCCCATCGAGGCACTGGCAGCGCGGGGTGAACGGACGCTTGTATTTGGTCCCATGAAGCCAGTGGGCTTTCTTGACCCGCGTACGGGGAGGCGACCCTATGCCCTTCTGCAGCTGCGTTTTGAAAATAAGGAGGGGACGACCTGCAACCTTGTCGGCTGCCAGACACGTATGCGTATCCCCTCCCAGCGGGAGGTCTTCCGACTTGTGCCGGGGCTCGCAGGGGCCGAGTTTGTGCGTTTTGGCAGTATGCACAGGAACACGTACGTCAATGCGCCGAAAGTCCTTGCCGATGATCAGTCACTTGTGGCCGATTCCCGAATTTTTCTGGCCGGTCAGATCACGGGGGTTGAAGGATATGTGGAATCCGCGGCTCAGGCGCTCTGGCTTGCCTATTCCCTTGTCGCCCGCTTTGGTGGAAAAACGCTCCCGAAGCCACCGCTGGAAACAGCGCTCGGTGCATTGCTTGCCCATCTTCAATCGGACGAGAAACGCTTTCAGCCCTCCAATGTGCATTTCGGCCTCTTTCCCCCTCCCGAGGAAAAGCTGCGTAAGCGCGACAGAAAAAAGGCCTACGCGGAACGAGCCCGTGAGGCCTTTCACCATTGGAAGACTATGTGTTCAGATCTCCTTTAGGAAGAGCTCCCAAAAGAAGGCTGTTCATTTTCTGGCTGGGGAGAGGGAGCTTTCTGAAGAACTTCCTTTTCGTTCGGAACCGCTTCATGCTGCTCTTTCACGCCGGAGTCCTTTTGAGCTGGACTTTCCTGTTTTGTTTCTTCTCCCGTTGTGCTGCTGCCTGATGCCTCGCTTTTCGGATTTTTGTTCGTCCCCACCCCTTCAGGAGAGTCCCCTGTTTTGCCATTTCCAACGGGTTCTGGCGTGACAGCATTCTTTTCCGTCGATTTTTCTTCAGGCGTCACCGCGTCCTTTTTTGCTTCTTCAGATTTAGGCGCATCCGTGACTGGTTTCTCTGGCTCTGCGTTGGATTTCTCTTCTTTTGTATTTTGCTGAGCCTCTTTTTCCCCAGCCTTTTCCTTGGTGCTTCCACTATCTGTGGCCGGAGCCTTGTCTGTCTGTGGATCAGGTGTGCTGGCAGGTTTTTCAACGCTTTCCTTGGCAGGGGCATCATTATGCGTTGCGGCAGGGAGAGGCAACGGAGTCTTTTCTTCCTCCTTGTTTGTAGTGCTTGCGCCGGGTGCTGGTACTTCTGTTTTTACGGAAGGTTTTTTCGTTATGTCGCCAAGGGTTGCAAGTTTTGCAAAGGGTTTGTCGGCGAGCGCAGGGACAAGCAAAATGGTCGAGGCGAGGGTCAAAAGAGTCGCAATGGCGAGCGAGAAGAGAAGAAAGCGCCCGGTGTCGGCACTTCCAAGACAACGTTTGCAGAAAAAGGTCCCTAAAAGACAGATGGCTCCGAGAACAGGAAGGGCGACAAGAGTGGGGAGAACTGCAAGAATGTCTTTTGGAGGAAGTACGGGAAGCGCTGTGGCAAGGTTTGATTCCCAAAGAGAGAAGTAACTCCCCAGAAGGACAAGTCCTGCGAGGAGGAGAAAGAGCATACAGCAGCCAATAAAGAGACGCGCTCCGAGTTTCGAGAGACGGACAACCGTTTTTCCAAGGAGCACGGCCAGAAGGGTGACAAGGCAGATCGTTGCCGTATGTTGGGCCGCGGCTGGCAGACAGAAAAGGAGGAGTATCCCTGTAAAGGCGTTAATCCATATAAGGCTTGTGATGGCTTTGGTGTTTTGTGAGGCCCTCAGAGACGTCAGGGCGTTGCGGCAGAGGGTTGTCCAGGAGGGGAATATCCAGGCAAGAACCCACGGAAAGACTCCAAGCGTCAGGAGGAGAAGCGGGCGTATCCAGTCCGTAAGGGGCCAGGGGTTTTTCACCGCGCCGGCAAGAAGACTCTCCATATACGCGGCATCTCCGACAACGATGTACATGGCGAAGAACCAGGCACCAAGCAGAATGAGGAGACATAAGAATCCGAATATGGAGTCGGAACGCTGTGCCCGTTTGTAGCGAAGTGACCAGAGGAGGAAGAAGAAGCTGGAAAGCAGGGGGAGAACAAGAAAAAACAGGCCTCCCGTAAGTGTGGCAAGTCCGATGAACAGAAAGCCCAGGGGCAGGGAGAACCACCCTCCTTCTTTGATCCAGCCGCGACAGAGAAGGGTGAGGGCAAAAAGATACAAGCCTGTAGCAAGCGCCGCGGCTCCGTACACGTGGGAAAGAGGGGTAAAAAGAGGGGCTGCAAGGAGGATGCATCCTGCCGCTGTTGCCTCAGCATATCCATAGGCCACACGGCCAAGATTCCATGCCGCAAAGAGGCAGAGTGCCACAGCGAGAATTCCGGTCGTGGCAAAAAGCAGATCACCCTGGGGGACAAGGAAGCTCACGAGCTTTGTCGCCCACATCAGCCCCGGCCATTCAGCTGGGAGAACTCCCACGGGGGCAAGCCAGAGATTTTTTGTTTCGGCATGGAGATAGGCACCAATGTGATTGACTTCTGCCGGACAGTAGAGGGAGGTTCCGTTGAGCGCGTAATAGATATCCGGAGCGGCCTGAACGGCGAGCACCACAAGGAGAAGAAGAAATCCCTGGAAGGAAATCCGCTCGAGAAGCGAGTGGGGCGCTTCAGAAGTGCGTTCCCCCGTTTCACCTGCAGTATCTGGCGCGTTTTGCCGGTTTTCTTCTGCAGGAGGCTCGCTTCCCGTTGAGGATTCGGGTTTCTTTCTGCTGAAGAAAGAGAATCGCTTTGTCTTGGCTTTTGTCCCTGTGTTCGTGTCATTGGTTACACCGGCATCGGTGCCTGTCCGGTCCGTTGTTTTTTCAACACTGTCTTCTGAAGTCATGCTGCCCTCTCTTTTTTCGTTTCATGCACCATCGTCTCTTGAGTACGTGTTTTTTCACTTAGCGTCTGATAATAAAATGACGCGCTGTCTTCGGAGGAAGGCGAAGTATACCTGTCCCTCGCTGATTTGTCATCAAAGACCGGCTGGAATCAAGAATGTCTGTCATGGTTCCGGCGAGGGAGTGAATCGGAAGGGGAATGTGCTTTTCTGAAGATGAAAAATTGCAGGCCACAAGCCAGATGTCATTGGAGGGGAGTTTTGTCGCGACAAGAACGCAGCCATCGGGAGATCTGGGAATGGAAAGGAGGGAACCAAGAGCAACACCTTCCCGTTGACGGGCAAGAAGGAGCGTCTTGAGATTTCTTCTGTTCTTTTCGTCCTTATCCGTGGAGACGGGAGGTGAGAGCAGGCCAAGTTTCCGTTCATCAAGAAAGAGGAGTCCTGGCATAGCTATGGGGATGGCGAAAGAGAGAAGCGTCTCGTCTGTTACGGAATGATTCGCAGACGACCTCCTCATGTATACATTGTCTGAAGGGTCGGAAAGCCCGTTGGCAAGGCGTTCGCAGGGGATGGACTCGGAGAGAAGGGATGAGAGAATCGCACGAAGGGCTTCAGTTTTTCCCATTGATGCGGAATCCAGCGCATTGCTGAGGGGGGCTGCGGCGAAGTCCGTTCCCGTAAGCAGTACCTTCAGGACGGGAATCGGCACATGATCGGGAAAGAGGCTTGCGCCGCCATAGCGGTGAATTGTCTGCCCGAGTTCGGACATGGCCGTGAGTCCAGGTTCAAGACGGGACGGGATGCTTGATGACGTGTTTTTCTGTGTTGGATCAAGACCCATAATGGGGCGTAGAGGGAGTCCCGCCAGAATGTGTTTCTCCAGTCCTACATGCTTGATGCTTGCTGCAGCGTAGAGACGTTTCGCAAGGCCTGCGGGATCCTGCCATGAGAGAACGGGGCGGAGAGGTGTTTTGTCAAAACAGTACAGAAAACGGCGGGCGTTACCGTCAACGCCCATGATAATGCCGGAGGCTGCCCAGCCACTCTCCTTAGCCCAGGGGAGCATGTCCTTTTGCATTGCTTCGGGCAAGAGACCCTGGGAGATAAGGGCTTCAATGCCCCGAGGAGAAAGAATTTTTCCTTCCCAGGGGGATTCTGTATCGGGGAGAAATGACCAGAACTCTTTTGGTACTTCAATGGCGGCGTAGAGACCCTCATACCCCTTTTGCCCGCGCAGTTGCAGCATAAAGTCAGGGCCGATGCCCGTTGCCGCAGGAGGGAGAAAACCCCCAAGCTGTATCGATCGTTTTTCGCAGGCCTTCTGGAGGCGGACATAATCGCTATCTGTGCCTGAGGCCGGAGAAAAGGAGAAATGGACTACCTCATCCGCCTCTTCCCCTATGTCCTGTTTTCCCCATATACCGGCCGTTTCGCCCGTTGGCGCAAGAAATATCCCGGTTATGCCAAGGTCGAGGAGCCGGTCCAGAAATGTCTCGTTCGAACAGCTGACAAAAAGAGGGTGAAATTCGGGATGGTTGCGCGGATTGATAGCAAGCCAGGTCGGAGCGTGCTGCAGAAGGGTAAGGCGGGTTTTTGCTTCGCCGCTTTGCATCCAGACTCGTCGGGTTCCGGATACCTGGCCTATAAGTGAATCTGCTTCGCCAAGCATGGACTGGCGTTCCATCCACTGCGCAAACGCTGGACTTACACGGGGAAGCCCTGAATGAAGGGAAGGAGAAGTGGCGGGGGCGTTCGGACCTTTTTTGGGGAGGCGCCCATGACATCCTGAAAGGAGGAGTCCGGCGCAGAAAAGGATGCAGAGAAAGGAAGCGGTTAGTTCCTTTCCTCGTCCTTTGCGCGTGCCCACAGCACTTCCTTTTCTTCGTGCGAGAGTTCCGTGAAGTCGTGTCCTTCTGCTCTGGCAAAGTCCTCCATTCGGGCAAATCGGTGCAGAAAGCGGATGGCTGCCAGATCAAGGGCCTCGTTAAGCTTGATGCCGTTCCGGCGTCCAAGTTCTACAAGCGTAAAGACCATGTCCCCGAGTTCGTGCTTTTGTTCTTCAGGTCCCCCGTTTGCGCAGGCGTCAAGCCATTCGAGCCATTCGGCCTCGACTTGCTGTTCTACGTCTTCATCCTTATCCCAGGTGAATCCGCAGCGCGCTGCCTTGCTGTGGATACGATAGGCCTTGACAAGGGCCGGCAAACTGGCAGGGAGACTGTCAAAAATGCCTTTGGTCGTGCCGTCGGGGGCCGCATGTTCCTGCCGTTTTATGGCTTCCCATGTTTTTAGCTGTTCATCTCGGCTCGAAAAGGTTGTGTCGCCGAAAACATGAGGATGACGTCTGATCATCTTTGCGCGGTTGGTATCAAGCGCATCTTCAAAGGAAAATTCTCCCTTTTTCTCATAGAGATGCGCAATGAAGAGAAGGAGAAAGGCAACATCACCAAGTTCCTCACGAACATCGGCCACATTCCCCTGACGAATGGCTGCTACCAGTTCGTGAGTCTCTTCGATGCAGTAGTCTGCGAGTGTCTCCGGGGTTTGTTCCCTGTCCCAGGGACAGCCATCAGGTGCCGAAAGGCGTTGGATAACATCCATAAGTTCTTGCAGTGCGTTTCGTTCCATAGAAGTTCACCGTTTTTTGGATATATCAATTGAGAATGATACATTACTGAACAGGGGAAAGACAAGGACTGTACATCATCTTTCGGTCACGCCCTGAATCCTAGTCTTCCGAGGAGGTCGCTTGGCATCCATTCCTTGAGCTTTTCGATAAGCGCCGTGAGATAGGGAATGGTGTGTGATTCCTGAAGAAATGGTGCGTTCTGGAAGACCGCCTGAATTAGGACAATGGCAAGGGAACAGAGAAGAAGTCCTTTGACAAGGCCGAGAAAAAAACCGGCAAGTGTGTCAATCCACTTGGCAAAGGAGAGTTCAAGAATTTTGCGGAGGATTCTGGCTACAAAGGCTACCAAGAGCATTACAGCGATAAATATAAGGACGTAGGCAACGATGGTGCGCATACTGGGATTGGCGATGGAATCAAGGTAGGTGCTGACTTTCGCATGGAAGGTATTGGCACAGCTGAATCCGCCTACGAGCGCAACGATGCCGGCTACCTCTCCTATGAAACCGTTGTGGAGCCCTCGAAAAGAAAAGAAGACAAGCAGCAAAATCACGACGAGATCAAAGATATCACTTCCCATGCTCGATAATTCCTCCTTGGGCACATTGAGCCTTTGAGAATACCCAGTAAGAGGTCTTTTGTACAGAGCAGGCGCGTCCGTGCCACGGAGGAGTGGGCTCGATGTAAGGGCTGTCCGTTATATCTTTGAGGTACAAAAATTTGGACTGATTTTTTATGCTACATATACGCAGAAAAAATTGGAATTGATTTATAGTACGTCTTCGTATCTGCGTAAGCCGGGTGAAAACAGGGGTGTTCTTTGAATAAGATTCCTTTTGGTAAAAATATGTTCTTTGGAATCTCCAAAAAATGACGTTGATGCTGTCCGTGAAAATTTTTTAACGTAAAAAAAAGGAATATACAGTAGATCCTTTTATTTTGTTCTGCATGCTTTTTCCAGCCTAGAAGGCATGATTTTTGAGAAAAAAGAGCATGAAAAGATGATCTAAAGAAAAGGCTTGGCAGCGCATTGACAATGTGCTAGGCTAATGCAACTTCTCTTGGAGAAGGACATACTTGGCCGGCAGGTCGGGTATATAGCCCGTTGCTATGCCCCCTTTCTAGTCTTCCGGCTCAGGTTCCCCTCTTTTTTTGCATAGTTGCTCAGGATGGGTTTTATTCCCGTATCCCGTAGCATACGGCAAGCCATGTCCGCGTCCGCGCGTAACGGCTCCTTTCTTTTTTTTACAGAATAAGGTCGTACTGTTCCTTATTCGCCTTATCGACTGTAATCAGGTCTTGTTAAGATTGTTTCTGCACGTTTTTTTGCAACCGTTTGTTACTCTTCTGTCATAGTCTTTTTCTGCGTGCTGCACTTTTTGCTAGGAAATAAGTGGAGGCAGCGTTTCCTCCTTGCCCTTATTAGTGTCAAGGCCCTTTGCGCTGATACCTGATGCGTACATCGAACCTGTTTGTTCTTTTCATAGTTTGCGGAATGCTCCTTGCTGCTTGTAGTCCCAAGTCGAAGTCTCCATCATATGATCCTGACGCGGATTTTTTTGTTGAGTACGACGATACGTATTTTCCGGAGCGGATAGAAACCCTCGCCATGGGTGACGACTTTGATTCCGACTACAACTACCAGGCTCCGTCAAAGAAAAACACTAACAGAAGACCTCGTTTCCAGCGCGCAAGCCGTGACGGAAAAAAATACGATCCGGGCAATCCGAATTCCAGACGACAACTCCTGCATGCTGCCCGTTCGGCCATTGGGACTCCCTACGTCGTCGGTGGCGCGAGGCCCGGGGGCTTTGACTGCTCCGGGCTCGTCTGCTGGGCTTACGGCAACGTGGGTGTAAAACTGCCCCGTACGGCCAGGGAACAGTCGGTTGTAGGAACCCGTATCCGTCGCGAAGAGGATATGCAGCCTGGTGACATCGTTGCCTTCAGGCATCCCACGCGTGGCTATCATACAGGTATTTATGTTGGCGACGGCAAGTTTATCCATAGCCCTCGTCGCAAGTCCCACGTGAAGATCAATTCCCTAGATGATCCCTATTTCAACAGCACGTTTTTAGGCGCTCGTCGCATCAATTTGGGGGGGAGGGAAAACCTGCTAGCGCAGGCTGAAAACCGGCTGAAAAGCGAGTACCGCTATTCTCCAGTGAGGTTTGCCTCAGATAACAGAGAAAGCCGTTCTTCCAGAATGAGGGCTGATTCCAGCAGGAAGAAACGCCAGTCCATGGCCTCCTACCGCGACAAAAAGCGGGACAGTGAGCATTCAAGACGCAAGATCAACAATCATAGAAGTTCGCGGGAGCGCATGGTTGCGTCGCGTTCTGACCGCCCGAAGCGATCATCTGCAGATGTTCGTTCCAGCCGCTCAAAAAAGCATGAGAACGTAAAGAATGATCGGGACAAAAGAAAGAGCCATCGCAGTGCTTCTTCTGAAAGAACGAGCAATCGAGAAAAGTCCAAGAGATCATCTCAAAAAAACCGTCAGTCAAATAAGCGCGAGGCGGCGGCAAATAACAGACAGGATAAGCGCTCGCGTTCAGATAAAAAGAAACGTTCCTCCAAGTCATAGGCGATGAATTTGAATGTTGGCAGTACGCCCGTAGGCCGGTTGGCTCCAAGCCCAACTGGCCTACTTCATTTGGGAAACGCGTGGTCCTTCCTTCTTGCTTGGCTTTCGTGTCGCAGCCAGAGCGGGCGGCTGATTTTACGGATTGAGGACATTGATCCGGTGCGTTCCCGTGCCCGTTTTTCGCAACAGATCATTGATGACCTTCAGTGGCTTGGGGTGGACTGGGATGAAGGTCCGGACCAAGAGGGGAAAAATGGACCGTATGTGCAGAGCGCCAGGAAGACATTCTATGCAGAAGCCATATCTCGTCTGCAGTCGGGGGGGGACGTGTATCCATGCTTTTGCACAAGAAAGGATTTGAAAGGTCTTGCCAGCGCCCCCCACAATGACGACGTGGGCCCTGTGTACCCCGGTACGTGTCGTCATCTCAGCGAGACGGATCGTGAACGAAGAATTGCAAAGGGTGACCGGTATTCACTGCGTTTTCGTGTGCAGGATGCTGTCTTTCTTTTTCGAGATCAGATCTATGGGGAACAGCGTCTTCTCCCTTCGGATTTCGGCGGGGACTTTGCCCTGCTTCGATCGGATGGTGTTGTTTCCTACCAGCTCGCGGTTGCGATCGACGACTCGCTCATGGGGGTTAGCGAGGTCGTGCGCGGGAGGGACCTCCTTTTTTCGACCCCGCGTCAGCTTCTCCTTCTTCGCGCTCTTGGTATGCCTGAACCCTCCTGCTTTATGCACGTTCCCCTGCTCCTCGACAGTTCGGGAGAACGGCTTGCAAAACGCCATTCCAGTCTCTCCCTTGTTTCTCTAAGAACAAGCGGTATCAGGGCCGATGAGGTCATTGGCTTCCTTGCTTTTTTGGCAGGATGTAACCCTTCATGTTCTCCATTGTTCGCCCGTGACCTTCTCCGGCGGTTTAGCAGGGACAGCTTGCCACGCAGAGACTGCCGGTTATGTCCCCAAATCTGGTCCCGGTTTTTTCCGTCCGTTCCATGTCCGTAGGAGTTTTCTTCTGCAAAGTTCCGAAGGAAAAACGGCATTTCTTCTGTCTGCATTGTTGTGGTTCAGATGTATATAGTTTTTTTAATCGGAGTTTTTACGAGGCAGCGTTTCCACCCTGTTTTGGGTAAACACACGCTGAAAGAATGCTATGAAAAGATCTCCCAATATCATTGCTCTTCTTCTTGTTTGTGCCTTTGTCCTTTATTCATCATCAGGATTTGCCAAAAATGATGATAAGGCAGATCACGGTAATTATTCTTTGCACCTTATAAAAAATTTGCGTTCCTCTCATATCTTTTCACCTAAGTCGGCAATTTTTACACCGGACGGAAAAACATTTTATATTAATTCTCTTGAAGGGAAGGAAACCCTCGTTTATGATACAAAAACTCTTACCCTGCAGAAGGTTATTCGCCATTCCTTTTCTTCCGAAAATAGTCACCTCTTTTTAAACGGCGAAAATACAATCTTTGATTATAAATATAATACCTGTTTTGGTAAGGGCGAACATAATATATTTAGTGGAAAACCAGTTGAATGTGATTTTACACATAATGGTCGATATCTATGGGTTTCCTACTATCGTCGTGAATGTGATAATAATGCTTCTTCACCATCTGCTTTAGCTATTATAGATACAAAGAGCAATGAAATTGTTCGTGTAATGCCTACTGCACCATTGCCAAAAATGGTTGTTGCATCTCCTGACGGAAAATATATTGCCGTGACGCACTGGGGAGATAATACTATAGGGCTCATCGATATATCCGGCGATGACCCGGCCTCTTTTCATTATGAGCGTCTTCTTGTTGTTGGAAAACGTCTGAATGTGGCCCATATCACGGGAAACCGGGATAATGTGTGCGGCCTTTGCCTGCGTGGAACCATCTTTAGCCACGACGGGAAGTACCTGTTTGTAAGCGGAATGAAGACGGGATCCCTGCATGTATTTGAAACCGCATCCGGAAACTATCTCGGAAGTGTTTCTCTTCCTGTTGTCAATCCCAGGCACTTTGTCCTGAACCCGGCCGGCACAAAATTGTATGTAACCTTTAATGTCCCCGGAAAAATAGCGGAAATTGATGTGGAGGAGATCCTTCGGAAAGTACGTGTCAGAGGAAAGGTCGGTGGCCGGGTTCTCACAGTCGGCTCCGGGGCCCGTACCTGCGCGATCTCAAAGGACGGGCGGCATCTTTATGTTGTGTGCAATAAAAGTTCTTCCATTTCATGCATCGATATTTCTTCCTGGAAGGTGGTAAGCAAATCACCTGTTGCTCCGTATGCAGTCGGTCTTGACGTAAATCCCGAGGAAACTCTTGCCGTTGTGACGTCACAGGGCCGTAACGGCCACGGAGGAAATAATGTGGCCGTTTTTGCGATAGGAGACAGAGCGGAGGTTACAGATCCGGCTACAGAGCGCTAATCATCCTGTTGGCCCTTGACATGGAAACGCTGTTAGAATAGAAAATCCCTGTACAGATTTTTTTGCCAGCTTAGCTCAGTCGGTAGAGCAGCTGATTCGTAATCAGCAGGTCGGAGGTTCAAGTCCATCAGCTGGCTCCAGTCAACGTGAGCATCTACGCTTGTCGCAGGTGCTCTTTTTTATTGCAGTGTGAACGTGAAGAAGGCCTCCTGGCAAACATCCAGGAGGCCTTCTGAGTATATTAGGTTGGGGACATTCTCCCCCATATAACGTCGTGAGATCCGCAGAGAGGCAGGGTTGAATCTGCATTCGTGGTCGGGTTCCTGCCCAAACCAGACTGCCAAGAGGAGCGTCAGCTCCGCTTTTGCTTTCAAATTCTTATGGCAGGGAACCTTAGGCAGCGAAGCAACGTCCTCTTCAAAGTCTCAATCTCTCATTGGCTGACAGGGTTTGTCCCGCCGCCAAAGCGTATGCTGGAAGAAGAAAGATAAAGAAAATATCAGGTACGGTAAATCTTATATCCCCGCCATGAAGGGCCGGGCTTTACAGTGCGTTTGATAAAGATGACAACAAATGTTTTAGCATCTCAGGAAAAGGAAGGTCAGCTGAACTGTACAAAATTCTTTAACTTGTCTAGGAGTTCGTACCGAAGATCTTCTTCCTGCAGCGCAAAGTAAATATTTGCGGTGAGGTATTCAGCCCAGTCCCCTGCGTCAAATCTCATTCCTGACATGCGAACTGCCAGCATATCATGGTTTTTTGCCAGGCCTTGCATGGCATCTGTCAGTTGTATTTCTCCACCGTGCCCCGGTGTGACATTTTCAAGAAGTTCGAAAATATCGGGTTTGAGCACATAACGCCCAACGATGGCCATTCGCGAGGGGGCTTCGTTACGCTTGGGTTTTTCCACAAGATTGTTGACGCGATAGACGCCGGGAGAGACCTCTTCGCCGTCGATTATGCCGTATTTGTCGACTTTATCAGCGGGAACCTCCATGACCCCGACTACGGACATGTTCTCCGAAACGGCAACGTCCATGAGTTGTTTTATGCCTGGCACCCCGCCAAACATCAGATCGTCACCGACCATGATGGCAAACGGATTGCTCCCCACGAGATGTTTTGCGCAGAGGACCGCATGGCCAAGGCCGAGTTGCTTTTTCTGGCGAACGGACATGATATTGACCATTTCCGCGACTTCTCGTATCAGCGCCAGTTTGTCCATTTTTCCAGCGCGTTCGAGAACACCTTCGAGCTGAAGATTATAGTCAAAGTGGTCTTCAATGACGCTTTTATCCCTGTTCGTGACAAAGATGACGTCCTCAATGCCTGAACGTTGAGCTTCCTCCACAACGTATTGAATAACAGGCTTGTTATAGATGGGCAACATTTCTTTTGGAATGTTTTTACTCGCAGGAAGTGAACGGGTTCCCCATCCGGCAACTGGAATAACCACTTTTTTTATTGCATCCATTTCGAGCTCTCTTTTCCTTGCTTAAGAGGAAAGAATGTAGGTTTGCGGAGTAACGACGGTTCGTGAAACGGTCAACCTGACTGTCTCTTCCCAAGATATAGATGTAACGAAAAGTATCTATCACGTTTTTTTGAATAAGGGGAGAGGCCAAAAAGCATGAAAATTTAGGCAACCAGTTGCTTGTCTTCCGTAAAGGTTTTCTGTTCGGTCTGAACGGATTTCTTCTCGGTCTTCTTGCTGCGTGTTACCTGTTTGGTTTGATTTTTTGAAGCGGACACGTCGATTTTTGCAATTATATTCTGCAGTCGTATTTCAAAATCTGCCAGAATGTTCATATAGGTTACGTATGCTTCCTGAGGGCTCACAAAGGGGGATGGTTCCTTGTAGTTCGAAGAAGCAAACCATTTTGTCGACATCCATTGTAAATAATTGGAGGTTTGTAATCGAGTAAATTCTTTAAGGATGTCCGGATTTTTTGTTTTATGGACCCGGTCTGTAAGACTATAGAGAAAGTGGACGGCGTCTTTTTGCATGTCATTGCCAAGCCAGGAATTAAGATCGCCCCCGGCGTCGTCCCAACTGATGAAGTTATGCACGTCGATGGAGTCCCGTGAGTTGTACCTCGTTATGGCATCATTGGGGGTTGAGAAACGCAGTCCCTCATCAAGGATGGAAGCCGGAAGGTGTTCGAGGAATTCAAAAATTCCAGAGCTTCGGTCATGAATAAGGCCGAAAACATTCATGTTTAAGAAAATATTGATGACATCGCAGTTCTTTATTTTAGCGCACCAGGATGCGTATTTCTCGGCTGTAAGGGGCCACATATCCCATGATTTGTTTGAAAATCTGAGGGAGATGTCCCTTGAAAGGCTTCTGTTTCGTAATAGAAGACGCATGTCGGGAACGTTTTCTGGCTCATAGACGAAGTTCGGACTCCGCCATCCAAGAATATGGTCGGCTCCTTCGGCAAGCATGCAACGATAACCCATTGAGGAAAGGCAACGGGCAAAATCATTATTATAGATGAGTTCGGTTGAACAGAAACAGGTTGGTTTTTTACCAAACGTGTTTTGAACCCTTTTGGAGTAGAGTGAAAGTTGCCTGCAAAACTCCTCTTCCGAATATAAAAATGCTAATGAATGTGCCGCTCCGGCGACAAATTCAACAGCATCTGTTTCGGCAAGTTCATTAAGCTTAGTGATAACTTCTGGGGCGTATTGCTCAAAAAGATCAAGAGCAGGAAGGGATATGTGACAAGCGAAACGAAATTTTCCTTCAAGGCGTTTAACTTGATCAAGCAGGATCTTCATAGTCGGAAGATAAACGCTATCTGCAAGACGCTGTATTCGTGAACAGTTACGTTCGTCATCTTCATAGAGGGAATTTTGTCCAAGATCAAAAACAGAGTAGTGACGCAATATAACAGGTTCATGAATTGAAAGGAAAAGGCATACAGAGCTCATAAGTGCCTCACTCGTTATGTTGCAAAAAACTGCTACTTGTTCAGCAAAATATATGCCATATTGAGCGTTTATATTTTTTTTCTTGCCTCCTTGTGATCTGCCCAAACTTTTAGCGTTTTCTCACATTAAAAATTTTCGAAAATTATTCTAGAAATTATATATTTTTGCGTGCAATTGTTGCGCGAAGTGGTAAAATTGCACGGAAATAGAGGGATAGAATCTCCAATAGTGGCTTTATAAGCGGATATCGGTTGCCTCGGACTATGTTATGAATGGGTGTGTTTATTCCTATGTTGTGAGGTTCTCCACGCTTTTGCTGGTGAAAATTTGCGTGGGAGGGAAGAAACAGAGATTGTGTTTCACGGTATTGAGCGAATTTTTTATCGAAAAAAATTTAAGGATTTTTACGTATTTTATGTTTTTGCGACATGAACACAATCTTCTGTTGTGTTTTTTGTCTTCTGGCAGGCTGCACTCATGGGAAAACTGCCTCCCATTTTTCGTGACGCAGTTATTTGAAAAGGAAAATAAAAAAGTTGACTTACGAAGAGGATTGGTGTCGCAGCCAATCCTGTGCAGAAGCATGTTGATCAGTGTCGCGCTACTCTGCCTGGTTCTCTATACTGTTATGATCGGCAAAGAAGGGAAAATGCTGTCAGAACATCGTTTGAAACAAAAAAATATGAGCTTGAAATTGCAAAGCTGATAAAAACGACTTCACTGCTGCCATGGAGTTCATCTTGGATGCCCAATAAAAGTAGGCACCTGACATCCGGATCGCTTGTAATTTGTGTTGGTTCAAAGATGATTTGACATTTTGTGCCGTTGAGTCCGATTACATGCGTTCTCCGACTTTTTTTATCTTACTCGATGTAGTAGAATGATCGCATGGCGCGAAGAAAAGTATGTTCGACTTTTCTATGATGGTGCCCTTCAAGCCCGTTCTGCTACGACGTCATTGTCGATCCGCGATTTGATATCCTTGTTTGTAGATTGCGTTGTCAACGTATCATTTTATCAAGTCAACCCTTCACAACATAATGGATATGACAGTTAATAGGCCCATATGCTCCTTGCAGCATTGTTTAATCTATTCCTGCCCCTGGGCCAGGTCGGCTCGTCTCGGAGACTATCCCGTAGGATCATGGGGAAGTGCAGGTATGGTGTCGGTACCTACTATGTCTGCAGATGAAAAATCGAAGAATTATCGTACCGGGTGATTTTTTTTGAAAAATTTTTTTCCCAAACTGCGGTAATTCTTGGGGATAGAAGTCGGAGGACTTTGTTGTCATGATCAGATTTTATTGTGATTATAACCTAAAATTATGAGATTGTAACTGTTTATGATCCCCAACGTGAACCTTTGCCTCAAATTATCTGAGATATCACCCTGTCCCTGCCGCCGGCAGAGGGCATTTTTGTTTTTCTTTCCGGAAAGCGAGATTGTCACTGTATCGATCATTTTGCCTAGGGCAGTATGCAGGCTGCGGCATTCAACGCTTTCTTTTCCAACCGTCTCCTTTCATGGATGCCTGATGCCCTGGTTGATAGGCTGAACAATTTCCGGAAAGCTCGTGTAGAAACAAGGGGACGGGATATTGTCGATGTTTACAAGCCCGACGGAGAACCTGTTCGGTTCAGAAGAGTCTTTTTTCCTGATCGGGTGCTGCTGTGAAATTCTCCCGGATCCTCATGTAGAACGTAGGTCATCTCCGGCCACACTCCTTTTACGCAAGTATTTGTGGAGCAGACGGATCTGTTCAATAAACTAGACATATTGCAATAATAATGGAACTAACTGTGCATGAATGAAATGCAGACCTTTGTGGTCGTTGTTTAACATTTGATCAATGTTGTTGCACATATTTTACGGATATGTTTTTATCGTCAGAACCCTCTCGGTCATGACAGATACGACAAAGACAAATAAATTGTGCCGTGGAGGGTATATTTAGTAGTTGTGTATATTGGGAGCAGCTATGCAATTCTCTCTTGTATTTGACGAATTCATCCGTAAATGTGGTCTAGGGAATGTCGAACTGGACAGTGACCTCTCCCTCATGTTTGACGGTCGGCATACCGTGACCTTTCAGTGTAATGAGGATGATCAAACCGTTTTTTTTTACGCTGAAATCTGTGATGTGGATAAGCTAAACCCCGACAGTCTGGCGGATTTGCTGGAGGCGTCGCTGCTTGGTTCGCAGACTGAGGGTGCATCCTTTGCCGTGGCGCGGAAACTTGGGAAACTGATTCTCTGGAAGCGTTATGGCGATGACTTTCCCGACGTTCTCGCGCTTGAGCGGGCAATCAGCAGCTTTCTTTCCTCTGTCATAACCTGGAAAAGCAAGTTGGTCGCGAGCGGGCCAAATTTGTAATCAAAAGTCGGATGGGAAGTGCATGGCGGCACCGGAGGCTTTATCCAACGCGCCGTAATACTCTGTCCTTCAGTCTCGGCATATAAGGCGCACCGTAACCGGAATCTTTGCCTTCTAGCTTGGAGTACGCTGGTTTTCAATGTAGTGTTGCAAAACAGAAATCGGAGCGCCGCCACAACTACCTGCAATGTAACCTGGTGACCGGAGAGATCCACCCCAAAGCTTGCGTTGCAGGCCCGGATACGGCAGCAGAGTCCAAGGATTCGCCTGGAATCCTTCTGTGTTCCGGGGACGCGTTCACGGAGCGGAGCTGCACCTCGCGGAAGGAGCAGAGGAGAGCGGGGAACCTCGTCAAGGCCGAGAAAAACGGCGAAATCCGAACCCGTAACAGGAGGCTCTGCAGACCTGCAGACCTGGCGGAACGAGAACTGCCGTGCCGAGCGGTATATTTCCTTCGTCGCTTCAAAAGGTGCGACCGGCCTTGAACAGATCTATTCCGTAAGAAAAATACTTGCTCTGTATGCCTTTTTTCAGAATGGGCAGATCTCAGACAGTACTCTGTCTTCCCAGTCCAAGCGGGGGCGTTCAGAGATCTCACCCTCCCGGCATACTGGACTTGCTTCGTCCGCTGTGGGGATAACCGCATCCTTAATACGAAATACCAGACGTGTTTAGAAAATATGATAGAAATCCCTGAACAGTCCGAGGGCTTTTCCCTGATTATTAAATCTGGAGTTCCCATGCCTAAACAGTTTATTTTTGCTTTTCTTTTCTTCATGTGCTCCGTGTTTTTGGGGGAGACAACTGATGCTGCAGTTGTGACGCCTTTGGTTCGAACCATGACTGTAGAAGCCAAGGATATTGCGCCAAATGCGGATTATGTCGGTCTTACAACCGGATCCCTATCTGTTCAGATAAGAGCTCAGGTTGGTGGAATTCTGCAGAAGCGCAACTTCAAAGAAGGTGATTACGTAAAGAAAGGTGATATTCTATTTGAGATCGCACCGGATGTGTATAAGGCCAATGTCGAAAAGGCCAATGCCAGGACGAAACAGGCGCTGGCCGTCTATGATAATGCCAAACGCGAATGGGAACGGATTCAAAGTCTCTACAGCAAGAATGCCGTAAGCCAGCGTGAACGCGATCGGGCAATGTCCAATGTCAACAGCGCCAAGGCCGATTTAGAAGCGGCTGAGGCGGTGAAGAAAGACGCCAATATCCAGCTGGATTACGCCTACGTAAAAGCGCCTGTTTCTGGGTTTACCTCGAAGGAATACCAGACTGAAGGCAATCTGATCACCATATCCGGAGATAGTAGTCTTTTGACCGAGATAGTGCAGATGGATCCCATCTATGTTGAATTCTCACTGCCCAATACGGATTTGTTGCATTTTCGGCGTCTGGTACTTCAAGGATTTGCCTCCTGGGGTAAAAAGCCAGCGACAAGGATTCGTTTTGCTGATGGCACAGAGTATGACAAAACAGGCATGATTAACTTTATCGACAATAAGGTGGATCCCGTAACGAGCGTGATTCAGGCCAGGGCCTCATTCCCCAACCCCGACGGTTTGGTGTTGCCAGGTCAGTTTGTGCGGATCGTCGTGGAGGGGCCCCTGCTGCCCAAAGCCATTGCCATTCCAAGATCCAGTATTCTGCAGACCCAGCAGGGACCTATGGTCATGGTGGTGGATGGAGAAAACAAGGTCTCTTCTCGCAAGATTGTTGTTTTGCTCAATATGGGCGAAAATACCGTTGTTGAGTCAGGACTTAAAGTCGGTGAAGAAATTGTAACCGAAGGAATCGGCAAGATAAAAGATGGTCAGACGGTACAGAAAGCAAAGCCGTAGCAGGAGAATATGATGTCCAAAGCGGGAATTTTTTTACTGACATATATGAATATGCCCTATACTAGCATATATACAGCCAAATAAAAAAACTTTTGGTCACACAATCAGCCACCTAGTGTGACCAAAAGTGTGACCAAAAGCTACGTGGACATAGGGAGATACTAGTACACACATATCCAAACAAAAGGGTGAAGACTTTCTCACACTTTATTCGAATTTTGTAAAAAAAGCATACTATTCATGCTTCTTTACGCTGTTATAAGTATATAGGAAGAAAGATTTAGGTTCTTTGTAAACATAAAAATTCGGATTTTTTAAACGGAATTTGAGCCTTGTCACCTCAAATTCCGTTTTTTGTGCCTAAAAAAGGAGGTTTACCCCATGGAATACAGCTCAGACAACACAAAACAGCTTGCAAAGGCGCTGATCAGCGTTCAGCGAGACATGTCCCCGGCGTTAAAGTGTCAATAACCATTACTTTTGATCATTTAGAGCACCAAGGGATACCCGATACTAACCACGAAAAGCCCCCTTTATGAGCGATTTCCACATGTTAACGGCTTAAAGATTAGTGTACGTTTCCTGGCCATTCCAAGGTGAATCAAATACCTGTTTACACAGAGAGAAGCGTGGCAGATGAAATGGACAGAAAGATAGGTTGGTGCGAGGAATGGGGTATAGGCGGAGGCAGAGAAAGAAGGTATTGATACTGCCAAAAAAGACGTTGCCCTCAACCGTTTTATAGCGAATAATAGCCTGTGAAACAAAGCATCGGGGCAACAGTTGTAACGAAAGAAAGAATTCTCGCACTTGGATAGCAGCGTTTTTATTGGGAAGGGGGACGTTATGGCACTCTTTTTTGATGAGTCGTATTATCTCCGGTCTAAACTGGCACAGCTGGCTAAAGCCGGAGAAACTGATTCCAACGGCAACGCCTTTACGGAAGAAACCCTTATAGCCGCCATTGAGAAGATCGGCCTTACCGTGGAGCAACACTACGACAAGTACTCGTTGACCGAGGGCACTTCGGCCAACCCGTATTTCAATGTCGACGAGTACCTGAAAGCCAAGACGGCGCAACTCAACTCCATTAACTATCAGGGCAGGACCTGGACAGTCGAGGACACCATAGAAGCCTTTAAGAAAGCCGGTCTCAATGCCGAACAGCACTACATCAAATATGGTTCTCACGAAACAGACGCAGACGGTAACCTTATTAATCCCAGCAACGCCTTTGACGCCAATGCCTATGTCTCT
>JAIKXS010000082.1 GCA_024683955.1 Desulfovibrio sp. | reverse complement strand
CCACTTATAAATAATTCAGTTTCTTTCTCTTTATACATAGTACCTCAATACTATATATAATTATTTATTGCTATATAATTATATTATACAGCTCACAAACCATAAAAAATATCGCATACATAGATAGAAAAAAAGTTAAATATTGCTGTTTCTTTCCTATTGATAGAATACTCAAGGTACTACTAAAACGGCTTATTTCTTTTTCCTCATAGAGTTAACCGGATGTATCACAGGTCAATTATTTATCAAAGGCCCAATTGCGTCTTTAAACAGGATTAGAGCAGAAAAAACAAGAAATAAGTGACAACGCGTATACGCTCTCCCCAGCTACTTTCATCATCCGGACTCCTCGCTTCTGGACGTGCTCAGCAGTGCGAAAGATCCACTCAGAAGCGTTATATACCGTGCGTACCCAAGCCGGTTTCCGGCAGGTTCCCCTTATCGTCACTGTATGGGAGTTCGGCCCTTTCTCCCGTACTATCAACCTATGTGACCTTTCCTGACGTCCTGCGATTCGCTCCTGCCGATTTTTTCTCCTCCCAAGGTCTTCACAAGGAAGACAGGCGCCATTTTCCCCGCCCCTCCGCTTTCTTAGTTTCGATCAGGCATCTGGCTTGCGAACCCCGTGATACTTGACCACTCTCATCAGCATCTCCCAACGAAGGACCTGCACGCCGGAGCGGATACTTCACAGAAAATTCTTTCAGCCCGATTCTCACTGTTCAGCCTCCCAGGATTTGCGACGCCCAGCCTCCGGCGACCGTATTCTGGACGTTCGCACCACACGTTCACTTCATGCCGAGCACACAAAAAAGCCCGCTAATCGTAACGATTAGCGGGCTTTTGAAGAGAGAGACAGAAACAAAAAAGGCTTCGAAAGAAGCCAATTTTTTTCAAATATGGTGCCGAGGAACAGAATTGAACTGCTGACACAGGGCTTTTCAGGCCCCCGCTCTACCTACTGAGCTACCTCGGCACGAAGAGGGTTATAGCCTCTTCCGAATTACTTGGCAAGCAATTTGTGAGTTTTTCAACAAAAAAAGATCACTACCCTGCTTCTGCGTACGCGCCCCCTCCTTGACGGCAAAAAACGAGAACGCTACCCTCCCTGAAACAGATACTCCCAAATTTTTCCATTCCAGGACGCTCGCGTACGGGGACATTCATGTATCCACTCGCTGTTCTACCCCTTCTCGCTTTTTTCCTTCTCTGTCCGACAAGCCCCCACGCGGAATCCTTTCTTCTCGATCCGGGACACTCTCCAGCCCATCCGGGAGCCATGAGCTGCTCGGGCCGTCAGGAGTATCTTTATAATGACGCTCTGGCAAGAACCATCCTCAGCCATCTTAAGGAACGTGGTATTCAGGCCCGTCTCAGCCGCAGGCCTGGCGAAGAGCGCTCGCTGAGCGACCGGGCAAAACAAGCAAAGGGCAAAAAACTTCTCCTCTCTCTCCACCACGATTCCGTTCAAGAACGTTTTCTCTCCCGCTCACAGCCCTTTCCCTGCAGCAACAAAGCCAACGGCTACTCACTCTTTGTGTCCAGAAAAAACAAATATTTTGAGAAGTCTCTTCTCTATGCACGGGTCCTCGGCGAAATACTTCGGACACTTGGACTAAGGCCCAGCTCTCACCATGGCGAAGCAATTCCCGGAGAAAACCGGCCTCTTCTGGACCCGAGTCTCGGAATCTATCAGTATGACGATCTTGTGGTACTCAAAAACGCGGACGCTCCGGCCATTCTCCTTGAAGCGGCCGTGATTGTTCATCCCGAAGATGACGTTCTCGCGCAGAGCCCGCGTTTCCAGCTCGGCATAGCCGAAGCAATCGCTCAGACCTTCAGGTTTGTTGAATCTCAGATTTTTTAGACACTCGGCTGAAAAAACGCCACCTTGCCATGAACATACTGCTTATCAACTGCGATCTCGGGCCACTTGAGGGGCACTGTGTACAACACATATCGCTTAGGCGGGGCGGTGTTGTCTCCCTTAGGCGCTACCTCAAGACATGTCTTAACGGAGAGGAGTTCTGTCCTGACATCCTTCTTCAACGAGAATCCCTCGGGGTTCGACTTTTTTTCAAGGATCTTCCATCCTTTGCCTGCATAAAAGCGTTTTGGGCAATTGACAGCCACCTGAACCTCTACTGGCATCACTGGTACGCGAAGCTCTTCGATATTGTCCTTACACCCCATCCGCATCTCTTTAACGAGCTTCCCCCGCTCTGGAAGACACCTCACACTGTATCCTTTTCTGTTCCGGGATATAAGCGTCCCTTTGTCCCCCATTTGGAGCGCAAGCATATGGCTTCATTTGTGGGCCTCATCACGAAGCACCGTCCGCAACGCGCACGTTTTGCTGCATTTCTCAAAGAACATCATGCTATTGAGGCCACGACCATCCCCTTTGCCCGGATGCTCGATCTTTACGACCAAACGCGTCTTCTCCCCAATGAATCTATTTGCCGAGAATTCAACTTCCGTATCACCGAAGGGGCATCATGTGGTGCTTGCGTGCTCACGGAAGATATCGGCGATGATCTCGCACAGAACTTCTCACCGAACACAGAAGTTCTGACCTACCGCCATGCCCTCGAGCTGGATGAGCTTCTCTCTTTTTTACAAAAGAAGCCGGCCCTTTCGGAAAAGATCGGAAAGGCGGCTTGGTATAGAATCCGGAAGGAACATCTGCCAGAACACCGCTGGAGAACGCTCCTTGAAGAGGCTGCTCACGTCACAAGTCATACCATTGCCAGTGATGACGCGGACCGATTTCTTCTCTTTGCGGTCATCGAAGCTACAAGAGGCGACGGAACTGACCAGGAAACCCTTCTCTCCGTTCTTCACGAACTCTCACGTCTTCCAAGACGGAACGATGTGCTTGCCATGCACCTTACGATTCTCGTTGAAACAGGAAGGAATGAAGAGGCTCTGGAGCTGCTCAGGGGCATTATTGCTCAAAAACGTTTCGGGGAAGAAAACCTTGACCTCTGCACGACGTGTCTCCTTGCGGCAAAAACACTTGCCCCCACTCTTGTCAGCGCCTGCATTCACTCCTTCCCCCAGACCTTGAAGGGTGATGATCTCTTTTCCATCCTTATGCACCTGGCCAGTCTCTATGCGGCAGAAAACAGGCTCTGCAGGCCGGGCTTTTACTCTGGCGAAAAAACGGTCCCCGGTTCCGCCTTCGAAATACTGACTCTAGCCGAAACCGTCGCAGACACGACGGAGCGTGCCCGCACACTCCACTCCTATCGGGCGGGTCTTGCCGACAGCGTTCCCTATTACTATCTCAATATCAAAAGCAAGGCCGAATACAGCCTTGACCACCAGGACGACTGGCGGGCATCTTTTGACTACGCATGGACAGCTCTTCGAGAATTCCGTGTAAAGGAGGGACTATCCGAACTTCTTGCCTCTGAGATCCTTGCCTGCCAAAGCCACGAGGAAAAACTCTTCGCAGAAGCTTTACGAAAGGGGGATCTTCTGAAAGCCCTTACCCGCGCCAAGCAACTCCAAACGCCGGGGTCCTGAGCAGATATCTTCCTTAATGAAGTGCTTTGTCACAACAGTTCCAAAGGCATAAAAAACAAGCCCCCGCCCAGCCTCAAGGCTAAGCGGGGTCTTGTTTTTTCGGTCATTCCCATTGGCTGGGAATTTTCAACCTATGGTCACATCATAGGATACTATCCGATCAGTCTCATAGCCATCTGAGGCATGCTGTTTGCCTGAGACAGCATGGCGACTGCCGACTGTGTCAGGATCTGATTGCGGACGAAGTTCGTCATTTCCGAGGCCACGTCAACGTCCGAAATACGGGATTCGGCGGCCTGCAGATTCTCAGACTGGGTTGTCAGGTTGGTAATGGTATTTTCCAGACGGTTCTGGATGGCACCCAGGTGAGCTCGAATCTTATCCTTGGACACAATTGCGTTTGTCAAACCAACAAGAGCCATCTGCGCACGTTCCTGCGTCGACACTGTCTGGGCAAGAACACCGCTATCGTTAAAGTCGGCCTCGTTCCCCACGCCAAGAGCAGAAGCAGTACTCGTTCCGATCTGGATGTAGTAGTAGTCTTCTGCCGAATCGTTTGCGCTACCAAAGTGGATCTTCATCTTGCCGGTGGCTGTCATGCCACTGCCATCGTGGTCAGCACCAGAAAGGTTGCCGTTTAAAAGATGGATACCGTTAAAATCAGTAGCGTTCGCGATTCGTGTGATTTCTGAAGCCATTTGCTGATATTCGGACTCAATCATCAAGCGCTGTGTTGAGTCGTACGTACCGGTTGCAGCCTGCTCCGCAAGTTCCTTCATTCGAATGAGCTTTTCATCGATGACGCCGAGGGCGCCGTCAGCTGTCTGAATAAGGGAAATGGCGTCATTGGCGTTACGGATACCCTGTTGCAACGCAGTCACATCTGAACGCATCAACTCACGGATTGCCAACCCGGCAGCGTCATCAGCCGCCGAATTTACGCGCAGGCCTGTGGACAAGCGCTGTGTTGATTGAGCTAAATTACCGTAATGGCTGGTCAACGTGTTCGCGACGTTGTTCGACATTGAATTGTTATTAATATACATGACATTCCTCCATGAATGTACTTTTGCCCGATGGCGCACTACGCACGTCCGCTTCCTTGCGGACAACCACCGCTACCTGTAATGCTTACAGGGAATTGTTGGCTTCGTCGCACATTTTTCCTCCGTATGCGGCGAAGGAGTTTCTTATTTGCTTCCTCACCCGGCATGTGACGCCCGATACGGAAGTTTTTTCCCATTACACCTAACACTCTGAAAGAAGCAAATTCAGTGCCAAAAAATCTTCAAAAACGGGCACGAAAGTCACGGATAACGGGCTTTTTTTATGCTTCCGGGAAGAAAATCTTCCGCCTTTTTCAAGACTTCTCCCAGATAAAAAAATGAGAAGGAGAAGAAAATATTTAAGGTGCCACCCGTCCTGCAAAAACAAGCTTTTTATGCATGTCTTTCAACCATGAACTGTCTCTGCAAGCCCAAAAAAGACCGTCCTCTCTCTTAACGGTACAAATAGAAAAAACTTATGGGCATCTCCCAAAAAACATAACAGAAGACCCGGCGTGGGTACACACACCGGGCCTTCCATCAGGCTGCAAAACCAAGCGGTTGCGTGAGGTCTCCCTCCACCACGAAACCACAGCTATCTGATAAGCGACAGGGCCATCTGAGGCATGCTGTTCGCTTGTGAAAGCATTGCAATTGCAGACTGCGTGAGGATCTGATTGGTGACGAAGTTGGTCATTTCATTGGCCACGTCAACGTCCGAAATACGGGATTCAGCAGACTGCAAATTTTCAGATTGAATGGTCAGGTTGGAAATCGTGTTCTCAAGTCTGTTCTGCATTGCACCAAGATGGGCACGGATCTTATCCTTTGATATGATAGCATTTGTCAGTCCCACAAGGGCCTGCTGTGCCAGTTCCTGGGTTGAAACGGAACGCGCAAGCGCCGTACTTGCCGCATCACTGCCAACGCCAAGTGAGGATGCCGTACTCGAACCGATTTCCACGTAATAATAGTCTTCCGCAGAATCGTTGGCCGTACCGAAATGAATCTTCATCTTGCCGGTCGCCTCCATGCCGGAACCCGAATGGGTACCGCTTAAGTGACCGTTGAGCAAATGAACGCCATTAAAATCAGTTGCATTCGCGATTCTGGTGATTTCCGATGCCATCTGTTGATACTCGGACTCAATCATAAGGCGCTGCGTTGAATCGTAGGTACCCGTTGCCGCCTGTTCCGCCAGCTCCTTCATACGAATAAGCTTTTCATCAATGACACCAAGAGCGCCGTCGGCTGTCTGGATAAGTGAGATGGCGTCATTAGCGTTACGAACACCCTGCTGCAGGGAAGCGATGTCCGATCGCATGAGTTCCCTGATGGCGAGTCCCGCGGCATCATCCGCGGAAGAGTTTACACGCAGACCGGTAGAAAGACGCTGAGTTGATGTTGACAGATTGTTGTAATGCTTTGTCAACGTATTGGCGGCATTGGTCGCCGCTCCGTCATTAATAATGTACATGACATTCCTCCATGAATGTACCTCAGCCAAGCGGCGCACAGTGCCCGTCCGCCTCCATGCGGACTACCGCTTTCGTATTTCTTATCGGTTGAAAAAATTTCAACATTAGGGGTAAAGGGAAATTTTTTCCTAGTGCTAACACGCTTAAATCATTAAACAATATTGTTTTCTGAAAAAAATCCCCCTGCGCAAAAGAAAAAACAAGAAATTTTTGCCGCCTGTATGTCCGCTGTTTTACCCGCCCATTAACGTCATAAGGCCATTCAGGAAAAATTCACCTGAATGGCCTTATGAAAATTATTCCGCCGAAAAACGCGTACGGAAAAAAGCGTTCGTCAGAAAAAACGGAGCAGATATAAGAGATCAGATATCGCAAGCCGCTCTTCGGACAAGGCGCAGCAACTGGTTTGTAAAGCCTGATTCATTATCATACCAGATAAGAAGCTTGATCATATTGTTATCGATCACCTGCGTTGACAGACCGTCAACCACGCCTCCGTATATACTTCCCCGATAGTCAATGGAAACAAGAGGTTCATCACTGAAGCCAAGATTATTCTTCATACTTGAACGACTTGCTTCACTAAGCGCCTTATTCACCAACGCAACATCGCAGTCTTTTTTGACAAGGCAGGTCAGGTCAACAAGGGAACAGTCAACGGTAGGGACACGGACCGAAATACCAGTCAGTTTTCCGGCCAGTTCGGGAATGACCTGACCAACGGCAATAGCCGCTCCGGTACTCGACGGAACCATGGAGACGCCTGCCGCACGGCCACGGCGCCAATCCTTGTGGGTTCCGTCCAGAATACGCTGGCTCATGGTATAGGAGTGAATGGTTGTCATCATACCATGATGGATCTCAAAATTGTCATTGAGCACTTTCGCCGCCGGGGCAAGACAGTTCGTGGTACAGGAGGCAGCCGAGAGAATTTTCATGTCCGGTGAATAAAGGTTATCGTTGACGCCCATAACAATGGTTGCGTCAACGCCCTTTCCGGGGGCTGAAATCACTACTTTTTTCGCTCCGCAGGCAAGATGGGCCTGCAGCCCTTCCCGGTCTTTATTCTTGCCGGTACTCTCCACAACGATATCAACATCGAAGTCCTTCCATGTCCATTTTCCCATCTCGCAGCGCGTCACCGCAATATGCCTGCCGTCCACGATCAGACCAGAAGCATCGTAGAAGACCTCGCCCGGATACACACCATAGGTGGAGTCATAACGGAAAAGATAGGCCAGAGCATCGTTTTGCGCGCGGGCATTGATTGCCACCACCTGAATATCGGGATCTTTCGACACAAGGCGCAACAAATACCGTCCTATACGACCAAAGCCATTGATACCAATTTTTACAGCCATTCCTCCCTCCAGCAGTCTTCGAGGAAAAAAGTACGAAGTTCTCTTGTTTCACAAGAAAAAAGTGGACCGGTCTTATTATGCCTTTCCTGACGACCCCATAACATCGCGGATTTTACGCTGGACCATTTTTTTCACGGCCTCTCTCGCGGGAGAAAGATACGAACGGGGATCAAACTGTTCGGGATGCTCGGTCATAAACTGACGGATGGAGGCCGTGAGGGCAAGTCTTATGTCAGTATCTACATTGATCTTGCAGACGCCAAGTTTTGCGGCCTTGCGCAACATGTCTTCGGGCACGCCCTTGGCTCCGCCGACCTGCCCGCCAAATTTATTGCATAGTTCTACAAATTCCTGGGGGACACTCGAAGCGCCGTGAAGCACGAGAGGATAGTTGGGTAATTTCTTGGAGATCACCTCCAGTCTGGGGAAGTCAAGCTTGGCATCGCCCTTGAATTTATAGGCTCCGTGGCTTGTGCCGATAGCAATTGCCAGGGAGTCACACCCTGTACGCCCGACAAAATCCACTGCCTGATCCGGATCGGTGTACACATGCTCGGCCGAAGAGACGTGTTCCTCGACACCAGCCAATTTTCCAAGCTCTGCCTCAACCCATACATTGTGATCGTGGGCATACTCCACGACTTTCTTGGTCAGAGCAACGTTTTCCTCATAGGGAAGATGTGATCCGTCGATCATGACCGACGTGAAGCCCCCGTCGATGCAATCTTTGCACATCTCATAACTGGGACCGTGATCAAGATGTACGCAAACGGGAACGGAGCTGTCGTCCGCCAACGCAGCCTCCACGAGTTTCATAATATACCGCTGTCCCGCATACTTTCTGGCTCCAGCCGAAACCTGCAAAATAACAGGAGACTTTTCTTCGCTCGCTGCCTGCATAATGCCCTGAATGATCTCCATGTTGTTTACGTTAAAGGCACCAATGGCGAATTGACCGGCATACGCTTTTGCAAACATTTCCTTAGGACCTACAAGAGGCATGACTGAACTCCTAATTCGTGTGTTGAACTGTTTGGGACCGACAGACCACCTGCGCCGTCAAAGAGCGTCTGCGAGTGCAAATACGCTCCGGGTAGGACGGATTTCAAGTGTGTAAGTATCACAAAAGAGACCAGAAAGACAATGGGGCTCATCAAAGTAAGCAGACAGACAGGAGATAAACCAAGGGTTTTTTCGGACAGGAACAAATCCAAAGGGGATCAAAAAGCCGAAAAAACCGTGGCTTCAAAGGTGTAGAATTCGGCATCGTTTTCGCGCCAGCAATCCTTGGAAACCCCAGCCTTGCGACAAAGATTCTCAAGATACTCACGCGTATTCCACCCCTGCTCAACAGGAACCTGCGGCAGAAAAACACCCGTGCGGGGTCCGTACCGCAGAATAAGCCCATGTTTGCCAATAACAAGCTTCTGCAGATCTGGGCAGGGGACGGCTTCCGTCAGGACAGAAATCTCCCCGTGCACCATTGGCCATTCCTCGAGGGAAAGAGGACGGAATCTTGGGTCCTCAAACGCGGCCTTTCTGGCATTGCGCCAGACATTGACGTAGAGAGGCTCGTAGCCAACGATGGAGCCGATGCACCCCCTCAGTGCGCCGTTACTCGTTAATGTGACAAAACAACCGGAATGGCTTTCAAGGAGCCTTCTCTCGCCAGAAGAGAGGCGGGGATCTATCCCTGGAAGTGGGCTATCGTCGTTTTTAAAAGCCCGGTTCAGTGATTCTCGGGCAAGAGAAGAGAGAAAAAGCCTGCAGTCTTTGGAAAGATCTAGTGGATCGCTCATACGCTCTCCGGGGACTCATCATGTTCATTGCGGTAGGAAAAAATGAACAGCTTGTTGCAAAGCGCTTACGAAAAAAAAAGTATAAAAAATGCCACAACAAAATGTTGCGGCACAAAAAAGTCTGAAGGGAACGCCAAGCGTTCATGTACATGGACGATACAAGCGTCATGTCAACCGAGCAGGTGCTATTTATAAGCACGCAGACGGAACGATTGGGAGAAAAAAGACGAGCGGACTGCAGATGAGGCACCCGCGACCCCGCTTCGGGAATTTTTCCCGACTAGTCTTCGCCTTCCGCCTGAGACTGTTTGCCCGCCCCCTTCAATCCATACATAGTTGTGGAACCGGAGGACCAGAACTCAAGCTTTTCAGAGTTGACGAGCTTGGTCAAAATCTTCTTCACATCACGGGGTCCCTTGTCGGGAAAGAGAGGAAGAAAATCTTTAAAATAGAATTTTGACTTGGAAGCGGATTTTCCTTTCAGGAAATCAAGGACAACATCTTCATCAGCCATGATCATAACTCCTTATAATGAGGTAAACCGGCGGAGACGAAGCTCCGCCGGTATATCGGAAATCTAGAACTTGAACTGTGTACTCTGGCGCCACGTGTTGTAAGAGGCTTCACGGAAATCATCAATAAGATGATGGGTGAATTCCAGACCGGTCAGTTCGAAGAATTTCTCCCAACCGATGCGCTCGGCCCAGTCACCTAAGCGTTCATACTTGTTGGCGTTTTTCGCGTACACATCAACGATATGTTTCACGACCTTCGTCAGTGAAGGCCAGCGAGGAGGCTCGTTGGGGATGTAGCTCACAACGACCTTGGAGAATTTGGGCATGCTGATACGGTTGGAGACCTTACCGCCGACCATGATGGCAATACCGTCACCCTGTGAGTCCGCGATGGGCATGGCCTGGCACATGGTGTAGCAGTTACCACAATACATGCAGCGGTCCTCTTTAATTGCAACCGTGTTCACCTTTTCACCGTTCAATTCCACCTTGGTGGGACGCACGGCTGCGGTGGGGCACGCGGCGACTGCGAGAGGAATTTCGCAGAGCTGGTCAGTCCACTGGTGATCGATCATGGGAGGTTTGCGGTGAATACCAACAAGGCCGATGTCAGAGCAGTGAACAGCGCCGCACATATTGATGCAGCATGCGAGAGACACACGCACGGGCGCGGGCAGACGCATATTGGTGAACTCGTCATAGAGAACGTCCATGACGCATTTGACGGGACCGGAGGAGTCGGTTGCGGGAGTATGGCAGTGCAGCCAGCCCTGGGTGTGAATCATGTTGCTCACACCGGCGCCTGTGCCGCCTATGGGGAATCTGTTTGATCCACCGGGGAATTTACGGGAAGCAAGGTCGTCACACAACTTGTTCATTGTGGCTTCATCCTTGCACATAAATTCAATATTACTGCGGGTTGTCCAACGGACATGTCCGTCACAGTATTTATCGGCGATATCACAGATTTCACGCACATGAGTGATGGTCATGGTGCGGGCGCCGCCAACGCGGACGGTGTAAACCTTGTCACCGCTTTCAGCAACATGAACAAGAACACCGGGGCGAAGGATTTCGTGATAAACCCATTTACCAAAATTCTTTTTGATAACGTCGGGCAAAAACTCGTCGTACTTACGGGGGCCGATATCAGAGATACGGCCTTCCATCGGTTTTTGCGGATTGTATCCGGTAGAAATAAAAGCCATTTTCGTCTCCTCCTCGTCCTAGCGTTGATGGCGTTTGCGGAATTCGTTGATATCGCGTGACCAGCCACCGGGCACTTCCTCTTCCTTGAAGAAGATGAAGGGGTTGGCACGAGGCGCACGCACCTGCTGAGGCTGAGCAGGCACATCGGTGACCTCGAGCAGGGTCTGGAAGGAAAGACGTTTCATTGTCTCACCGACACGCTCACGGTTTTTGCCTTCTTCCATCCACCAATCCCAAATCTTTTCGATGATCTCTTTGATTTCATCGTAGGGGGCTTCAACAGGAATAAAGGGAACGAGGAGCGAACCCATCTGGGCGCCTTCAACAACCGGGGCCTTAGCGCCAACGAGGATGCTCGCACCGCGCTCATCGCCGATGTGGAGAGCACGGGGCATGGTATTGATACAATGCATGCAGCGCACGCAGTCACTGGTCTTGATGGAGAGTTTTGAACCATCCCAGTTCATGCAGTGCGAGGGGCAGAGGTCGATAACTTCTTTCTGAATATCAAATTTACCCCAGTCGCGGCCAGCGTGGGCACCGGCGTTGGGTTTGAATTCACCGGCGACATAAGCTTTCACCTTTTCCTGGTCAATCTTGATGTCGTCCTTCCATGTACCGATCACGGCGAAGTCGGAACGGGCCATGGCACACACACAGCCGTTGGGGCAGCCGTCAAATTTAAACTTGAATTTGTAGGGGAAGGCGGGACGGTGAAGTTCGTCCTGATAGTCCTGGGTCAGCTGGTAGCAAATGTCCTGCGTGTTATAGCAGGCGAACTCACATCGTGACATGCCAAGACATGCGGCGGGGGTACGCAGGTTGGAACCTGAACCGCCGAGGTCGTTGTTCATTTTGTGGGTCAATTCCCAGAACACTTCCTCAAGCTGGGGAGTCTGCGTCCCGAGAAGAACGATATCACCGGTGGAACCATGCATGTTCAGGATACCGGAACCACGGAGATCCCAAATATCGCAAAGCTGACGCAGAAAATCGGTGGTGTAGAATTTAGCGGCAGGCTGGTTGACACGAATTGTATGGAAATGGGCGACGCCGGGATATTCTTCGGGACGGTCGCAATAACGGCCAATAACGCCGCCGCCGTAACCGAAGACACCGACGATACCACCGTGTTTCCAGTGAGTTTCTTTATCACGGTAGGAAAGCTCTACAAGGCCCAGCAGGTCTTCGGGCGCATCGACGGGAATCTGATAGTCCAAGTTCTTAGGATTTTTGGCCCGTGCTTCAGCTTCCTGTTTAATGTCGGACACAAAGCTCGGCCAGGGGCCGCTTTCAAGCTGGTCCAACAATGGGGTTTGAAATTTCGCCATTGCCATACCTCCAGTTGTTAATTATTCACGCCACCGTGAACAGAACTGCGCTGCAGTCATTTTGGAAATTATACCCAGACTATCCAACAGGCAATCCATGGGATTCTCAAAGTCGTTCAAGCGCTAGTTTTCAATGGTTACAAAGGAAGAAAAAGGGAAGGGTTCTTTTTCACCCATACCACTTTCTCTTGCTAGTATGGGTCAGAAAAAACAAAATTGCAAGAAGAAAGAATCAGCACCCACTCTCCTAAGAAAAGAAATGAATTCAGGTCGGGAAAAGCGTTGCCGCCCCGCTGTGAAATATGGATGGGGCAGGCTTCCTTGCGCCCCTTGCGAATTGCCCGCGTTCCACGGTACAAGAAGTGACCCCGGAGCTGTGCAGGGATCGCCGACGGCGTTCCTTACGTCTGACTTTCGGCAAATAAGGCATGTTTTTAACACGTTACTGCACTATACCATACCATACTGTACAATACTACCTAAGAAAAGGAGGCAGCTGTTGCTCCCTGACTTCAGTCCGGGCGGCTACGCTGAGAAAATTTGATGAAAGACGAACGAGGAATATATTATTTTCCGGTGCCTGCTGACCGTTCTCTCAGAGTCTATGTGCGCAAAAACGCAGATGGCGAGATAGAGTTCAGGCTCTGGGCCGAGGATACACCAGAAATATGGGAAAAGCATCCGTGGCTTAATCACGACATCCTGTCCCGCGCAAGCAACCTCTACAAAGAAGAGCGCAACAGCAACGTCAACCAGCTATCACTCTATGACCTTTCAGTGGCAAAATCACTTCTTGAGGGAAACTAATTCCGCACCGTCTTCTGCTCATTCCACAGGCAGCGTGGCTCAGCAAAAATGCAGGGCGCAGCGCCGTCGTCCACGACGGTACGCCGCACGTCCTCTTGCCCTTTTTCTTATTCTTCTTTTGTTTACGTTGTCGGCCTGCGCAACGCAGGCTCCAAGAAAAAAAGGAGGTACCGCAAGCTATACGGTGATGGGGAGGACCTACTATCCCCTGACCTCCGCCGACGGTTTTACGCAAACAGGCATCGCCTCCTACTATGCCGACGACTTTCATGGAAAAAGGACGTCCTCGGGCGAACGTTTCAACACGAACTCCATGACCTGTGCTCACACAATCCTTCCCTTTGACACAAAACTCAAGGTCACGAATCTTCAAAACGGCCTCTCCGTGCAGGTGCGCGTCAACGACAGGGGGCCTTTTTCCAAAAACCGTATCATTGATCTTTCCCGCAGTGCCGCTGAAAAGCTTGAATTTATCAACCAGGGCACGGCACGCGTGCATATTGAGGCCATCGGCAGTGAAGAAGACTTGGGAGAGAAAAACACGGTTCTTCAACCCGTCACAGAAGCTACAAACAGCGTTTCATTCATTCAGGTAGGAGCCTTTTCCGATAAGAATAACGCCAAACGCTCCGTAGCGGCCATCACGAAACTCGGGTACAGGGCCTATATGGAAAGAACAGCGCGGGGTCTCTACTCTGTGCGTGTAGGCCCCATAAAAGACATCGCAAGTGCCCACATAGCATTAGCACTGCTGAAGCCGCTGTTTAACGATGCCGTTCTCCTGTCAGGTGCGCGCTAGCGGAGTCCCATCCAGCCCCCATACAGACCGAACTGACAGTGCCACACGGCTCGCAGATGGCCTCTTACAAAGCCCCGACCGTAATGAATCCGTCCATGAAGGATCTCGTGCCGAGCGACGAAAGAGTTCCCATAAGTTGCGCTGCCCCACTCTGACAATCCGGCTGCCCGCCATACAAAGTACGCCACGAGAATCCTCCCCCTTCCGGGAGATCCGGACTCCCGTGGTCATACACGGCAAAGGATCTCTCCTTAGCTATCGATTCACAAAAAAACGCATGTTGCGGATTGCCTCGCCGGAGGTTTCGTGGGAACGGCGAGACAGGCTGACGAAGTGAGACGCTCGGGAAAAAAAACACATCTCATACGACGCACGTCTTCCCCCCCCAGTGTCTTTCCTCGAAGTTGTGCAAGAGTTGGAAGAGAGCCTGTGAAAGCGCAATGTCATCCCTTTTCTACCCCGTGATACCGGATAGTCCGGAAAACTGCTGAGAAAACGGGCACCTCTCCCGACCTTCTCTGACAGGGAGGCATGGGCCCCATCATGCGCTTTCCAGAACCGTAGCGATGCGGGCCTCTCGGTCACGCAGATACATTTCGCAGTCGTCCGAACTCAGGGGTTTTGAGAAGATATAGCCCTGGATGATGTCAGCGCCGTTATCGGCAAGGAAGCGTAACTGTTCTTTTTTCTCCACCCCTTCCGAAATGACGTGCATCCGCAAATTCTCCGCAAGGGAGATGATGCTTCTGACAAGAGGTTGGGCCGTCACCTTGCCGGAAAAAATGTCGTCTACAAATTTTCTGTCTATTTTTAGAAAAGAAATGGGCATGGCGCTCAGATACTGCAGGGAAGAATAGCCCGTTCCAAAGTCATCAAGGGCAATGCGAATACCGGCTTCATGGAGGCGGGAAATAACTTCAAAGGCCCTGCTCATGTCGGACATGAAGCTTGTCTCGGTAATCTCTATATCAATAAGAGAGGAAGGAGTTCCTTCCTCCTCCAGAATATGAATAACCTTATCGGCAAAACCGGCGGACAAAATACTGTGAACGGACATATTTACCGCGACAGGAACAACCCCGAGGCCGGCGTTTTTCCATACTAACACCTGACGGCATGCGGTACGCAGAACAAACATGTCTATACAAGTTACGAGCCCTGTCTCTTCAGCCAACGGAATGAATGTCGCTGGAGAAACCCACTTGCCGTCATTTTTTCTCCAGCGGACAAGGGCCTCGCAGCCGGCGACATCTTTTTTTGAGATATCTATCTTCGGCTGATAGAACACGGTGAATTCGTTGTGTTCCACGGCATTATGCAGAGCGTTTTCCAATTGTGTCTTATCATACGCCGAGGCTCGCATGCTTTCTTCATACAGAGAAAGGGAATTGCCGCCATGACTTTTAGCATCAAACATTGCGAGCTCGGCATAATGAAGCAGATTCATAGTGCTGTCATCGTCGCCGTCGATGAACGCCAATCCCATACTCGCCCCGATGTAGAGCATATTCCCTTGAACGGTAAACGGCTCGCCCATGGTAGCAAAAATATAGTTTGCCTGGGATATAATGGATTCTTTGTTCTGCCCTGTAAGGACAACTTGAAACGTATCTCCGTTTGACCGTGCCAGATAACGAGGTTCGGACAAATCGCGAAGACGTTCTGTGATTGTACACAAAACAGCGTCACCATGCTTGTGACCGTAGCAATTGTTCACGCTTTTGAAGTTGTCAAAACCAATATACAGGAGCCCAACGGTGACTTTTTCGCGTTTTGCCATTTTGATAATTTCAGGCAACTGTTCAGCTAAATAAAAAGTATTTGGTAAATCTGTCAGTAGATCATGTTTTACACGATACTCTTCCTTTGCATCTTCAAGAACAAAGGTATGTAGGACACAACAACCTATAAGATAACCTACCGTGTACATCGGCAGCAATGGATATATAATTTGTATAATAATTGCGACAATCATCGCAATTCCAAAGAATCCGATTGTTCGGTAACGTAATTTTTTCTTTCCATCTGCAATAGATGCTATAGAAAGTGTATATATTGATGAAAATAAAAACATTATTGCCTGAAAAATAAACGAAACATACCTTAATAGAGATGTATGATATTCAACATTATCATCGATATAAAAAAGTATTGGTGAAAAAATATTTACGATAACAGCAACAATTTGCAAAAAGCAAAATGCTATACCTGTATAGTTAACT
>JAIKXS010000026.1 GCA_024683955.1 Desulfovibrio sp. | reverse complement strand
AGCTTTGACCCGTTCAGCCTTGATGAGATTTACTCTATGCCCCATGGCAATTAACGTACGGGCACAGCTATGCGCTCCACCGCAGGCTTCAATCCCTATAGTGCAGGGAGGCAGATTCGCCATATATTTCAGAAAGGCCGTACGGGTTAGCTTTCTATTAGTTACAGCGTGTCCTTTGTCATCTGCCATAAAGAGCTGGAACACGTTCTTTGCGATGTCTAATCCGATGTAGTTAACCCGATCCATGTCTGACCTCCCCGGTTACGTTATTGAATGCAACAGTTCTAAAGTATCAAGGATAAACCGGGCAAGGGTTGGACTGCAGTTTCCGGAAAGCCCCCGATACCTAAGGGAAGCTTCCCTGGAGCCGTGTCGTAGCTCGCACGTGCCGCAGTCGAAGGCTACCGTCAAGGGCGTACAACGACGAGGAACGAGTGCCCCCTTGACGGTAGGCAAGACAAGGCACTGTCGGCGAGCAGACCGGCGGAATGGGAGCTTCCCTGGTGAGTGGAGGCTGCCTTTTAACAATGTCAATGGTGCTAAATCGCTTCGGAACAGGTTAATTCCGGTAGAAAAATGCATGTTCATCCCTCCTTCTTCTTCTATGAAGGGGCGGATCTATCACATCACTTTTTTTCTGTGCGTAGAACGCAGATGCATACGCAAGGGCGCATAGCGAAGTGCGAAACTCTTTCGCAGACCGCGTTCAAGATAGCGCATATAACTTTCCGGCACACGGGTCGCGTCGCTCACAAAAAACACAAAGGTCGGCGGCTCCGATTCTGCCTGCGTCAGATAGAAAAACTTCGGACGCGCGTGTTTCACCATGGGAGGCTGATGACGGGCAAGGACCTCCTCCATGGCACGATTCAACTTGCCCGTGGGCACCCGCAACGTACACTCACGCCTCACTTCACGCGCCAGGGGCAGAATCTTATGCACATTGGAACCCGTCTTTGCAGACACGGTGAGCACGGGTACATGACTGCAGAAGGCCAGACTGTCCTGAAGATCCTTACGCAGGGAGGTCTTCTCCTGTGACGAAAGAAGATCCTGCTTGTTCACAACAATGATAAAGGGCGTCTTCCGCCGATCAAGCAGATCTATGAGGCGCTTATCCTGCACCCCCAACCCCTCTGCCGCGTCAAGGACAAGGATGGTCACATCCGCCTTTGTCGTGGATTTGATGGAGGCGTTGACGGAAAACCGTTCGACACTATCGTGAATTTTTGTTTTGCGTCTGACACCTGCCGTATCCACAAAAACATATTCCTCTCCACCGATAACAACGGGCACATCCACGCTGTCACGTGTGGTACCGGCAATGGAGGAGGTAATCATACGGTCTGCTCCGGCAAGCCTGTTCACAAGCGAGGACTTTCCGGCGTTCGGACGCCCGAGAAGGGCCAATCGCAGCGCTGCCTTCCCCTGGCAGGGGTCATCCACGTCCTTGTTTCCGTGCAACGCTTCCCGTTCCTCACAAACCATGGCATCCAGCTCCTGGACAAGACGGGGAATGTTAAGCCCATGCGCGGCAGACACGGGGATCAGGGGAAAACCAAGGGCATGAAAGTCGGCGCACAGACGCTCCGCATGCTCCCCTCCGTCCACCTTGTTCACGACACAAAGAACCGGGAGATTCGCCTTACGGGCAAGGGAAGCAAGGTAACCGTCCAAAGGAAGGAGCCCGTCCTGACCGTCAAGTACAAAAGCTATGGCACTTGCCTCCGCGAGCGCCGCCTGGACCTGGGCAAAGATATCCTCTTCAAAACCGCGCAACCCCTCAGGTCCATCCTCGACACGGCTGTCATCGAGAAGCGTCAGCCCCCCCGTGTCAACAAGGCAGAAAAGGCTTTCATTATCCCGTTTAACAGTCCCCTCCATCCTGTCCCGCGTGATTCCCGGGCGATCGTGGGTAATGGCTCTGTTGCTTTTAATAAGCCGGTTGAACAGGGTGGATTTGCCGACATTGGGCCGACCAAGAAGAACAATGCGAGGAAGATTTGCGGGCATGAAACGTCTCGTTCAGAAAAAGCGTTAATTCACAGTTTATTTCTGCCAAAAAGGCACGCGCACAGATATCTGTGCTTCCCGGAACAACGACCTACCTTAGACAGGTTACGCCAAGGGGCGGATCCCAGACGGGAAGATCGGTAAAGACATAGCCGTCGGGAAGAGTAATGCGTGCCGCATGCAGATACAGTGTGGGACAGCCGTCGTCTTTCCGTCCATAACGTCTGTCACCGAGAAGGGGGAAGCCCCTGTGGGAAAGCTGAACGCGGATCTGATGGGTTCTGCCAGTCAGGAGCCGCACGAGCAGCAGGCTTTTCTCGCTTCCGACACAAAGAGGCCTCACAAAACATACAGATTCCTTTCCCCCTTTACCCTTCTCCGCAATGCGCATATTCTCTGTATTCCCGTGAACAGCACGCACAAGCACATCCTGCAGTCGCTCTTCACCGGAAAAAGGCCATGATCCATGCACCCAGCACACGTATTCCTTGACAACACCGCCCTCGTGAAAGGCGGCATGAACCCGTTGGAGGGCCCTGTACGAGGCTGCGACAAGAATGAGCCCCGACGTATCCTTATCAAGACGGTGTGCCGGAACAGGCACAAAGGGGACCGTGAGAAACGTGGCCGCCAGACGGTCGGCTAAGCTGTCGTTGTGTCCGGTACCAGAATGGGTCGGGAGGCCCGCCGGTTTCCTGTAGGCAATAAGACCGTCATGGCGCCCCACTTCCGGAGGAAGGGGGGGGAGCTGAGAAGACGGGCCAACCGTGACCTGCCTTGACATCTGCCAGGCAAAGGGCGGTATACGGATGAAGTCGCCGGCGCTGATGCGCTCAAAAGGCTTGCAGCGGGAACCGTTGCGACGAATCTGCCCTGTGCGTATCCAGCGATGCAACAGCGGTTCGGCAAGATGCAGACGACGGACAAGGAGGGAAAGAAGTTTTTGCTCTGCTTCCGTACTTTGCACGTAAAATCCGTTTTTTTCCGGCGGATCCGGATGGGAGGAAGAAAGATCAGAGGTCATACGCAAGGAACCGGGAGGAGTGGGCAACTCCTATTGTACCCAAAAAGATGAAAAACAGGGAAGTTACCATTCTGCATAATGTGCAAGAAAAATACGCAGGCATTTCTATTGATTCTTTGGTTTTAGGTCAAGCATCGTCTTTTTGCAAACGCATAAATATTTTAATACCAATCACAAATCTCTTCTTCTCTCTCAATATAGCAAAAAAACAGGCTAAAAATACTATCACGTTTTTTTCTTTATTAAATGATACTAATTTAAATTTTCAGTCTATTTGTAATACAAAAAAACTATACAAATTATTACATCTGTTAAAAAATTAGACGTCTAATATTGATATATAAATTTATTTTTATTATATTTATCAATATTCTTTTCAAAAGTATTTACATCACATATAGTCCCAACAGATATACATTACAAAAAAAAACAATATCTATATCAAGACGTAAACTCAAATTGAAAAGCATAAAGTTTGTGTTATCGAGGGCATCTTTTTACATCACACAGAAATCTACGCATTAAACATAAAAGAAACACGCATATACCATAAAAATGCATTTTTTGATCCTACAAATATCGTTGACATTTTCTATAGACCAACTATACTTAAAGCTTCAAAATCCTGCAAGAGATCAAGATTCAGCCTGTTGCAAAGCCTTATGGACGCTCAGTCGTTCGGTAATCTGCGGCAATTCCCCCCTGGAAACGCCCCATATATACCAGTACACCTTCCAGCGGTACTGGATTTTGCGCCAACCTCCAGCAACAAATATTTTGACAGAGCGGACAGCAGAATTGCATAACGAGTCTCAACGGTTCTGCGGGACAGGCGTTTGAACCCGGTAAAAACTACCGCGTGAATTTCATGTAACAGCACCATCACGGCATATGCGTAACACATCCTTTTTTCCTGGTTGTTACAACTGCCATATAATTTTCTTAACGGAAAAACGACAAAGGAAAGAAGGGACAGCCAATGCTTGCACAAGAGCTTTCGCCAAGCATCGCATACTCTCCGCCAGAGACACTCTTGTACCGTGCTTCGAGCAACTCCTTGAGCTGAAGAGAGTTTAAGTCCAACTTCTCCTTTGTTAAACATATACCGCCCTTGTCACGCATACATCACCCGGCTTTGCCTCCTTCACGCAATTTTTTTGATCTGTTCACCCACGTCACGTAACGGAAGATTCCGGAAGACACGCTTTTCTCTCTGAACTGCCGGAAAACCCACTGCCGATTGTATACATGCCCGAAAGAAAGCCCCCGCGTAGCACCCCATAATGTAAGATTCCGTCCCAGTCGAAAAGCCCCAGCACTTACGAGTCACGGCAGGACCAGCATTTTTGCCCTTGACGAACGGATATATTCCTTGGCATCACAAAACAGGGATCGCACCGTTCAAAGGAACATCGGATTATGGGACGTGCGTTTTTTCCCATGGGCAGGCACCGCAGCACATTCAACGCCTCCTTTCAGTACCACCAAAGGGTCTCCGAACATCGGATACAATCTTTTGTCAACACCACACACTGAGCTGAAAGCATCTCGCTTTCACGGATGAATACACTATGTTTGACAGCCTTTCTGACAGATTAAATGGGGTTTTCCGCTCCCTTACCGGACGCGGACAGCTCACGGAAGAAAACATTCAGGCAGGACTCAAGGAAGTCCGACTGGCCCTTCTTGAAGCCGACGTCAACTTTTCTGTCGTAAAAACCTTCGTAGACAACATACGCGGAAAATGCATCGGCCAAGATGTCCTCAAGGGAGTCAATCCCGGACAGCAGGTTATCAAAATCGTTCACGACGAGCTTGTCTCCATTCTCGGGGGAGACACCACCGAGCTTGTGCTTCAGGGTGCACAACCGGCAAGTATTCTCCTCGTGGGTCTTCAGGGGTCAGGTAAGACAACGAGCGCCGGCAAGCTGGCCAATCTGCTGCGCAAGAAAAAAATGCGCCCATATCTCGTTCCCCTTGATGTCTACAGGCCCGCGGCCATTGATCAGCTTACCACCCTGGCAAGGCAGCTGGACATGCCCTGCTTTCCGTCAACGACCGACATGAAGCCGCGTGACATCGCTCTGCAGGCCCTCGAAAAGGCCAAGGAAGAGCAGGCAACCGTGCTCCTGCTCGACACGGCGGGGCGCCTTCACGTGGACGAACCCCTTATGGAGGAACTCGAAGAGCTAAAGGACGCTCTGCACCCGCAGGAAATCCTCTTTGTGGCAGACGCCATGACGGGACAGGATGCCGTCAATGTTGCCCAGTCGTTTCACGAAAGACTTGGGCTTACGGGCGTCATCCTGACAAAAATGGACGGCGACGCCCGCGGTGGCGCAGCGCTCTCCATCCGTTCCGTGATCGGAGCTCCGGTCAAATTTGTGGGTATGGGAGAAAAACTCTCCGAAATGGAGGTTTTTCACCCCGACCGTATTGCGGGACGCATCCTCGGTATGGGCGATGTCCTGACTCTTGTGGAAAAGGCCCAGGAAACCATTAATGAGGAAGAAGCGGCAGCACTGGCAGAAAAAATGAAACGCGCAAGCTTCGATCTGGAAGATTTCCGGGCCCAGCTGCGTAAAATCAAAAAACTTGGCTCTCTCGACACCATCTTAAAACTTATTCCCGGACTGGGATCCTTACGCGAAAAGCTGCAGGAGGCCTCCGGCGCCATGCCCGAAAAGGAACTCGCAAAAACCGAAGCCATCATCAATTCCATGACCGCCAAGGAACGCCGGAATCCCGATATTCTGAACGCCAGCCGCCGGGCACGCATTGCCAAAGGCTCAGGTGTGACTGTTGCCGACGTCAACAATCTCATCCGACAGTTTGAAGCCATGCGCAAAATGATGAAAGGCGTCATGAACGGGAAAATGCCGGGTGGTATGCCGAAAGGCATGCCACCGATGAGGGGAATGCCAAACATGCCGGGAATGACAGGAGGACTGCCTCTTCAGCCAGGCCTTCCCGGTGCCGCACAGGGTCTTCCGGAAGGACAGGCTGGAGCAAAGCGGCAGAAGGCGACGGATCAGCGCAAAAAGAAAAAACAGGAAAAACGGAAACACCGGAAACGATAGCATGTCGGACACCGCTATTTTCTTTCCGGACCATTCGAGCATTTTTCGAACAAAGTGCCTTCCAAAGCCGTTATTCGCAGGGTTCAAAGGGCTTTTCATTGACAAAAAGACCCTTTTTAGTATATTTCTTCCAACTCGCTCCGCAAAAATGTCTTGATTTTTTTCCGATGCTCGCACATCCTTCTCAGCGTTCGCGGCCGGTTACAAAAAATGCAGGAATTCGCTGCGGACCTTTTTCAGTATATGTAACGACGGAATCTGTCCAACAACGCCCTTGCAGAGATGGCGGCCTTTGCGTTTTGCTGATTTGATCCCCCCCCGCCCTTACGCATGTACTGTCGTGAACAAAGAAAAGGCAAGTGTGTATAGAAGGAGTCTTTATATGGCTGTTAAATTAAAACTGACCCGCATGGGGAGTAAAAAACATCCTTTTTACAGAATAGTAGCGGCAAATGACGAAACCGCCCGGAACGGTCGTCCTTTGGAATTTCTGGGCTTTTATAACCCAATGACTAATCCACCGGATGTCAAACTGAATGCAGAAAAAATCAAGGAATGGCTTGATCGGGGTGCTAAACCGACTGATACAGTAAATTCCCTGCTCAAGAAGCATATGAATTAGATTGCACTCTGCTTTCAGGTTAGAGGTGGTGGCGAAGGAGGGACGCCATGAGGAACCTGATAGAGTTTATCGCCAAGTCGCTTGTGGACCACCCTGAGGACGTTCAGGTGAATGAAGTAGAAGGTGAACAAACCACCGTACTAGAACTGAAGGTTGCGCAGGACGATCTTGGAAAGGTAATAGGAAAGCAAGGGCGTACAGCGAGGGCTTTGCGTACTATTTTAAGTGCTGCTTCCACAAAGGCAAAGAAGCGTACTGTTCTTGAAATATTAGAGTAACAATTGTCGTATGGCAATAAACTATATTCACATGGGCTCCATAACTCGGCCCCATGGAATTTCCGGGGAGATCGTTCTTGAATGGTTCGCGATCTCCCCTTTTGTATTACAATATCCCTTTTTCCTGCAAAAAGGATCTGAGGCCCCTGAACCTGTCACCATCGAAAGCGTCCGACGCCATAACGGGCGTCTCCTCATACGCCTTAAGGATGTGCAGACCCGTGACCAGGCAGAGCGTTTCCGGGGCTGCAAACTCCTCACCGCACGCTCTGCGCTTCCGGCCCCCAAAGAGAACGAGGCCTATATAGCAGATCTTCTCGGAGCCGACGTCTTCCTCGAGGACGGCACCCGCCTTGGCCGTTTCCACGATACGGTCCGCGGAGCCCTGCCGACATGGATCATCAGGACGGACAGGGGCGAGGAAATTCTCTTCCCTCAGGAACAGCAATTCATCGTCTCGCTGGACGCCGAGGCCGGCCGCATAGTCATCGCGCCGCCTCCTGGCCTTATTGAACTCTACCTTACACCTGAAGAATCAAAGAACTGAGATACCATTGCCTTCTTACGTCCATGGATGGGCAGGACTACCGTCAAACCGGCTGAAGGCGACATACTCGTCAGGACTTTTGTTCAGACTTCTTCTGTTTCTTGCAGGAATTACGCACAAGATCGAAATCCTTACGGCCAAGCCCGACGCCGACAAAGGTAAGCAGCAGATCATCCTCCACGAGAAGCTCAATAAAGACGGGCTTTCCCTCCTTCACCCCCGAAAGAAACACACCGTTCTTCCGCTTGTTTTTTTTCATATCCGTCAGTTTCAGGGATGAAAAAAAGGCATCCGCCTGCATGGTAGAAAGCGGCAGGCCCTCGTTTTTCACCACAGAAACCAAAATGGAGCTCGCATTCCCGTCCACAAAAAGTTCAACACCGTTCGGCCGCTCCTCGACAGCCCACTTCTCATCAAAACTCAGGGTGTACTCCTCTTCCTCACTGCCAAAGGAGACACTTTTTGCGAACGCACAGGGCACCGATACGCACAAAACGCATAAAAAAACGGTGCAATAGATAAGTCGTCCCAAGTACAGTCCAGGACATTTTTCACGCGTCATCATTTTACGCCAGCTCCCTTGCCAAATCCCGTTCCTCGGCCCGTTTTTTCAAGGTTTCCCTGTGGTCATGAAGTTTCTTACCCCGTCCAAGTGCGATTTCAACTTTCACTTTCCCCTTCGAAAAATAAAGCTTCACCGGGACAACGGTCATCCCCTTCTGCGCGACAATACCGGAAAGACGATGAATCTCTGACGCATGCAAAAGCAGACGGCGCGGCCGGTCGGGATCCTGCGGTGTATAGCCGGCATTTTCATAAGGAGATATGTGCAGGGACTGCAGCCAGGCCTCGCCATCACGAAATTCCACGTAGCTGTCAAGAAAGTTGACCTTATGAGCCCGCAAACTTTTCACCTCCGGCCCGGTGAGGGAAATGCCGGCCTCCAAAAAATCCGAAAGCTCATATAAAAAACGGGCCTTCTTATTCACGGCTATTTCATTGGCAGACTTTTTGTGGGCCATGGACAGATCCTCTGGGGTTCAAAAAAGGAACAGACAAAAAGCAAACGAAGGCGCGGCCCGGCACAAAAATTTTCCAACCCAACGGATAGGGTCCCGCTATGGCTGCAGATCCCTGTCATCTGTGGCTACGAATTGTTCTTTATGGTTTCCAGCAGCGAATACAACGCCTTGCTGCTCCACCCGGTCACGGACTCCTTCACAAGCTGCACGGAACGCCTCGGCTTTTCTCCACGCAAAAGAGCCTCACGCAGAAGCGCCGTTACGCGCTCCTCGCCTGTTTGCACGTCCTCCTCCCGGGGCCCTATGACAACCGTCAGTTCGCCAAGAAAGGAAGGAAGGTTCTGATGATTTTCCAGTCTGGAAACTATAAATTCTTCATGTACTTTGGTCAATTCGCGACAAATAACCATCTCCCTCTTTCCAAGGACACTGTAGGCAAGGGCAAGACTTGGGACAAGGCGATTTGCCCGCTCGAAAAATACCAGTGACCCATGAGGATAGGTTGCAAAAAGCGCCCGCCGGGCCGATTCCTCACGAGGCAGGAAGCCCAAAAAGGTATAGGGAAGAGGCGGAATACCCGCGGCGGAGAGGGCTGTCACGGGTGCAGAAGGTCCAGGAACTGGAGAGACGGGAATTCCCTCCCTCCGGCAGGCTCTGACAAGTCTATAGCCGGGATCGGCGAGCAGCGGGGTTCCGGCGTCCGATATCAGGGCTATGTCCTGCCCCTCCCGTAATTTCGTAAGAACACCGCCAAGACGCTCTTCCTCATTGTGGTCAAAAAAACTGAGCAGGGGGCGCCGTCCAAGGCCGAGGGAGGCGAGAAGACGTTCGGCCCGTCTTGTATCCTCCGCTAAAATGAGATCAACGCTGGCCAGGATATCCCTGGCACGCTGTGAAATATCGCCAATATTGCCGAGTGGGGTTGCCACAATCCAGAGGCGCGGATGGGAAAGAGGTAGAGAAGCATCCATAAGCGCAAAACCCTTTGGGGCAAGCTTTTTTACAGAACTCCGCGAAAGGTTCGTCTGTGAAGAGGACAGGGACCATGTTCCGCGAGCATTTGCAGGTGATGGGCCGTACCGTAGCCCACATGCTTTTCAAACCCGTAGAGAGGATAACGCGAAGAGAGAAAACGCATCAGGGCGTCCCTGTACGTTTTAGCGAGAATGGAGGCCGCCGATATGGCAGGGACAAGACTATCCCCCCTGACAATGGCCTTTTGCACAGGAAGTGGAGCATCCCCGTGCCTCATCCAGAACCGCCCGAGCATCTCTTCCGGCAAAATTTTGTTTCCGTCTATGGCAAGGAACTCGGGCCTGGGGGAAAGCCGGGAGCAAGCCATGCTCATGGCCATAAAGGTCGACTGTAAAATATTGATTCTATCGATGGTACGCTGGCCGACAAGCGCTATTGAATAGCTTACGGCGCACTCCCTGATAGCCTGAGCAAGCTCCTCTCGTTTTTTTGGGGGAAGCTTCTTGGAGTCCGTAAGCCCGGAAAGGGAATAGGAAGGAGGCAGGATCAGGGCACAGGCAACAACGGGGCCTGCGAGGCACCCCCGCCCCACCTCGTCAATTCCGCATACACATGAAGAAGGGCCCCACCCATCGGGCAGAACAGCCTTACCTGCCACGTCCAGTTCCTCCTGACCGTATCCCTCTGCCTCTCGGACAGGCGCCTCGCGGTATTGCAATGCGAATGCGCCCCCGCCGTTTCATGTAACAAGATCGGCCGGTACAAGGAAGCCCCCGATCAACGGGGGCTTCCTTCAAGAAAAATCAGGCAACGCTTAGAAACGGTTGCGGGGTTTGATACGAGCAGCCTTGCCTCTCAGCTTACGGAGATAGTAAAGACGGCTTCTCCGTACACGGCCTTCCGTGACAACCTCAACATGATCGATGAAGGGCGAATAAAGAGGGAAGATACGCTCAACCCCCACACCGTCAGAAATCTTGCGGACGGTAAAGCTCGCACCGGTTGTTCCACGGCTTACCCGGATGACATTCCCCTGAAACACCTGAATACGCTCCTTTTCACCTTCCACGATACGCAAGTGCACTTTGATCGTATCGCCGGAACGGAAGACCGGCATATCCATACGCATATTTTCGCGTTCTATTTTTTCAATAACATTCATGCTCATTTCAGCGTCTGTCCCGTGCCTCGCAAGGGAGGAAACGCCGCCTCCTGTTTTACTTGTTTTTTGTTCTCCCCCGAGAACAGAGCGTTCACAAAATAGACTGCGGGACCTACGTCTCACGCAAAATCACCAAGAATTCTGTCTGCATATATGGCGCAGGCGCTTCGCACAGAGAGGTGATTATAATCCAAAAAACGTAAGGGTCTGACAAGATAATCGCATTGCTCAATAACTGAATCAGCAAGTCCTCTGGCCGTTCCCAAGAAGAAAAGCACGGAACGGGTTTCAAGCAATGAGGAAACTTCATGACAACTGAGCAAAGGCGCACTCTTCCGCCCCGGCCAATTGGCGGAACTCGCAAGGAGAAGAGGACGCATTCCTGTACGTGCTGCACAAAGAGATATGGACTCTTCTACAGAGGTGCAGGGGACAACAGAGCGCAGGGCCCGTGCTCTGTCCGGATGCGATTCTTCTGCGGGTCCCTGAAGCCAGTGGCACAAAAGGGTCTCAAGAAGCGCCCGCTGATCATCCATGGGCTGCACCACATAATAAGGGCCAAGACCGTAGCTTGCAGAAACACGTGCTATATCGTGAATATCAAGATTTGTCAAAGATGAAGTGCCGGCTTTTTTTCGATCGATTTTGACCGGGTGATGAACAAGGCAAAAAGAAAGATTACGTCCCTTACGAACTGCCGCCTGTCCTGCCAGAATGCACCTGTCGGCCTTGTCCAGGGAGGCCCTGGCCAGAAGATCCGGACGTCTGCTCCGGGTGAGGCGAAGCTGCTCCCCGCGGCGCCACTGCCGAATCCGCTCATGATCGCCGGAACGAAGGACGTCAGGGACCCGATGTCCCTCATACTCCTCCGGCCGTGTATACTGCGGATACTCTAAAAGATTTCCTGTAAACGTTTCTTCCTCTCCGGAGCACTCCTTTCCCATAAAGCCCGGAACAAGACGCGAAACGGCCTCGATAATGCAGAGGGCAGCGCTGTCTCCGCTGTTTAGAACCGCGTCAGTCAGTGAAATCTCCTCGAAGGGGAATAGGTCTAGCACACGCCTGTCCACGCCCTCGTACCGCGCGGAAAGAATGGTGATGTTTTCCTCAAGGGAAAGAGATCTAGCGTAGTCCTGGGTAAACGGGCGGCCAGACGGGGTCATAAACAGCAGGCGGCCGGGGGTTGGAATGGAGCGAAGCGCTTCAGCGACAACCGGCACCTGCATGACCATGCCAGGCCCGCCACCGTAGGGGCTGTCGTCCACATGGTGGTGGCGCTCTCGGCTGAAATCACGAGGATTGACGAAGGAAACCGAAAGAATACCGGTCTGCTGAGCCCGGGCCATAAGACCGCACTGCAGGGGGGAAGAAAAAAATTCAGGAAATAACGAAAGAATATGAAAGGACAACATAGAAAAACATACGGCAGCATGAGCAGCAGGTTGGAGACAGCAGAATCTCCTCGAAAAATACTAAGGAGCAAGACGGCAGGATGCTCAGATCCTGCTCAAAAAACACTTGGCACGTGCCCTTAAGAAGAGCAGTATGCCGAAAAAGCGGAAAAATGGCAAAAAGGAATATCCCATCCATTTCCCTCCCGTATCTCACCGGGCCGGCTGTCCTTCCAAACGGCTCCGTCTCTTTGTATTGAGCTTGACATCTTTTTTCAGTAAACTGCCTGCACATTCAACACATTTTTTTTGTACAAAAGCCGCAATTTCTCTCGCAAAGCGGCGGGCCCCGACGGGGAAATGAAGATGACTCGGCTCCGTGCTTTTTCCTTCATCACCTTTTCAGTTCTCCATGACGAGCATGTGAAACGAAAACGACAAAAAACAGGTTAACGTGCCATGCAACAGAAACACAGTGAATACCTAAAACGCGTTCTTCTCAGTCGTGTGTATGATGTGGCGTGCGAAACGCCCCTAGAAAAAGCCCAAAGCCTTTCGCGCCGTCTCGGTAATGCCGTCTATCTCAAACGCGAAGACCTCCAGCCGGTTTTTTCCTTCAAAATCCGCGGTGCTTACAACAAGATGGCCAGACTTTCTCCGGAGGAACTGGCTAAGGGAGTTATTGCGGCATCGGCGGGCAACCACGCACAGGGAGTCGCCCTCTCGGCCAAACGCCTCAATTGTGAGGCAACCATTGTCATGCCGGTCACCACACCGCAAATTAAAATCAATGCCGTACGCAGGCTTGGCGGGCAGGTGGTTCTCTCGGGGGAATCATACAGCGACGCATGGAAACGAACCCAGGAGCTAATCCGCCAGACCGGAGCCATCTTTATTCCTCCATTTGAAGATCCGGATGTGATTGCAGGACAGGGAACCATCGGAATGGAGATCTTGCGCCAGCACTCCGGGCAACTCCATGCGGTTTTTGTCCCGATTGGCGGAGGTGGCCTGGCGGCGGGTGTCGCGGCCTATATCAAACTTCTCCGTCCGGACATCCGGGTCATCGGTGTTGAACCCACTGACTCGGACGCCATGCGCCGTTCCATTGAGGCAGGCTACCCCATCGAAATGAAGGACGTGGGGCTTTTTGCCGATGGTGTAGCCGTGAAACAGGTTGGCGAGGAAACCTTCTCAATCTGCAGGGACATGCTTGACGACATCATAACAGTCGGTACTGACGCAATCTGCGGCGCTATCAAAGACATCTTTGAAGACACACGTATCGTGGCGGAACCCGCTGGTGCACTCTCCCTTGCAGGTCTCAAGGCCTACTGCGTCCAAAACGACATCCACGACGCCGATCTCTGTGCCATCGTCAGCGGCGCAAACATGAACTTTGACCGGCTCTCCTACGTGGTGGACCGATCCGAGATAGGCGCGGAACGGGAAGCTTTGCTTGCCGTCACCATTCCCGAAGAGGTGGGAAGTTTCAGACACTTTGTGGCGGCGCTCGGGAGCAGGAGCATTACGGAATTATGTACGCGCTCTGTTGACCCAAAAATAGCCCGCGTTCTGCTGGGCATCAAAATTCAAGGCCGCAACGACATAGCAGAAGTTTTGGCGGCGCTCAAAGACAAGGGATTTCAGGCGTGCGATCTCAGCGACAACGAGCTCGCAAAACTGCATATACGCCATCTGGTTGGCGGTAATGCCCCAAATGTCTCCCACGAGAGGATTTTACGCTTCACCTTCCCGGAACGCCCCGGGGCCCTTCTGAATTTCATTGACGCCATGCGGACGGAATTCAGCATATCTCTCTTTCAGTACCGCTACCACGGTGCGGATTTCGGCCGTGTGCTTGTGGGCTTTGACGTTGCAGAGGATAAGAAGACTGCCTTTGAGGATTTTCTTGAACGTGTCGCCGCCATGGGCTACGCGCACGTTGATGAGACAGAAAATGTTGCGTACAAGCTCTTTATTGCCTGGCACAGCCATTCCGAATCTGAATAACTCAAGGGGTTGAATTGTCCTCTCTGATTCGCAAGGCATCAATGATTACATCCGCACTCCGTCGAATTTCCGGCTTTGGAGTAACACTCAGGACTGTCAGGAAAGAAGACTTGCCGCTTATCGTACAGTGGCGAAACGACGAAAGAGTTCGTCCGTATATGGGAAGCACACGTCTCGTCGATCTGGACATCATGAGAGTCTGGCTTCAATATATTCAATCCTGTAATGATAGAATTGCTTTTCTTGCATACCAGGATGATGTCCCGAATGGTTTTCTGGAGTTAAGAAATATCGATTCTGCACAATCATGTTGCGAACAAGGCATCTTTATTAATCCGGAAAAATTTGGAGAGCGTCTTGCATTGCGAATGACTTTATGTCAGGAGCTCGTACTTCAAAAGCTCTCCATTGAAAATGTAATTTTAAAAATAAGAAAAATAAATGAAAAAAATAAATCATTTTGGTTGAGAAATGAAGCAAGCCTGCAAAAAGAAGATGAAAATTTTTATTGCTTTGTATCAACAAAAAAGACAAGGGTAAAAAATCTTCGTTCTGCGGCGAAAGCTCTGGGCTACGAAAAGGAATGGGACAATATTTATACTGATCACGGATAAATACCATTCCGAAAAAATATAAAAAAAACCTCCGACACAACCGTCAGAGGTTTTTTTATGTCAAAAAAGCACTGGCACGACTCCGCTGATCAGGTGGCTGGTCGAAGCCTATCGTATTTCCCTTTTGCGCCTGCAGGCGCTCACGAATCTAGAAGCCGCGGTCCTAACGCTCAAAGTCTGTTCTTATCCGTAACAGTGCAGACGAAAACAGGCCAGGTGTTTCCCGCCAGGGTCCTTCCTACCGTTTTCGTACCAATATACGGAAGGATTCCGAAAAAGACCTTCTCTGTTTCACAAAGGACAGATCAATGGCGTGTCCAACAGGTTGACTCGGTCGTCGAGCCGCCAAAGAGTATGTTGGAACCGGGAAGGCAAAAAAACTGGGAATTTCCGGTAATGTGCGACTTATATCCTCGATCTGAAGAACGGGGTTGTACCGCGCGTTTGATAAAACACGTGATCACGCATCAAGGCCATTACAGGGAAGCCCGCTCTTCCTTGCCCTGTAGCATTCGGCAGTCGCCGTAAACATGACGTCCGTGCTTGAATTGATGGCTGTTTCAACGGAATCCTGGACAACGCCTATCACGAAGCCCACGGCCACGGCCTGCATGGCGATGTCATTGACAATACCAAAAAGGGAACAGGCCATGGGAATCAGGAGGAGGGAGCCTCCCGCCACGCCGGATGCTCCGCAGGCACCAAGAGCCGAGAGGAAACTCAGTATAATGGCCGTTGTAATATCGAGATGCACCCCCAGTGTGTGGGCGACAGCCAATGTCATCACGGAAATCGTAACCGCGGCTCCGCCCATGTTGATGGTTGCGCCGAGAGGAATGGAGACCGAATAAAAATCACGGTCAAGCCCCAGGCGTTCACAGAGGGCCATGTTCACCGGGATATTGGCTGCGGAACTGCGTGTAAAAAAGGCCGTGACACCGCTTTCCCTGAGACAGCGGAAGACCAGGGGATAGGGATTCTTGCTGGTGAAGAACAGGATCATCAGCGGATCTATGACAAGCACAACAAAGAGCATGCACCCGACAAGCAGGCAAAGGAGTTTTCCGTAATCCACAAATATCGCCATGCCGTTTTCCGCAACAACGGAAAACATCAGTCCACAGATACCAAAAGGCGCAAATTCAATGACAAATCGCACGGCATCGGACACCATGACAGACAGGTCCTGCATCATGGTCAGCGTCTCTTCCTGGGCAAATTTTTTCAGGCAGAGGCCGAACACTATGGCCCAGAAAAGAATACCCATGTAATTCCCCTGGGAGAGCGACAAAATTGGATTGGCAACCATATTATTGAAAAGGTTTTCCAATATCTCGCCAAGACCGCTTGGCGGCGTCGAATTGGCAGCAGCCAGATCGAGCTTGATGGTCAGAGGAAAAAGGAAACTCCCCACAACCGCCGTGACACTCGCCAGAAACGAGGCCAGAAGATAGAGAACAGTCACGGTCTTAAAGCGTCGTCCCCCGACCCCCTGCCGTGCATTGGCAAGGGCATTCAGAACAAGAATAAAAACAAGAATCGGGGCAACACCCTTCAAACCGCCTACAAAAAGGGATCCTAAAATAGCAATGCCCGGGAGTTTCGGGACAAAATAACCAAGGGCAGCGCCTACAACCATACCGATGACAATACGGGCAATGAGGCTCACATTGAGGTATGCTTTAAAAAAAGTATTCATGCAAAAATCCTTTTGAGAAACAATGTATCAATATAAGAACCAGCAATACTACGGAGTATTCTCTTAAAAAAGTTGTAACCTTCCGGTTTGAATGAACTGATCAACAAGATCAAAAATCAGATCATTGCCACAAAAGGTATCACGGGCAATGGCAGCTCGGTATCGGGGAAGATCCGCCTCAAAGCGACGCAGGAGATCAGGCGTCAGCGCATCCATTCCAACCCGTTTCCCATACCCGAGCTTTTCAATATAAAAGGCGTTGACAAGCTGTTCAACCATGGAGCCGAGAGGAATAGAGAGGACAGGTTTTCCGAGGTGGAGCGCCTCGCTCATGAGAGTATGGCTTCCTCCCTGAACAACATAGTGAGCCCTCCGCAAAAGATCAAGAAAGCCCTCCTCGCTCTTCTGCATAAAAATCACGTTCCCGTCCCGTCCTCCAGCCCCGCCATACCCGAACACATAACAGGTCCGTTCTGTTGCCGTATGCAAAAAATCAATGAGAGCCCTGTGGGTGGAGTTGCTCTGATAAACCAGAATATGACCGTCGTCACATACCTTGGCCTCCCGAACCGCGTCACGCAAAAGAGGCGGCACAACCCGTGCGTGATACCCTCTTGCAACAGGGGGGGCATAGAAGGAGACGATCAGATTGGCTGCAGTCGGCCTGAAAAGATAGCGCGGCGTCAATCCCTGGACAAAAACATCCCATAAAAGAGAAGGCGGAAAAGAATGTGTACAGCAGGTGATCACGTGCTGATGATCCAGGGTCAGACAGGGAAGACCTGCCTGCTCGGCAGCTCTCGGCACGAAATATTCAAGATCCGTCATGCAGACATCGGGTTTGAAGTCTCTGATGACGCCAAGGATCTCGTCGATATACCGTCCGCGCCTGAGAAGCAGGGGTAAGGCCTTCGAGACGGTGGAAAAGAAATCAACCTTGTAGCCGTTAAAAACCGTTCCCAGATTCGGTATACGGTAAACGGAAAATTCCGGGCACAGGACGTTCAGCGCGTCGTCGTTCGCCACAAAAAGAAACTCGTGCTGACGCAACTTTCTCGCAATGGTCAGACCACGCATGGCGTGGCCGTGACCGGTTCCGTGAATGCCATAAAGCACACGTGCCATACTCAACAATCCTTGCAGCGACGTTCCGTTCGTCAGAAAACAATCCAAGGAACAGGGGAGAAAAATACAAAATCAAAAATGGCAGAGATTTCGACGTACAAAAAAGCAATGAAAATTGAACATAAAAGTCTTCTTACTTTTGAAAGCAAAACACAATTTTTCAGACAGTATAAAAAAACCTATGCCATAGAACTTATAAAAAGATATTTTTTACGGCATATCTCTTCTACATATCACACGATAAAACTTTATCAACAAATATTTTTTGAATAGGTATCACATTTTAAATAGCATGAAAATATATTGACTTTCCATTCTATTTTATCTAATAAATAAAAAAATTTTTATAGCAGGAGGTAGTATGCCACTGGCGACGTTTCCATTAGGACCAATCGAGACCAATAGTTATGTTCTTCATACCAATGAAGACGCAGTTGTCGTTGATGTGGGGGGAGACCCGGCACCCATCATTGAATACCTGAATCTTCATTCGCTTACTCTCAAAGCCATCCTGATCACACATCTTCACTTTGACCACCTCTACGGCGTAAGCGAACTCATTTCCGCCTGCCACTGCAAAGCGTACACTCCGGCGGGAGACGCCCCTATCGCGAATACCGAGGCAAGCCTCGGTGGCATCTGGGGCTTTCCACTCGTTCCCCCGTTTACGGGAGAACCCATAAGCCCGGGTGAAACCGTGTTTGCCGGCATGCAGACGCAGGTTCTCCTGACACCCGGACACACACCGGGCAGCCTTTCCTATTATTTCCCCGGCGAGGGCCTCGTATTTACCGGAGACGCGCTCTTTTACCGTTCCGTTGGACGTACGGATTTCCCGATGGGCAACGGAACACAGCTCATTTCCGCCATTCGTGAGCAGCTGTTCACCCTTCCGGACGAAACCCGGGTGTATCCCGGACACGGACCGGAAACACGGATCGGTGATGAAAAAGTCCACAATCCGGTCTGCGGCAGTTTTTGCTCATGAGGGATGTCCTTCTCATCAGGGCAAGCCCTCATGACGGTGGCGTGAGTGACGGTGTTTCAAAACTTGTAGCGAAGGCACTGGAAAAGCAGCGGTGTTCGGTTACGGTCATGGCGCTTCGTCAGCACACCATCACTCCGTGCAATGGCTGCGGAGGGTGCGCACGTCCCCCTCATACGTGTGTTTTCTCAAAAAAGGATGAGGCACAGGGGCTTCTGGACCAGATTGCCGGAGCAGGCCTTGTGGTGTTTTGTTCTCCCATCTACTTTTACGCTCTGCCTGCGCAGAGCAAGGCTCTTGTTGACAGGGCCCAGTCGTTCTTTCAGCGACAGCCAAGCAGGGAGATGGAACGCCTCCCCTCCGTTTGCGTTCTGAACGCCGCCAGAACAGCCGGAGCAGAGCTTTTTCGGGGCACACTACTCACCCTGACCTATTTTTTCCAGGCTCTCGGACGGGAGCTCATCGCGGAAAAAACCCTGCGCGGCCTTGAAACACGGGACGATCTCCAGAAACGGCGCGAGATACTCCCGGAGATTGACGTGTTTTTTGCGAATGTCCTGAAGACCCTGCACGAATCTCAATGATTTTGGGGGAAAAGGGTCCTTGCTTCGGCCTGGCAGGCTTCCGCCTCCCGGCCGAGAGCCCTGAGGGCTCTCGCAAGGCACTGCCACCCCTCGGGCCGCTCCTCGATGGAGAGACTTCCGCGCGCCAGAGAAGCGGCAATTTCGGGATTTTCTCCCTGATCAAGAAATGTTGACGCAAGCATGAGCATGGCAACCGGATCTCTCCGGTTATCATTCAGGGCTTCGTGAAGAAGCATGCGCGCTTCGTCGCTTCTGTTCTGCATTGCGGCTATTTTTGCGAGATGCCTTTTGGCGAGATTCGAACGGGTGTGATCTTCCCGTTCAATCTGCTCCGCCCTGGCATACATTGATGCGGCCAGGTTTCTGTCGCCACTGAGCTCGGCAAGCTGCCCGATCCTGATGAGGGCGTAATGATGACGCGGATCAAGAGCGATGCATTCCCTGTAGTAGGACATGGCACCATCATGATCGTTGAGGCTCTGGCTCACCGTGCCAAGATTGTAGAATATCTGCGACTTGCGTTCATCCGTATCGGCCCGTTCCAGGGCCTCGAGAAAATGCCTGCGGGCCTCTTCTTTTCTGCCCATGGCCGCCATGCATACTCCCATGGAATTCCAGGCCAGATCGTTCTCCTTATCAAGAAGAAGGGCCCGTTTGTAGTCTTCAAGGGCCCCGAACAGATCTCCCATGCTATAGAGCTTGTCTGCGCTGATATTAAAGGCAAGGGAATTACAGAGTCCGACACGGGGCTCGGGAAGAAGTCTGGCGTATTCAAGCGCCTTTGCGGACAGATCACCGATGTCCGTTTTACGGAAGGACAGGCAGGGATACCCCGCAATCCCAGCGGACAGGGAAAAACGGGTCTCGCCTTCCGCAAGGGAAACATAGTGCGCAAGAAGGGACTCGGGCTTCTCATCAGGGTGGAAGACAAGAAGGATGTTCTCGCCCTGAAGACCGAAGATCAGTCTTTTAGAATCACCGAAATGCATACGGATCCTCTCACGGAGGATCTCCATGCCCTTCTTTATCCTTCCGGGTTCTGAAGGAGTTTCACGCGGGGCTTCACCCTGATCTATGTGGAGCATAACAAGAGAGAAGCTCGCCTGGGACCGCGTTTCTTCCTGCACGGTTCCGTAAAACCGTCTGGCCGAAAGGACTCCGTCTATCTCTCCTTTTTCAACCTCATCCTCCAGCGTCAAAAGCTTAAGTCTGTCGCCTGGCTCCGGGAGAACCCCGGGGGTCTCCTGATAAGACATACAGGCAAGTGCGGACTTCTTGGCGGTTTGAAGAATGGTGATCTCCCCCTTGTACCGGTTGCTTTCGCCGACGCCAAAAAGAGAAAACCGCTGCCCTATGTACGCCCCCATCATCCGTCCAAGGCTTATTTTGTAGCGGCCGAGAGGGAGAAGTTCGACCACTCGTCCTCCCATTGTCAGCATGTCTTTGACTCCAAGGCAGGTACCGGGGGCAGCGCAGTCAAGGGCAAGAGAAAGCCGCTGGCGCAACATGAAGCACTGTTCCTCAACGGAAAGGTGCTGTTCACGCGGACGCATATCGTGCGGATAGTAAACATAAGAGACGGCAAGGACGGGGTAGACGGGATTGTTTGTAAACGGATTTTCCGCCTTAACGGCAAGAAGCTCTGTCAAAAGTTCCGAGGCAAGCGTCCGGCATTTTTCCCTGCCGTTGGCATGAAAAAGAATCCCCGCCTCGTAGCGGCCGAACCGTATGGCGGTTCCGTCTGCAGGCGTGTGTGAGACGAGGACAGAAGCAAAGCGTCTGAGAAGATCCCTGACAAAAACGTGTCCGCAACGAAAACCCAGCTCCTCACCGTTTGAAAGCCGCACCATAACGATGCCAACGCAGAGACGGTAGGCTGAGATAATGGGCAGCTCGGTTGCGGCGACATCTTGTGCCTGCAAAGCCGTTGATTCTTCTTCGAGGTAATCATAAAAGGCTTGTTCACGGCAAAGGCCTGTTTCCTGGTCAAGGGATACTGCCTTGCCAAGAGCTATTTTTTCCAGGATTAGACGCGCCACGGACGGCAGAAAAGGCATAAACGGCTTGATATGTCGGGCCTTGACCTTATGCAGGATGAGCATTCCCAGTGACTTCTCACCCCAAAAAAGCGGCAAAAGGACCTTTTTCTCCCTCGCTATATAGGATGGATCCGGAGATTCAATCACCGGGGGAAAATACAGCGTGTGGCCGTTGAACGGCAGGAACGCGGCAAGGGCCTCGCAGAGAGAATCCTGCCTTTCGAAAATATCGCTGCTGCTAAGATGTATATTGTACGTTGTCGTCACGATGGTTGTCCCTTTTGTTCTGATGATGCATCTTCCGGGCTTATGCGGCGGCCCCCCGGCTTCCTGTCAGACAATCCCGGGCTGACGAGATCTGACCATTGACCGTACATAAAGAGGCTGTACTGCCACGTCTGTTACCCGGCTTTTCTGATTGTGCCCCCCTCCACGTGGAAGAGCGCCGCGTCATTATCGTGAGACCTCAAAATATCAACGGTTTCCGGGTGGCATGTGAAGTAGAATATCTGGTGTGGTTTGCCGTTACCGCCATTTGCCATGCGGGCCAGTTCCTGCGCCGTGCAGAGGGCACGTTTTGTATCAAAATTCACGAGAACTTCATCCATAAGGAGCGGCAAGGATTCAGCAAAGGCGGCATGCCCGACGATATAGGCAAGCCGCAGGGCCAGATAGGCCTGCTCCTGGGTTCCGCGGCTTAAGACATCAGGTGCAACCGCGTCTTCGCCATCCTTTCTGAGCATGGAAAGCGTTCTGTTTTCCAACGACAGTACAATTCCCCGCCAGGCGCCGGCCGTGATGCGCTGAAAGATCTCCGATGCGGTTTTGAGAATGGCAGGCTGACGTTCTTTTTCAAAGTCGTCCCTGGCCCTTTGCAAAATGGCGAAGGCAATAGCCAGTCGCCCCCATTCAAAGGCCTTTTCCCGAATGTCTGCCTCGAGAAGAGCTTTTTTCTGCAGGGAAGAAGGAAGTGTCGTATCGGCAAGAATATCCTCAATCGATACCTCCAAAGCTGCTATTTCCCGCATCATCCCTGTTTTTTTCTTTTCAAGCTGTTCAAGCTGAAGCTTGATTTCATCCTGTCTGCGTTCCTGACTTGCACGGTCCTCCCGCTCAAACCCCTTAAGAAATTCCGCAAACTCCTCCTGCCCAGCTATGCTTTTCAGTCCTGCCTCAAGGTCACGCCGGCGTTGTTCCGTGGCCATGTACTCTTCATGCTGGCGGCTTTTCACAAGGAAGGCCTCGGTATCCGCACACGCGGCCTGGTCAAGAAGAAGGCGTATCTCTTCACGTGCCGTCTCGAGTTCCGCCCTGCACATGGCAAGCTCCTTTTCCTCTTCCTTAACCCTGCTGCTCAGAAGATCACGCTCCTGAGACAAGCGATCGGCCTCATGGGCCGCCTCGAGAAGGGTATCAAAGGTTGCAAGCCAGTCGACAGAGGAATCCGCATGACATACGCCGCTGCGTTTTGTACGTGAGAGAACGCCTTCCAGCGGTTCCTGAAAAACGTTCACATCTGCCTCGGTCTGACTGAGAACGTCATGAGCGTTGGCGAGTGTCGCCTCCAGGGCCAGACAGTCCTGCATACATTTCAATGCCTCAGCGGCCGTCTGCGGATTAAGCTTCTGGTCAAGGCCTATCTCCTGGAGACGCTGCTGCCAGCGCACCGTTATCAAATTGAAACGTTCTTCAGCCTTTTTCATGGCAAGACCGGCTTCTTCACGACGTCTGGCAACACGCTCACTGGCCTCTGTGCAGGCAGCTTCCTTGGCTTTCATACTGGCACGGTGCTCACGAAGCTTGTCCGCCTCCCGGCAGTTGGCAAGTACTTCATTAGCCGCATTGAGAATGGAGGGAAGGGAGTTGATTCGGTTTTCATCTATTTCTTCCGGTAAGTTCAGAAGAAGCAGGGCCACGGGCGCAAAGGAAGAAACGTGGGCAAGAAGGGATGAGAGCTCTTCATTCAGGGTATTCAGGGCCCGCTCGGCCTGGTTCACGTTCTCAAAGCTCATACGCGTCATCTCAACACGAGTGAGAAAGGTTCCTGCCTGTGCCGCATCGGGAATTTGCTGAATGCCGAGAGCCTCCAGGCACTCATGCCATGCGAGGCGGGCCTGTTGCACGTTATCAGATTTATTGCGGGCGCTTTCCTTGGCACGATCCCGAAGCGTAGCGAGACTCTCCATCTCCTGTTTCAGCTGCACCATCCCGTTCTGGTAATGCTCGCTGCGTATGCAGTATTCCCGGTCGCGCGTAATGCGGACCTCGACGGCATCAAGAGTGACCATGTCGGGGGACTGAAGTTTGACAATGTCCGAAAGACGCGTGATCTCCTCATCCTGCTTGGCAATTTTTTTACGGGCGCTTTCGAGGCGCTCCTCCTTACGCTGTCGTTCGACCTTCCGACGTTTGAGATCTTCCCCGTCATGGGGGGAGCCGCCCCAGATGCTGAGCACGCCGGCTAGAAGGGTGAGGTAACCGGACCAGAGATTGATCGGAACGGTCAGGGAAGAGAGAAACGTGAAGGCCGTGATATGCAGAAGCACGTTGGCCAGAATCATGCCTACGCCCGTCACGCTGAGAAGAGAACCGAGAACAATAAGGGAAATTTTTTTACTGCCCGTGGGGCTGCCTTCGTTCAGAAGCTCCTGCTCGAGATTCGCCGCATCAGCCTTGTCATGCTCCTGCATCTGAAGAAGATCGCGCAGACGGCGCACCGCTACGGCCTGTTCATCAAGGACGTTCCGGTCAGGCACATCATCCTGATGGGCCTGTCTCAGAGCTTCCATGCGGGAAGTGACGCTGGCTATCTGATCCTCCAGCTGCTGGATCTGTTTTTCCGCTTCGGACGAGTCCTTAAGACATTGTTCGACCGTTGTCGCGAGTTCTCTGACTTTGTGCTGTTCAAGCAGCAGGGTATCCAGGAGTCCCACCTGATCGGTGTCGGGTTTCGTGGGTATTTTCAGGGCGTCCCAGGAACGTTGAAAGGCGGCCTTGGCGGCCTGAATGTTCTGATTTTTTTCAGGCAGCTGACGCTGGGCCTCTTCAATGCGGGCAAGTGTATGCCGCAGATCATCGCGCTCGCTGTCCTCAAGGGGCGCCAGGGAATTCGGCAGTTCGTCATAGGCCTTTTCCGCCGCGTGGAGCGCTTCGTCAGCAAGCTCCTGCTCGTGATTGATCTGCTCCAGAGTTGCAACGGCCGATTCATGAGCGCTCTGGGCAGCCCTCAGGTCAATGGCCGTGGATTCAAGGGCATTGTGGGTAAAAAGGGAGAGGTCCGTCTGATGAATACGTTCACAGCTCCAGTCGCTGCCAAGCCTCGCAAGCGTCTCCTCAAGTTCCTTGGCAAGGCGCCGGCAGTTGGCCTGTTGCGGTGCCAGGCGTGCCAGAGCTTCACGGTAATTGGTTTTATTCTCTCCAAGACGCCTGAGAAGCGGCAGCTCCATAAGCAGGAGCAGGTCAGGATTCAAGGCATCACGCTGGGACCGCAGATCGTTTTCCTTTTCTTCCTGGCGGGCAGCGGCGTAGGCTCTCTGACGTTCTTCGCGGACAAGCTCTTCAATGCGTGCCGCGCCGTGTTCAGGAAAGGGGTCCCCGGCACCGGGAAGCTCATCGAGCTTAAGACCAAGGGCCCGCCACTCATCCCACTGCTGCCATGCATCGAGCCGGCGCTCAAGAAGACGAAGCTGTTCCTGAAGATCCTGCTCGGAGAGGGAAAGCTCTCTGAGCTCCTCCTGAAGCGATTTTTTCTGCAGGGCCTTTGCGTCAAACCCCGCGTTTTTTTCCATTCGCTGTGAGATGGAGGTACTTTCCCTGATCCACGCTTCCATAAGTACCGGGATGGCTGAACGGGTGTCCTCAATCCGGTAAAGAGCCTCCATTCTTTCCTTCAGAGAGGCAAGAACGGCTTGGGGATCATTAAGCCCCATCCCAAAGGTCGCCCCCGTCAGGGCATCCTGCACATCGTCTAAGGTGACCGCCCGTTCCAGCTCATTGAGGCTGAATCCGAAGATACGGGTATAACTTTCCCGGCTTATGCCGGTCAGGAGTTCATGGAGACGGGCCGGCGGCAGGGGATCTCCGTGGGAGTTCTCAAAGAGAAGGTTTTTTTCGTTCTTCTTGGCGCTTCGGCCAAGAAGAAGTTCTTCTCCTGAATCGAGAGAGAGCAGAAGGCGTCCCCCGACCTCCTCCCCCTTTCCCGGCACAAGACGCCCGCTGTCCGGAAAGCCGGTGAGGATACTGCGAATAAAGTCCACACAGGTCGATTTGCCCGCTTCATTGTCGCCAAGAAAAATACAGAGACCGCGCGGAATATCATCGAGAGAAACATTACGGTACAGACCATAGCGGTCTATTTGCAGGGATTTAATGTACACTGTTTTCGATCTCCATGGCGGCCATGCAAAGGTGTTCTGCGTCTCTGAGAAGAGCCCGGAAGGTTGTCTCGTCGGGACGGGGAAGAACGCGCTGTATCTGCGTGTTCCCGAAAAGCGGATCCAGAGCGTTGGTCAGGAAGGGGAGCAGGAGATCCGGATTGGCACGCAGGGTGCGCGTAAGCCGTACGGCCTCCCCAAGAAGATCATCCCGTTGGAGTGCACGTTCTTCTCTCTCACTGGCTGCCGCCTCAAGATCAAGGCGTATGACAAATATTTCGGGAGTGTTTGTCCGGAGATAGCGAAGGAATCGGCAAAGCTCTCCGGTCTTCTCCCGGGTCAGGGGAAGTTCCGTCGTGCCTGTCAGCCGCACGCGGGCAAGGAGTGTCCGGCATTGTGTGGGAAGTGCCTGTGCAGAGCGCTCCAACAGTTCCTCCAGGGCATTTTGGATGTCTTCAAGATGTTCCAGCCCCGATATATCCAGCGACACTGTTTTCCAGAGAAGAGGGGCAAGAGGAAAAAAGGTGTTCTGGGAATGCCAGGTCCCGTCTTCGTTTTTCACGTTGACAACGTAGCACCCGTGTTCCCCTTCTTCAGCGAAGGAAAGCCCCTGGAGACTGCCTGCACGGGTTGTGGCGGGGAGCGTTCCCCCACCCTCTTCCGGAGTATCTATCCCTCCTATTGCCCAGGCATCGAGACGTGCCGAGGAAAGCAAGTCCGTGTCCCCGTCCCTTTCGGAAGATGGCAGGAGAGGAAGCAGACCTATCTGAAAACATCCGTCGTGGCTTTGATCTCGGGAGAAGGAAAAATCCGTTATTTTTGCTTCATCCTGATTCTTCAGGCTCCTGCCGTGAAGAACAGCAATGGCTTCATTCTGTTTTGAAACGAGAAATTTCTGATACTGCGCCCCAAAGATCGTGACGTTTTCGGGCCAGTCGAGAGAGCGTGGAGAGATCTCAAGGGGATCGCGGAGACCGTGTACGATAAAAACCCGGATGCCGTGGGGAAGAAGAGCCCGGCAAAAGGAAAGGATGGCGTTGGCTGCGGTCGGATCGTATCCTGCTCCGGTTGTCAGGTCACCCGTCAGGAGTACAAAATCAGGCTTTTGTTCCAGGGCGAGAGACTCAAGCCGTTGCAGGGCCAGAAAGGGAGCCGACTGTATTTTTTCAACCAGTGATTCCCCCTCTGCCATTGCGTGGGTAAGATCGGTAAAGGGGGCATTGAGCTGAAGGCGTGCCGCGTGGATATAGCGCAATGTTTTCATCAGATATTCAGCGTGGTGAACATAACCGGACAACCGGAAAACACGCTGCCTCCATTGGTCGCCTGCGGATTCTGCCGCCTGCGCTGTCATTGCTGTGCAAAAATGGGGAGAGTCGCACAATCTGCCTCTCCCCCCGACGTTTCCGTACCAAAATCAGCACAAAGTCCTGCAGGAAAATCGCCCGCTAGCTTCCCTGTGCGGCCTTCATTCTGAGGCATTCATCAGCAAGGGAGCGCAGGGCCGGATCCTGCGGGGCTTTTTTTAGTCCTTCCCGCAGATAGCCGATAGCACGGTTCACTTCCTTCACTTCGATGTAGGCCCTTGCAATGAGCAGAAAAAGGGCATTTTCGTCCTTGTAGTTTTTGATGGCCTCTGCAAAGCATGTTTCCGCATCCTGAACGCGTCCATGGGAAAGAAATTTCTTTCCGTCCCGAAGTGAATGGTCGATCCTGAGTTTTCGTGCACTGGCCTCTTCATAGGTTTCGGTGTTCTTCTTGCCGACCATTGTCTGATAGACTTGAATGAGCATGCCCAGGAGTTCACGTTCACTTCCGGGCTTGTAAATGAGTGGCTGCGCACAGACAGCCTTAAATTCAGGGTCCGAGGCTATCATGTTGACGGCCTCTCGGAAATCGGCCCGCAGATCTGTAGTCGGCTTTTGCCCGCCGAGCTCCTTGAGAGAAGAGATAAGAAGATAAAGACCATGGGGCACGTCCCTGCGCTGACAGCTCGTTCTTACACGACCAAGGTCTTCCCGGATTTTTCGAATATTCACAGCTACCTCACGTATTCCCTCATTTCATGGGGGCAGGCCATTACGTAGCAGAAAAGGCGCTACGCCACATTTTTGATCTTAGTTAGAACATGGGACAGAAAATGTCAATAATTACATTTAATATCTATCTTTACTTTTGCAATTACTTTTCTAAATAATATCTAAATTTTTTAAAAATTAAATTTTAAAACAAAACCTTCCTTCGTGTCGTCCGATGGCTTCGGAAGAATATTTTGTGCAGCCCGGCCTCAGGACGATTTCATTGTCGAGCGGCCGCCAGACTGCAGAAGACGTCCACGGGGTACAGTGGAGGTAACGGTCTCCAAAATGAATTCCATCGGTGCCGATGTCGGAGTATACGTTCAAGCTGTATCCTTAAGGTATACACGTAGAGAAATTGAAGACAGGCACGTCGAGATGCTTGTGAAAAAACGGGGGTAACTTGTCTGAGATGTAAGACTTCCCCCTGTATGAGGAGCCCCCTCCCCTTTCTCTCGGTTCAGTGTAGAAAAAAGTGGGGCTCCAACCGGGAAAAGTTGGAGCATATACATCAAGATTTTATATAAGCAGCAAAGAGCAAATATATACAATAAAACGTTCAGACATAATAAGACATACACGCATATACTAAAAAATCATTAATACGACTACATACAAACAATATATTAAAA
>JAIKXS010000035.1 GCA_024683955.1 Desulfovibrio sp. | reverse complement strand
GTAGCTAGCAATTCTTTAATTGTAGCATCACCGTTGAGACCACCAGCGACTTCAAAGGTTGTGGCGTCAGCAAATTTTTTGCCTTCAAGAGTCGTACCTGTAACTGTAAGGGCATCGTTAACACGGATGATCTCGACTTCGCTGATTTTGCCAGCCGCCGCGATCAAACTGCTCTGTGTAGCAGCAACACGATCCGTGCCTTCTCCACCTTTGACAACATCTTTTACGTCAAGAGTTGTACCAAAATTAATCTCGTCGTCGCCTGAACCGCCCTGGAATGAAACGCTGTTGTCGCCGTAGCCGCCAACTGTTACTTTCAACCCGCCAGTCGCAGTGGAAGCATCAATTTTCTGGACACTTTTGTTTAAGGAAGTGGAGATTTCAACATTCTGATCACCAGTGAAATTCAGCGTGGTGATATCAGAGTCAATAGCGCTAATTTTTGTTGCACCACCGAGTGCTGTCAAGTTCAGCACTTCGATTCCGGCATTGTCATCGCTTACGCTGCCAACTTTCAATGTGCCAACGTTGCTGTTATTCACGGTCACATTAACGGCATCTTCAGTACCTTTTACAACGCTGTTTTCAAACTGAACTGTAATATCAGGCGATGTAGTCCCGGAAGGAGTCAGATTGACAGCCTCTACATCAACCAGACTGGTAAGATGATTGAACGTAGCAGCACTGTTTGAATTGGATGAACGTACTGTTTCAAGACCAGTGGTGCCGGAGAGATCAAATGTTGCATTACCACCATCAGCTGTTACCTGAAGGGTTTCAACATTCTTCATCGTGAAACCGGAATAATCTGTGATTTTGGATGTGGAAACATTGATAGTGTCGTCGCCTTTTCCACCGTCCAAGTCATCACCGGCAGTAAGGGTTTTGCTACCAGAAATTTCACCGGCAATAAAGGTGTCGTCGGTTGCCCCTAAGACTTTAGTATCAATCCCTGTAGTAAGTGCGAAGGTCTCACCAGTTCCACCACCAATACCATCATCATTGGAAGCATACTCTTCAGCCAAAGTGGTATGGCTTGTATCGGTCCAGCACTGAGCTTCGCCAGCCGTAGCGGTCGTGGGATCTGTGCCATATTGAATGGCGTGTTCCAAGGCATTCAAGTTGGCTGATTTGAAGATTTTGTACATATCTTCAATGTTTTTGCCGCTGCCCTCAGTTGTAGCAGACCAAGCAGTAAACTTGTCCTGCATGTACTCTGAAGTATTGAAGTTGGCAGACGGATTCACGCCTTCAGCAGTGCCCCATTTAATGAAGTGGGTCCAGGCGTCCATGCCGGCTTTGGCAATGGCTGCTTTCATCTGGGCAGCGTAAAGGGTGATGTTCGCAAGAACATCGTCCTTGCTCATGTGGCCACCTTCATCACCGGTGTAGTACTGAATGGCCTTGCTCTGGTAGTAGTAGGTAGGGTCAAACGTGGCGTTCGGGCTTACGTCCTCTTTGTGGCCGTATTTTTGAAAGTGTTTGTAAGCACCTGCTTCATCGGAAAAACCGTATTTGTTGAACGCAGCAACCAAATCGTCCATGGTGTAGGAAGGATCGCTCTCCTGCATCTGGGCAAGTTTGTTGTTCATGTAGGTGCTGTAATCAAACCATTTTGCTTTGGCTAAAGACATTTACTCAATCCTCCAGAGGATTAAAATATAGAAACTCATGAGACTGCGCTTACACACAACATGTGTGCAAGCCTTACCGGTAACCGGGAGCAGCTTTTCAGCTCCCCTCTTAACCTGACCCACGCAGCACGACCGGGTACCAATCGATCGCACACGCATCGGTCCTACTCTGGGAGGGGGTGCCAGGCCAGGGTACCAATCTGTCCTGGCACCGAGTTGGCTACTCCCAACAGTTCTGCTTTGCTGCTGCATTGTTTTAAGAGCCCGCAGCAGATGTAAACAGAAACTATGTGTTGACACATATGAGACATTTCAAAACTCTGTTTCTCACTGCTCTATGTACCGAATTTTCTTTACGCGTTAATAAGGGCGCGAGGTTTTTATTAATATTTGACAGATCTCAAGACACCCCTGCGTAATAGATTTATTTTTTAACGATTTTTATCTCTCTCCTGTGCGCGTCTATGCAAACAAGCCTCAAATTTTTGAAAAGACATATTGCAAAGTTGTGCAGCTTCTTTTTTGTTGATTTTACCTTTAATAAAAAGTGCATAGTACTTGTCAAAACAATCAGGAATATACTGCTTACTAATATTATTGTCTCTTAGAAGCTTTCTAAAAGAAGATTCACTTATCCCTAGTTTCCTGGCTGCTTCCTGCATTGTGAGAGAGCCATTTGCCCACTGGTTGCAAACTACCTTGGCTCGTAAAGGAATTTCACGATTTGGAAAGTCACCATTAAACAGCTTTTTCGCTCTTTTGTAGAATGTAGACCGAGGCACACCACATAACTTGGCACCTTCAGCTACACTCATCTTTCCTTCATGGCACAGCTCTGCAGCCGCATAAAATTTTTCCGGCAATTCCTTCTCTCTGCGGCCGAGTTTTACTCCAGCCGCCTTAGATGCACGAAATCCCTTCTGACGTTTGCTTGAATAGAAGTCGTTGTAGATATCGACGAGTGACTCAAATGCGTTCGGTTCAAGTAGAATCAGTTGTTCTGCATCCTCACCCCATGCAGAGAAATCAATGACAACCCCTTCATTGGCAGCGGAACTCATTTCGCGCAGACAGTCGACATAGCCGGTCGCCTCCTCGGCGAAGTCCTGCGCTTGTTTAACTTGTGTCTGCATAGGTCAGTCCCAGTGTTAAGTCGTTATTCAACAAGCTATTTAAAAACTACTCCTGACAGCGCTTCCAGAATGTTGAAACTGCCATTTCGCATTCTGCAGCTGCTGCTACAAGAGGAATTTCTTTGTTGATCCAACGTTGTTTAACGTCTTCAAAATTTTTTGGAAGCGGTTTTGGCTGTTTAGCTAAATGCCGACCTTCCTCCCTAGCCTTTCGATATCCCTCAAACTGGCGAAGCTTATTATAGGCTTTCTTGAAGCCTAAAAATGCTCCGATGAGATCTTCTGACAGCTTGGTATACGGCGAGGTCTCGCTTTTAATGAGTTTCTTTGTTCGCCCGAGGTAGACATTCACTCCGAGCTTCGCGAGCTTTTTCAGGACGGCAACGGCTCCCGTTACGGTGTCTGCCAAAAAGGATTCACGTTCGACGTAGAGCGTGTCGCCGGAACGGAGGCTGCTGAGACACTTCTTCAGAGCAGTGTGCTCATCAGGCAGGTCTGAGTACGTCTTGTCGTACTCTCTTCTGATGGTCGGAGTGAGGGGAACTCCGTTCTTGAAATAGAAGACATGCATAATGGGAAATCCTTTTGGTTTAATATCTACGAGTTATGAAACTAAAAATTATTAATAAAATTAATATGTTATAAAAATATGCAATTTTTGATGATAAAAAAAGTAAATTTCTAATAATCTCAGCAAGTTGAATAAATTTTTAGTTTCAAAATTTTCTGTTGACATAAAGTTTCAAAAGTCGTGTTTTATGAAACATAATATATTTTTGATTCTTAAAAAAGTTTTGAAATAATCTAGAAATAAACATTATTTTACGTCTTTTTGAATTGAAGCGTTACGGATGGTCGTGTTCGGCAGAGAGAGCAAGTCCGGCGTCTAGAGAGAAGTATGGGGGGAATATCAGCGGGCAGAAGAGCCTGTCGGACCTTTTTGGTTGATTACGGAGGAGCACATTACCTTTTGGAATTCATGAGCAGCACTCATGGATAGGTAAAGGCGGACTAAGATGAGTCCGGAAACGAAAAAACTCCGTTCCCAAGCTGGAGTGGGTAACGGAGTAAATTTTTGTCGAAAATAGCCGGATATTGGGGATTCACTCCCGAAGCCCAGGCTGATTTCTGGAAGAATATCTTTATCCGCTTACAGGAATTTTGAACTCAACTCCAAAGAGCGTACCTGATAGCATTTCTGCTCTTTTGTAACCCTATGGGACGTACTTTTATGAGATCCTTCTATAAATTCAGCTGAAAACGGTCGTTCGCAGAGACGGCTCCGCAGGAAGGAAGATGGTACGGTACTCTTCGTGACAACCTTACTCAGGTATCCAGACCAAGAGCCGGACGTTCTGCTTTTAGGAGTACGAAAGAGTAGCCGTTGCATTAGGTAAGAATGGCCTTTGTCCAACTCTGACGTTTTTTTATCGTAAGCTCTCCCCCCTTATTTCTCATGCCTTTCTCAGCACACAAGTCGACCTGACGATGAGGGCGCGTCCTTGGCCGGGAAGGCCTTCTGTCTTTTAAGCGACTCTCAACCTGCCTTTTTTTACGCGAAAAAGCTTTTTGATGCGGTTAATGTGCCTTAAGAGCGGACGGGCCAAGTGGATCTCCTTAAAAAGTCGTCCCCGGTACGAGCGGTTCAAGGAAAATGAAAATGTCTGAGGAAAAATGCAGGAACACGCTGTTTTTTAAAAAACGTGAGTTAATACTGTGAGAGATGGGCAGGGAGAACCCGCGTCAAAAGGCTTCCAAGCAAAAAAAATCCCCCGATTTTCATCGGGGGAGAAGGTGATGGTTTCGAAACATTTCTGCCCGGGGCTAATGATACGACGAAGGTGTTCCGGGATCAGGCATGTTCGCGTATTCCACGCCTCCGC
>JAIKXS010000080.1 GCA_024683955.1 Desulfovibrio sp. | reverse complement strand
GACATTAATACTTCCAATTGAGTTGATATTGCTACTCAATTGGAAGTATTAATGTCAGAATATATGATTTTTTTAAAAGAGCACTAAATGGAAATATATTTATATCAGAACCACTACTAAGCAAATCTATATCAGAAAAATCCATACTTGCAGTCGCACCATTATATAACTCAAAAGGTGCAATAGCAAATATTATATATGCAATCATACCATGTAGATGGATAGTAAATGAACTAATAAAAAATAAAAATATTTCAGATGCAGGTTATTCATATATACTGGATGGAAAAACAGGTATATTGATCGCGCATCCTACTTATGAAAAAATTCAAACAATGAATATGTTTCATTATCAGCCATGGATGAAAGATATAAAAAGTGGTGAATACGGAACAAAGGTAGACTACAAAAACAGTGCTAATAAAAAAAGATTAATTGCTTATTATAAAGATTCTTATACAGGATGGATAGGTGTCTCGTGTTTAGTCACCGAGGAAATTGATCGACAAGCTGCTACTGTCCGAAATATTATTATCTTTTTAATGCTTTGTACTATTATAGCAATAACAAGCGTTGTCTTCATAGTCATTACATCACTAGCTAAAGACTTACAGAGAACTAATTTATTTGCTCAGGCTGTTTCGTGTGGAAATTTTGAAAAAAAGCTCAGACTCAATCGCAATGACGAACTGGGCTCCCTTTGTAAAGCTCTTCACCGCATGGTCGAGGTTCTTAAACATACAATTTTTGAAACGGCTGAAAAAAAACGTTCATTTCAGGAAGCAACACAATATTTATATACAAATATTTACGAAATTGATATAACAGCAGATCGTTTTTCTCCAGAATCAAATTTAAAGCAGTTTGAACAAATTGATATGGAAGAAACATCATATTCAGAGAGCCTGAGATATCTAGCACAAAAAATACAAAAAGACTATCAGGATAATTTTCTTTTGACATTTTCACGAAAAAATATATTAAAAGAATTTAAAAATAACAATATACATCTTAGTATTGAGTGCCCAATTTTATTAAAAAATGAAGATAGTTACAAATGGTATCGCTTTGATGCGCATATTTTTAAGCTAGAAGGTGATGGTAATATACATATATATCTCTACTCAAAGAATATTGATACAGAGATAGAAAATGAAATTAAGGCAAAAATTGATGAACTTACAGGCTGTCTCATGCGTGGTGCAGTAGAAGAACGTGTTGCACAAAAACTTCTCCACAGTCCCGATCGTTTCTATGCCTTTTTCATTCTTGACATTGACAACTTCAAACACGCCAATGACAATTTCGGACACGCTTTCGGAGACTACTGCCTTAAGCAGTTTGCTACCAGTATAAAGCAGGAGTTCAGAAAGGACGACCTCATCGGCCGTATTGGCGGTGACGAATTTGTGGTCTTTATCTCTGCCCCCGGAGCCAGCTGGGTACGTCAAAAGGCGGAATCTCTCCTACGGACGCTTGATATGATCTGTAAAACCGACGACGGTCAGCTTCATATCACCGCCAGTATCGGAATCGCCCTCTATCCCGCCGACGGCATAGACTATGACACTCTTTACAGAAACGCCGACTCTGCACTCTATAAATCCAAAGAAGAGGGAAAGAATACCTTTAATTTCTTCGACAGTACGAGAATGTGCAGCATGCCAACCAAGAAGATGCAGTAGAAAATGAGAACTCTCCAGCGTCCCATGAGCTCGAGCATACTTGTAGATTCTTTTTTTTGTAATTCTGTCTCCATAAACTATCTTTTTTCCTGCACTTCTCCGCTATAATACATAATTCCCGTCTATATCGTAACGATGCATCACATAGACTATGATTCAGATTCATTACCTGTACAAGGCCCCCTGGATAATCCCCTTTACAAAAACAGAGCTTCATCCTCTTCTTGAGACCATGCTCGAGGCCGCCCTGAGGTCTCATATCGGACGTCTGACGAGCGAGATTGAACTTTACCTGGTTGACGACAATACCATACGTGAGCTCAATCTTCGTCATCTTCATGCCTTTGGTCCGACTAATATTCTCTCTTTTCCCGGAGGAGAAGGACTCTCTTCTGTCCTTGTTCTTTCTCTGGATACCTTTGCACGTGAATGCCATCTGTACGGACAACGGCCAAAGTCATACTTTCTTACGCTTCTTGCACATGGAATGGCCCACCTGGCAGAACTTGATCACGGTTTACAACACGATAAAATTCAATCTCTCTGTCTCCACTCAATTAACGCATCATTCACTGATACGTAGTCCAAATGATATAATTTAAAAAGATACACCCGGTATCGTATTTCTTGATAATCTGCCTGCAAGATGCCTCGTCTTTCTTTTTACTTCTTTATCAGATAAGACATTTTCAGACAGAATTGATTGCCCTAATATGGAGGTCATAATGGCAAAAGTTGGAATCATTCGCTGTCAGCAGACCGAGGATTTATGCGGTGGCACCGCAGACTTTCAATTTGCGGCAAAGGGAAAAGGTGCCTTCGAGGCCGTAGGCCCGTCGGAAGTGGTTGGCTTTGTCAGCTGCGGGGGATGTCCCGGCAAGAGGGCTGTTGCGAGGGCAAAAATGCTCAAGGAACGCGGGGCAGAAGTGATTGTCACAGCATCCTGTATGACCTTGGGGACCCCCCTGGGTTTTCCGTGTCCCCATAAGGATATGATACTTGCCGCCATACGGAGAGCCCTCGGAGAAAGTGTCACGGTTCTTGACTACACCCATCCGGCACCAAAACACTGATGTATCTCTCCTCCAGTCGGTCTCAGGCGGGCCAAAGTCCCTGAATCTTCATGCCAGCAAGAACGTGTATCAGAGAGGAATGTTGAAAAATCGTACCCACGGCAGGTGTATTTCCCGAGTTCCGGCCAGCGTTCGCCAAAAGCAGCCTGCTGTACCATACAGCAGGGATCCGGGGAGGGACTGCATGCCGGGATACCATTGCGACTCATTCCTGAATTGCGGAAGAAGAGCGCAGATGTCGCGCCGAGTGAACAAACAGCCCGGGTTTTGGAACAGCCAATAGAATAGGGATTGCGGAAAAAAGAAGTGATGGCACCTTATCTGGATGACCTGATTCTCTATTCCTTGTGATTTCAGGATCGTCCGAGATCTCTTTTGTACAGACGATCCGTGCATTTTCTGCACTGTGAAATTTTTGGAGGATGACTGTACCGTATCCTGCTGGAATACCGTGCTGGCTACCTGGGTATTTCGTGTCCGCCGGCTGCCCGAGATGAAAGCAGGGACCGTTTCCCCGCCGGAAATTGGGAGAGGAACACAGACGAACTGAACGCTCCGGCCTTCTTGCTTTTCATGATTGCTGTACGCTGCCATGCGTCATCTGTTTTTCCATTTTGAATCCATCTGTCCTTCAGGAGGCCCCAGATGTTTTTGAACTTAGGTGACTATGACAAGCAACAGGTGAAGAATACTATGAAAAGAATATTTTTATTTTTCTCTTTTTTTGTATTGTCTCCTCTTCTAACTGGTTGCGTTGAACGAGGGTACTATGATGATGGGTATTATTATGATGATGGATATTATTACGATGATAACACCAGATATTCTAACAATAGAAATACAAATAGAAGATATCATCGCCATAATAATTATCACAACAGGCATTATAAAAATAATAGAAATAGATATAACAATCATCAATATTATAGGGATAGTAAACGGAAATATCATAGAAACAATGAAAGATATAGAAACAACAGAAACCATAATCATTGGAACAGTTATCACAGAAGGCATGATCAATAAAAAGAATAGTATCTGTGCTTAAATGTGTGCGTAATGCTTAACAGGAGATTCCTTTGCAAAGATTGTTTCAGACGCCATAATACTTTTAAGTGAATCTCTTAACGGCGGCTTTTTTTGACACGTATCGGCCCCTTCACGGCCCCGTACGTTTTCCTCACAGCCAAAAGACATAATTCCATATGCTATATATTTCAGATAAAGCATATTTATAGCAATATAGAATTCATGGCCACAACAGACTGAAGAAGATATTGGGGGCTCGTACTATGTATTTTCCTACTGCTGAAATAACGTGCAATCCGTTCATACCTTTTTTCATTGCTCTTTCCGTTTCTTTTTTTGCATCGATGGGTGGTATTTCCGGTGGTGTTCTTCTCCTTCCATTTGAAATGTCTGTTCTCGGATACACCAATCCAAGCGTTAGTGCGACCAATCACTTTTATAACATTCTTGCCTGCCCTGCGGGAGTATACCGTTTCTGGAAAGAAGGAAGACTTATCCTTCCCCTTGTCACAACTATTGCCGTTGGTACGTTACCCGGGGTCTTTATCGGCGCCGTTATCCGTGTCACTCTTCTTCCTGATCCTTCGTATTTTAAGGTCTTTGCGGGAACGGTCCTTCTCTATATCGCCTTTCGCATGGTAAAAATGCTGAAAAACAACTCGAAACGTCTACAGGCTTCTCCCGGGATTGACAATGTCTCGTCGGTTACGGAAAACAGCTCCAGTCGTCTGACAATCCTTTTCCAGGGTGACAGCTACACGGTTGAAAAACATAAGCTCATGTTTTTGAGCCTTTGTGTTGGATTGATCGGCGGAGTATACGGGATAGGTGGCGGAGCCATCATGTCACCATTTCTCATTTCTTTTTTTGGCTTTCCTGTCTACATTGTTGCAGGAGCAACCCTTATGGCAACTGCCATTACCTCGCTTGGTGGCGTTCTCTCCTTTGCGCTTCTTTCAACGTGGTTCGCCGGTATTTCCGTTGCACCTGACATAAGACTTGGCATCATCACGGGTCTTGGGGGAATGCTCGGTATCTATTTTGGTGCAAAGTGTCAGAAATATGTTTCGGTAACGCTGATTAAATTCATTATTGTTGCCATTCTTATTGTCGTGGCACTGAGATATATAACACAGATATTCCTGTAGTAACGCATTGATGGGAAGGGGCCGCAAAAGCTACATCCGTAAGGCTTCCATCAAGCAGGACTTCGTAATATCGCAGAGTAGTTCAGCACCAATGTTTCCCCGCACATTTTGGCCTGTATCTGACGAATTTCCTGCAGAGACAGGTTTATGTCTCAATCCATAAAGGTATTGGAATTACCGCGTTCTTCCGTGAACAAGTCGTACGCATCCCCTTTGTTATACCCACTTTCTCATATAAGGTACGTGAAGCCGGCTGCTTTATGCCGGCTATCGCCCCCATTCGTGATAGTGTACATCCCGCTGATAACGGCACCCGTGCCGGAAACGCAAAAAGGCCGCAGAGAATACTCTGCGGCCTTTCAGGTAAACGAATCCGGAAAGACTTACCTTATCTTAGCATTGACATCCGCGCATTCAGTCCAAAATTCTCCCTTGCTGTGCTGTGGAAAGGAGTTCTCAACCTTGATGATTTCGTCCCGTGCGGCGAAAAACGCGTCAACGATACGCGGGTCAAAGCGGGTTCCTCTTTCCTCCTGAATAATGGCAAAAGCCTTTTCAAGGGGAAATCCCTTTTTGTAGGACCTGTCTGAGACAAGCGCATCAAATACATCTGCAACAGCCATTATGCGGGCGGAAAGAGGAATGTCCTCGCCGGCAATGCCTGAAGGGTAGCCACCTCCTATCCAGCGTTCATGATGGTAGGTTGCGAGATCCTTGGCTTCTTTCAAATAACTTGAATGGGGGAGAAGATTGATGATGTGATCGATGATTTTCCCACCGACACTGGCATGAGTTTTCATAATGGAAAACTCTTCATCAGTCAGTTTACCAGGTTTGTTCAAAATAGCATCGGGAATATTGATTTTTCCGATATCGTGCAGTGGTGCGGAACGAACAACATCCTCGATATATTCATCTGTTATTTTATTGCCGAACACTCTTGTTCTTTGGAGTTGTTTCATAATAATATGGACATACTCTGCGGTTTTTCGTATGTGCTCTCCGGTATTTTGATCTCGTCCCTCCACCAGTCCTGCTAACGTAACGACAATAGCATCTCGCATTTTCTCTATGTTTGATCTTCTTTCATCTGACAATTTTATAATTTCACGATCATAACTTTTGACTAGAGAAGATGTAACAAATATAACAACAATAATAATGATGACAACGATACCTATTATATTAAATGCATTATACCATATAGCATCATAAAATTTTTTTGTTGGACGTTCAACAATCAGAAACCAAGAAAGGACAGGGATGTATTTTCCAAAAACATATGTTTTTGCATCAGTATTCTCATCAGAAAAAGCTAATATGTTTTCAATATTTGAATTCCGGGCAAGGAGTTTTTCAGAAAAAATATTGTTTCCCGGAAGGTTAAGCCAGTCGACATCTTCACATCCCTGCCTTGTACTTGATATTTCAATATTTCCATTTTCATTTACTAGATAAATACGAATTCCTGATTTCTTTTCATAGGATCGTATTGCCTTTATTATTTTATCAATATGTAAACAAACGCCAATAATCCCGAGTAATTTATTATCTAATCCATATATTTTGCAATTTACAAAAATTGATGTGTCATTATTTTTAAATTTATCAGTATCAATATTTATATCATACGGTTTTTTATTCGATACAGCAGCATTATACCATTCACTTGCAACATCATTAGTTAAAATGCGTTCAAATCCATTCTGCGAATACAATTTATTATTTTTTGTTAACGATAGAAAAGCACCATCAAAATGATAAGTTTTCATGCTATTTTGAAGATATTTTTTAATGATATCTTCAAACTTGTCTGATTCATATGAATGTTCATCTGAAAGATATTGTATCAGAAAATTATCATTTGCCATTGAAGAAGAAACAGTAACTTCCTGAATAAATAATGATGAAAGCTCAGAGTGAATTGTAGCTATCTCAAGTTCTGCTTCATGATGCAATCTTCTCAATGTATTTTCATGAAATGAAAGATAATAAATATAAGATACAACAGAAAATCCAGCAATAAGAACTAATGCAATAACAATAATTGTCTCTGATAATTTTGAAATTCTCACTACAATACCTAATATATAAAAAATCCTTATAAAAATTAAAATTCCTTAACCCATTTTCAGAAACCTTTTTCTTTGATGAGGTGGAACTTCATCGATCTCAACTTAGGTGCTGAAGTTACCTGTTTATCCTTGAACGCTTAACAATGCAATACCAAAAAAGGTAAATTTTTGTTAAAATTATCTCCTGTGCTCAGTGCTTGAAATAAAGACACCCGGTTTACAAAAAAAGTTTGCAGAAGGTCACTCCCTACGATAACAAGAAACTTTTCCTTCTCTTTATTTTTCGTTCCGTCAAAAAAATAGATCTGAATAAAATTGTACCATGGAGCCATATATCAGTTACTAATTGCAAAAACATTTAACGTCTTTATTTCTGAATATGTTATATTATACAAATTTTCGTCAAACACTCCTCTTTTGAGTAGGAAAGTGACTTCCGTGCCGGTCCCTTATGGCGGGGGGGCGTATCGCTCAATTCAAAACGTCTTTGGGTTGATTTGCCAGATAAACGGTGGTGAAAAGAGTCTCTTCTTATGGGCAGATGGGGCATGAATTTCAGTATTGGTTTTAGTATACGTACAACTCTGAAGATTATTTACATAAGGGGCTGACTTGGCAGGATACGACAGAAGATTCTGACATGTGTTCATGCACGTGTAACATCCTGAAAGAGCTCCCTTTTCCACGTTGTCGTCCTCGTAACAGACTTTTTTTGAGCAAGTCTCCCCTTTTCATCCGTCTCCTTTCCGAGGATTCCCGTGACATTACGAAGAGGCCGATGAGGTAGTATTATACTGCACGCAAGACGCCGTAGACTTGCTGTCACTCAGTCAGGATCCATGGCATCTGATTGACTTCACTTCTTCCCGGACAGCAACGCGATGGTGCATGCCGGCTCGTTTAACTGACTACTTCAACTTCATACAGTAGGCAAAGTGGATCGACACGTACCGACACAGTGAGGCGGATTTTTATGGATTCCTTCAAGGCTAAATGATGGAGGTCACGCCCGAACCCGGAAATACGGCCGCTTTTCCTCCACCTCTGCCGTACCCGTCAGTCCTCGGAAGCCACAAGGACGCTTTAGGGGCTAAAAGAGATCCCCGTTAAGAAGGGCAGGTTCTGGTGTCAGAAGCAGACTCGTATGAAGACGCTGATTCTCTCTCCTTTCCGGCAGGGAATAGCAGGGGAGGTCTTTCCGTTCCAAGGAATTACCTAAAGGTAAGGATGATGGATTCTGCACGGATTCCGCTTCCAGGAGGGGTATGCTGGTTGCTGGAAGATTGCTTTCACCGTTTGTTAAGTGTTAACGAAGCCCCAACTTTTACACGAAGATACCTTCCGCAAGACCTCGTGCCGCCGGAGTCTTCATGTATGACGAGCCTGGCTGCATTATATATCACCGAAACGGAGATTTTAATACTGTTCTTCAGTCAGAAATATGTCAGTATCTTGCAGATTTTCAACATCGAAATTCTTCCGACGGCTGCAAGACAAGAGTCCTGACCGCAAGAAGAAGGGGAGGAGAGGGGAAAGAGGAGAGGTTTCCGGACATTCCGTGAGCCCCATCAGCGGCGTCTACGCAAAAAGACATCGTAGAACGGTCTTCAACGCACGGCGGCAGGGGAGGTGTTCCCATGGAATGCCCGGAAGATGTTGCTGAAAGGCGGACGCTAATTGGTAAAGTTACACTTAAAATGTTTTTTGAGGATGATCTCGGGAAATGCACGGCGAATATCGGCTTCTTCCTTCTTCAAGGAAATCCAGTTGTCAATGGCCAGCGTATTCCCTGAAATTGTGAAGGAGATTGTTGTATGGCCTTCTGTTAGCTCCTTATCGCTTGTCGGGAGAAAGGTTTTCTCATCCTTCGCGTCAGGGGTGTAGGTCAGAGTCTTTCTGGCCTCAATCCTTTTGCCATTTTTTTGGGTAATGGTGTACACCGTGATAGTTTCCAGTTCTCCAGGACTTATCCAGTGCATGAGGAGCGTGTCGTTATGGATGCATATATAGCAGAAGTCCGATGGCTCAAGGTCACCGTATTCATGTTTTTCTGCAAAGCGCCAGACGACATTTTCAGGATCTGCGGCGAATGTCGGTGAAAACGTACTGGCCAGCATGAAGGAAAGCATCAAGAGAAAAAGAGAAATTTTGCGCATAGGTACCTCGTCTTGCTGATGTATCCGTATGTACTGCCGCCGGATGATGATCCTGCACGGCTACATGAAATGAGGCGGGAGGAGAGTCTCTTTTCACGTTGGCTCTCCCGTGATTTATGAAAAAAACGCATGGCGCGACCTATGGCCGCCCTGCTGCATCGTTTTGCTCTTTTCAGATGTCTGCAAAAAAAAATATGGCGGCTTCATAGCAGCACATGCGGGCAACGCCGGGCAAGGCAGGGCTATGAAGCCGTCGAAATACTTGCAACGCACGGTAGTGCGCTGTTTCAGACAATATTACATGATAAAATGCTGTCGGAAGAGGGCTTACTCGATATCAGCTGTGCCGTCGTTCTTCAGGGTAACCTTGGAGGCGTTGGTCAGATCAAGGTTCTGGAAGTCAATCTGTCCGCCGTCGTCGTCCTGAACGGTGAGGTCGATACCCGAGGTGACATTCAGGGTGACTCTGATGCCGTCACCGGGTTTTACGGGTTCGGAGATGAGGTTTTCGGCCTGGGTGTCAGTAGAGCGGCTAAGACCAATGAAGTGCAGAGGAAAGCTGCAGCCGTTGGCGATAATGACTTCCTTGGCCATTGCTGCACCGGCGAAGACGGTGATGGCGGCGGCCACAACAAAAGAAGCGAAAAGTTTTTTCATAAAGGTTCTCCTTTTTTCGATTCCATCCCCAAACCAACAAGGGGATGAAGTGCAAGAGGTATAATTACTTTTGCCCCTTTGCTTGCAAAAGGGCCTCCACTTTTTCCATTTGAGCCCGCAGCGCGCTCAATTCCCGCTGCAGGTCATCGTGATCGGTGCCCATTGCGTCCAGTTCCTTTTGCTGCGACCGTGCATCGTCCATGCCCCCGATAATGATGGCAATAAACACATTGAGCACAATAAAAGCCGAAAGCAGGACATAGGGAATGAAGAAGAGATAGGCATACGGGTACATTTCCATCACCGGACGGGCAATACCCATGGCCCAGCTTTCCAGCGTCATTACCTGAAAGAGTGTGAAGAAGGTCGCACCGAGGGAGCCAAACCAGTCGGGAAAGGCTGCGCCGAAAAGCTTTGTGGCCATAACGGCAAACGTATAGAAAAGTACAACCATCAGCAGGGATATCCATCCGATGCTTGGCAAGGAAAGCAGGAGCGACTGAACGATGATGCGAAGCCTTGGTATGCCGGAGATGAGACGAAGAACCCGGAGTACACGCATGGAGCGCAGAACAGTTAGCCATCCGACGGCCGGAACGAATGATATGCCAACGATGATAAAGTCAAAAATATTCCAGGGATCGCGTACAAATCGTGTTTTCAGAGCGAGCATCTTGCAAAGAAGTTCCACAACAAAAATGCAGAGAGCAGCCTGATCGGCGATACGCAGGAGGGGGCCTGTATGCTCAACAATAAAGGGGCTTGTCTCCAGTCCGAGCGTGATGGCATTGATGATAATGACAAACAGGATAAATTTTTGAACACCAGGTTTCAAAATGAAATTACACCATTCCATGATCCGTGATTCCTCCCGCACTCCAAAACGTGCGGCTAGGCTCAGAAGGGGAATCTCCGGGTAAAATGGGCATCAGCCCCCTGCCTCAGGCGCTTTGGCAAGTACTCTTCAATCAAGAGTGTGATTTATAAAACTAGAGAATTTTACATTCTTCCCCAATTGCAATCAATAGGCACCGCACTGACGAAAGAGAATTTTCCATTTAAGCACATGCTGTTTTTTTTGCACATTTTCCGTGTCGGGAAGCTCCGGAGGTTAGACAGGTCGTGAGGTGGCTATTTCCCGGGTGCGATGAAGCTCCTCCCGATTCCTTTAAAAAATGACGTGGCACTATGTCAATTTTTCTGGCCGATTTCAAGCCCCCCTGCACAAAAATGCGGCGGCACGGAACGAGAAAAAAACGTCAGCCCGTGCTCCTTTTTCAAACCGCGCAGCGGATGAGAAGCGGAAGACGCCGAGGAGATGTCGCACTGTGAGACGGTATATTATATCGCTTTTCACGGCCGGTACCTTGACTGCGTATGTGAAAGAGTGCAATAGCCTAAAAAAAATTTGTATCTTTAACATTCTGAAAGATCAGCATTCGTTATGGACGTTCCCTGTAAACAACGTCTTATACGAAAGTTTTGCGGCAGCAAATCTCTTCCGGTACCCGGCGGAACAGTGTATATCCGGGGAAGACGCAGGGTTCAACATACAATCATGGACGGACCCAGCGTTGCATGCGTCTAATCCGTTCTCAAAGGAGCATTTCTAATGAATATATCAAAAAAGTTCTCTATTATGATGGCAGCGGTACTACTCACATTTTTTGGAGGGACTCCGGCGCAGGCGGGATTTCCCGAGATAACGCTGAAAACCTTCACCCCGGGCACAACTGTTCAGTCGCTTGCCGCTCTGAAGCTGCGCCCGAAAGCCGAAGGAACCTCCCTCAGCGGGACCGTGGCCTGGGACGGCTATGAACTCACCGCGACCGTTCACAAAGACAAGGATCGTATAAGAAGTGCCAGACTGGAGGGAAGTCAGAACAATGGTCTGATAGGGATGTATGTCGGAGAACTCTCCGAAATGAACATGGTCCCGGCTCTCCTTGTCAGCGACGATCTGCGTGTCAATTTTATGCGCGTGGCAGCGGAAAAGGGCAAAAATGCCGAAGAATGCGCCGAAGAGAGCATGGAGGCCATGAACAACTGGGCCGGCGACGGGCAACGGATCCTTACTCTTCTCTTTCTGCCCGAAAAAGTCTTCAAAAGCGGATGCGCAGCGTACAAGGCATCATCGAAAGCCACGCTCGGGGATATTCTCGCTCCGCACGGAAAGGATGTCTTTTATGTGCTAACCCTGACACGCAGTAATGACCGCCTTGCCTTTGTTATCGGCACACTGAAAAACGCTGGGGAATACGTAACGAACTGGAAGAATTGACATCTGGGCCTTTTCATCAAAAAAATGTCCCGTGACCGACAGTTTTGAAAAATCGTATCTCAGCCGGTTTGTATTCAAAAAATGTGCAGATTCTGTTCCGCACTTCGCCACAGGTTTCCAATGAGGACTGAATACTGATGAGGCGTTCGTATGCGGAACCATAAACTCATCAAATCGCTTTTCTGCTTATTACCGACACTGTCATGCAGAGGGGAATGATTGAGAGACCGCTTCGATGGAAAGAAGCACCTTTTCCATCGGCGGTATACCATTCATAACGGTCGCCATCTGTAGCCCCGCACTTAGTCCCCATGCCTTGCTGCGACCGCCACGTTCAAAAAGCGGAACAACGGTAACCGTCAATATTCTTTTTTCGCGAACTCCCAATTCGTTCACCGTCTCCCATTTCCGTCCGATCCGACCTGTTTCCGGAAACTGCCAAGGTGCTGGCGGACTTTTTGCTGTAATACTGACTTAAATTCCCCGGAGGACTTGAAGTATGAAAAGGATTTTCTTCGCATGCGTGATGTGCACGCTCCTGTCACTCTGTGCGGCCACGGTCTGGTCGGCAGACGCGCGGCACGCCGAGTTTATGAAGGCTGCCCGAAATTTTGTTGAGCATCACATTCTTCCGGACGGGGAACACCTCAGGAAGGAAGAGCTTATCGGGAATTTTTCCGATAACCAGCTGGCGCTTTGTGACGTTGACGGCAACGGTAAAGCTGAGTTGCTTGTCCGTTTTCAGAGCGGAACCGAGGCGTCAAAGCAGGAACTTGTCTGCGGCTATGACGAACGTTCCGGAAATCTTACAATAGAGTTCATGGGAACTCCGGGTGTTGAATACTTCACAAACGGCTGCTTAAAGCAAAAACTCTCCCACAATCAGGGACTGGGTGGGGAGTTCTGGCCCTACAACTTCTTGATCTTCGATGCCTCGCAGGGCGAATATTCGACAAAGGGCTCCGTGGATGCATGGAGCAGGAAGGCGTTTCCGGTGAATCCGTTTGAAAACGACAAACCCTTTCCGAAGGACGTTGATGTTACGGGTGACGGCTTTGTGTACTTCATTGATGACGAGAGCTTCCCAGGCGCAGGCGGGTTCGATAAGCCTGTCGACACCCCTGTCTACAAGGCATGGGTTAAGCAATACATTGGCGACGCAAAAAAGATAACGGTGGAATGGGTCCCTGCGAATGCCAGCGGTCTCAATCTGCTGGAAAAGAAGTGATCTGCTGACGTCCCATCAGGCATTCCCCAGGGAAGGGCCAGATTTCCCCGGAGGATCGCTGAGAGGGGATGGTGCAGGTCGCTGAAAGGAAAACTTCACGGGAGGCACCTTAAACCGTCAGCCTCGAAGATCGGAAATGACATCCTGACAGAACGCAGAGCCTGGATATAAGGGACGCATGCCCCTGACGTGACCGGCGCCCCCCTTCCCCTTACACCCCGGAACTCCCGTCGGGAGGAAAGAGGGGAGGGGACTGAATGGCCGGAAATCTGCTTCAGCAAACATTGGTTCCCGTTAAACCGGCCAACGGAACACCTCCGCGTCGACCGTCTTCTCGATCCTCTTATGCCGTCACGTATGACATGGGCTGTCTCTGAAAGGCCCCCTCCCTCCCGCGCGTGCAGACCGGGGGCCGGAACTCGGCCTTTTTTACCATTCGGGGCATTCTGCCCGTAATGCTCTCCCTGATCCGGGGCGGCCATTTCCCTGGATAAGGTCGATACATGAGCAGGAGCGGGAAGACTTCCCTTGCGGCCATCCCGGACGATGATCGTCAGGGAATCGTCACACTGCAGGACAACGAAAACGCTGTGATTGCTGGGGTGCGGGCATGATCAAGACCCTCCTGGAACGCCTTTTCCATCTCGTTGAAAACAAGACAACCGTCCGGCGTGAACTTCTGGCTGGTCTGACCAGTTTCATGGCAATGTGCTACCTGATTTTCGTCGTTCCGGCCATGTTGGCCGACGCGGGGATGCCCAGGGATTCCGCGGTGGCCTCGACCATATGGATCACGATAGCGGCGACGCTCCTCATGGGGATTTATGCCAATTTCCCGGTGGCTGTGGCCCCCGGCCTCGGCATTACTGCTTTTTTTGCCTACTACGTATGCGGTCCCGGCGGATATGACTGGCAGACAGGGCTTGGTGCCGTATTCATTTCAGGTGTTGTCTTTCTTCTCCTCACCGCAACCAGAATTCGTCAGTTGATTATCGACTCCGTCCCCATAGATCTCAAGTACTCTGTTGTGGTGGGAATAGGGGCGTTTATTGCCTTTATCGGCATGAAAAACTGCGGCATTGTCGTTGCGGACCCGTCGACATTCGTCACGCTGGGAACGCTGAGCTCTCCGCAGACCCTACTGGCCATTCTCGGCATATTTCTGACCGGAGCGCTTCATTCCGCCCGTGTTCCGGGAGGAATGCTCCTCAGCATCATCGTCGTAAGTGCCTTGGGCATCATATTCGGCGTATCCTCCATGCCCCGGGGGGCCCTCTTCAATCCTGTTCCTCCCCTGCCTCTCGACACCTTTGCCAGACTCGACATCTCGGGGGCGCTGGAACACGGTCTTTTCTCCATTATTTTCACACTGACCATGGTTGACCTTTTCGATAATATGGGAACTCTTATCGGCCTGTCGCAGAAGGCCGGCTTCATCGAAAGGGACGGACATATCAAAAATCTCGACAAGGCTCTTGTCAGCGACTCCATAGCGACCATGGGCAGTGCCGTTATCGGCGCGACCACTGCCTCGACCTATCTTGAATCCGCCACAGGCGTGGCCGAGGGCGGACGTACGGGACTGACCGCCGTGACCATAGCCATGCTTTTTTTTCTGACGCTCTTCTGCGCGCCTCTTGTGGCCGTTGTTCCCACCTACGCCACAGCCCCCACCCTGATTGTCGTCGGTGCCATGATGATGCAGGAGTGCATACGAATCCGTTTTAATGATTTCCTGGTTGCGTTGCCGGCATTTCTGACCATTGTGACCATGCCACTGACGTTTAACATCGCCACTGGTTTTTGCTTCGGCTTTGTCAGCTGGGTAGGCATTCGTCTTCTCACAGGCCGCTTCAGAGATCTGAATGTTCTGATGATATGCCTCGCCGTGTGTTTTGCGATCAATTTTGCCCTGCGGGTACACTAAACATGTCCGAAAGCCATGCCCCTTCGTCAGGAGCTTTGCCACAGTCGAAAGAAGGCCGGCCTGGGGACTGCCCCTGCCTGCGGGCTTTGCATCGGCAAACCCTGCTTTCGTTTTCTCTCCTCTCCGACACAAACCTCCGACGGATTTTTCGCGTAACATCGGGGTCCGCGCCCGTCGTTCCCCGGAACGCGAACTTCGGCCGGGAGCCATTATGACGGCCATCAGAGGCTGTTTTGTCCTCTTTATTATCTCTTTGTCCTTTTTTCTCTTCTCTTGCAGGGAAGCGGAAATGATTGCATATGACCTGTATCACTGGGACGACTACCTTTTCGGGGATCCGGGGACATCACAAAGGGGGCAACGGACGCGGAGGACTCAGGCCGGACGGGATCCCTACGACATACCGGACATTTTCACCGATGAAGAACGCCATGCCGTGCGTCTTCTCAACGATATCCGGGAACAGCAGGGACTTGCTCCCCTCCGTTTCAACGCCGGTTCGGCATTGCAGAAAGCCGCACTGACGCGGGCCCGCGAAATTTCGGAATCATTCAGCCATACACGGCCTGATGGTTCGGACTGCAGCAGTGTACTTGCCGAATTCGGCCTGTCATTCCGGAGTACTGGTGAAAATATCGCCTGTGGGAAAGACATCGGGCCGGAACGCGTCACAAAGATGTGGCGTACGTCAAGCGGCCACTACAGAAATATGGTCGAGCCTACCTACAAGGAGGTCGGCCTGGCCGCATATCGGGGGAAAGGCGGCAGGGTCTACTGGGTGCAGATCTTCCTGACACGCTGAGCGGCTCCCGTCAAACACCCCGTGACTACACGGAAAGATTCCCAGGGGACCTCCTGTTCCACCATCTCCGTCTTACCCTCGTACACGGCGCAACTAAGAAACGCTCCGGCACGCGCTGAGCTAAACGGTGTTCCATATCCTTTCTTCATCCGCAGAGAAAGCTTGCCTGGGTATCGTTGTGTTCATGCGCCACGCGCATTTTGTGCCACTGCAGAAATTTCCCACCCGGCATGCTTAACAAAAGACATGTCAGATACAATTCGCTAATAATTCCATAGAGATATCTTCCATGTAACTAACTGGTCTCTTAAGCCACCGTATCTGCGGAGGCATCGTCTCTAAAGAAACGTCAATCCTCCCTGAAGAACATCCGTCAGAAAGATGCGTTTCACCTTCGAAGGCATCATGTACCCAGATTCAGAAACGAGGGCCGGTTTTGTGTACCCGCCACGGGAATGATGGGTACAGTCCCGGAAAATAACACCGGTTTCAGCGCTGCATGCAGGCCTTTGGCCCAATGGGGAATCTATGAATGAATGCTTGCCTTACCTGGGGCATTCTCCAGCCCCATTCACGTATTGCGGGCTTCGACATCAACACCGCGGGGAAAAAACTTCTGTTCGTTATTCACCCGCCAGATTTCCCGCTCTCTCTTAAAAACATTTCCCGCAAAGCATGCTTTCTTGAAACAGGCAGTACCGGAAGCTGCTAAATCGACGTGTAGTGCTTCTGCGACGAATTTGCGCCATTGAAGCGGATCCGAACAGCGGGAATATTCCCATACCCTTGGGACTCTGCAGTCATGGAGGAGGGCGGACCGGGGGCATTGAACGTGAGACGCAGGAGCCCGTACAGTGTAATAGTCGCATATGGGGCGACTTTTCAGACATTACGGCTGATCTTATCACTCTTTCTTTGGCCTACCGCTTGCTCTGAAAAAGTCATAGTGCTATGGTGATTATTGCCCATTTTTATCTTCTGCGCCGGGCATTCTGGTATGCTGTGCACAGGAGTTTTTTTCTACCCCTGGAGAATCTTTATGAAACGGTTGCTCCCGTTTGGGATTGTGCTCGTGGTGACGTGCTGTATGCTCACCTTCGGGCAGGACGTTCTGGCTGCTGCTGCGCCAAAGACGATCACCCTGCCTGAAGACCCAACCAAGGCTTACATCACACTGGGAATACTTGGTGTAGCCGCTGTGATGTTTTTTACGGAAATAGTACCGTTACCCGTCACAGCACTGCTGGTACCGGTAGCCCTTTCCCTGACAAAGGTCATCACTTCAAAGGCGGCTTTCAGCTACTTTGGCGATCCGACGGTAGTACTGTTTATGGCCATGTTCATCGTAGGTGAGGCGACCTTTGTCACAGGCTTTGCCGACAAGGTCGGTGCCCTGGCCGTGCGGTTCTCCAAAGGCAGTCAGCTGAAGCTGATTATTTACACCATGATCGCCATTGGCCTTCTCTCCACCATGCTCTCCAATACAGGAACAACCGTTGTGGCTGTGCCCATGGTTCTCGGCATGTGTCTCAAGGCCAAGATCGCTCCCGGCCGTGTGCTGATGCCCGTGGCCTTCGCATCCTCCCTTGGCGGTACCGCAACCCTCGTAGGCACCCCGCCGAACGGCATTGTCAACGGCGTCATTAACGGTATGCTTGAAGCGGACCCGACACTGCCCCTGAAACCCTTCGGCTTTTTCGAGTTCGGTCTGATCGGCATTCCCCTCCTTGTGGCAGGCCTCATCTATTATGCAGCCTTCGGCTACCGTCTTCTTCCTGACAGAAAAATTGACGACGACATCGAAAGCATTGATTCCGGCAAGCAGAGACGTGAAAACAAGATGTGGCATTCCATTGTCGTCTTCTGCTTCGTGGTCCTTATGATGGCCACCGAACTCATGCCACTGACAACGGCCGCGGTGCTCGGTGCATCCCTGATGATTATCACCGGCTGCATGAGCATGCGCGAAGCCTTTCGCAGTGTGGACTGGACGACCATCTTCCTCTTTGCCGGCATGCTCTCCATGTCCGCGGCCATGGACAAGTCCGGTGCTGCGGCCATCGTGGCCTCGGCCGTGGTCAAGATGGTTTCCGATCCATGGATGTTAATGCTTGTCTGCTGCGCTCTGACGGCAATCATCACCAACTTTATGAGCAATACGGCCACCGCAGCCCTGATGGCGCCACTGGCCCTGCCCATTGCCATGGCAAGCGGCATTTCGCCCCTGCCGATCATCATGGGCATTGCCATGTCCGCATCCTGCTGCTTCCTGACACCCATCGCCACCCCTCCCAATACCATCGTTCTTGGTCCCGGCCGCTACAGCTTCGGAGACTACATCAGGGCCGGCTGGCCACTGCAGCTGCTCTGTCTTGTGATGTGCGTGATCTTTATTCCCATGATCTGGCCTTTCCATCCGTGATGGTCTGCTCCCTGGGACAGTCTTTGACAGGTATTTCTGGTGTTTGGAGGAATTATGAGAGAACTTTCCGTTGAGAAAATCACACAGGCAGTGGCTGATCTCTGCGTTGAGGCCTGCTGCCGCCTGCCGGAGGATATGCGCAAAGCCTTTGCTACCGCACGGGACTCGGAGCCCTCTGCCGTAGGTCGCGACATTCTGGGCCAGCTGCTTGAAAATGCCGACATTGCAAGGGAAGAAACCGTGCCTATCTGTCAGGACACGGGTCTGGCCGTGATATTTGCGGATTTGGGACAGGATCTCCACATTACTGGCGGTGACTTCACCGAGGCCGTCAATCTTGGCGTGCACAAGGGATATGTGGAGGGCTATCTGCGCAAATCAAGTGTCGCCGAGCCGCTTTTTGAACGCAAAAATACCGGAGACAATACGCCCTGTGTACTTCATCTGCGTCTTGTGCCGGGAGACAGGCTGCGGCTGCGGCTCGCCCCCAAGGGCGCGGGCTCGGAAAATAAGAGCATGCTGAAAATGCTCGTACCCGCCGATGGTCTGGAAGGCGTACGGAAGACCGTGCTTGAGGCCGTTACGGTAGCTGGCCCCAATGCCTGTCCGCCAATGGTCGTGGGAGTAGGCATTGGCGGTAATATGGAACTCTGCTGTCTTCTGGCCAAGCGCGCGGCGGCCCGTGATCTCCACAGCAGGAATCCCGATCCGCGCTATGCGGCGCTTGAGGACGAACTGCTGGACATGGTCAACCGCTCGGGTATCGGCCCTCAGGGACTTGGGGGCGTGACCACGGCGCTGGCCGTGCATGTGGAGTGGGCGGCAACGCATATCGCGCAACTGCCCTGTGCTGTAAACATCAACTGCCATGCGGCGCGTCACGCAGAAATACTGCTCTAGGAGGGATGCCATGAGTGATGTCCGATATATCAAGGCGCCCTTTGACGAGGCCACGGCCAGAAGTCTGCGGGCAGGTGAGAGTGTGCGCATTTCCGGCGTGATTCTGGCGGCACGCGACGCGGCGCATCAGCGTCTCTGCGCCTGTCTTGATCAGGGAGAACCTCTGCCATGTGACCTTCAGGGTCATGTGGTCTACTACGTGGGACCGAGCCCCGCCAAGCCAGGTCAGGCCATTGGCAGTGCCGGACCGACAACGAGCGGCCGCATGGATGCCTATACCCCGAGGCTTCTCGCCTGTGGTCTCAGAGGCATGATCGGCAAGGGCTACCGCAAGCCGGAAGTGGTCGAGGCCATGAAGCAGTACGGTGTGCCCTACATGGCTGCCGTGGGCGGAGCAGGAGCTCTGATTTCCCGCGCCATAAAGAAGTACACGGTGCTGGCCTGGCCCGAACTTGGTCCTGAAGCCCTGGCGCTTATGGAAGTGGAACAGTTTCCAGCCATTGTGGTAATCGACTGTCTTGGGAACAATCAATATGAGGCCGGTCAGGCCCCGTATAAAAAACTCTAGGGAGGACGCATGACCCCGAGATCCCCCGAGCTCATCAAGCAACGTCTTGATTTCTGGCAGGCACTGTCCGGTGCGTGTCTGGCCTTTTTTGTCTGTATTCATCTTTTACTTGAAGGGAGCGTGGTGCTCAGCCCGGATCTGACCAACAGCATTGGCTGGCTTTTGGAGGCAAGCTATGCAGCGCAGATTGGCGCCCCCTGTATTCTTCTTTTGATTGTTTTTCATTTTTGGATTGCCGCAAGGAAAATGCCTTTCCGTGCCGGAGAGCTGCAGATTTTCGTGGAGCATGCCCGCGCCCTGAAAGACCCCGACACCTGGCTCTGGCTTGTGCAGGTTGCGACCGCGGTCATTATTCTCGTCGGTGCTTTTTTCCACGTCTATACGGTGATGAGCGATCTGCCCATTGAGGTTGTCAAAAGCAGCCATCGTCTGCATCAGGGCTGGCTGCTCTTCCATGCCTTCTTTTTACCCTCGGTCATTTTGCACACGGGAATCGGTATCTTCCGCATTGCCGTGAAGTACGGCTTCTGTCTGAAAGCAAAACGTGAAGTGTTCAGAAAGCGGCTGTGGATCGGTATGGGCTGTTATTTGCTGCTTGGCGTTCTTGCGCTCGTGCGCGTGTGGTGTCAGGGATAGGAGGGCGTATGCGCGTATTTTATTCTGATGTCTTATGTATCGGCGCAGGTCTGGCTGGGGAACGCGTGGCGGTGGAAGCAGCCCAGGCAGGTTTCAAGGTTATCAGTCTGAGTGTGGTGCCCCCGAGGCGTTCGCATTCGTCAGCAGCCATGGGCGGCATGCAGGCAGCTCTGGGCAATTCCATCATGGGTGACGGCGATACGCCCGAGATACACTTCAAGGATACCGTCAAGGGTTCGGACTGGGGCTGTGATCAGGAGGTCGCCAGACTCTTTGCCAAAACAGCGCCCATTGCCATGCGTGAAATGGCATGGATGGGAGTGCCGTGGAGCCGTGTCGTACCCGGTGAACACACCTACTACAAGGGTGGCAAACCCTTCCAGGCGACCGAAAAGGCTGAAAACGAAGGACTGATCCATTCACGGGCCTTTGGCGGCACGGCAAAGTGGCGCACCTGTTACACTTCGGACGGAACAGGACATGCCGTGCTGTTCACCCTTGACAACCGCATGTTGCAGCTGGGCTGCGAGGTCCACGACCGTATGCAGGCGGAAATGCTCATCCACGACGGCACTCGCTGCATGGGCTGTGTGGCGCGTGATCTGCGCAATGGCGAGCTTGTGGGGTATTTTGCCAAGGCCACGCTGATTGCCACGGGCGGGTACGGCCGCATCTACCGTGCCACGACCAATGCGGTGATCTGTGACGGCGGCGGTCAGATTGCCGCCCTTGAAACGGGTCTTGTGCCTCTCGGCAATATGGAGGCCGTGCAGTTCCATCCCACGGGCACCGTACCCACGGATATCCTGGTCACGGAAGGATGCCGTGGTGACGGCGGAACCCTGCTCGATGTCAACGAATATCGTTTTATGCCCGACTATGAGCCGGAAAAGGCAGAACTCGCCTCACGTGACGTTGTCAGCCGGCGCATGACCGAACACATGCGCAAGGGCTTTGGCGTGAAGAGTCCATACGGTGAGCATCTCTGGCTTGATATCCGCCATCTCGGTGAAAAGCATATCACGACCAATCTTCGTGAAGTCTACGACATCTCCACCCATTTCCTCGGTGTGAACCCCATCCATCAGCTTATTCCCGTACGTCCGACCCAGCATTACAGCATGGGTGGCGTGCGTATTAACAAGGACGGCCACGCCTACGGTCTTGAAGGACTTTTTGCGGCTGGCGAGGCTGCCTGCTGGGATATGCACGGCTTCAACCGTCTTGGCGGCAACAGCCTGGCAGAAACAGTTGTCAGCGGACGCATTGTCGGTCACGCCGTTGTGGAATTCCTCAAGGGCTATGAAACGACATTCTCCACACAGGCCATGCAGGCCGTTGAGATGCAGGTGGCCGAACGCATCAAGAAACTTGTTCAGGGCACGGGCGAGGACTGCTACACGCTGCGCAATGCCATGCAGGATGTGATGATGGAGCATGTGGGCATCTTCCGCAACGGACCTGATCTGCAGGCTGGCGTGGACAAACTGCAGGAAATCCTTGAACGCTGCTCAAGAATGCGTCTGCAGGGCAAGGTTGCCGCAGGACCGAATGCCGAACTCTCCATGGCGCTCCGCGTGCCAGGAATGGTCAAGCTCGCGCTCTGTACAGCCTACGGTGCTTTGATGCGTACCGAAAGCCGTGGCGCCCATGCACGTGAGGATTATCCCGAGCGCAACGACAAGGACTGGCTTGTGCGTACTCTGGCCTACTGGCCCGAAGGTGCGACCCTGCCGACGCTTAAGTATGAGCCGGCCACACCGTTCTTTATTCTGCCTCCCGGTGACCGCGGCTACGGCGGTGGCAAGATCATCGAAGGCGACAATATTTCCGACGATCAGCTCGTACCTTTTGAGCAAGGCGCATAGGAGGGGGATATGGGACGGACACTGACTTTTGAAATTTTTCGTTACGCACCGCTCGATCCGAGCTCCACGCCGCATATGCAGACGTTCACGCTTGAGGAGCATCCGAGCATGACGCTCTTCATTGCTCTGAACATGATCCGCGAGACCCAGGACGCCAGCCTGCAGTTTGACTTCTGCTGCCGTGCGGGCATCTGCGGATCCTGCGGCATGGTGATCAACGGCAGACCGGGACTTGCCTGTCACACGCAGACGGCAGATCTGCCAGACCACATCACCCTGCATCCGCTGCCGGTCTTCAAGCTCCTTGGCGATCTGAGCGTTGATACGGGCACCTGGTTCCGTAATGTGGGCAAAAAAATCGAATCCTGGATCCATACGAAACAGGAATTCGATCCCAATGCCCAGGAAGAGCGTATGGACAATGAACTGGCCACGAAAATCTTCGAGCTCGACCGCTGCATTGAATGCGGCTGCTGCGTTGCTGCGTGCGGTACCGCCCGCATGCGCGAGGATTTTCTGGGCGCCACGGCCATCAACAGACTGGCACGGTTCTACATCGATCCCCGGGATCAGCGCAGCCCTGCTGAATTCTACGACCTCATTGGTGATGACCGTGGTGTATTCGGCTGCATGGGCCTGCTCGCCTGTGATTCGGTCTGCCCCAAGAAGCTGCCGCTGCATGATCAGCTGGGCATCATGCGCCGCATGGTCAGTCTTGAATCCGTGCGAGGTGTTTTGCCCGAGTTTATCCGCAAAAAGTTGCAGGGGTGCAGCTGCAAGCATTAGTTGGGATTTGGCCTCCCCCGACGGCGGGAGGCCTTTCCGGAAGCCGCTTCGGCAGGCAGAAGCTGTCTCGCGTGGCTTTCTCTTAGTCCTTTTGCCCATATTCAGGAGAAGATCATGCTCGTACTTGACTGGATGAAAAGCAAGGTCATTTCAGTCTCACCTGGGGAGACGCTCAGACAGGCGCGCAGGCTGTTCAGAGAGCACAACATCAACCGTCTGCCCGTGGTTGACGATAACCATATGGTGATCGGCCTTCTGTCCACTGCCGATCTCAAACGATTTGCGCCGACCAATGCCACGGGAGTGGAAATTCTTGAGGCTCTTGAGCTTTTGGAGACCACCAGGGTACGCGAGGCCATGGTCCCCAATCCCGTGACCATAGGTCCCCATAACACCATTGAGCAGGCGGCCCAGAAGATGATTGACCGGCATGTTGCCTGCCTGCCCGTGACCGACGCTGCAGGGAAACTGCAGGGCATTCTGACGGGGATGGATGTCTTCAAGGCACTCCTTGACCTGAGTGGCAGTGATCAGCCCGGTGTCGAAGCAGGGTTCTTTCTTCCTTATAAGCCCGGAACACTGCGCGAAGTACTTGATAAGCTCCGTGGCCAGGGTATGCGCATCATCTCCGTTCTCTCCTCGGTCCGCGGCACGGATATGCGCAAGGTAAAGATCCGTTTCCGCGGTGAAGACGAGGCCTCGCAGAACAAGGCCCTGGAAATGTTCCGGGACCACCCGGGTCTGCGTTACTGGGCCCGGGGTGACGAATTCTTCCTCAAGGAAGAAAAGCTCGAGGATGTGCAGAAGCCGGGAGAGAATCCTCACCCCGAGAGCTGAGCGGATCCGTTCTCTCTGACGGCTGCCGGCGGATGAAGACGCACGTTCGTCTGCCCCCTCCTGCACGTCCGACAGAGATCATATCTTTCCCAGAGTGCTGCCGTAAACCGATCCATCCTCCGGAAGGCATGCACGTCAAACGAGAAGAAAAAAACCCCTGATTTTGGCCGGGCCGGTTGAAATCAGGGGTTTCTGCTTGCAAAAAAACTGCTCCCGTCTCTCTTTACAAAGGATTTCTACAGGGACAGATTCCTTATTCCCTTGGCTCAGACAGTCCCCCCGCACGTGAAGACCCCCCCCTCCGAAGACCTCTTAAACGGTGTATGGACATCCATGAAGAAACGCTTTAAGGATTTTTCCCCTCCTGCAGGGTCCTTCTTATTATCCGGCATCGTACTCTGGCGTTTCTTCCTTAAGCAGGGCATTGACCTCTTCCGCGTCGGGAATGTCCCGTGAAAAAGTGGCCCGAAGCGAACCACGCTCAAAGACAGTGAGCTGCTGCGCCAATCGCGTTGCCTGCCTGCAGTTATGGGAAACAAGAATGACGGGATACTTCCGTGCAAGCTCCGTAAGCACTTCTTCAATATTGCGCCCTGCGTGCACGTCAAGAGAGGCAGTCGGTTCATCAAGCAGAAGAATGGCGGGTTCAAGAGCAAGGGCACGGGCAAGACAAAGCCTCTGCTGCTGACCGCCCGAAAGATTCTCCGCGGCCGTCCCGAGCCTGTGTGAGATTTCAGACCAGAGACCTACCTGGCGCAGTGAGGTTTCCGTGCGGCTTGCAATGGCGTCTTTTGACAGATGACGAACCACTCTTAGTGGCAGGGCAATATTCTCGGCAATGCTTACGGGCAGCACTCTTGGTGATTGAAAAACCATCCCCACAAGACGACGGAGTTCATTCATGGGGCGAACGGACGGACTGGCTTCCGATGGATAGATGTCCTCAAGTCCGTCGCCGAGATCAAGGCGCACACGGCCGCTTGTCCGCACGGGGCCAATGGTTTCGTTCAAACGGTTGAGCGCACGCAGGAATGTGGTTTTTCCCGAGCCGGAACGGCCGACGAGCACATTGATGCCGCACGAAGCAGCAGAGAAGCTGATGTCCTGAAGAATACGGCTACGATCAAAGGATACGGAGAGATGTTCAACAGAGATGGCCTGTTGCATGATAGCCTCGCGAACGCTGTAGAAAACGGCGCTCAAGAAGGTGCGCCAGAAAAACCAGGAGCGCGGAAAGTGCAAGAAGGATGAGGGCGGCGCCAAAGCCCGAGGCAAGCTCATCGGCGTTCTGGTATTCGGCAGCAGTGTAGTAGATGCTGAAGGGCAGGGCCTCGAATCTGTCAAGGAGACCCGCAGGAAGTCCCGAATTCGCCACGGCTCCGGTGAGCATGATCACTGCGGTATCCTCAGCTGCCCTCGCCAGGGCCAGAACCACCCCCGCCGCGATGCCGTGCACGGCCTGGGGAAGAAGAATGTGGCGTATCATCGCGTTTTTGCCAAGACCAAGGGCAAGGGCCGTAATTCTCAGCTCCCGGGGGATGGCAGCCAGTGCTTCACGGGTATTGGAGACGATGTTCGGCAGAACAAGGAGAGCAAGACAGGCTGCGGAGAGCAGCAGGGAGGTATTGGCCGAAGGGCAGAATGTTCTGCGCAGAAAGACAATCAGCGTGAAACCGAAGAGTCCCATGACAATGGACGGTGTTCCGGCGAGAATATCCATGGCCAGCCCGATGCCGAGGGCGCTGCGCCGGTTGGCATATTCCGCAAGATAGATGCCGCAGCACAGACCGGGAAAAAGTGCCAGTAGAAGAGTAAGCAGGACGAGGTAGAGCGTGCCCGCGCAGGCGGGCCAGAGACCGTTCCAGACGGCAGCCTGCCCGAGGACTGCCATGAGCGGCGGGGTATCTCCAAAAAGGAGGTTCAGCGAAAGGGCGCTGTGTCCTTTCTGCACAAGAAAGAAGAGCAGGCCCAGCACGATCAGCAGAAGAAGCAGCGGTGCAAGGCGCAGAAGCCAGACTCTCAGGGTCGGTGGAAACATTGCGTGCATCACGGTCTCTCCGGGCTGGTGTCCGTCCTGGCTAACCTGCGCAAAATAAGCGTCACGACTACGGATGTGCCAAGGAGGAAGAGTCCGGCCGCAAAAAGCGAATTATAGGCTGAGCCGCCGACTTCGTTGGCTGTGACCAATGCCATATGGGCCGAGAGGGTGCGCATGCTCTCATTGACACGGGTCGGGACATGGGGAGCATTTCCGGCAAGCATCAGCGGCAGGAGCGTGTCCCCGAGAGCCCGGCCAAATCCCAGAACGGCTGCCTGGGTGAGGGTGCGTACGCTTTGTGGCAGGACACAGTAGCGCAGAAGATCATAGCGCGAAAAACCGAGGGCAAGTCCGTAGGGGCAGAGGGCCTCCAGTTTGCCTTTGAGTCCGCTTTCCAGAACCAAAATCATCGTCGGCAGAATCAGCAGACTCACCATCAGGCTTGCGCCGAGAAGACAAAAGCCCGTACCGCCGATATGGAGTCTGAGAAATGGTGTAAGCAGAAAGACTGCGGCAAAGCTGAGCACGACAGTTGGGATGGTAGTCAGAAAACGGATCAGCGCACCGACGGCCGTTTTGGCATGTGCGAATGCCGAAGCCTCTTCGGTTAAATGCCATACAGCGATGGCCAGAGCCCAGGGGAAGCCCAGCGCCAGAGAGGAAAATGACAGCAGAAGGGTGCCCACGCACATGGGCAGTATGCCGAAATGCCCCTGGTTTGGTTGCCAGACCCATTCAAAGGGTGAATGGCTGTGTGAGAAAAAGGCTGGCAAGGCAGCCACAACAATCATGACACAGAGGCAGAACACTCCGAGCATGGCCAGCACGGTCCCGAGCCAGAGCCAGGGACCGGCTGTTTCCTGCGGAATATTTTCTGTCAGGAAATTACTTCTTGGCATAGGGGATGTATCCGGCCTTACTGATCAGGACCTTGCCCTTTTCCGAGAAAATATACTCAATAAAGGCCTTGGTCAGTCCCTGGGGCTGGCCTTTGGTATTCATGTAGAGCAGACGGGTTACCGGGTATGCTCCGCTGGCAGCGCCCTCCTGGGTCGGCTTCTGCCCGTCAATGGCAACGCCCCTGATGGACGCATCAAGATGGCCTATGCCCACATAGCCTATGGCATTGGCATCCTTGGCAATGGCGGTTTTCATCGCCCCGTTTGAATTGACCACATTGGCCTTGTCCGTGGAGCTTGCCTTGTCAAGGGCGCGGGTTTCAAAGGTCTCACGCGTGCCGCTTCCGTCCTCACGCACATACAGGCTGATGGGAGCATCGTGTCCGCCGAGCTCGCGCCAGTTAGTGACCTTTCCGGCAAAAACATCCTTGATTTGTGCCTTGGTCAGGCTTGTCACGGGATTATCAGGATTAACGGCGACAGCCACGCCATCAATGGCAAAGGGAAAACTTACAAGGCCGTACTTGGCAATTTCCTTTTCCTTCAGGGCACGACCTGTATTGCCAATCTGCACAAGACCTTCTCCAACTTTTTGCACGCCGACTCCGGATCCTCCCGCGGCTACCGTAATGCGAATCTTGGGATTGGCCCGCATGATGTCCTGCGCGGCGGCTTTCATTACGGGAATGTGCGCGGTGCCTCCGGCAATATCGAGTTTTCCGGATAAATTTTTAAAATCATCAAGGGAATCGGCCCGGGGGGACTGAACCATGGCCAGAACGGCCATGGAGGCCAGGATCAAAGTTTTTCTGAAAAGCTGTGACATGAGTGACCCTCCAGCTTGTGGGTTAATGCGCACGGATGCGTACAGAAGGAAGCGGGAGGGAAAAGGAAGGAAATGGGGATACGGCTTCTGTGGGTCGTATCAGAAGAGGGAAGACAACCTGCCCCACCCACGTTCTGAACGTCAGGTGGCGCCAAAAGAACAGCTCCGGACCATGGGACGAACGACAGGCCAGGCCTTGGGCTGCGAAAAAGACCGAGACAGGATGATGTTGATGAGCATTGAAAAATTTTAGGTCGAAAGGGAAAAGTCGTCAAGATTGTCGTACTGCAGCCCCGCGTGCATGGGGACGGCCGGCTTTCAGATCCGCCAACAGGAGCCTCCTTTAACTATGAACCTGCTCCAGATTGTTGGAAAAAGCAGCCGGGAGCGTTCAGCCCGTGCAGACTTTCTGAAACCAGAGTTCGGAAAGCATGCACACTCTGACTCCCTGCTTTTTCGGGAGGCCAGTACTCTCAACCCGTTGGAATTCCAGCGTTATCAGGCCAGGCAGGAAAACTGTTTTCATTTCGTCCGGGATGGAAAGAGGCGTTGGCCCTTTTTCACCGTTTGATGCGTGCTTGACATATGCAGAGCCGCAATTTAAGTGCACTGTATACACGCGTCTTTTCGCGACGTCAGCGGCCACGGGGGTCGAAGATCCGGCGTCGCGGGCACTGGAACACGGAGGTACGCTCTTATGGCTGCGATCAAAAAAATTTTGGTGCTGGCAGGGGATTATGTGGAGGATTATGAAGTCATGGTTCCCTTCCAGATGCTGCTCATGCTGGGCTACGAGGTTCATGCCGTCTGCCCCGGCAAGAAGCCAGGCGACGTGGTGCGCACCGCCATTCACGATTTTGAGGGGGACCAGACCTATTCGGAAAAACGCGGTCACAATTTTGCCGTCAATTACGACTTCGACAAGGTTGACACGGCGGAGTACGCCGGCCTCTACATCCCCGGCGGCCGCGCGCCGGAGTACCTGCGCCTGAACCAGCGTGTGCTGGACATTGTGCGGGAGTTCAACGATGCCAGGAAGCCCATTGCCTCCATCTGCCACGGCCCGCAGATACTTGTTTCAGCGGGCGTACTCAAAAATCGTTGCTGCACCGCCTATCCGGCCGTCAAGCCGGACGTGGTGGACGCCGGAGCTCAATGGCGCGACGCCAACGCCACCCTGAGCGACGCCGTAGCGGAGGGTAACCTGGTCACGGCGGCGGCCTGGCCAGCACATCCCGCGCTGATTGCGGAATTTGCCAAGCTTCTCGGGGCGACCATACGCATCTGACCGTGATGCCATGCGCCTAGTGAGAACATGAATTCGCCGCGCCCGTACATTCGGGCGCGGCGTTTCCATATATGGCTATGGGATGAAAGAGGAACAATTCGTCCCGGAACCTCAAAAAAGCCTCTGAGGCAGATTCACGCCGAACATCTTCCCCGTAAGGGCCGCATCCTGGCAGTTCAGGGACGGCCCGTCTGAGGCCCGCCGGAACGCGGCATCTATGCTTTTAAGCCGGTGCCATTATTTGCTTTTCGGGAAGATTATGCTCCTTCTCCTGTACGACGTCTGAATGCAGGCTGTCTGATGATCCGGAGGCCGCAGTACTCATCACGGGCGGCTTCTGCGGTGAAGCAGCTTGGCTGCTCTCTGACCCAGCAGACGAATCAGAAGACGACCCATGGGACCGTCCTCCCTCAGGACAATAAGAGGGATGCTCGCGCCAATAACAAGAGATCCTATGACAAAAAGCGTGGTCAATCCATTATAGACGACAATCGACAGGAGATTGGGATCAGCTTTTTCACTGAGAATCTGCAGGATGCCGAGGATGGTTTTGTAGGCATACATTCCCGGTATCATGGTGAGCAGGGACGGTACGATGAACATTTCGGCCGGGATATGCCAGTGACGGGAAATAGGCATACTGCAGAGCGCAATGGTCATCGAGGCGAACAGGGTAGCACTGACGATGCCGATGGGGACCTGCAGAAGAAGAAGGCGTGTGACATGTCCGATGGGAGCCAGAATGGCTGCTGCCAGAATAATTTTGCGCGAGGGACTGAAGTTTAAGGAGCAGCCAACGGCTACCGCACAGGCAAGAAAGGCATCGAAAAGACAGGTTGTCAGCAGGTTCACAGCTTATCTACTCCTAAAAGAGACATCGTCAGGGAAAGCCCCAGGGCGATGGAGACAACGAGCATTGCGGCATGAATGAGGCGTGAGACACCTATAAGAATGTAACCATCCCAAAAATCCATGGTGGCATTGAGCAGAGGGAAGCCCGGGATGAGAAAGAGCACGCTTGAGGCGAGTGCCGTCTGCGGAGTCGTACCCCAGTCCAGCATATAGCCGATCGAAACAAGCAGGGAGGAGAAAAAAGCACACAGGAAAAAGGTGATCTTGATGTCGAGCCCCACGCGCATAAGCCCCTGTTCAAGCCAGAAACAAATGTAGACCGCGAAAAACACGAGCCCTATTGCTATGGAATCACCGTTGAACAGTCCGCAGAGAGCGGCGTTGGCCACGGCAAGGAACAGACAGCGTATTGCTATCGAAATGCCTGGCTGTGCGCAGATAGCGTGAAAACGGCGCCAGGCATCTTCAAGGGGAAGCCCGTTGTCCGCTATGGCCCAGCTCAAGGCGTTGAGCTGCGTCACCCGCTGAAAGTTGAAGTCACCGGCAACGATGCTGGCAACAGTCGTATAACGCTGTTGGACGAACCCGTCGCTTGTTGAACGATAGGCCGAAAACATGAAATGACGGGAAAAAATGACAAGATCGAGACTGAACCCGTAGGCTCGCGCTATCCGTGCGGTTGTTCGGTCAATGCGTGAGGTCTGACTGCCGGCGGCAAGCAGAGTCGAGGCAAAGACGCGGATGAATTCCACGATCTCTTTGGCCGTGGGCTGGGCAACATTCAAGGCTTTCTTCCTGTTCATGTGTTTCCTCATGAGCCTTCCGGCGTCGGTATTCGTGGCCACGCAGCTTCTGATCTTCGTTCTCAGGCGTCTTTCGGCCTTTTCCGGAACTCACGTGTGTACGAAAGGAGTGCAAAAAAATGCGGAGTTCCCGTCCACGATGGAAGTATCCGAAGGCGGAGGTTTTTTAGGAGGTCTGGTAAGAACCGATCTGACGTATGAATCCTGTTTCAGGGAGATTTTTCCGGGTATCCGCATCGTCCGCGACGCACAGCCGGAGGAATTGCCTCAAGCAGGGCCGCGGAAAAGTCCTTCAGGTGCATAAATTGTCCTGATGCGTTTTCCCGGAATGATCAGAAGAGCCGTATCCACCTGAAACGCTTCCGGAGAATGCAACAGCTTTCATCGAAACGCAATCTGGGAGATCTTCTTCGGCATAATTGAAAGACCCGCAGATGAGACTGCTCCTTCCAAGGCCGTGCTTTTCCCAGCGCGCTGTGTTCCAAGGCGTCCGGTGCGACGCTTTATAAACCTGCGTTTCAGACTGCCACAGATTGGCTCTGCATCTTCTAACGTCTCAGGGCATGATCCCCGTGTCCATGACGCTAAGGAAGGTCCGCGGAAGGTCGTTATGCAGGGACCGGCTTGCTTGAGAGTTCGTGCTCGATATCGCCTTTCTCCTGAACTTCACCCGCGGGCAGCCAAAGGTATTCGGACAGATGTCACTTATACATTAAATTTTTCTCCAGAGATTGTATGATCAAATTCTATTCTTAAGAATTTCCTTTACGTGCAACCTTGTGTCAGCACGTTTGATGTCGAGACATTTTTCCTTCGTTCTGTTGCCGGCATACATAAAAATGTCGATAAAATGTGATGTATTTTTTACAAAAAAATATATCAGTGCATTTATACAGAATATCATTTTTTATACTATTGATCACATTTTTTAACAAATATGCTGTTAAAAATATAACTTTATCATAAGTAAAATAAATGGCTCTGTAAGGAATTAGTGTTGGTGCGAGTAGAGGCAGAAAAAAACAGATTGCAAATCAGGTTAACATATTTTTACGCCGTCTTTCTCAACACGGGAATTCTTTCCCTATCGCTGACTTCCTTGCTCTTGAGGTTGACAT
>JAIKXS010000079.1 GCA_024683955.1 Desulfovibrio sp. | reverse complement strand
TAAACCCTTGAATTTATTGGCGTCCCCAAGCGGATTTGAACCGCTGTTGACGGCGTGAAAGGCCGTTGTCCTGGGCCGACTAGACGATGGGGACAAAATTTATTTCGTGGCTGGGCTGCAAGGACTCGAACCTTGATTGGCGGAGCCAGAATCCGCAGTCCTGCCAATTGAACGACAGCCCAAACGAACAGAGAGACTTTTACGCATGACGTCAAAAAATGTCAAGCGTAAAATCGATATTTTTTTAGGCTTCCGTTTTGAACCTGCCACTGCCTGTAAAAACGGGAATTTCCGGCTTCATGGGGAAGTGCACGATTGCCGGACCTAACACTCTCTACAGGAGTGAATTCCGTGCAATCAATTTTTTTCGAAAGTTCCCGGCAGAAATCCTGCCTGCGTTCTTCTCTGCTACCTGAATCCGTGAGTATACAAACAAAAAAATTGAAAGACACTTTTCGCGGCATTTTTTTAACCGTGAGGGTGGAAGATAGCCATCAATCTTTTATATCCGAAGGAGCAAGGCTCTTTCAAAATTTGAACTACAGAAAGGGGAACACCGATGTCTATGGCGTAACGCTTATTGTCCCTGATACACGTAACAGGCAGAGCGATGTCAGGCTCTCCGCAATGGTTGCTCCGTTCCACCGATGATGCTTTCTCCCTTGCAAAATTTGCGAGAAAAACCTTCCGTTGACTGTCCGTCTCGGAGAAGATTTGCGTCCGATACAAAGTGGAACAAAGGTCTCCCCGTTCATTCCATTAAAGTTCTGAAAGTAGGACATTGCAGACTATTGAAAAACAGTAGCAAACGTAATGACGTATAAATTTGGAAAGCATCTCTTGCTTGCTGTTTTATTTGAGATAAAATCTAATTTTAACATGTCAAAGCTCGTCAAAATAGTAGCAGTCAGTTTGTGCAAGCGGTCAAGAATACACATGATGAGATATCAACGACCAGATGCTGAGTAAACACGATCCATACGCCATTCGAAAGAGAGTCCGCTCCAAAAGGTTCTTGCTTTTTTTTGCATTTCTCCTTTACACTACAGCGTAGTGAAATTTCTCCGTACAAAGAGAGAAAAAATACTTCTCTGAAAACTAAAGAAGAACCCGTGAACGATATACTCCCGGGCCTTACGAGAGAATGCGACTTCATGAAAAAATACTCCCGGGGACAAGAACATGGATATCCTGGTATGTACTTATCTCTCCTTATCTTCTCTGCCTAAGGCAACAAATCTCCCGTTCTCCGTAAGACCATGTTTTACTTCCGCGCGGTCCGGCCGGAAGAAGCAGTCAGGGAGAGCGCAAAAAAATCCCCTGTAAGCGTCATTCTTTGCCTGATTGAAAAAATGCCTGTCCGGACGATGGAGGATCTCTCAAGGAAATGTCTTGCCCGTGCTCCATGCCGTGACAAAACAAATCTGAAGACATGACACCTCAAAGACAAAGCAAACATCCGGCGCATCTCTCCTGCAGACGGCTCGGAAAAACATTGCCAGAATTCCCCATACCTTGCATATTGATGCGCGTTCTGGCCACAGCCGCCGGCTCTTTCACGGGACCAGGGGGCCAATGTGCAGGATGAGGAAGCCTTTTCCTTCAAATGGCGATTTGCGTCCGGGTAGGTTTTTCCTGCCTTCTATGCTATTATCTCGCCACGAAGGCGAAAAGAGGCGTTCTTCCGATATTCGTCCGATATTCAAACGAAAGTTGGAAGCTGTCGCGCAGACATCCTTCGAATGCTGTTATAGATATCCGCCATCACAACCGACGTCGCAGCCAAATGACGTGTCCTGGCGTCCATGATGCCAGGCGGCACAAGACGGCAGAAAGGATTCATGGGAGATGACACGGGTCACCTCCGTGGACCGTGACGCAACGGTGAGATGGGGCATTGGTGCCACGGATATTACCGATAACGGCCATAGCGAGGGTCTTTTCTATTACAGTACGTCAAGCAGTACGTTAAGGAGCAGAATGGTATGAGTCGTATTACCGATATTCGGACAGAGGCCTTGGCATTACATAAGGATAATCAGGGGAAAATAGAAGTACGCGTCAAGGTTCCCGCCCGCGACGGGGATGATCTGACACTGGCATACTCTCCCGGTGTTGCCGAGCCGTGCATGGAGATCCACAAAGACGAATCCATGCTTGATGTATACACGAATCATTCCAATTTTGTGTGCGTTGTCTCAAATGGCACTGCCGTTCTCGGACTTGGCGATATCGGTGCAAAAGCCGCCATGCCGGTCATGGAGGGAAAATCCCTCCTTTTTAAAACTTTTGCCGATGTCGACGCCTTCCCCATATGCGTGGACACCAAGGATAACGAAAAAATAGTCGAATTGATCGAACTTCTGGGTCCCACATTCGGCGGCGTGAACCTCGAAGATATCAAGGCGCCTGACTGCTTCATCATTGAAACGCAATTAAAGAAAAGGGGCATTTTCAAGGGACCTATTTTTCATGACGACCAGCATGGGACAGCCGTTGTGACCATGGCCGGTCTTTTGAATGCCCTCAAGGTTGTGGGCAAGAAACTCGAGGACATCAAAGTTGTGACAAGCGGCGCGGGCGCCGCAGGAACGGCGATCATAAAACTGCTCATGGCCATTGGTCTGAAGAACGTCATCATGTGTGACTCCAAGGGCCCCATCTACGCAGGAAGACCGTCCGGTATGAATCCCTTTAAGGACGAAATCGCGCAGGCAACCAATCCCGACAAGATCAAGGGAACACTTGCCGACGCGATCGCCGGTGCGGATGTCTTTATCGGTGTCTCCGTGCCAAATGCCCTAAACGAGGACATGATCCGCAGCATGGCGAAAGACGCCATCGTTTTTGCACAGGCGAATCCCATTCCCGAAATCTGGCCCATTGACCGTGCCCGCAGTGCCGGTGCGAAGGTGATCGCCACGGGACGTTCCGACTGTCCCAATCAGATTAACAATATTCTGGCCTTCCCCGGTATTTTCAGAGGGGCCATTGATGTACGGGCAACCGATATCAACGACACCATGAAAATTGCGGCTGCGCATGCCATTGCGGATATGGTACCTGAAAATGAACTTTCTCCCTCCAAGATCATTCCCTTCTCCTTTGACAAGGAAGTGGCGCCGACCGTAGCCCGGGCAACCGCAAAAGCCGCCATTGAAAGCGGCGTTGCCCGCGTAAAACTGGATCCGGAAGAGGTGGCGGAGTCACTGAGAAAACGCCTTGCCAGACAGAAGGCCTGAAATCGGGACGTTTACCATAATCGAATCCCATGAGCACATCGGGGCCTGCTTTTTCAAGGCGGAAAAGCAGGCCCCGTCATCATTCTGCCCCTTGTTCCTTCAACGCTTTTTGCTGCTCTTTAAAGGAATCCATAAGAATCCATGAACGAACAGGTTCCGAAGCCTCAACCGCAATGCACACCGGGGCAGGGCGCCTCCGTTCAACATACCCGTGAGAAACCAGAATGCTGCGGAAAAACGCGTGACTCGCCGCGCGCCGGCAGATAATTCTTCAACAAATACTTGAAGCAGGGATGGCTCAGCCGCCACTCCGCCCGCCCGGAGGGCGTACAGAACGTATGCTCCTTTTTGGGATTCACGGCTCAACTTTGCATGCGCAGGGCAGTAGACCGGCAGAAAGAAAGGGAAAGGTACGGACTCCGTGAATAACGCTGCACGGGTCTCATACCGGTGAAGCCCGCCAGAACCAGGGAGCGGCCCCATCCTCTTTGTGCGTAATAATAAGGAGAGAGCGGGGTATGCCATCTCCCGTCATCCGGCATGGGATTTGCCAGACACCCGGACGGCCGGAAGCGATGTGCGGACACGTGAAGAAAGAGTGGGCCGCAGACCTTCGGAAGGGGCGCAAACCCCGTCGTTTTCCCGAGTCCGCATTAAGTGCCGGCCGTAGGGAACGATTGACAAGAACGCAAGAAAAAAATAAGAAAAATACACGAAATATAATGGGCATCTTTCCTTGAGCGGCCGTAACGTTACCCCTGCCCGCCGTCGTGTCCGCCGTGGGACAGCAACACGCCTTCCCCTTCGGCATTCGTGTATACTCCTTTCTTTTTTGCCCCGATCGATCAGCATGAACTATTCACAGCGATTCACCAGTGCACAGCCAAAACGCAGTCACCGCGCTCCCGACCTGAGCCGCCTGCGTCAGCACATGTGTAATGAACTCGTTCGCCGCGGAATCACGCAGAAAAACGTCCTCTACGCCATGAGCACGGTTCCCCGCCATCTCTTCGTCCAGGACGCGCTGCGCTCGCAGGCCTACGAAGACGCGCCTCTTCCCATAGGGTACGGTCAGACAATATCCCAGCCGTATACCGTTGCCCGCATGAGCGAACTGCTCGAGGTGGAAAAGGGGATGCGCGTACTTGAAATAGGGACGGGCTCCGGCTATCAGACGGCTATCCTCGCGCAGATGGGCTGCCATATCATAAGCATTGAACGCCTTCAGGAACTCTTCCGCAAAACGCAAACGCTCTTGCACCAGCTTGGCTTTCGGGGTATTCATCTTCAACGAGGAGACGGGACTCTCGGTTGTCCTCAGGCGGCTCCTTTCGACCGGATCATCGTCACGGCGGGAGGACCTAAAATACCTGAACCACTTCTCGACCAACTTGATCCGGAAAACGGCATTCTTCTTATGCCCGTCGGAAGCAAACAGCGGATCCAGGAATTCATCAAGATCCGGAAGGTGCATGGCGTTACCCGTCAGGAGGCCTGCGGCTCAACAACCTTTGTCAATCTCATAGGAAGTTACGGCTGGCGTTTTCCCTGAGAGTCCGGAATTCCTTCTCAAGCTTTTGCACCTCTTCCCGCGCGTCGCCTCGCTTTGGAAAATGACCGGCAGTATTCTCCGCATCCTCCTTTGAAGAGGACAATCTCTCCTTACCATACAGACTTCTGGGCACCCGTTCACCGAACGGGCGTTGCGGCGTCCTGTACGGCAGTCGTAGAGCTCGTCGGGCAAGGGCCCGGCCCGGAACCAGAAATTCTGTAATTTCGCAGAACCCCGCAAAAAATTGCAAGATTTCTTGCAAACTCCAGATACAACAGACAGAATCTCGCGTTCGTGACACGTCGAAATATCAGCTTCTGTTTCAGATTCAAGCAAAGGAACGATAATGTCTTCATGTTCAAGTTGTTCATCCAAAGGCAGCTGCTCAAGTTCAACGCTTATTGGAGGATCCGGGCAGTGCAATGATGTCTTTGCCCAGCAGGACAAAAAAATAGCCCGGGCGTGTTCCCAGATACGGTATAAAATTCTTGTAACAAGCGGCAAGGGCGGGGTCGGAAAAAGCTCCGTCACCGTCAACATTGCCGTTGCACTTGCCAGGATGGGCTATCGTGTCGGCATTCTGGATGTCGATATTCATGGTCCCAGTGTTCCCACCATCCTCGGGCTGACCTCAGCCATCGAAACCGATTCGGACGGAGCGCTTCTTCCTGCCCCATATTCGACGAACCTTTCCGTGGTTTCCATGGACGTGCTGCTCAAGGACAAAGACCAGCCCATCCTCTGGCGCGGCACCAAAAAAGGGCAGGCTATCCGTGAATTCATGAGCGAGGTAAAGTGGGGGGCTCTTGATTTTCTCGTGATCGATTCCCCTCCGGGCACGGGCGATGAACCGATGACCGTCCTTGAAACAATTCCCGAGGCCCTTTCTGTGGTCGTCACCACGCCCCAGGAGGTCTCCCTTTGCGATGTACGCAAGACCGTGAATTTTCTCGCGACAGCGAAGGCGAACACCCTTGGTCTTATCGAGAACATGAGCGGCCTCTCCTGTCCGTTCTGTCACAATGAAATTCCCCTCTTCAAAAAAGGCGGAGGCAAGGCCCTTGCCGAGGAACACGGCATTCCCTTCCTTGGAGCCATTCCCATCGACCCGATCTCGGTTGTTGCGGGAGACGCGGGAACGCCTGTCGTCATGATGGAGGAGGAGAGCGCTGCCAAAACAGCCCTTACCGCCATCGCGGGAGAAATCGCCAGACGGGCCTTTGACAGTCTTGAAGCCATTTCCGATATAGGAAAACGTTAGGCGCAACACAAAACTATGCTTAATCTCGCCAATAAAATCACGCTGTTGCGCATGCTCATCACCCCTGTCGTGATCTGTCTGCTTTACTGCCACGGCCCGGTCACATGTACGCTCGCAGCCTTTTCCTTCATTCTTGCCGCTTTCACCGACTGGTACGACGGCTACGTAGCAAGGCATGAGAACATGGTCACCAACATGGGCAAATTCCTTGACCCGCTTGCCGACAAAGTTCTCATATGCTCCGTACTGATCATGTTTACGGCCCTCGGGTGGGTGCAGGCATGGATTGTCATCATCATTGTCTGCCGTGAACTTATCGTCACGGGCCTCAGGGCCATTGCCATTGATGAAGGCATCACCATGGGCGCGGACAAGTTCGGAAAGGCAAAAACGGTCACGCAGATTCTTGCCATTGTTCCCCTTTGTCTCCACTATCCGGTGCTAGGCGTTGAACTGTGGCATATTGGCGAGGTGCTGCTGTATGCGGCCATGATCCTTGCCGTGTATTCCTGCTTTAACTATTGCGTCTCGTTCCTGCGGGAGTTGCACGCCAAGCGCCCCGGGGACGCAAAGGCAGGCACCCTGGGTCCAAATTCTTAACAATCCGGTGGCACCGTGTTTTTTCGCGTACTCCTTTTTGTTTTTTTAGGAATTACCAACATCACCCTTTTTTTCTTCATGATATGGGGATCAAATGGTCTCATTGCATATCATGACTTAAAGCATCAACTCAGCGAGCTTGAAGCGCAGAAAGCGCAGATTGAAGAAAAAAGTCTGCTCTTAAGCAATGAAATCAGATTGTTAAAAACAGACCAGAATTACCAGGAAAAAATGATTCGTCAAAAATTGCGCTATATCCGCAATAATGAACTTGTGTACATCTTTGAAAAATAATGCAATGTTCTTTAGCAGTATCGTTAGTACTCTGCATGCTTATTGATTCCAACATATGATTTTTTATATTTCTTTATGCAATAAAAAACAGGTGTGTTCTTGAGCCTATTTGGAGCAGAAAATGGAAGAAAAAATACAGTGGTATAAAGAAGTGCTCACCCTTGAGCCGAATTCAAAACTTTTCTTTCCACTTGCGGTTCTGCTTTCAAAAAACGGACAGATAGAAGAGGCGCTTGATACCCTGCGCAGTGGTCTTTCACGTCACGACGAATATCTTGAGGCCCGCATCTTCTTTATCGAGCTTCTTTACTCAACGCAGCAGAAGAACTTTTCATCCCCCGAAATCCAGGCAGAGCTGAAAAAGCTGGAGGATATGTTTTCGCACTATACGGGCTTCTGGCGCGCATGGGCCGACTTCATACAGCATTCAGGCCGGACCGGTGACGCACCATCCGTCATGCGGTTTCTTTCCCTTTACTTTTCTGATAAAACTCTTTCACTGCAGAATGTCATTGAAAAAGGTCTGCAGGCCATCATGCAGGGCGGAGCTCCCGACACGGCACTGCCTCGGGAAGAAAAGAGTCTGACCGGTGCAGAAGGGGAACCTGCAGAAACATGTGCGGCCCCCGTTCCCGACGGCGTGTGCCCGACGCCCGTCGAAACGGCCCATGAAGAATCTCCGGACATCCTTTCGGAAGAATCCCTGTCAGAGGTCGCTGGGACGGGAACGACCGTTGAGGCCGTGCCGGCTGCACCGGTCGAGACGGAGCAGCAGGAACCTTCACCGGAAGAGAACCTTCAGGAAAATCTTGAAGTTTCTCCCGCTGGACCCGATGAGACGGGATCAATGCTCTTTTCCGGCGAGTCTGATGAAGTGCGCGGTCACTGTGATGACGGAGAGCTTTCCCTCCCGTCCGCATCGCTCACCAATCCCGCCATGCAGACAGCCCCGTCGGCCGAATCCCCCTCCGTGGACAACGTCACCGGAGAAACGGGCAGCGGAGCAGCTGACGAGGACGAGGAAGGACTCCCGGAGGAACAGATTTCCCTTCGTACCCGTTCCATGGCTGAAATACTTGCGGAACAGGGTGACATCAAAGGAGCCCTCGACATCTACTACGAACTAGAGGCCGCTGCGACAAGTGTTGAAGAATCAGCCGATTTGCGACAGCGTATCACAACCCTTCGGAAACTCCTCACCCCCCAGGAACACACGCCAAAACCCCAGGGCGACAGCGGTGAGAAGAAAAAAATCGTCACTATTATCGAAGCTCTGTCCGAACGGCTTGAAGCCAGAGCGCAACATTAACGGGGGAACAGTCTGTGCTGTCCAAAAAATACACGTCCCTGATACTCCTTGCCTCTCTCTCTGTCCCCGTTTCCCTGCTTCCGGGTTGCAGTTCCTATCAGCCCACCAAGGAGGTCTGGAAGGGGACAAAGAGCCTCTGGTACACCTACGCAAGCCCGCCGGCCTCGATTAATTACGACGACAAGGGAGATCTCTCTGCCGGAGCGACACGGCTTGCCCAGAGCATGCTTTCCATCGACAGCGAACTTTCCCGCCTGGAACGCGTCATGCTGAATGCGGACAGGCCCCCCACCAATGAGTGGATACAGAACTTCATGATCAACTTTCCCTGGATCGGCGGCATTGCCGGTGTCAAGTACGACGGAACGATACTGGGTCAGGAGCCGCCCGTTCCCCAAAAAGAGCTTGATTACATTCCTCTTCTCTACGAAGACGCAAAGCAGAAACGTTCGGCCCTCCGCGGTGATGTGCAGATTACGCCCCAGGGACCTGAAGTTATGCTTGCCGCCCCTCTCTACGAAAGCAACAGTTTTCTGGGCATCATCTGCGCCCACTTTGATCTGAGAACCCTTTCCATGCAGGCCGAGAACGTCGACCGCCTGGTTGTTCTTTCCCCGCAGGGCCTGCTCTGGGCGGGACACTACGACTTTGCGCAGACGCCTCTTGCCGGCCTCGACTGGGATAAAATCTGCAGGGAAAGCACATCGGGATCCTGCTCGAACAACAACGGAAAATTCCTCTATCAGGTCCGTTTTCTCGGCAATCTCCCCCTTGTCTTTGCAGTCGCCGAAGAGGATTCCTTCCCCAAGGGAAACGGCTCGGTGGAACAGGGCCTTGCCTTCTTCCCGAAGGAACGCAAAAAACTGCCCCCGCCGCCACAGCCTGAAACCCCGCCAAAAGCGGCAGGATCTGTTCCTGCCTTTGGTCAGCCCGAGGAAATGGTTCCCGATCTTCCGAGACCCGGAGGAGAGGAGGTGGCCACGCCCGTCCAGGAACATGTTGGCGGAGGACGTGACAGTGAGGACATCGAGCAGGGCAGCCGCAAGAGCCCGCTACTGCGTAAGCAGCAGCGACGCCGCGCCTCAAGAGTCCAGGAACGGAGCCTTGAAGGGGAAAATATTCGCATTGAGCATACTGCGCCCCCGCAAAAACCGGTTCAGGTGAAACCGGATCTCGACCTCGGACCCGACGGCAATGTGCCGACACTTCCCGGAGGACGGCCGAGCCCCTTTGGCGCTGAGGACGAGACACCGAAGCCCGGGACAGCTGCTGGAAAAGACGTTCAGGGCTCTGATGTAAAGCCGGCGGCACCGGCTCCGGCTCCGGACGCCCCCGCTGCCCGGAAACCTGCCGGGGAGCCCGGGACGCTTCCAGGGGGAAGACCGAATCCCTTTGGATCCGCTGACGATACGGATGCCAAACAAAACGTCCCGGGATCATCAGGCGCGGGAGCCTCAAACGAAGCACCCGGCCCGTCCACGCGGAACGAGCCCTCGGACGCTCAGAAGAAGTCAAACCCCGAACCGAAAAATGACTCTGAAAAAAGTCCGGAACTCCTGCCCGGCGGACGTCCGAATCCCTTCGGTTCATAGAAAATCTCGACCGGGATGTCTTGTGGGAAAAAGCTTTTCCGAAATGCCCTCGTACCTGCCCCCGAAGACGATTCCGAAGGCACGGGGCATACGCCAACGGGTCATGTGACACCGTCCTTTCTGCAGTAAGGCCCAAGAACGGCAAAGGAGCAAATATGGCCGAAGTCACCGTTACTGAACATCTTCTCTTTCATCAGAAACAGACCCCCCATGCCACGGGAAAATTCACAGGTCTTCTTTACGACCTTATTCTCTCAGGGAAAACCATTTCCCGTCGAATCAACAAGGCCGGACTCCTCGATATCCTGGGTGGCACGGGCGAAGTGAATGTGCAGGGTGAGAACGTCCAAAAGCTTGATGACATTGCCAATCGCATCATGATCTACCGCATGGAACGCAGCGGTGCCATCTGTGCAATGAGCAGCGAGGAGGAAGCCTCCCTGATCCGCGTCGGACCCGAATTTCCCCGCGGAGACTATATTCTGATCTTCGATCCCCTTGACGGATCTTCGAATATCGACGTCAACATCAACGTCGGGACCATTTTCTCCATCCACCGCCGCCCCGAGGGCCGCGAAGGGGAGGTCACTCTGGACGAGGTCCTTCAGCCCGGCAAACATCAGGTGGCTGCGGGATATATTCTCTACGGGCCATCGACCATGCTCGTTCTTTCGACAGGGCAGGGGGTTCACGGTTTTACCCTTGACCCGGGTGTCGGCGAATTCCTTCTCTCTCACCCGGACATGCGCATTCCGGAACAGGGCAAGATCTACTCCGTGAACGAAGGATACTCACGATACTGGGACGCCGCGACGGAGGAAGTCGTTGACTGGTTCCACCATTGCGAGACAAGGGACGGCGGGGCCTATTCGGCCCGCTATGTGGGTTCCCTAGTAGCGGACTTCCACAGAACGCTTATCTACGGCGGCATTTACATGTATCCCGGCGACACGCGTAAGCCAAACGGGAAATTACGCCTCATGTGCGAAGCATCGCCCCTTGCCTTCCTTGCGGAACAGGCGGGAGGAAAGGCCAGCAACGGAAGGGAGCGTATTCTCGACATCTATCCCGACAAGCTCCATTGCCGTACGCCTCTCTTCATCGGTTCCAAAAACGACGTTGAAGCTGTCGAGCGCATATATAAACGCCACGCAAAAGGAGAGTAGGGAGAGGTGGGAAAACAGGGACGCTTTTCTGCCCGGCGTTCATACCATACCCTCTTTTTTCCGCCCGTTTCCGACTTTCCTGCCAGCGGAGCGCGGGGTACGTGAAAGAGCACCGTGCCCCGGCGAAACACCTCCCTTCTCAAGGAAGCAGGGAAGAGGGGCTCCTCATGCCGGACGGACGGGGCTGAATCCAGTGCAAACAACCCGGCCTCCGTGTTGATCTCTCGGGCCGGGATCTTTTTCTCCCTGTTCTCCGCGCTTCCGGAAAAATCTCCACCGGCGTGAGACTCAACGGGGAACGTCCGCAGCGCCTTTATCGGTCTGGACACATCTCCTTCAGAAACATAAGATGGGATCGAAAAACATTGACTGTGCGAAGAGCCACCCCTCATGATCTTTGCCTTGGCATAGAAACAAGCTGCGACGAAACAAGCCTTGCCCTTGTCAGCGACGGAAAGCTTCTTGCCCACGTGCTCGCGAGCCAGAGTGATCTCCATGCGCTCTTTGGCGGTGTTGTCCCGGAGCTTGCATCAAGGGAACACTACCGCTACATCGGCCGTCTGTTCGATGAACTCCTGGAACGCGCCTCGGTCAGCCCGAAGGACATTGCAGCCGTTGCCGTCTCCAGGGGCCCCGGACTCCTCGGAAGCCTGCTCGTCGGCGTTGCCTTCGCGAAGGCACTTGCCCTCGGTCTTTCCATTCCGCTTGTCGGCGTCAACCACCTTCACGCCCATCTTCTTGCGGCAGGCCTTGAACAGGAGATCTCCTATCCGGCACTTGGTCTCCTCATTTCCGGCGGCCACACCAATATCTACCGCATCAGCTCCCCCTCGTCCTTCAGAGCGCTCGGCCGCACCCTGGACGACGCCCTTGGGGAAGCCTTCGACAAGATCGGCAATCTTCTCGGCATGTCCTACCCGAGCGGCCGCCTTGTGGACGAAGCGGCACGCCTCGGAAACGCGTCCGTTTCCTTCCCGCTTCCCTATGTTCGCAACACAAACCTTGACTTCAGCTTCAGCGGCCTGAAGACCGCCGTCGCCACATATATAGAAAAAAACTGCTCCGGCCTCTCCGTTCAGAAGCCCGTTACCGATGTCCGTTTGCTCCCCGGGGAGATCCTCGATCTTTGCGCATCCTTCACGCACACCGTGGCGGAAACACTGGCCGTCAAGCTGCAAAGGGCCTTCAGGCAGGAAAACGACATACGCTTCTGCCTCCTCGCCGGAGGCGTGGCCGCAAACACGACAATCCGCGGCCGTATACGAGCGCTCGCCGCTGAAAACGGTGCCGGAATCGCAATGCCGTCTCCCGCGCTCTGCACCGACAATGCCGCCATGGTCGCCTATGCGGGATGGCTTCTCAGGCAGGAGGGACTCTTTCACCCCCTTGATATGGAAACGATTCCGCGCGGAAGAGCCATCCCGGACGACTATGAACGGGATCCGATCTTTTCCGGTGACACCATGAGCAAAGCGTCATGCCTATGCCGGTGACGCACTGCAGCAGGGCCTCTTTTCATGTTTTTTTCTTGATTTCTGGCAAGAGCTCATAGTAAGATATTCTTGTCATCGGAAAAGCCCTGCATAACGTGACACGCGGGAAAAAGCATCCGCTTTTTTCCGTGTCGTTCTGATTGGTACCGCGATGTCATTATTCCCCCATTCGGGAATATCTTTCTCTCAGAGTGCCCGGACAGGCCGCAAAATCTTTCCGGAACATTATTATTCGCACAAAAAAAACTGTCCTGCATCAAGCAGGATACAAACAAGGAATGCACCATGGCTGAACAAATTTCCGATTCCACATTCGAAGCCTCTGTGATTAATTCTGACACGCCCGTACTGGTCGACTTCTGGGCGCCGTGGTGCGGACCATGCCGCGCCATGGGACCCGTTATTGATCAGATCTCGCAGGAATATGAAGGAAAGCTCAAGGTATACAAGATGAATGTGGATGAAAATCCCGTCTCTCCTGCCAAATTCAACATACGAGCCATCCCCACGCTGATTTTCTTCAAAAACGGTGAGATCCTTGAACAGCACACCGGCGGCCTCTCTTCCGAAGACCTGAAAAATGTCATCAACACCAAGGTACTGGCATGAGTTGTTATGACGCTCTCGTGATCGGTGAAGGGCCTGCGGGCGTAACCGCTGCGCTCTATCTCACCCGTTCCGGCTGTTCGGTTCTTCTCTGTGAGGAACTGACAACCGGAGGACAGATTCTGCAGACGTCCTCCCTCGAAAATTATCCGGGCTATCCCGGCGGAATCAAGGGATACGAACTGGCGGATCTCTTTGCGGAACATCTTGTCAATCTGCCGGGTCTTGAACGAAGGACAACCCGTGTACGCGGTGTTCAGGGAAAGGCCGGTGCGTTCGAAATCGCCTTCCAGGACGGCACCGGGGCAGAAGCAAGGACGATCATCGTCTGCACGGGTGCAAAACACCGGATGCTGGGAGTACCCCGTGAAAAGGAACTGACCGGACACGGAGTCTCCTACTGCGCACTCTGCGACGGCAATTTCTTTCGCGGGAAAGACGTTGCCGTTGTCGGGGGAGGGAATGCCGCACTCGAGGAATCCCTCTATCTTTCCAATATCGTCAGGAAAATACATCTCATCCACCGACGGGACACCTTCCGCGGGCGAAAGACATATCAGGACCGGCTCCTTGCCATGACCGACAAGGTGGTCACCCATCTCTCCTCCCAGGTCACGGCATTGCATGGCGACAAGGATCTCTCGGGACTCACCGTGCGTGACCTCAAAACAAACGCCGAAACAACCATTGATTGTGAGGCCCTTTTTATCTACGTCGGTTTTGAACCGGTAACGACCTTCCTCCCGGAGGACCTCTCAAAGGATCCCCAGGGTTTTCTCATCACAGACACTGAAATGGCGACCAGCATTCCCGGCATTTTTGCTGCGGGTGATATTCGTTCGAAACTTTGCCGTCAGGTCATAACCGCGGCCGGAGACGGCGCAACCGCCGCTCAGGCTGCCTTTGTTTTCTTGGAACAGCTCAATGGCTAAACGACTGCTCATCTCATATCTTCTGTCTTCCGTTCTTTTGCTTTCAAGTTGCGGCATCATTGACATGGTCTATCTGCCTCCTTCCGAGGACACGGCGCAGGAGATCTTTGAAGCCGCCAACGACGCCATGGCTGAGAAGAACTATGTCCGGGCTGTGGAGCTCTACAACAAACTTCGCGATGCCTATCCTTTCAGCCCCTACACCATAGACGCTGAACTCTCCCTTGCCGACGCCTACTTCCTTGACGAAGAATATGAGCTTGCCGCAGAAACGTACAAGGACTTTGAATCGCTTCATCCGCGTCATCAGGCCATGCCCTACGTTGTCTATCAGACGGGAATGAGCCTTCTTAATCAGTTCCGCTCCATCGACCGCGCCACGACGATTCTTGAGGAGGCATATGCCTACTTCAACCGCGTCTGCGAGATGTATCCCGACACACCCTATGTGCGCGGCGCCGAGGAGAACATGAAGAAATGCCGCCGCCTTATGGCCGAGCACGAGCTCTACATAGCAGACGTCTTCTGGAACATGGGCAAGAACGGCGTGGCGTGGAAACGCTACGAATATATTTCAAAGACCTTCTCCGACGTTCCGGAAATCGCGGAGCACGCCAGGGAGAAGTCCATCGTTGCCTATCAGAAGTACAGGGAGGAGGGTGCCCAGGAAATCCGCGACAAGCGTGAGGGTTCGTGGAAGAACTGGTTTACCTGGCTCTAAGGACGATCCGGAATGGGAAAAGGACAGTGTTTTCCGGGAAAAACGCCTCCCTCCGAACAGACATGGGTTGAGCATGTGCTTCCTGCCATTGCCTATTCCCTTGACGGTCTGAAAGCCGTCTGGCATGACGAGAAAGCCTTCCGTCTTGTCGTCACGGAAACGCTGATTCTTCTTGTTCCTCTTTTTCTTCTTGCCGGCACATGGATTGAGCGCTCCCTCCTTCTTCTGCCGTCCTTTCTTTGCATACTGACGGAGCTGCTAAACAGTGCCATAGAGAATACCGTTGACCGTATTTCTGACGAATGGCACCCGCTGGCAAAGAAAGCCAAAGACATGGGAAGTGCAGCCCAGTGCGTTGCCCAGATTTTTCTCTTTCTGGTCTGGTCATTTTATATATCATCCCTTCTCTGAACGTATGAGCGGAGTATCCGTACCGGCGGCGTTCCAAAGGAAAAATGCGTAAAAAAAATGCTTGCCAAAAGCCGGGAGATACCTTAGAAGGATTCATCGCGCCGAAGTGGTGGAATTGGTAGACACGCTAGGTTCAGGGTCTAGTGGTCGCAAGGCCATGGGAGTTCGAGTCTCCCCTTCGGCACCAATTTTCAACGAGAACTGAGAGGAAACGCCTCCAGTTCTCGTTTTTTGCTTTGGAAACCTGTCACATCAAACCGCCGACAATCCTTGAACCAGAGAGAGTCGCACCTGTGGATCACCACATCATCCATCGATGTTGGAGATCTGACGCAGACTGAAGAACCCTCCTCGGGAAAAATCTGTCACAATCCCTGGCAAACAACGTTTGCCTTCTCCAAAGACTATTCTGCCGCGTTCCGGAGTGACATTTTTGTTGCATAAGCATAATTTAACGGGGCACGAGTCAGAGTTGTCTGATGACAACCCCGCATTGCTCCGTATTTTCCTGATCAGATGGGGCCCGGGACTTCAGTTTCCCCTTCGGCAGCATCCGAAATTTCACGTGTTACAACGTAAAACTTCATTGTTGCCCGGCTTTTCTCTTTGGCCGGAACGCCGCCCTATCCCGCTGAGACAAACGCATCAAATTCCGATCTGCATTCGTCTCGCATGGATACGCCTTTCCAACCCCGTAAAACCCTAAGAAGGAGGGCGGATCATCTCTTTCGTCGCAGGACGGAAGAGGGGCCGCAAAAACGCACTATGAATGACATTCTCGAAGCCATTAAAACACGTCGTAGCTGCCGCGCCTTTAAGCCGGACATGGTTCCAGCACCACTTCTGCAACAGATTGCCGAAGCAGGCACCTTCGCGGCGTCCGGCATGGGAAAGCAGCCCTGCCGCATCGTCGTCGTCACCGACCGGAAGCTCCGTGACCAGCTTTCGGCAATGAACGCGCAGATCATGGGCGTCACAAGCGACCCATTCTACGGCGCCCCGGTCTGTATGCTTGTGCTTGCGGACAAAAGTCGTCCGACCTATATCTGCGACGGAAGTCTTGTCATCGGAAATCTCATGCTCGCCGCCCACGCTCTCGGCCTTGGAAGCTGCTGGATCCACAGGGCAAAGGAAGAAGTTGAATCGGAGGCCGGACAGGCACTCCTCAAAACATGGGGCATTACCGGTGACTATGAAGGCATTGGTCACTGTGTCATCGGATATCCTAAAAAAGACGCGGGAAAAGCGGCTCCGCGCAAGGCTGACTTTGTGAAATTTGTCTAGGAAACATCAATGCAGCTTGACATAACAGGCGAAGAATACCGCATACTGCTTGTGGACGACCACAAGCTGATTATGGAGGGCATACGGAGCCTTCTCGCCCCGTATGCTCATCTTCGCGTTATGGGAATGGCACAGTGTGGCGGCGACGCCGTGGCGCTCGCCGCCTCGCTCAATCCCGAACTCCTTGTTCTTGATCTCCATATGCCCGACATGAATGGCATCGACGTGGGATATGCCGTCAGGGAGGTTCTTCCCCGCGTCCGAATTCTCATATACACGGCCGATGAAGAGCAGCGCTTTCTTCCCGAACTCATAGAACTTGGCATAGCGGGCCACGTGCGCAAATCAGAGGCTCCGAGCGCCCTTTTACGCGGCATCGAGGAAGTGAGGCAGGGCAGACCGTATCTGACCTTTCCCGACCCTCGCGGCCGCATGGCAAAACTGATTCAGCAGTCCCTCATACAGGACGATTCATTCCACGACCTGAGCACGCTTTCCCCCCGCGAAAAGGAAATCTTCCGTCTTCTTGCCGACGGCAAAAGCATACGCACCATCGCGGAAAGCCTCTTTATAAGCCGCAAGACGGTGGAAACCCACAAGTACAACCTCTTCACAAAACTCCGGGTCGAGTCGGTAGGGGATCTTATCAAGCTCGCCATCCGCTACGGCCTCGTCAAGGTCTGACATCGGGTTTTCCCGTAGGCGCGAGCTGTAAAATCAGATTTTTCCCGATAGGAAGGCCGCCTTCTTTGTTTTTATACTTTCCCCCGTAACAACGCCATTACGGCGTAAGGGGGACAGAATGCTCAACAATTTTCACAGATTTTTGCCACTCTTTCTTTCCGCTGTACTGCTCATTGTCCTGAGCAACGCAAACCTCTGCTTCGCAGACAATGCAAAGGACGGCACGGCCCAGACTCTTGAACAGACGGCTGCACACAACGCGGCGGAAGCACAGGCTCCGGCAGCACAGGCCCCTGCAGCAGGTGCAGGCACGGCTGCTGAAGCACCGGCCGTTGACACCCATCCGTGGTGGTTCTGGCCTACTTCCCTTCTCTTCTTCTGTTTCATTCTCGGAATCATCGCCGTCATGGCAGGCGTCGGCGGCGGCGTACTCTTTGTGCCGCTTGTGAGCGGGTTTTTCCCTTTCCACCTGGACTTTGTCCGCGGAGCAGGGCTCATGGTCGCCCTTGCGGGAGCGCTTGCAGCGGGCCCCGGCCTTCTGCGCCGTAATTTTGCAAACCTCCGCCTCGCCCTTCCCGTGGCCCTTATTGCCTCCGCATGCGCCATCGTCGGCGCCATGCTCGGCCTCGCGCTGCCGACAACCATTGTCCAGACATGCCTTGGCGTCACGATTCTCGGCATAGCCGTTCTTCTCCTGCTCTCCAAGAATTCGGTACGTCCCGTTGTGAACAAGCAGGACGCCATCGGCATGGCCCTCGGCATGCAGGGTGTCTTCCTTGATCCGAGCACGGGCGAGGTGGTTGAATGGAAGACCCATCGCACGCTGGCCGGCCTTCTGCTCTTTATCGCCATCGGCATCATGGCCGGCATGTTCGGGCTTGGTGCCGGCTGGGCCAACGTACCGGTGCTCAATCTCCTCATGGGAGCGCCTCTCAAGGTTGCCGTCGGCACGTCAAAGTTCCTTCTCTCCATTACCGACACGTCGGCTGCCTGGGTATACATGAATCAGGGATGTGTTATCCCCCTCATGGCCGTGCCCTCCATTGTGGGACTCATGCTCGGTTCGGTTGTGGGCGTCCGCCTTCTGGCCATCGCCAAACCGAAATTCATCCGCTACATGGTGATCGGCGTCCTTTTCTTCTCAGGCGCCAAAGCCCTTCTGAAAGGTCTTGGTATCTAGCCGACAGTCGTAACTAGCCAGTATCCATGGAGGATCACGATGAACGAACGAAATCTCACTCAGGAAATAAAAGCCTCACCGGCCCAGATACGCTACGCAAACACCCTTTTTTACGGCGCGCTTATTGGCTTCGTCATTATGCTCGTCACCTATTCACTCTACGTGTTCGGTATCCTGACACCCCTGATTCCCCTTGAGGAACTTCCGAAGCTCTGGGGACAGAGCGCCCAGGCCTACCGGGAGGCCGGAGGCATTCCGCAGGGCTGGGGCTGGCTTGCCCTTGTGTCCAGGGGGGACATGAGCAATTTTATCGGCATAGCCTTTCTGGCCTCGCTGACCATTGTCTGCTTCCTTCAGCTTGCCGTTAACCTTGCAAAGACCAAGCAGTGGATTATGATGGTTATAGCATTGCTTGAAGTCTTGGTTCTCTGTCTTGCCGCCTCGGGCATACTTGTCAGCGGAGGACATTAGACCCTTTTTTCCAAAGGACATTGCATGTTGGATCGACTCAAGGCCTATTTCGCCCGTGCTTTCGAGGTGCCGGACGCGGTTTCACCGGCCCGGTACGAAACACTCAAACGCCTCATGACCGTGCTCATGGTGACGGTTTCGGTTGCCCCGCTCCTCATTTTGACCTTCATCAGTCACTCACAGTATATGCAGACACTTGAAGGGGAGATGGAGAACCCGCTTGAATCCCTTGCACGCAAAACCCAGGCGGCGCTTGAACTCTACCTCGGGGAGCGCGTGTCCACGGTGAGTTTCATGGCCCACGCCTACCATCTTCAGACCCTTTCCGACGAGCACACCCTGAACCGCATTTTTCTCGCACTGAAAAGTCAGTACCAGGGCTTTGTGGACATGGGGCTTGTCGACAAAACAGGCAGGCAGATCGCCTATGTGGGACCCTACCAGCTGAAAGGGGCTGACTACGCGGGCAAGCAGTGGCTGAAGGACACGGAAATCAGGGGACGTTACATCAGTCCGGCCTTTCTCGGCTACCGCGGCTATCCGCACCTTGTCATAGCCGTTCACAGGCTTGAGGAGAACGGTGCGGAATGGACGCTCAGGGTGGCAACGGATACCCTGCGCCTCCAGCAGATCGCCGTGCCGGACGGGAAGAGCCGTGACACCGACGTCTTCCTTGTGGACAATCAGGGGGTTCTGCAGACCGATTCCATCCTCTACGGAAAAGCCCTTGAAAAGATTCCCTTTCAGCTTCCCCATGCCCTGCACGACACGGAGATCATACGAAAGGAGGGAGATGACGGACGTATGTACCTCATGGCGCTCTGCACCATAGAGGGGACGGACTTCAGACTCGTCACGATCAAGCCCGTCGATACGGCCTTCAGACCCTGGCTCGCCCTCCGTGCCGAGCTGCTCTGGGTCATCTTCGGCGGCATCGCCCTTATTGTCATCGTCTCCAATCTGCTCATGCGCCACCTCGTGGACCGCCTCAGGGCAAGTGACGAACGTCGGGTCGCTGTCTTTGCGCAAATGGAACATAATCAGAAGCTCTCCTCCATAGGCCGTCTTGCCGCGGGTGTCGCCCATGAGGTCAATAATCCTCTGGCCGTTATCCTGGAAAAGGCCGGCCTTGCCCAGGACCTTCTGACCATGAATAAAATCGGCGGAGACGAAAAGGAGAAGCAAACGCTCGTAAAGCTTCTTCAGGGCATTGAAAGCACGGTTGAACGGGCCCGCGGCATCACCCACCGCCTTCTGGGATTCGCCAGACGCATGGAGGTGAGCCGTCAGGCACTGCATATCGAAGAAGTGATTGAGGAGACTCTGGGCTTTCTTGAACGGGAAGCGCGCAATCGCGGCGTCCTTCTTGAGGCGGACTTCCCGGAACCGCTGCCGGAACTCATTTCAGACCGGGGACAGCTGCAGCAGGTCTTCCTCAACCTGATCGGGAACGCCCTCGACGCCCAGGCTGAATTCAGGGGGAAGACAAACGAAGCCCGCTTCATCAGAATCAGAGGGGTGACCGAGGGACAGTGTATCTCGGTAACGGTCGCCGACAACGGCAAGGGCATGTCACAGGAAGTGCTCAGGCATATCTTCGAACCCTTTTATTCAACAAAGAAGAACAAGGGAACGGGACTTGGCATGTTCATAACATACGGAATTGTACAGAAACTTGGTGGTCACATCACGGTGGAGAGCACCGAAGGGGAGGGAACAACCTTTACGGTGGTACTGCCCCTCACTCCGCCCGATGTGTCCGGAGAGGCGTAAGATGGGATTGAGATTACTCCTGGCTGATGACGAACGTGACTTTGTTGACACTCTTGCTGAGCGCCTCAGGCTGCGTGATTACGAAGTACAGGTTGTCTACGACGGGGCTGAAGCCATCAGGGCCGCCACATCGAACAAACCGGATCTTGTGGTTCTTGACCTCTATATGCCGGGTCTCGCCGGCGATGAGGCAATCAAGCAGCTCAAGATGATGTACCCGGCCATGCCGATCATTCTCTTGACAGGGCATCAGGCCGTTGACGACAATGGGACAAGTCCTGTTTCTCAGGCCTTTGCCTGCCTTACAAAGCCGCTGGCATTCAAGGACTTTGTGGCAATAGTTGAAGCGGCGGTACGTGAGGGCACAACAACCGGGAGGGGTGAATGACCGAAAGCAGATGTATGGCCCGTCTACTCGCATCGGCAGTGCACGAATTACGCAACATACTTGCCGTTGTCCGCGAATCGACGGGACTTGGCATTGACCTTCTCGACATGGAACGGAAAAGCACGGGAGCCAGGCCGTCCGGCGAGCGTCTTCACGGTGTACTTGAAGATTCCCAGAAGGCCGTGCAGCAGGGGGCCGCTCTCTCCGATGCCATGGACTATCTTGCCTCTGCCTCCGAAATGGAGGCGAAGGGCCCATGTGACATCACGCGTGTATGCCATGTTTTCTGCCTCCTCTACGCGCGCGAGGCCAGATCCTCCAAGATCACGCTTCAGACCGATAACGGGGAAGATCCCGTCTGGGCACAGTTTTCTCCTGTCATACTCCTCAGAGCCCTGCTTGATGTGGTGGATCTCTGCACCTCCGTTGGCGGTCAGATATCCCTCAGGCTCTCGGGGGAGCGGAGAGACAGACATGAGGGGGTTGTCATTGAGGTCTTTGACGGCACAAACCGCGAACTCGTCGTATCCGCCCTTGCAAGCTGTCCCCGCCTTGAGGGACTGCGCATCGGCTGGAGGGCGAAGCTCATGCCGTGGACATCCCGTGAACCGCGTTTTTTCCTGACCATTTCGGAGACAGGTGGACAGGCCGAAACCAACTGACAGAATACTTCACAGAATACATAACGGAAGGAGCGGCACGCTCCGGAACCTTTTTGCCGTCCGCGGGCGCACGCCCTGCAGGAAGGAGATACCATGACAAAGGAAGATATCAAAATCATTCTGGTGGACGATGAGAAGCAATTTGTGGACACTCTGGCTGAACGTCTTGCCATGCGCGGCTTTGCGGCACGTGTTGCCTACGACGGTCCCTCGGCCCTCAAAGAGGTGACCCAGCCGACCGACGTTATTGTCCTTGACCTCCGCATGCCGGGCATGGACGGCTTTGAAGTCCTGCGCAGCGTCAAGAAAAACAATCCGCAGGTTCAGGTCATCATCCTCACCGGCCATGGCGGCGACGCTGAGGAGCAGACCGCCTATCGCATGGGAGCCTATAATTTTCTGCGCAAGCCCATGGATATCGACGAACTTCTGACGAGCATCCGCATGGCCTACCGCGACAAGGTGGAGAACGCCATGGTTGCCGTCTCTCTGGCCGAGGGAGGAGACTTCGAATCAGCCCGCGAGGTCCTGAAGGAGAAGGATATCCTGGCAGACCGCGACGCATAGGTTCGGATCCGGGACTTCCCTTTCACCGTTTTTCACCGTCAGGATGAATCCATGCGAGTACTTATTGTGGACGATGAGATGGCCTTTGCGACCCCCCTTGCGGAACGCCTCCGCCTTCGCTCCTTTGATGTCCTCGTGGCCAAAGACGGCGAAGAGGCCCAGAGGCTTATGGCGCAGGCCCCTTCCGATCTTGTTCTTATGGATGTGGGTCTGCCGAACATGGACGGCCTCGCCCTGCTGCAGATCTTCCGCCGTCAATACCCGGAACAGGATGTGGTCATGCTGTCCGGGGCCGGAGACGTACGAAAGGCCGTCGTGGCCATGCAGCACGGAGCGCGCAACTGGCTTTCAAAGCCCGTCCGTCTCGAGGACGTTCTTGCGGAATGCGGCAAGGTCCAGCAGCGCGCCCAGGCAAAGGCTGAGGCACAGCGACTGACAGAAGCCGCGCGCTGGCGCGTTCTCGGACGCGTTGCCGAAGGTGTGGCCCATGAGGTCAACAATCCCCTCAACATCATTGTGCAGGCTGCGGGACTGATCGAAGACGATCTTGAGGATCTGCTCGACGGGGAGAAAAGTCCCGAAGCGGATGAGGTGTACACAGCCATTACGACGATAAAAACCCAGGGGAAACGGGTCCGTGAACTCACCCAGAAGCTTCTCATGGTGGGACACGGAATGGACATCCGCATTGAGCCTCTTTCCCTTCCGGATCTTGTGGAAAACGTCCTCGGTATGCAGAGCGCGCGCCTTGAATCAACGGGCACCACGGTGACATGCGATTTTTCGGAAATTGACGCCAAACCGGAAGGCGTACGCCAGGAAGTGCAGCAGATCCTCCTTCATGTGTTCGAAAACGCGCTTGACGCCATAGAGATCAAAAATCCGCCCCAGGGGGGGAGGGTCAGCGTACGGGCAAAAAGGCAGGAGGACAGGGACGGCAGTCTCTGGTATGCCCTTGCCATTGAAGACAACGGCACGGGGATTCCCGAAGAAGTCCTCCCGCACATTTTCGACCCCTTTTTCAGCACCCGTTCCCTCGAACCGCGCAGACAGAACGGGGATTCGACCCTCCTGGGACGCTTTGCCGGACTTGGACTCGCCGTCGCCCGCTCCCTTGCTCACGTGCGTGGCGGAAAGCTCACGGGAAAGAACAGAGAGGACGGAACAGGCGCCTGTTTCACTCTTCTTCTCCCTCTCGGAGAGGGGAGGGAAGGTGACGTAACGGAAGGGTAGCCCGGGCCTTGATGTTCGTCCCAAAAAACATATTCTGCCCTCTCCGGAGGGCTTTTTTTTAGCTCATTCTGAAGAGGCATGAGAAGAAGAAGACCTTTTTACCCATGCATCCGCTCGGGGAGTATTCCGGAAGATTCAGCAAGGTTCATGCCCAGGTCTTCTCCGCGGCAAGGGGGGGGCCGGAAGGACCCCATCGCGCAATCTGTACCCGGGCTGGACAAGGCGTATCCTTCGCACCTCATCCGAAAAAACCGCCGGCACCCTGCCGATTTTTCCCCATTCCCTCTGCCAAACGCCCGTCGCGGAAGCGCCGTTCGTCTGCAAAACGAAATGCACCGGACGTCCTCTCATGCCCCGGATCCTGACATCGGGATACCACTCTTCCGTAGCCTGAAGGGGAGGGGGCCCGCCTCCCTGGCCTCCGTGGCCGCACCTTTTCCGGTAAAGAGAACAAAAAAAGGGGACCCGTAAAAGAGTCCCCGACGTTCAGAGAAAAAAGACGCGGGAAGGCTGTCCCGGTCAGCAGCACACCGCTCAGAAGGCCGGCACGATCCCCTTTGGTTCCAGCTCGTTTTTGATGTAGGAGCGTACCTCCGGTGACTGCATGGCTTCAAGCAGTGCCTTCGCTTTTGGGCTCTCCTTATCTTCGGCCCTGATCGCGATGATATTGGCATAGGGTGAGTCCTTCCCCTCCATCACAAGAGCGTCACGCGACGGGATGAGCCCGGCCTCACCGGCAAAATTCGTGTTGATGACGGCACAGGACACGTCGTCAAGCGCCCGGGGGAGCTGCGCAGCCTCCAGTTCATGGAACTTGAGAGCAAGGGGATTTTTTACGATGTCGGCAACCGTGACAAGGGCTCCGCTCTTTATGGTGATAAGTCCGTTGGCCTCAAGAAGGCGCAGGGCGCGGGCCTCGTTTGTGGGATCATTGGGAACGGAGACGGCATCTCCCTTCTTCAGCTCGGAAAGGGACTTGATTTTTTTTGAATAGACGCCAAGGGGTTCGATATGCACCTTGCCGAGAGAGACGAGCCCGAGCTTCTTTTCCTGGTTCATATTGTCAAGATAGGGTTCGTGCTGGAAAAAGTTGGCGAAAAGAAGTTTGCCGGCAAGAGCCATGTTGGGCTGGACGTAGTCGGTGAACTCCCGAATGACGAGGGTGTATCCCCTGGCCTCGAGAAGAGGTTTCGCCTTAAGGGCGATATCCTTGTGGGGAAAGGGGGTGACACCAATCACAAGTTCCTCGCCAGCGCCCGCAAAGCCGGGGAGAGACAGGGAAAGAAAGGACAGACAGAAAAGGACCATGAGAAAACGCTTCATACAAGACTCCTCAAACACTGATGACAAAAGGAAAACAGTCACGGCAACCTGCTACCGCAGTATCTTGTAGAGCAAATTGCAGACGCCCTGGATCAGAAGCACAAGGACGCAGAGGATAATCACGGCGTACACCATGATGTCGACCTGAAAGCGGTTGTATCCGTAGCGAACGGCCAGATCGCCCAGACCTCCTCCGCCAACGGTTCCCGCCATGGCCGAATAGCCGAGCAGGGTGATCGCCACAACCGCCACGTTCAGAATAATGGAGGGAAGTGCTTCCGGAATGAGAACACGGAAAATGATCTGCGTATTGCTCGCACCAAACGAACGCGCCGCCTCTATGACGCCGCTGTCAACCTCAAGGAAGCAGCTTTCGATAAGCCGCGCCACAAACGGAGCGCACGCCACGGTCAACGGCACGATGGCGGCAGCGCTGCCGATGGATGTCCCCACGACAAAACGCGTGAAGGGAATGATGGCAATCAGCAAAATGATAAAGGGGAAGGAACGAAGAAGATTAACGACAAAATCAAGCACCCTGTAGACGGACGGACAGGGTCTAAGACCAATGGGATTGGTAATGATCATCCAGACGGCCAGAAGGAAGCCGAAAAACATGGAGAAAAGGGTGGAGAAGAAAACCATGTCGATGGTTTCCCACGTTGCCGTGATGATTTCAGGGAGCTTCTCCTGCAGACGCTCCCAGTACGGCGCAAGAAAACTTGCCGCAACAACATTCTCACTCATTGTCCGCCTCCTCTTCCATAAGATCAAGCTCCTGCCAGTAGAGATGCTCCCGTTCCAGATAGTCGAAGACGCGTTCCTTCTGCTCTTTTGGGACATTGATGATCAGGAAGCCGAAGACATCGTCAAGGTAACGTTCGAGCTTGCCCCCGACAATGGAAAAATCAATATCAAGGCTCCGCGCCATGCGGGTGATCACACAGTCCAGCGAAATGGCCTTGGGGAACATCAGCCGTATGTTGACCCCTCCCGGTATGACCGCGAACTCATCGGTGACCATTTTACGCATTTCCCGTGTCGGAGACAAAAAAAGCTCCGCTGTATTGCCCATGGCCACCATTTTCCCGCGGTCGAGCATAAGAAGGCTGTGACAGAGACGTTTAACCACTTCCATCTGATGGGTCACCATGACAATGGTGAGTCTGAGGCTCCTGTTGATGTCGTCGAGGAGGTCCAGAATGGACATGGTTGTCTTGGGATCAAGGGCGGAGGTTGCCTCATCGCAGAGCAGAATGGGGGGATTGAGGGCAAGGGCCCTTGCAATGCCAACCCGCTGTTTCTGACCTCCCGAAAGCGACTGGACACGCTGCCGCGCGCGGTTGGTAAGCCCGACGAGGTCAAGCAGCTCGTTGACACGGGCATCGATACCTTCCTCGCCCCAGAGACGCAGGGGAAACGCCACATTATCAAAGACGTTCTTCCGCATCATGAGATTGAAATTCTGAAAGATCATCCCCATGCCGCGCTGCAGGGTTCTCAGCCGAATGCCGTCGAGGCTTGAGACCTCCACTCCATTGACCAGAACTTTTCCCCCCTGATAGGGCTCAAGCCCGTTCATGCAACGAAGAACCGTTGACTTTCCTGCGCCGGAATGCCCGACAATGCCGAATATTTCTCCTTCCTTCACGTGCATGGAGATATCATGAAGGACCTGGCGGGCACCGTAGAATTTTTGCAGTTTTTCGATGGTAATCATTACGAGTCTCCGACACGGAATCACAACAAGAAAGAGAAAAGTTAAAACACACGACGAAAACGGGTCATTTTTTATGGCATGTTCCGCACGTCGAGGCAAGCATTCCCGAAAATCGCGACACAGACACGAAAAAAAGACTTGTCATACCCACTCGGAGAATGCTAGAGAGGGGAATCCCGTGTCAGCCACCGTGGGGCCTCTCGTTCGCGCCCCATTCCTCCTGGACATCGGTTCCCTGTTCCGTTGCCTCAATTCGTATACCACTCTCTTCTGCTTGCCTGCCCACAGTGGTTCACAGGACACCCATGATCTTTACCGGTGAAAAAAAGCCTGTCCTCCTCGCAGCCGATGACGATGCATTGAGCCGTCTTCTTCTGCAGCGGATATTCTCCGGGAAGGCCACGCTTTTATGTGTTGACTCAGGTGGCAGTGTACTTGAGTGCCTGTCAAAGGCAAGCAGCATCGACCTCATCCTTCTTGACTACCATATGCCCGATATGAGCGGCATTGACATCCTCCGCCGCATCAGGACCGATGCGCGCCATGCCAACATCCCCGTCGTCATTCTTACCGGAGATATCGACGCCGGACTGGAGGCCGAGGGATTTGCGGCGGGTGCGACGGACTTCATCCGCAAGCCGTTCATTCCCACGGTGGTGCTTCAACGAGTGGAGCGCGTCCTTCGCTACGAATACCTGCAAAAAAACCTTGAGGAGGAAGTGCGGCATCAGACGGCCCTCGCTGAACAGCATCTTGCCGAAAGCCGGCTTCTCTTCCGTCAGATGGTTCTGGCTCTGGCCAAGGCCATTGATGCCAAGGATGCCTATACAAGAGGCCATTCAGAACGGGTGGCGGATCTGGCGGCACTTCTTGCAGAATGCGCCGGTGAGGACCTCAATGTGCAGCAGAAGCTCTATTTCATGGGCCTTCTCCATGACATCGGAAAAATAGGCATACCCCTCGGAATCATCAATAAAACGGACAGGCTCACGGAGGCAGAGTATACAACCATTAAAACGCACACAACCATCGGCTATGAGATTCTCCAGAGCATCCATGTCTTTGAGGATCTCGCCGTGGGCGCCTGGTGCCACCACGAACGCTTTGACGGCAACGGCTATCCCCGCGGTCTGAAGGGGGAGGCCATCCCACGCCTGGCCCGCATCCTCGCCGTGGCCGACGCCTATGACGCCATGACCTCCGAACGCAGCTACCGGGCCCCTCTTGACGGTGAGCGAGTCCGCAAGGAACTTCTGAACGGGCGGGGCAGGCAGTTTGACCCCCTTGTTGTCGACCACATTTTTGAACTTATTGACGGTAACAAACTCCAATCCCTCGGCAAACGAAACTTTGTATGACCGCTCCGAATCCTCCCCGTTCTCCCCGCCTTTCGCTGGTGCTGCTCCTTACAACAACGGCAGCGCTCCTTGCCGTCATTTTCATCTCCGTCATCACCTTTGACATTTCCCCCTCACGTCCCCCGGCAAAAATAGGATTTGTCATTATCGGAGACATCACGGAGGCCGGCTGGAACGCCTCCCACTATGAGGGGATGCGGGCCGCGTGCGAACGCTTTGGCCTCGAACTCGTCTACCGGGAAAAGGTCCCTGAACGGGAAGCGGAATGCGCGAAGGCCATTCAGGAACTGATAGATTCGGGCTGCGGTCTCATTTTCCTTGCAAGTTACGGCTACGCCAAGGTTTCCGAACGCATCATCAGGAACAATCCCAAAACTCTCTTTGCCAGCATTTCTTCCGATTTCACCATTCCCAACCTCATCAATACATACATCCGCACCTATCAGGGACGCTACGTGACGGGCGTCCTTGCAGGCCTCCACACAAGAAGCGGCGTTGTCGGCTACGTCGCCGCCATGCCGACCCATGAGGTCTGCGCCGGTATCAACGCCTTTGCCCTCGGGCTCTGGAGGGTCAATCCCGTAGCCCGCCTTCTTGTGGCGTGGACGGGATCCTGGGAAAACAAGGAAAAGGAACGGCGTTACACAAAACAGCTCATCCACAAGCACGATGCGGATTTCATCGCCTACCACCAGGATGGCCTCACAGTGCCCCAGACCGCCGAAGAGGAGGGGGCAGCCTTCGTCGGATACAACACACATATTGCGAGTTTCTCAGAATACAACCTGACATCTGTTCTTTATAAATGGGATATATACTACTCGCACCTGCTAGAATTATATCTCAGAGGAGATATATACAGATTTAAAAACACATGGATTGGCATAGAAGAAGATGCAATAGCTCTTTCTGATTTTTCAGAACTTGTTTCAAAAGAAGAGCAGGAAGAAGTCAACAAAATATTTAGGCTCTGTAAGGAATTAGTGTTGGTGCGAGTAGAGGCAGAAAAAAACAGATTGCAAATCAGGTTAACATATTTTTACGCCGTCTTTCTCAACACGGGAATTCTTTCCCTATCGCTGACTTCCTTGCTCTTGAGGTTGACAT
>JAIKXS010000074.1 GCA_024683955.1 Desulfovibrio sp. | reverse complement strand
TACTGTAGCAATAATAAGAATTATTTTCAAGTGTTTTACATTACAATTTATTGAAAACAACAGTTTTTTAAATAAAATGTAAAATGATATAGCGTTTGCAGTTGTTATTTTTCAATCAACGAAAATGACCACGCCCTAAATAGAAATTTGCGCCAATACTAATTCCTTACAGAGCCAATATTTAATGAATTAAGACATATTAATATCATTTTCAAAGGCCCGTTATATGATACATACGGCATATTACAATGTCCTTTACACCAAAGCCTTCCGGATAAGCAACTGCTCTTTACCGACTGGCTCCTGCAGGGCATAGAAGTACCGTATAAATAACAGCGCCATGTTTCCACCATGCTTCTTCACGGCATCTTCAGGAAATCTTCCGCAGACAAACGAAGAAGGTGAAAATAAAAGAAGACGGCTCCCGACAATGCAGTGACAGGGGGAATCGTCCATATTCATCCGGACCGCCTCGGGAGCATTCCCTTCGATTGAAAAAAACGCCGGGATGCGCACCTGAACACGGGTGCTCGAAACAACAAGGAAAAATGCGGGATGCCTGAAAGCCCTGCCCCGGGTGTACCGCGACTGAAACCCTATGATATCCTCCTTCAGATTCGGAGCCGCCTCTCCGACAGCGCTTCTCTGCATAATCGCCGGGGCAGCGCTTCTTGCCATACTGCTTACGGTCAGTTCTTTCACCATGGAACCGGATTCGCCGCGTGTCAAGATAGGATTTATCATGCACGGAGACAAGGACGAGGACGGATGGAACGCCTCCCAGTACAACGGCATCAAGGTGGCATGCGCTCTTCTTGATGCCGACCTCGACGTTCGCGACAACGTGCGGGAAGCGTCCGGAGCGACGGGGCGAAACATCCAGGAGCTCATCGACTCCGGATGCACCATGATCTTTCTCTGCACCTATACCAAATCCGCTGCGACCCGGGCCATCATTGCCGCAAATCCCCATATCGCCTTCGTCACAAATTCCGCCGACATACAGAACAGTCCCCTCACAAGCTGCTTTATCCGCATGTATCAGGCCCGTTTCCTCGCCGGCGCGCTGGCAGGACTTGAAAGCCGCAAAAACCGTATCGGCTACATCGCGGCATTCCCCAATTCCGAAGTCATCCGGGGACTCAATGCCTTTGCCCTCGGCGTGCAGGCAACCAACCCAAAGGCCCTTGTCTACGTCTCCTGGACAAATTCCTGGAGCAATCCGCAGACCGAGGCCGAGCACGCCCATGAGCTGCTGCTCGACCGGGACGTTGACCTTCTTGCTTATCATCAGGCCGGCCTCACCATTCCGATCATCGCGGAGAAGGCCGGGATCCCCTTCATAGGCTACAATGCCCAGCAGACACTGAACATGGACCATGCGCTTACAACAATTCAGTGCCGCTGGGACATCTACTACTACGAAATTATCCAGCATTTCATGAAAGGCGAACTTAAATATGTCAAAAACCATTGGGTCGGATTCGACAGGGAAATCATTACGCTTTCTCCACTCTCGGAACGAGTATCAAAAGAGAACAGAGAAATTATCGATGAGCTTCGTTTTGGACTAAGTGAAAAAAGGCTTATATTTAAAGGGCCTATTTTTGATATAAAAGGAAATATACGTTGCAAGCGTGGAGAGGTCATAAGTGACAATGCTCTTATTGACGACATGGACTGGCTTGTACAGGGAATCATAGAAAAATAAACAACAATATTTCATAATATAAGATAATATAAAATTATTGTATTATTGTGTATTCACTCCCATAACACCCATACAAAAAATACCATATTATGACAAAAAAAATACGTAGTCTTTCAATGCGTAAAAATTATATTATGCTTTTGATTCTCATGGTTCTGCTCATCATTGTCGGAACCGTTGTGTACCAGAAGGTCACCGCACTGCTCAATCGTTCCATGGAGCAGAGCGTGGCCCGACAGATCGCCGATCTCTCCGTCATGGCCGAAGAACGCTTCGGACGCGAACTCGCGTCCCTGCACCTTGCGGCCGACTACCTTCAGCCCTACGAAACCACGGAACAGAAAAAGTTTTTCGACGCCATGCGCCTCAATTCCATCCGCCTGGGGATTGCCGTTGGCATTCTGGGTCTAGAAGGCAATATCATACAGGGAGATCCCCTGAAGGAATCCGACTTTCCCCGTCTCTCCATGGCCTTCCGCGGAAACGACGTCATTGACTACCATCCCCGCCACGGTCTTCTCTTCGCCGTTCCCATCAAGGATCAGGGCAACGTGCAGTGCGTGATCTACCGTCTCTACGAGCCGTCCCTTCTTCCGGACCAGTTTTCCCTCTCCGACTATAACGACGACAACCGTCTCCTCATTATGGAGCGCAACGGGCACATCATCGTCCCCTTCAAGAACTATGACGAGAACGACGAGGCCTTTTTCCGGGACCAGGCCGTCATCGACGGCTACAACCGCATCCGCACCAACCTCGCAACAAAACGCGCCGACGCCGTCTATGTGGAGACGGAGCAGGGCAGGAAGGACTTTCTCTTTGCGGCCGACATTCCCCATACAAACTGCTCCATGGTCGGCTTCATCCCGTGGGAAGCAGTGGCCGGCAACATCACCCACATCAACAACTTTTTCGTACGTGTCTCCGTCATGGTCCTCATCCTTTTTGCCATTGTTTCGCTCTCCCTGCTCATAATGCAGTCAAAGGCCGAGCAGAGCGAATATCTTGTACGGCAGAAAAAAATGGCTGAAAAGGCCAATAACGCAAAGAGCGCCTTTCTCGCCAACATCAGCCATGAGATCCGCACGCCCATCAACGCCATTGTCGGCATGAATGAGCTGATCATACGGGAATCACGGATTACCTCCATCACCGAGTACGCCCTGGCCATCAAGCAGGCGAGTGACACGCTTATCACCCTTATCAACGACATTCTCGATTTTTCACGCATCGAATCAGGCAAGCTGGACATCCGTGAAAACGACTACCACCTCGTGACACTTCTCAGGAATCTTTATTTCCTGACACAGCCCCGTTTCCAGAAAAAGAATTTGCAGTTCGATCTGCACATCGATGAAGCTCTTCCATCCGTTCTCACCGGTGACATGGTCCGCATTCAGCAGATTGTACTTAACCTTCTGACCAATGCGGCAAAATACACCGCAATGGGACACGTGGACCTCTACGTGAACGCAAGATCCTCGGAGACCCCGGACACCGTCATTCTTTCCATTTCCGTTCAGGACACGGGCATCGGCATACGGGAGGAGGACATTCCCCATCTTTTCAAAAGCTTCGAAAGAATCGGCATTGAGGAGAACCCGACCATAGAGGGGACAGGGCTCGGTCTTTCCATCTCGAAGGAACTTGCCACCCTTATGCACGGCCAAATTTCGGTGAAGAGCGTCTACACAAAGGGTTCAACCTTCACCGTTGAACTGCCGCAGCGTGTTGTCGACAAGACTCCCGTCGGCGAATTTTCCCCTCTTCTCATGGAGGCCCACGGAGAACAGGCTGCCTACACCGAAAGTTTCACGGCGCCGGACGCATGTATCCTTGTTGTTGACGACAACGAAATCAACCTGAAAACCGTCACGCATCTCCTCAAGAAAACAGGCGTCCGGATCGACTGCTGCCTGAGCGGGGCAGAAGCACTCAAAAAGATTTCCGAAACCGTCTATGACCTCATTTTCCTTGATCAGATGATGCCGCGCATGGATGGCATCGAAACGCTCCACAGGGCAAAGGAACTCCCAAATGCCAGGAACGTTCCTTTCATTGCCTTCACTGCAAACGCCATTGTCGGCATACGGGAAAAGCTTCTTGAGGAGGGCTTTTCCGAATACATCTCAAAGCCCATAAGAGGGCGGGAACTTGAGCATGTGCTCCTCACCTTTCTGCCGAAAGAAAAGACAAGGCCTCTCCTCAAAAGCAGGAAGGAAGAAAAGGAGACACAAGGAGAAAGCTGCGTAAACAAATCCGGCCCCGGCACGGAGAAGGTCGTCTTTAACCCGTCAACGGGCCTTCTCTACAGCGACGGTGACCCGGCCCTCTTTCACGAGCTTTCAGACCTTTTCTGTACCTTGCTTCCGGCAAAACAGGCTGAACTCGAAGACGCCTTTGGCAGCAACGATTTCTCCCGCTACCGCATCGCCGTTCACGCGCTCAAGACCTCGGCCCTCTCCGTCGGAGGCGAGCGCCTTTCAGACATGGCAAGGAGCCTTGAACAGGCCTGCATCCGCCACCTCGACAGGATCGACGGGGAGAAGGCCGGGGATGAGGCGCTTCTCTATATACAAAACAACCATGAAAAACTCATGGGAGCCTGTCAGGAATTAGAGGGGGTTCTGCGCGCGGACCCGGAAAAATCCGGAAAGAACTGAACACGTTTTTCAAAGAAAATATTCTGCCATGGTGACCACTGTCACACGGAGACCACGCCGTCATGTCATTGACTTCTGAGGGGAGCTCCCGATCCTGTAAATGCAGGACGGGAGCGTCCGCTTTTTTACCCGGACATTTTAGTTTCTCTTCAGGATATCGGTAACCCGAAAGAGGTAAAAAGAGGCCCGGTGGGAAAAAAACAGGGATATGCCAGCAGGATCCCTTTTCGTTTTTCTCCCCGCGTTCCCAAGCCCGATTCCCGAATAGTGCCAAATGATGCACATTTTTACCAAATCTGCCCTATAATACTCATCACAACATGACGATAAGTATTTTGCAATTTGCTTTCACTGTTTGAACAAGCCATTTTCCCTTTGCACTAACCAAGCAGGCACAGATCATATTCTTTGGCGTATGGCTGACTTGCAAAACCAACAAAAAGGAGGCAGCGCTCTCTGCCACCACACATGGCAAGAACGCCGACAACGTAATGAAACTCAATCTACAGAACAAAGTGCTTCTGCCAAGTCTCAGCGCACTCCTCATCCTTATGATTGCGAGTTCCTTTCTCCTCGCCAAACTCGTTGTGAACCAGCTTGAGGAAGACACGCTCAACATGTTGAATGCGGCCAATCAGATACTCGCCAAAAATATCCGCAGCGCCGCCGCAAACTACAGGGACAACATCCATGCCATGGCGGCCATGACCCGCTTCCGCCCCCTCATGGATCACATCTCCCTGGGCTCGGCAAGTGACGGTTCTACCAAGGAGGAGGCATTCAAGAAAGCCCAGAACCTCGTCGTATCCTTTAAGGAAATTTACCACAATTTTCTTGCCTTCAACCTCACCGACAAGGACGGTGTCGTCATCGCAAGCAGCGATCCGGCAAACATCAACAAGGTCAACATCTCAAACAGGGACTATTTCCGCACAGCCATGTCAGGTCAAATCGGGATCTCCTCCCCGCTTATGAGTTCGTCCCTCGGCGAAAAGACCGTCATGGTCATCTCCCCCATGAAGAACAGCAAGGGTGAGATCTGCGGCTCCATCTACGCCATTCTCGGCTGCAGAAAACTTGTGGCCGACACCATCGGAGGAGTCAGGATCGGCAAGACGGGCTACAGCTACCTCGTTGACAGCAAATCAGGCCTTATGCTGGCCCACCCCGATTACAACACAATTCAGACGATGAACATGTACAAGCTTCAAAGCTGGATGGCCGGACTCTCCGAGGGCGCGAGCGGGGTCAAGGACGACTACTACTCATCCGACGGCATTCGACGCCTCGTCGCCTATCAGAAGGACGCCGGATCGGGCTGGATGGCCGTAAGCTGCCTTACCGAAAGCGAACTTGCCGAGCAGGCCAGCTATCTCAGAAACATCACGCTGCTTCTTATGCTCGGCAGCGCCGTCATCGTGGCATTGATCCTTATTTTTGTGATACGCTCCATGACAAGAGACGTGCAGACAACCAACGTGTTTGCCCAGGCCGTTGCCTCCGGCGATCTTGAGAAAACCCTCGATGTGACACGCAAGGACGAGCTCGGAGATCTCGGCGACGCCCTGCGCAAGATGGTTGAATCCCTCAAGACCATGATACGTTCTTCTCGCGAGGAAAGTGCCAAGGCACAGGAAGAAGCCGTCCGTGCCCAGAAGGCCATGAATGAGGCTGAGATTTCCAAGAACAACGCACAAGAGGCGCAGAAACGCATTCTCGATGTGGCTGACCGCCTTGAACAGATGATCAACATCATCTCCTCTGCCTCAACGGAACTTGCGGCGCAGATCGAGCAGTCCGACAAGAGTGCCAACGAAAGCGCCAGCCGTCTGGCCGACGCAGCGAGTGCCATGAACGAAATGAATTCAACCGTTCAGGAAGTGGCACGCAACGCCTCCCAGGCGGCCTCGGCTTCGGCAGACACCAAGCTGAAGGCCCAGGCCGGAGCGGAAGTGGTCGGCAAGGCGGTCGACAGCATCGGTGAGATGCGCAAGGCATCCCTCGCCCTGAAGGACGACATGACCGAGCTCAGCGAACACGCAAAAAGCATTTCACAGATCATGTCGGTTATTTCCGACATCGCCGATCAGACGAACCTTCTTGCCCTGAACGCAGCCATTGAAGCGGCCAGAGCCGGTGAGGCCGGACGCGGGTTTGCGGTTGTCGCAGACGAGGTCAGAAAGCTTGCCGAAAAAACCATGGCCTCCACGGCTGATGTAGGCAACGCCACAAAGGCCATCCAGATCAGCACGGAAAAAAGCATGGCGGGAATGGAGAATGCCGTGGCGCGTCTTGAAGAGGCGACCCAGTACGCACGCGAAAGCGGACAGGCCCTTGAGGAAATCGTGGCCACCGTTGACGCCACAACAGATCAGGTGAACGCCATCGCGGCTGCCAGCGAGGAACAATCAGCCGCAAGCGAGGAAATCAACCGCTCCGTCATGGAGGTGAACAACCTCTCCGGCCAGACCGCCCAGGCCATGAACGAAGCCTCACAGGCCATTTCGGACCTCTCCGCACAGACGCAGCGTCTGAGCGATCTTATGCAGGAAATGAAGCAATAGTTCGAAAGAACGAGCTCCAATCTCAAGCTCCAATGAAAGGCCTTCCCAACCCGGGGAAGGCCTTTCTGTTCAGAGCGCATTCTTCCTGACGCAAGCCGGACGGCCGGACAGGGCAGGGTGGTCGAAAGGGCGCGGTAAAAATTCTCCGGGACAGGGAAAAGCATGCACCTGCGCTTCAAACTGGGTCTCTATTTGCATTTTTACGGGGAGCGGTGTATGACTGAGGTCTCTTTAAGCACTGGATGAAACATGGAACTCAACACCTCCGGCATCATAGGGCAAAGCACGACGCTTGCGGGTGTCTTCAAAATGCTCAGCAAGGTTGCGCCGACAGACAGCACGGTCCTTGTCACCGGTGAATCAGGCACCGGCAAGGAACTTCTGGTGCGTGCCCTGCACGCCAACAGCAGCCGCGCCTCAAAACCTTTCGTGCCGATCAACTGCGGAGCCATTCCCAAGGAACTCCTTGAAAGCGAGCTCTTCGGTCATGAAAAAGGCGCCTTCACCCATGCCATCCGTTCACGGCCGGGGCGCTTCGAACTGGCTGACGGGGGAACCATCTTCCTTGACGAAATTGGGGAGATGGATCTCAGTCTCCAGGTCAAAATTTTGCGTGTGCTCCAGGAAAAAGAGATCGAACGGGTGGGCGGAACCGGTGTCAAAAAGGTCGACGTGCGCATAGTGGCGGCCACCAACAGGGATCTTGAGCATGAAGTTCATGTCGGCCACTTCCGCGAGGACCTCTACTACCGTCTCAACGTCATTCCCCTTCATCTTCCCCCCCTCAGGGAGAGGGGCGGGGACGTCATCCTTCTGGCGACCCATTTTCTGAATAAATTCTGCGAAAAAAAGGGCCGTCCTCCCCTTGAGCTGGCCCCGAAAACAGCACGCATCCTCTCTGCCTACACCTGGCCGGGCAATGTCCGTGAACTCGAAAACTTCATGGAACGCCTGAGCATTCTGACGGACGGAAATGTGGTGAAGCCTGAGGACTTGCCGGACAAGATTCTCTCACAGGTAGGTGAAGAGGCAGAAACGGCTGAAGACGTGAATCTTTCGGCAGAGGGGACAAACGAGGAGACCGCCGTAAGAGTGACGCCTTCTTGCGCGGCTGCCTCCGCGGGGCAGGGGGAATTCCTCTGGCCGACCCTTGATCATCTCAATACCATGGGACTTACCCTTAAAGATTTTCTTGAAACTGCCGAAACGAAACTCATAGAGGAAGCGATACGTAAGGCAAACGGCGTTAAGAACCAGGCGGCGGAATATCTTGGCATCAAGCGGACAACCCTTGTGGAGAAATTAAAAAAATACTCCCTCTGAGGTCTGATCTGCCTTCGCACGCCCATCACTTCGCGTTTCTTCGCCCTGCCGCTCGCACTGCCGCACCATGAGAAGACGTTTTTTCTTGTCACTACGTTTTTTGCCACCGTCAGCTCGGTCCCTTCTTTCGGCTGTCCTGCTTTGCTGTTTTCTTTTCTTCCCTCTGAATCTCTTTGCCTTTTCCCTCTCCCTTCATGAACACGCGGATTATGCGGACCTCCTTCTTCTGCTTGACCGCAAAGATCAGCTGAGCCGTATTGAACGGCAGGGGCTCCTCTGCCGAATTCCGCTCACTGCAGCCCGCATCCGTCCCTTCACTCCGCTTCCGACTCTTGGCAGAGACTCGCTTCTCTCGGCCATTATGCTCGAAGAGAACGAGCTTTCTCTTCTCCTCACTCCTGCCGTTGCGTCCTACGTCCTGAAACGGCAGGGGGAAAATCTTGTGACCATACGCTTTCTCCGGGCAAACAACGGCGCTGTCCAAGGCGGAGAGGCGGTCTGTAGGGAACAGGGCCGCAAAGAAGGACAGGGCGGCAGTGATCTTTCCTTACGGGGAGGGACCTTCCGTGTCACCGGGCAGAGTGCCTTACTCCCGGCGTCTCTTCCGACGGAGGAGGAGGGCGGCAGAGCCGTCCATGGGGATGAATCAAAGGCATCCCTTCTTCCAGGAAGGCCTGGTTCCGGGCCGGCCCCCGTTCTTCCGGCGGTCCGGGGGATCCTCACCGATGCCTTTACCGGTTCCGAAGCCCCGGACATGCAGCGTGCCCGCCGCGTTCTCCGTAATGAAAAAAGTCTTCCTTATTCACGGCTGAAAACCATTCTTTCCACATCGGAACTCGTGCCTCCGGTGCCGGAACGATCTTCGTTCAGATCTCTCCTTCTCTCACTCCGCCGTCTTTCGCGCATTTTTGACGCCGAGGCCCGTGCCGCCGACCTCACGGAGACGGTTTCGGGAAACTCCGCGGAGAACAGTCGCGTCCTCGATATTTCACCCCAGAACATCAGGGCAAAGATCAACATGGGCGGTCCGGAAAACTGGCCTGAAAAGGAGGGGATCAAAACAGACACGAGCATGGGACAGGCTCCTCCTGTCCAAAAAGAAGTGCCGCTCTCTCCGGAAGAAACCTTTCTGAGGCCGGAAGA
>JAIKXS010000065.1 GCA_024683955.1 Desulfovibrio sp. | reverse complement strand
TGTATCACGGCAAACAAAAACTACCAAAAGGTTGGGATGTTCTTTTGCAAACCAAAGACGTGATAGACTCTCCAAAAGAAAATGCCCGTAGTGCTTAAATAGAAAACCTCCAAAGATGCAATCTTCCGTAAGTCTTATCTTTGGAGTCGTAAATTCACGTGGTCTAAATACCAAACAATAATCTCTGAAATTGAGACTTTCTTTAATTAATTGACCATCATGAGTATAAACTGCATATCCATTTTTTTCAAAAGGCATAATATGCGCATTTTGAAAAAACAAGCAGCGGAGATTTGTATTTATTTCAGGCAAGATTTACACCTTCAGCATAAAAATTTGTCAAATTCTAAGATTACAGAATGTAAAAATCAAAAAAGATTACTTCTATATTAACTCTCGAACGTTACAAAATTTTGCAGAAGAGAACAACTGACCGCCGCAAGTTTGCTTTAGGCATGCCATTCAAGTGTGGCTTGCCGTTGGCCAAGAGATTCTCTTTTAATTCCAGATAGTTACCAGCTTGAGAGTCAAATTTTTGCTAATACTGCCACGCTGCAGCCTACTGACAAAAAGGAAAAAGGCGGTTGGGAACTTGTCCTAACCGCCTTAACTTATTGAAATTTCTGGTGGGTCATCGGGGACTCGAACCCCAAACCAACTGATTAAGAGTCAGCTGCTCTACCAATTGAGCTAATGACCCAAACAACGTATGGATATTTCAAACCCAGCTTCTTGTCAATCTCTTTTTTGTTGTTTTAATTTTTTTTTATGTTCTCATGAAAGCGCGGTGAGGGCGGTTTGCAGGGAGGTCTTTTTCGTGTTTTACTGTTAGAATGGGCTCTGGAGGGTATCCGGGAAATTTTGTGATATAATGTGCGGCTTGCAATTTTTTCCACCCTTCTGACACCGCCAGATACTGGGCAGGTCCACTAGGAACTACTCAGCATCTGTATCAATAATATTCAGCGAGATTCGTCACGGACCTTCCCTCGTTGACATTTGAGGGATGCTACATATTTTGTACAAAACTTCTTTGTTTAACGAAGATGCATAGGACTCTCAAAAAATCAGCGACGTGCCAACGCGGAGCGGCAGAATGCGTACAGAAATAATCATTGCATTGTTAAAAATCCGTCAATACACGGGGGATGCCCTCTTCACGGACAGGCGTCTTGTCACCACTCTTGAGGAAACGCTTCGCGAGTTGCTCGGAAACAGGTGTCCCGGTGAAGTCGCATTGATGCTCAAGCTGTACGTGGAAGGCATTCCACACAGAATGTATGCTTCCGGAGCCAGCACGCAGTACTGGATTATGCAGGAGTCGCTCCTTTTGGCACGACGGTATTACCTTGACCTGGAGGCCGTGCTGAGGGCCATGACGTCGTGGTATTTCGTGACCAGCATCCCGCCGCAGGCTGTTCGTGACATCGCAGCTGATGAAAGCGGTGCTGCTCTTGCCGTTTTTTTGACCCGTTTTTGCCGTACTCAGAATGAAGATATTCGTCGCAGCCTTCTAGATGTGCTTGGGAAGAGCGCCAAAAAAGACAGTGATCCTTTCCAGTCTGTGCAGAACCGCCCGGAACGGGAGGGGGCGTTCGGGTATTCCCCGGAAGAGTTCTCGGGCGACTTTTATTATGACGAAGGCCTTCGTCTTGCTTCTGAAAACACTCCTGAATCCCTCCGTGATGCCGTGAGGTGTTTTATGCGGGCTGCCGAAGACGGGCATGTTGCTGCCGCCTTCTGTCTTGGTGATATGTACTATCATGGCAGGGGAATCGAGAAAAATCTTCAGAAAGCGGCGTACTGGACGCTTGTGGCTGCTGAACAGGGCCTTTCGGAAGCGCAGTGCAGAATGGGATGGCACTGCCAGTCAGGCGAAGGCGTTGCTCTTGATGAAGTAAAGGCCGCCCAGTGGTACCGCAAAGCTGCAGAACAGTGGGACCTTGATGCGCTCTATAATCTTGTGCTTCTTTATACTGAGGGAAGGGGGGTTCCGAAAGATCCGGTGCAGGCAGCCAATTACTGCCGCAAAGCCGCGGAAAGCGGCCTCTCAGAGGCTCAGGATATGCTGGGATTGATGTACTATAACGGTCTCGGTGTTCCCAGAGACGATGAGCTCGCCGCCTCGTGGTTCAGGGCGGCAGCATTGCAGGGAGAGGCGGAAGCCCAGCAGCACCTTGCCGTTATGTACTACAACGGTCGCGGAGTCGGGGAAGACGTCAGGGAAGCGGCACATTGGTTTGCAGAGGCTGCGGAACAGGGAAACGCTGCGGCGCAGTATCATCTGGCAAATCTCTACAGAACAGGCGAGGGGCTTCCCCGGGATCCCCGCAGGGCGGCGGAACTTTTTGCGCTTGCAGGCAGCCAGGGTGTTGTTGAGGCCAAGTATCTTCTTGGTCTCATGCTCCTGGAGGGGGAGGGTGGAGTGAGAAATCCTGAAGAGGCTGCACTTCTTTTCCGACAGGCGGCCGAGGAAGGCTTTGCTCCTGCCCAGTATATGCTCGGAGATATACTGAGCCGCGGAGAGGGGCTTCCACAGAGCCTTGCCCAGGCCGTCTCTTGGTTTCATAAGGCGGCTTCACAGGGAGAGCCCAATGCCAGAAAAAGACTTGATGAAATCAGAAGCCGTTCCGATGCGCGGAACCGTTTCCGAGAGTTTTTGCAGTAGGCATTGTGGTGCGATGTAAGAGCCGTGTCGTCAGTATTTGTTTCCTGATGGATGAAAAATCCACCCATCTTACTCTTGTTTTTTGCGGGATATGATTCAGGCAAAAAGTGCATTGGGAAGACCTGAACCGATGCCGTCACTTCACGAAAGAGCCTGCCATTGAGGCAGCATGTGTTACCGTACGGGACGGTTCGAATCAGAGACCTCTGTCTTTGGAGCGCTTCCTTTGACCTTCAACGCGTTGGCCGCCATTGCGGCATTGAATGAGTTTGTGTCTGGAAAGGCCTGGAATCTTCTTTGGGTAGGACGTGGAGCCGGTTTCGGGAGGAACTCCGTCGGAAGTTTGTTTCGTGAGGCGCGTGGCAAAGGTACCTCCAGACGTTCCCCTCCGTCTGACAAGAGATGCGGGAGGAGATCAGATGCATAAGTTCCCCACAAGTCTTTTGGTTACGCTTATTTTTTCTCTTCTACCGACATCCATCTATGCGTGGCAGGCGACAGTCATGAATGTCTATGACGGCGATACCGTTACTGTGGCGCCGTTTGGCGATGAAACTTCCCCTCTTTTCGTTCTGCTCTATGGCATCGACGCGCCTGATTTGCAGCAAAAGGGCGGAAATGAATCAAGATTGTGGCTTGCTGAGAAACTTCCCGAAAAAAGCATGATCGACATTGTTACCATGGGAATTGACGGATACGGAAGGATATACGGGCTTGTGGCGAAAAATGGCCGGGTTCTCAATGGCGAGAGCATACGCGAGGGACACTCCTGGGTGGCAGCAAGCCGCTGCAAGGCCATGGTGTGCAGATCGTGGTCACAGGCGCAGAAAGCGGCCAAGGATTCAGGCAAGGGCCTTTGGAAGACGCAAAACCCCGTGGCCCCCTGGAATTGGAAACAGGGCGGAACATCCCTTCCCCTGCTTCCTGACGGTCAGTCATTGGGCGTTCCCGGAATCATCCCTGATGCGGATCCCGGTCTTTTCAAAAACAACAGTAGAAATGAGAAGACTCCTCCGACATGGATTCCGCTTAACTGACAATTCTTGATAAAGGAACTTTTTTGGAGAAAGCGCCTTTTAGTACATATTGATTCAACTGATTCAACTCAGCAACGGCAAGAGCGTTGCTACAGAGGGGGGCGCAAGGCTCCTTTTTTCGTCTGTTTTGCGGGTCTCGGGGGGATACGCGGAACACGGCTTTTTGTTGACAGCATGCGGGAAAAAGCGTTTCTTTTTTTTTTAAACTCGGGAGTCCCAATGTCGCTTACCGCCTGGAAGAAATGGTATCTTTCCATAATGTCCATTTTCTTTGTTGTCTATGCAGCCATCCTTGTCTTCGATATTCCTGTCCTCTCCGCATACGGAAATGTCTTCGGGCTTATCGGCATTGATCTTGGTCTTTGCGCGTTTCTCATCGGCATTAAGGCGCATAAGCACGGTGTCCGACTCCCTTGGTTTTTCTTTGCCCTGACCGCTATTTCTTCCTTTATCGGGCAGGCAATCTGGGCTTTTTATGATCATGTACTGAACATTACCGTTACATCGCCTGCTCTTCCTGATTTTTTTAAGGTCTCCTACACGCTTTTCTGTATTGCGGGGATCGTCACCTTTCTTCGCCGGGACAATGTCAATCTTGCCTCGTTTTCAGGTGATCTTGTGATCAGTCTGATTGCTGCCGTGGGCTTGATCTATATTTTTCTCATTGATCCGGTCATTGAAGAGGCTACCGGCATTACCAGTACATTGTTTTTTCGAATTTTTTATCCTGTTTTTGACTTTGGTATTCTTTTTGGTTGCATGGTGATTTTTTTTAATACAGAGAGAGAGGGGCTTGGAAGACAATCTCCGCTTCTCATGATTTTAGGGTTTATTATAATGTTCATAGGGGATCAGATAAATCTCCTTAATGAACTGCATCATTTTACGGATATACGTTATATTGAACCAATATGGTCTTTGGCTTTTTGTGTTCTTGGAATATCCTGTATAGCATCTGCTGAGGAAAAATCATCGAAGAATAAAATAACTCTTTCCTCATCAATTGAAAAAATAAATATTATAGAAATTGTTAGAACTCTTTTTCCGTATTTTATTACATTTTCACTTCTGTTTTTTATTTTTGTTCACTATGAACTTTACAATTTCTCGTTTTGTTGGGCAATGTTTCTTGTCTTTATTCTTTCAATAAGACAATTTTTTGTTCTTATGAATAATAAGAAGCTTAATAGTGAACTACAGAAGCTTAATATAAAAATTATGGAAGATGCAAAAATAGATTTTTTGACAAAGATTGCAAACAGGCGTCATATAAATGATGTTCTGAAGGATCTTGATCAAGAGAAAACAATTACTAGACTTGGCCTTCTTTTTATTGACCTCGATAATTTTAAAAAAATCAATGATACATATGGTCACGATGGTGGGGATGCTGTTCTGCAGGGAGTTGCAAACGCTATTCGCCAGTCCCTTCGGGAAACAGATGTTGCGGGCCGCTTTGGCGGGGATGAATTTATCGCCATTTTGCCGGGGGCTGATTCATCGGCAGTGGCCAGTGTGGGAGAGCGCATCCGTGAGCATGTCCGTTTAGACGGAAAGCTTTCGTCCTGGAATGTCACATTGAGTATAGGCGGTGCGTCTTCCGTCTCCCGGAATATAAATCTTCTGATGAAAACAGCTGATCTTGCTCTTTACGAGGCAAAGGAAGGCGGTAAAAACAGGCTCGTTATTGCCAGGGAGCCACAAGAGGTCGCAAAGACAGCCTGACGTCTCTTCATTGCAGGGTGAGCTTCCCCGTTATACGGCTTTTCTTCAACTTTCGACCACGTGTCGATTCCGTGTTTTAGGAGACAGTGTCATGAAATCCTATTCGTATGTTCCCCGTGGCGTCTGCGCCAAACAGATCTTTTTTTCCCTTGATGAAGGAAAAATCCACAATCTCTATTTTGAAGGCGGGTGTCCCGGAAACCTCCAGGCCATTTCACGGCTTCTCGAGGGCGGTGAGGCCCAAAAGGCCATTAATCTTCTTAAGGGCAATACCTGTGGCAATAAAAACACTTCATGTGCCGATCAGCTTGCACAGGCTCTCGAGGCGGCCCTTGCGGAAGATCACGGTTAACGCTTTACTTTGCCGTGCATACCTCACAGGCTGCCTGCACGGTCTCTCTTCTTTCCCTAAGATCTTCTCCAACGTGGCGTTGCATGCCGTGGCATTATGATGTTTTCGTTGGAGTTCTTTTTTTTTGCAGCCGATGATTTCTGCGCAGACTGTGACTTTGTTTATGGTCGTGAGAGCTGCAGCTGATGCTGTCCTTAGACGCAGACCACGTTCGTCTGCTTGGCACAATGACGTGCTGCTGCGTTCTGGTCCTTACAGATAGGGCACAAAACGGCAAAAACAGAAAAAACGGGGAATGTGTTCAGAGCGTGTGGTATGCTGACGTGTCCCGTTTCGGCTGGAAGAAATGTCGAAGGGAAAGGAATGCCGATAAGGGGAGACATATCCGTGTACAGTAATTCTCCCATGACTTCCTCTTTTTGAGCCGGATGAGAATGCCGTGACAGAAAGCTCGGTAAGCGCCCGTCAGCAGATGCGCGGCAGGAGTTCCCCCGTTGGTTTTGGCAGGAGGCGGACCGTGCCAAGACTTGTTTCCATAAGAACCCGTCCTGCCTGCTCCTTTCCCGCAACATAGCCTACAATAGCTGCTTTTTCACCGTCTTCCTCCTCACGGATTCCCGCAAGAACGGCTTCACGGGCCTCCTTTGGCACAATCATGACCAGCCGCCCCTCGCACGCAAGGTAGACGGGGTCAAGGCCGAGCATGGAGCAAATCCCGGAAACAGCCCCGTCAACGGGGATGCGTTCTTCCTGTATCTGCATGCCAAGACCGCTTTGTCCGGCAATCTCGTAGAGAACGGTGCCAAAACCGCCGCGGGTTGCATCGCGGATGACATGTATGTCGGGACAGATGGTGAGCGCCTTGTTCACGAGATGCCAGAGCGGGGCGCAGTCGCTTGTGATGGCGGCTTCAATGCCAAACTCTTCGCGGGCGAGAAGAATGGTTGCCCCGTGCCGTCCTATGTCCCCCGTGACCAGAATGGCGTCACCCGGCTTTGCAAAGCTTCCGGACGTCGCAACGCCTTCTTTTTTGATTCCGATGCCGCTTGTTGTGATAAAAATTTTGTCGACCTGTCCCCTGGCACAGACTTTGGTATCTCCTGCCACAAGGACGACCCCGGCTTTTTTTGCTGTTTCAGCCATGGAGGCAGCGATTTGCTCAAGTTCGTCGACGGGAAAACCCTCTTCAAGCACAAAGGCACAGGTCATCCAACGCGGTTCTGCCCCCATGCAGGCGAGGTCGTTCACCGTGCCGCAAATGCTGAGCTTGCCGATATTCCCCCCCGGAAAACGGTAGGGGGACACAATAAAGCCGTCTGTTGAAAAGGCGAGGGTTTTGTCACCGAGAGGCAGGAGGGCCGCATCGTCTGCCGTCAGCAGAGGATTGGAAAAATGTCTGCTGAAAATCCGGCCGATGAGTTCATTTGTCTTATCCCCGCCACCGCCGTGGGCCAAAAGAATAGTCTGTTCCATGATTTCTCCGTTGACATCCTCCCCCGCCTGACGTCGGGGGCTTCTTATCAGTAGTGGCCCTCTTGGGCCGCACCACAGATGGGTCCCTGCTTTACGCGGCTGCCCGGGCGCCCTTTCCGCTCCACAGGTTAACACGGCATGCCCTGCCGCCAACATACTCAATCCCGCATTGAGACCGGCATGTATCTCAAAACCCGGGAAGCACCGTTGAAGACGGCTTGCGGGGGACTTTGTCCTTGCCCGCACAGCCGCGGTTACCGCATGTCCGGCTGGTGCATTGTGGTGGCACGGGAAGCACTGTGCCGCCAGGCCATGTCAGGTTGCAGCCAGCTTGCCGTTGAAAGCCGAACCGGCCCTGATCCGGAATGGATTTCTTCAATCCCTTTTTGCCCGGACAGCATGCCGGGGCTCTGCCGGCAAGCCTGAAGCCGAACGTGATAAATTCCTTATCTGCGGGTCCTCCATGACAACCACAGCGTGGTTTTTGCTTATGATTGTCGTGTGCTTATACAGGAAGTCATTACGTACGCTGGCTGTCTTATCATGCTGTTTTTTGAGCCTTGGCATCTGCTTGTGCCAGTTTTTTGAACATTACTGCTTTTTTGAGAGTTTGCGCTGTATCTTTGTCGCTTTTCTTTGTGGTTACGAAAACTGTTGAGAGGTTCAAGCTGACCGGGAACCGTGGGTATCCGGGCCTGCAAGGCTATCTGTGGGGTAGATCTCTCCTGCCACCAGGTTACTTTGCGGGTAGCTGTGGCGACGCTCCGATTTCTGTTTTGCGACGGTACATTGAAAATCTGCGCAGCCCAGGCTCAGAAGGTAAAGATTCCGGTTACGATACGCCTTATATCCCGGTCCTGAAAGACGGCGGGGTATGGCGCGCTGGATAAACGGGGTCATTTTCTTGAACGCGTATGGTTCCCTGGAGTACTGATGGAAGAAGAGCTTGTTGCTGTTCACATGTAAGTTCTACGGCAATATCTCTTCTGAACCGTACTGATAATAGGCCGAACATGTCCCTTCGCTTGATACCATACAGGCACCGATGGGGTGGTCAGGCGTGCAGGCGCCGCCAAAAAGCGGGCAGTCTTTCGGCGTGGCTACTCCGCGAAGGATGTCCCCGCATCGACATCGTGGATTTTGTTTGCCGGGGAGTGCAGGAATAGCAAAATGCTCTTTTGCGTCAAAGTCCCTGTATTCGGTCTTTAGTGTGAGTCCGGATCCGGGAATGACGGAAAGGCCGCGCCATTCGCTGTCGCAGGGGTCCATGGTTTCCCGGATAATCCGCAGCGCCTCGGGATTGCCCTCGTCCTTGACAACGCGGGGATAGCAGTTTGCAAAGAACGGCCGTCCTTTTTTGCTTTCGAGAATGATTACGGAAAGGGCCGTTAACAGTTCGCTTGCCGTGAATCCCGCAATAACTCCGGAAACGCCCCTGTCCCGAAGCGTTTTGCAAATTTCCGTGCCCGTTATGGCGGAAACGTGTCCCGGATAAAGAAAGACATCGGCGCTTCCTTCTAGGGCGCGGTAGGCTTCCGGCATGGTCTTGTTCGCGCAGAGGAGGAAGAAATTCCGAAGGTTCTCTTCCTTTGCCTTCCGGACGGCGAGACATTCCGCGGGGACCGTTGTTTCAAAGCCGACGGAAAGAAAGACGATATTCTCTTCGGGTTTTTTTGCAGCAAGGGCCACGGCGTCGAGCGGCGAATAGACGATGGAAATCTTGGCGCCGTTTTGTCTTGCCCTGGCAAGGCTCATGCTTGATCCAGGAACTCTCAGCAGATCTCCGAATGTGGCGATTGTTGCTCCTTTTTCAAGGGCAAGCCAGATCGCTTCATCAATATAGCGCACAGGGGTGACGCATACGGGACAGCCTGGTCCTGAAATAAGGCGTATGGCGGGGGGGAGCAGGGAACGGATGCCGAGACGGAATATCTCGTGGGTGTGGGTTCCGCATACTTCCATAATACGGAGTTCTTTTCCCTCATAGCCTGTAATGATCTCGCGTGCTTTTTGTAAGACATCGTTTTGCATGGCTGTATTGAAGCGCAACGGCGCTTGTCTCCTCACTGATGTTGGTTGCGACCGGGCATGGGCATATACTTGGATCTGTTTTCAGGCGTTTTGCAGGCTTTCTTTCAGTACCTTTGCGCTTTCCTCATCGTCACCCGAGCCGATCTTGGCGATGGCAATGCCGGCATGGACCATGACGTAGTCGCCCGGCTCAAGATCACTCAAAAGCCGAGCCGAAACTTCCCGCCTGGCGCCCTGGGCGTCTATAATAGCCGTGTCCTTATGCAGTGAGACAACTTTTGCAGATAAGCCGACACACATGGTTTGCTCCTTTTCCTCGTGGTTTTTATGCGCTTTGGCGCTCATTTTCCTACGGTTGTATACATTCCATAGCGCAGACCGCCTGACCGAGACAAATTCCCCCGTCGTTTGCAGGGACAAGACTCTGGGTCAGAACGCGGAAGCCCTTCTCCCGAAGCCGCGCCGAGAGGAGATCCTCAAGAAGTCTGTTCTGAAATACTCCGCCGGAGAGGGCAATGGTCTGAAGTCCTTCCGTCGCTGCAAGATCTGATGCGGCTCGTGCCAGCATGGCGCTTAACCGTTCATGGAAGAGATAGGCAAGGTCCTCCATGACATTTTGGTCTCCGTGCTCGCGGGCAGGCAGGGCCTTTTGTACCATTTCCAGAAGAAGGTCTGTTGTTGGCAGAAGAAGGGGGGCCCCAACGGGTCCCGTGTTGTTCCTGAGAGATTCCTCTTCCCGTACGTGTTCCCGGTTTCTGGCCCGTTCTGCCGCGGCCTGCAGGAGCATGGCCGCCTGCCCCTCATAGCTGGATGTTCTTGCAAAGCCGAGAATGGCGCTGACCGCGTCAAAAATGCGGCCGGCACTTGTTGAACCAACGGCGTTGAACCGTTTCTTTGTCAGCATGGCCTGTATACGCGCTTCCGTATCGGTTGCGAGATGAAGCCTGCAGGCTGTTTCCCGTGCTTCCTCTTCTCCCATGGCTTCCTGAAGGAATGAGACGGCAATGCGCCATCCTTCCCGAGAGGCCGTATCTCCTCCCACATGGAGAAAGGGCGTGACACTTGCAAGACGCTTGAAGCGCGATCCCTGGACCATAAGGAGCTCTCCGCCCCAGATCGTTCCGTCCTGACCGTCACCTGTCCCGTCAAGGGCGATGCCAAGTGCCGGGGTCCACACGTCGTGTTCGGCAAGACAGGAGAGTATGTGGGCGTGGTGGTGCTGGACACGGATAAGGGGAAGGCCAAGTTCTTCGGCTATCATGACGCTGTTATAGCGTGGATGGGTGTCGCAGGCGATGACGCTCGGGTGTATTTCAAGAAGGGAGGCCATGGTCCGTATACTTTCCTTCAACGCGTCACAGGTCCTTACATCCCCGAGATCCCCCACATGGGGCGATGGATAGAAGAGATCATTCTTGGCAAGACAAAAGGTGTTTTTCAGTTCGCTTCCAATCCCGAGCACCTCACCTTTCCATGGCCGTTGTAGGATACATGGAAGGGGCGCATAGCCACGGGACCGTCTGATCATCCTCGGGGCTTCCCTTCCGTCCAGAACCGTGTCGTCGCAACGGAGACGGATGTCCCTGTTGTTCGTGAGAACGGCATCGGCAATGCCTCCGAGCTCTTTTCGAACAAGTTCCTCCGTGTGGCATATGGGGGCTCCCTGAGCGTTGGCGCTTGTCATGACAAGCGCGTCCGTCATGGGTGTTGCGTCCGGATAGGAAAAAAGCAGAAGATGGAGCGGCGTATAGGGAAGCATGAGTCCCAGGGTGTTTCCGTCCGGGGCAAGAATATCCGGAAGGGGCGTGCTGGTCTTTTCCTCTCTGCGTTCAAGAATAACAATGGGCTTTTGCCAGGACGTAAGGAGTTCCCTTGCCTTGTCAGACACCCTGCAAACGGAGGCGGCACATTCACTATCCCGTACCATGACGGCAAATGCTTTCGACGGGCGTCTTTTCCGTTCCCGCAATCGTTCTATCGCTGCCCTGTTTCTTGCATCACACGCCAGATGAAAGCCGCCTATGCCTTTAATGGCAACGATCTTCCCCTCCATAAGCGCTTTCCGAACGTGCTGTATGGCCGACTGATCCCGGGCAACAGGTGTCCCTTCATGATCGAGAAGCGTAAGGCGTGGTCCGCAGTCGTGGCAGCAGACTGGCTGCGCGTCGAAGCGACGGGTCTCGGGATTGGTGTATTCCTCTTCGCAGGCACTGCACATTGGAAAAATCCGCATGCTTGTGCGTTCCCTGTCGTAGGGCATGGACGAGAGAATGGTAAGACGCGGACCGCAGGCCGTGCAGTTGATGAAGGGGTGAAGATAGCGTCTGTCACCGGGATCAAAAAGTTCGTTCTGGCAGCGCTTGCAGATGCCGATATCGGGTGAAACAAAGATATCCCCGTCTTCGCGCTCGCTTTCAATGATGGAAAAGTCGCTAAAGCCTTCTTCTTCCATGTCTTCCGAGCGAATCTTCATGATGAGGCTCCGTTCAGGGGCAAGACGCGGGATATCCGCAATAAGCGTCCTGATGGACTCACTGCTGCCTTCGGCGCGCACCTCAACAAAGGACCCCTTGTTGGCAACCGTTCCCTTCAGCCCGTGGGAGACGGCAAGCCTGTGGATAAAGGGTCTGAAGCCGACCCCCTGGACAATGCCGGCAATGCGGATAAGCGAGCTAGCCATGAGCGTCTCCCGTCGGATAAGCGCGACCTGAAAGTGCGGTATGGGGAATGTCGATCCACTGTAAGCTGGCAAGGTCTTCCGTGCGGAGGGCTCTCGAGATATCGCTATCCCCCATCACGATGTCGTATCCGCCTTCCTGAAGGCACTGCACAAACCCATACTCGTCTGTCAGTCGATGGTCATGCGGCTCCAAAAGGCTTTTATGCATAAGGAAGAAACTTGCTACGTGGATTTCCGCCTCCGTTCCTGCTGCACGGAGGGCGTTTCGAAGACTTGCGGCAAAGACCTGCTGGTGGATGATGAGTATTTTTTTGCTTGTTTTTGGAATGTCGATCTCCGGAAGGACAGGAAAAACGCACTCAAAGGGAGTGCCGAAACGCTCCTGAAGGTAGAGGGCCGGCATAATGCCCGACGGCGAAAGCACGATGTTCCTTGAGGCTTCCGAGGCGCGCCGTACAGCCTCAAGCCCCCCCTTGCGACCAAGGTAGAGGGGGTCGGTAAAACCGCTTCTGGCAAGCTTTGTTGTGAGTGCCTCTTCTTCCCTGTCCGAAAGGTCGAAGGGTGTTGCTCCAAGAATGCCGATGGAGGTCTCCTTTGCCCCACCTTCGTTCGCAAAGCGTTCGAGGACCGCGAGATACGCCTTTGACGCGCCCACATCATAGTAGCGGGTCCCGGTTGTTTCAAAGGGAAGGACCGGAAGGCCGAGGCGTTTTTCAGCCATATTGGCAAGTCCCTGAAAATCGGTGGCGATGACAGCGGGAACGGGGGTCCCGACAAGGGCCAGAAAGGCGCTCTTTTGGGGGTCGATACAGGCCGCGGTCTTTTTTAACAGCTCTTCGTCCCGTCCAAGGATTGCGTCCATATCGCGCAGACCCGCGCTGAAAAGGGCGGAATCTTCTTCGCCAAACCGCGGTTCATCAAATCCGCAGATATTGCCCGTACACCCTCCCGCATCACATATGACCGTTGTTCCCCCAAGGCCGAAGAGCACTGAGACAACGCCTGACTGATCCGGTGCAAAGGGAGAGAGATGGGTGAGAAGTCCCTTGATCTTTGCCGGGGAGCGGGTTGCTCGTCCCTCGATTTTTCCTTCCGCCGTTCCGAGGAAGCTTCCCGTCCTGACCTTTTCCGTACGCGGTGTCCCGTGGGCCTTGTTGATGGCCCCAAGGAGGGAAAGCAGTCCCTTGTAGCCAAAGGGTTCCGTTTGTGAACAGAAGGAAAAACCCGGTGTTTTTTTATGGTAGAACAGGGCGTCGCGTCCTATGGCCATGTCGATTTCCCCGGGATTCGGCGTATAGAATCTCATGGAGGGCGAGAGATTGCTGTAGATGCGGGTTGTTGGTGACAGGGCTGCTATTGCCTTGAGAAGAGGACGTACACCCTCGTGGGGTTCGGCAAAGATTTCCGGAACTCTGGCCCCCATGCGGAGAAGAGCGAGCGCAAGAGAGAAGGGCTCGGCGCTTATGGTTTCCCCGACGGCAAAGGAAAGGTCAGAGAGAAGGGGGGCTGCTGTTTCAACTGCCTCAAGAGCCTCTTCATGGTAGGGGGTGTCGGGAATGCGGGTCTCTAGGACAGAACCAAGCATTTCGTACTGGGCGTGGATCTTTTCTATCTCAAATGTTCGGCTGAGCTCTATGGAGGGAATGCCGAGGTTTTCAAGAAAATAGGAGGCCGCATAGCGTGACTCGGGATTGAGCACCAGGTTGAAATTTGCCTCGGCCATGCCGGAAAATTCAGCCATACTGCGCATGCGGCCAAGCTCATTGATGGTTCTGATCCCGATCTCCCGAAGAAGAGCGTAGAGCTCGCAGTCGTCGTGCAGGTGGGTGAAAAAACCCAGGATGTTCATGGCCCGTGAGTTTTTTTTCCGCTTTTCGAGAAGGGAGTACATGGCTCTTCGCACGCCAACCATCGGCGGAATATGGCCCTCCCTGGTCAGGGCGTACATGGTTGCCGAAAGAACCGGAATGCCGCTTTTTTCCCTGATGCGCGCAGAGAGCCTTTCAACATCCGTCCCCAGCAACGCGTCAACACAGGTGCTAAGAAGTATCAGCACTTCGGGATTGCTTTCCCGTATGACGGCGTAGGCTGCCTCCTCAACACGCGTGAGATACCGTCCCGTGACGATGTCTGTCTCATCAAGGAGAAGGTGGTGCATGCGTCTTCCGTAGTAGCTGTCAACGCCGCCGAGTGCCGAGGTGTTGCGCCCGCAGCAGCCCGGCGAGAAGAGAAGCATATGGGAGTTCGGAAGGGAGAGCGCCGCCCGTTTGACACCAAAGCCCTGGGCCCCCGGCGAGTGGAAGGACAGTGCGGCAGGGGAACTGTAGATAAGGTGCCTTGACGAGACAAGGTCACTCGGCCACTTCTCTGTCTCAAGAGCAGCAAGGGCCTTTGCCTCCATGAAAAATGCCGTGTTCATTGGAGAAAACCTTCCTGAAAGCGGTGCTCGGCGGGTCCTTTTCTGAGACGTTCCTTCGGAGGAAGCGTCAGAAGACGGGCTGCAAGATCCGTAAAAAGGGTCGCAACCGCGGAGTCAGGCGCTCCTTCAAGAACCGTCATCCCCCTGTCCTCACAGGTGTTGATCACATCGCTTCTCGGGATTTCGGCAAGGACGGGAAGCCCCGTCTCCGTGGAAAAAGCCTTGATTTTCTCCCGTTCATTCGGGACGTTCCGTGCGTTGAAAAGAATGCCTGCAATACTTGCGTAGGAGCGGTCCTCAAACTGGGAAACAGCGCTCACAATATTGCGGGCGGCGTAGAGTGCCATTTTTTCGCCCGACGTCACAATGAGAATGTGCTCTGCATATCCCTCCCGTATGGGGGCTGCGAAGCCACCGCATACAACATCTCCCAGAACATCGTAGAGCACGACGTCCGGTTTTTCCTCGTCAAAGAGGGAGAGGTCGTTCAGAAGCTGAAAGGTCGTGATGATTCCCCGTCCGGCGCAGCCTATTCCGGGTGTCGGGCCGCCGGTTTCTATACAGAGAACATGGCCGAAACCGCGTTTGGTGATGATGGAGAGGTCTTCCGGAAGCGCGTCGTGGCCGCGCAGATAGTCCATGACACTTGTCACGGGGGTTCCCGAAAGGAGAGTCATGGTTGAGTCGGCTTTCGGATCGCACCCTATCTGGATGACCTTTTTGCCGAGAAGGGCAAAGGCCGCAGAGAGGTTTGATGTCATGGTGGACTTGCCGATGCCACCCTTGCCGTAGACTGCAAGCTTTAACATGGGAGCGCCTCCCTGATCCATGCGTTGAGATCCTTGTCCGTGAGGACGGGAACGTGTCGGGCATACATTCTGCCTGAAAAGGCCGGATGGGGAAGGGAAAGAAAGGGGGTTCCTCTTTTCGCAACCCGTTTGTAGAGAGGATCGGCAATGACAAGCCCTGCGTGTGCCATGGCCTTCTCCGTTTTCGTCTCGTCTTCAAGACCGAGGCGTTCGTCAGAGGCATTGAGAAGCCCCAGAGGCTCAAGTGGCACATGGATGGATGCCGGGGAAGTTCCCGGGAGTGCTTTGGCAAGGGATGCGGCAAAGACCCCTTCCCCGATGATTACGGTACCGTCCTCTTTCTCCTCTAAAAGACCGTCAACGGAAAGAGGAGATGATTCGCAATGGCGTACGGCGCGTTTCAGGGCCTTTGAAAGGGTCTCTGAAAAAGCCCCGACGGGAAGACCGACCACGTAGGGTATGCCAAAGCGTTCCTGAAGAAGTTCGGCCGAAGCCATGGCGCATCCGGACACAACGAGATTGACATGGGCCTTTGAGAGGGCCCTGACGGAGGAGAGGGAGTCATTGTTGCCCATGGCAAGGGTGGCGTTGACGGAGAATCCTTCGTGCTCAAGCCAGGCTCCGATTGAATGTCCGACGCCTGTCATGCCAAAATCAAGAGGAGTCAGGCCAAGAATGTTGGCCGAGGGCTTCCCGTGTTTCTCCTCTTTTTCTGCAAAGCGGCGGACAATGGCCTCCCATGCCCGCGAGGCCCCTGCCAGGTAGGAGTTCATGCCGTTGGTTCGAATGGCAAAGGTGGGGATCCCTGTTCTTGTTTCAATGATGGTCGCAATTGCCGGAATGTCCGAGCCTAAAAGAACCGGCATGGGGGATGTGCAAATGCTTATGAAGAGCGGTTTGAGACGTTTTGCTGCCAGAACAATGTCTTCTATGACCCGTTCATCCTGCCCGAAGATGGCGTCCATTTCCGTGAGTCCCGAAATAAACACGAAGGACGGGTGGTCGTACCAGCGCGGTTCATCAAAGGTGGAGTAGGTTGAGTTGCAGCCCGAGGCATCATGGACGACGGTCATGCCGCCAAGTTCATAGAGCGCCGAAGCGACTCCGGACGTGTCCGAGGCGTAGGAGGGAAGAAAAGCTGCGGCGTTTCTCATACGTCCTCCGGTCCGTGCAGGGGGGTCGGCAGGCCAAATCCCTTCATCTGCAGAATCAGACGGCGGTTCTTCGGGGTTTTGTGGGCATCCAGAAGGTCCCCCGCAAGACGAATAATGCCGCGGAAATCGTAGAGTCCACCACCTCCCACAAGATTCAGAAAAAAGTCCGTTTCTGCCATGTAGGCGGCCTTCTGACCTATGGCGAGGGGGTTCTCAAGAAGAGCATTTTCCGTCCGAAGGGCCGCCAGCCGGTTTTCAGGAGCAAGGGTTGAGACAAGAAGGATGTCCCCGTGGTGCTTTGCAATCCATGTGAAGTCTTCTTTTTCGGCTTCCTGGATGGCGTCAAGGTAGAGAACGCGGAGATTGAACCCGCTTTCAAGGAGAAGACGGGCCAGGCCGAGGGGGCGCGGACTTGCCGTATAGTCCAGAACAACAGGTCTGTCTCCAAGTACGCGCAGGGTTGCTGCAAGGGCCTGCCTCGCCTCTTCCTCCTCCCTGTCAAAATCGGGCATGTCGAGGGAAAAGGCGTCAGCAAGACGCGACAGGGTCGTTCTGATTCCCGAAAAGGAATAGCAGACGGGAAGGTGAAGGTGGCGTTTTCCGAGACGTTTTGCCGTTTCTTCCCCGGCAAAGCAGGCGTCCGGATGTGTTGTCAGAAGTGTCTTTGATCTTGCAAGATCCTTATAGTCTTCGTAGGAGCGTGCCGCATTGAGCGATCTGACATGTATGCCGCCGTTTCTGAGCATTTCGATGAGGAGAGCGTCATCCCGTATGGCAAAGTCGTTTCCGATGATGGAGACAGCGCGCTCTTCCTCGATATCCGGTTTTTCCAGAGCCTCAAACATGGCGGCCCTCGTGCGTTCCTCATCCGTGCGTCCGCTTTTGCGCATGGTCGGCATCATGAAGCATTCGATAAAGCGGGTTTGTGGGAAGCGTTCTGAGAGCTCTGTTATGAGATGTCCCGCGTCAAGCTGACAGAATTTGTGCACACAGCTCAGGTAGAGAAGAACAAGGGGGGGCGTTGGATCCAGTCTTTGGATGATTTCGACGGCACGGTCAAGGGTGACGTCGTCAATGGTTCCGAACGCCAGGTCGTTTTCGGAAAGTCCGATCCAGCTGAAACGGTCGAGGGCACCCATTTCAAGGGCTGTCATGATCACTCCGCGCAGACATCCCCTGGCGCAGATATAGAGGAGATGGACTTCCGGAATGCTGTAGGCCATGTGGACAATATTCCACGGTCCGCGCACGGGCGGATTGAATTCCAGGCCCGTTATGAAAGGCTCTGGAAACGCTGCCTTACCGATGGCGACAGCCCTTTCACGGTGTTGGGACACGTTCATTTTCCCTCCCCAAAGCGCGACCAGAGAAGGTCTGCAAGGCGGTGAAAGGCAGCTGCCACATCGCTCTCCGGAAAGGCATCAATGAGGAGCTCTCCCTTTTTCTGGCTTTCGTTGACAAGAGGGCTGTTCGGAATATGCGACAGAACCGGTGCCCCCAGGTTGCCGGAAAGGTCCGTAAGCGCCCGGTCCTCTCCGTCATGTTCCCGTTCAATATGGACGAAACCCGCAAGCTTCGCGTAGCCGCGCCCCTTGAAATTCTCAACGGCCTTCGCAATGTTTTCGGCGGCGTAGAGGCTCATGGCCTCGGCGCTTGTGCAGATGAGGACCTCATTGGCGTAGCCCTGGCGCATGGGGAGGGAAAAACCTCCGCAGACAACATCCCCAAGGACATCGTAGAGGACGCAGTCGATATTGAAGGCCTTCACGGCGTCGTGTTTCTGTAAAAATTCAAGCACCATGCCGATGCCCCGGCCGGCGCATCCAAGACCCGGTGTTGGACCTCCCGCCTCGACACAGAGCACGCCCGAGGGAGCTTTGTAGACGGCGTCATGCAGGTTCAGCCCCGGACCTTCGCGTTTGAACCGTTCCAGAAGCGGGGTAAGGCGGACGCCTCCGTGATGGGCCAGGGTCGAATCAGCCTTCGGGTCACAACCTATCTGAAGGACGGTCAAGCCTTTTCTTGCAAGCGCTGCGGCCACATTGCTTGTTGTCGTTGACTTGCCGATGCCTCCTTTTCCGTAGAATGCTATTTTGAGCATGGTATCCCCTGGGTCAGGCAGCTTGTCGCACGGGAGAGAATGCCCCTCATGGCGGCAATGAGAATGCCGTAATTGGTGACCGGAACCCCCGCTTCGCGGGCTCTGCGCATCCTCGCCTGCATGGCGCGGGCGTTCAGCATGCAGCCGCCGCAAAGGACCACCAGATCGTAGTCCGTGAGGTTTTCCGGAAAACTTCCGCCCGATGAGGCGTCAAAGACAAGGTCCTTTCCCGTGTGGGCCTTGAGCCAGCGTGGAATTTTGACCGTTCCGATATCCTCGCACTGTCTGTGATGGGTACAGCCTTCGGCCATGAGAATGCGGCTTCCGTCCGTAAGGCGTTCAAGAGCGGAAAGACCTTCCGTTGCTTCGCTGAGATAACCCTTATAGCGTGCCATGAGTATTGAAAAGGATGTCAGGGGAATTGAGGCGGGCGTCATGGCGCTTACGCGGTCGAAAACCTGGCTGTCGCAGATAACAAGGGAGGGGGTCAGGAGGTCAAGGGCTCCCGGAAGCTCGTCAACGTCCGTCACAAGGCTCATCGCGTGGCCCTCAAGCAGGTCACGGATGGCCTGCTGCTGCGGGAGAATGAGGCGTCCCTTGGGTGCTGCCGAGTCTATTGGAACAACGAGAACCGCAACCCCGCCCTTCGGAACGAGGTCACGGACAAGCACCGGCGAACAGGCATCTTCCGTTTGCAGGAGAGCTGCCATTTTGAGACGAAGTGTATCAATATTTTTCTTATCCCTGGCGCTTACGAAAAGTGTCTTGTCGTCTGCCTTGCGCTGTTCCTCCGAAAGGCGTTCGTCGGAAAGGACGTCGGCTTTGTTGAAGACCGTGAGAAAGGGTATTCCGTTGCCCGTTATGCGGGAGAGGATTGATCTTTCCTCTTCAGAAAGATCCGTCCCCGCCTCGCGAACAAGGACTGCCAGGTCCGTTTTTGCGAGCACTGCCTCCGTTTTTGCCATTCGTGCTTCGCCGAGAATGCTTTGATCGTCAATACCCGCCGTATCAATGAGAAGGACGGGCCCAAGAGGCAGGATTTCCATGGCCTTCTGCACCGGGTCGGTCGTTGTGCCCCGTACGGAAGAAACAATGGCGAGATCCTGATTGGTCACGGCGTTGATGAGGGAGGATTTTCCCACATTGGTTTTGCCAAAAAAGGCGATATGAGGGCGTTCGCCGCTTGGTGTCTCATTCAGGCTCATGACTCACCTTCCTTATCGGGTGAAAAATCGCCTCTCCGGCGTACGAGAGAATAGCCCATAGGCCTTATTTCAGCCTGGAATTCCTCGAGGGTTGTGGCAAGAGTGCGTTGCTCCGTGCTTTTGTCGTAGAGTTTGTAATTGTTCTTCATGGGACCGGGTGTAAGAGATGGCATGACCACATTGCAGCCGTGAAGGAGAGCCCTTGCGAGACCTTCGGGAATAAGAGTTCTGAGAGCCGTTGTCGCCGGAAGAAGAACCCTCGGGAGAAGGAGGCGGCAAAGGCTCATGACATAGAGTGTCAGTTCGGCATCTCCAGGTGAGCACCCTGCAAACTCTGTTTGGCTGTTCGGAATAAAGGGGCCGATTCCAAGCATCTCAGGTCTGAAGGCCTGAATGAACTGCAGATCGAGGGCAATATCGCTGAGTTTCTGTCCGGGCACCCCTATCATCATGCCACATCCCGTCTGATAGCCGATTGCCTTCAGGGTATAGAGACAGTGTATCCGTTCCCAGAAAGACTGCCGCGCACCGTGGAGATCCCTGTAGAGAAGAGGATTTGCCGTCTCGTGCCGCAGAAGATAGCGGCGGGCACCTGCTGCAAAAAGAGACTTCAGGCTTTCCGAACCGCGCTCTCCTATGGAGAGGGTTACGGCACAGTCAGGAAATTCCTCACGGATGTGGCGCAGAAGAGGAACCAGACGTTCATCGGTGTAGTAGGCATCCTCACCGCTTTGCAAAACAAAGGTCATGACCCCGTTGCTAAAGCCTTCCCGGCAGGCATCAAGAATTTCGCTTTCCGTGAGACGCATGCGCGTTCGCTGCGAGTTCTCCGCCTGCAGTCCGCAGTAGCGGCATCCGTTTTTGCAGTGATTGGAAAACTCGATGATGCCACGGTAAAAGACCGAATGGCCGAAGTTCTCAACGCAAACGGCACGGGCGGCCTCGCCCGCTTCATGGAGGAGTTCACGGTGACAGGCAAGAAGCCTGGACCATTCCTCAAGGCTGAGCTTCCTCGCTTCGGCGAGTTTTTCCAGAAGAGGATGCACAGGCCTTTCCTATTTGGAATAGAGGGTCTGGGTGCTGACGCCTGGCAGCTTTCCGATTTTTCCGGCAAGGGCGCTTGCCGTGTCCTGCGGGCAGTCGAGCACAACAGAAATGATGTTGATGCCCTTTTGACGGTAGGGGAGACCCATACGGCCTATGATGGCGTCGCTGTAGGTGTGGAGGAGGTCGTTGACCTGTGAGACGCTCTCGGGTGATGAAACGATAATCGCAATGATGGCCACGCGTGTTTCCATTTTTTTTCTCCAAAATTAAGAAGGACACATCAAATGATGATGTGTCCTTCGAGGGTTCAACTAACGTTGAAAACAAGGGTCACACCATCTTTCATCGCAAAACAAATTTTGATGTCAGATGCTGACGCAAACGGTAAATTAGTCTTCGTACGGATAGGGCAGTTTGGAGAACCGGGCAAAGCGGGGGTTCGGATATACGCCCTTGGCGCGCAGATCCTTGATGCTCTGCGAACGGTCAAACCACTTTGTGTGCAAATGTTCCTCGGCGGGTTCGCTCAGGGGCTTTTTGTACAGATCCTTATAGAGACGCTGCACCTGGACGTTGTCCTGACTCGCCTGCAGTGGAAAACGGGCGTCTTCGGCATAGACGCTTTTGATACGGGTGGACATGGTGTCCTTGATTTCCATGACACGGGCATAGGCTTTGCTGGTCCAGCGAATGCCAAGCATAAGGCCGCCTGAAAGAATCAGGGCTCCTTTCAGAAAACCACGGCGTGTTTTTGACAGAATGCTCATGCTATCCTCCTCTATGCCCCTTCGCTTTCTTTCAGACGTTTGCGGATACTTGCAAAGAGATGGGTGGCCTTTTGATCCGCATACTCAAGAAGGCGAGGCATAAGGGGCTGGCCGCCTCCGCATACACAGCCACCGGGGCAGGCCATGAATTCTATGAAATGGTAGGGGCAGGTGCCTGCACGGACACTTTCAAGCACCTTGGCAAAACGTTTTGCGCCGTGGACAACGGCAAATTTCAAGGGGATGCCCTTGATGGTGACGCTGTATTCCTTGAAGCCGGCGAGTCCGCGTACCTGTTTGAAGTCCCATGTTTCGGGACGTTCACCGGTGACGGCCTGATAGGCATAGCGAAGCGCCGCTTCCATAACACCGCCAGTCACGCCGAAGATTGTGGCACCGCCCGTGGATTCACCCATGAGACTGTCGCGTTTACCGTTGGGGAGTTTTGCAAAGTCAATGCCCGCCTCGCGGATCATATGGGCAAGCTCACGGGTGTTGATCGTCGCATCAATATCACGGAGGCCGTTGTGTTCATATTCCGGACGCAGTCCTTCATATTTTTTTGCCACACAGGGCATGATGGAAACGGTGTAGATCTGTTTCTGATCATATCCTGCTTTTTCGGCACCGTAGGTCTTGGCCATGCGGCCGTTCATGCCTACGGGCGACTTGCAGCTTGAAAAATGGGGCAGAAGGTCTGGATAGAAATGCTCGGCATAGCTTTGCCAGCCGGGGCAGCATGACGTGAACTGGGGCAGATCCTGATTGTTGAGGAGTCTGTGGACAAATTCGGAGGCTTCTTCCCAAATGGTCACGTCGGCGGCGAATTCCGTGTCCCAGCAGTTGGCAAAGCCAAGTTCTTGCAGAGCCGCAAACATTTTGCCCGTGGTCACTGAGCCGGGTGCAAGGCCGAAGGCTTCGCCGAGGGCATAACGGACAGCCGGTGCCGGCATGGCGATGCACTTGACGTTCTTGTCCTTGAGCTTTTCCTGAATTTCAGGAACCCACGTCTGCACTTCGTAGATGGCTCCTTCCGGGCAGTGAACAAGACACTGACCGCAGTGGATGCACATTTCAGGATGGAGGAGTTCATGGGCTTCGCCAACCTCGCCAAAAATGGCACCGGTCGGGCAGTATTCCTGACATGTATCGCAGCCAACACATTTTTTCTTGTCGATCTGGACAAAGAATAGTTTTTCTCCGTCGGCTCCTCGTTTGGGAACGTTGAGCTCGTACTCGACGTGCTCCATTGTTACTCGTGCCATTTGAACCTCGCTTAATGGTCAGCATTCCAACTCACGTGGCGTGTGAGGACCGGAGATGCTTTTGTATAGAGCTTAAAATGTCTCCCCTTGCGGGAGGACGGGCTTGTCCTGAGAGATTGGCATAATAATAAGACAAGGAGAAAAAAATGGCAACAGAGCGGAACGCTAAATTGAAGAGGCGAAAAGAAAAGTGGCGGAAACAGTAGGTATTTTGAGAAAAAAATTTTCGTGAGTGCCGCGGTTTGTGAGGTGATAATCTGAAAGCGTGCGCGTGCCTCTCTCGTGACATGTTTCACAAACGGAAAGGAAGCTACAGAAAAACGTGACGATATGATGGTATGACCTTTGTTTTGGATCTGGAAATGTGGACGTGCGGCATGGTAGCAGCGGGGATTTTTTTTTGTGTTTGGCTGTTTTTTATGATGGATGGGGATTTTATGGGGAATGGAACATGCTGTTTTTTCATCCAGCGTGTCCGGTTTTTGGATAATTGCAGAAGAATAAAATAAATTTGGATTTAAATTTCATTTTCTAAAATGATGGCAAGGTCCGGTTTGAAGAAGGTTGCTCGAAGAAGGACGGATAGGACGGAGGCGAGAAGGGGGTGGTATTGCTCCCGCCCCTGGTTTTCGTAATGAAGGCCCCCTGCGTTATCGAAAAATCTTTCGCCTAGTTTTTTTCTCTTTGGGAGAGGAGCGGCGTATGCCGTGTGCACGGCCAGACAACGGGAAAGTCGAAATACGTGTCGGGATAGGGCTCGTTTGCCAGCGTGAAGTGCCACCATTCTTCCTTGAGCGAAAGGAAGCCGTTCTTCGTCATGAGGGATCTGAGGCATTGGCGGTTTTCTTTCTGTTTTGCGGTGAGATTTCCCGTGTAGTCTGTCCGCGACCGCTGTCCGAAGAAATCGAAATTGCTGCCCATGTCGGCCTTTCTGCCTGCCTCCACGTCAAAGAGTGTCAGGTCAACCGTGCTGCCCCGGCTGTGGGCGGATTTTCTGAGAATAAATCCAAGCTCGAAAAGACGGTGCTTTTCCAGCTTGGGATAAAAGTAGCTCTTCATGCGTACGTCGTTTTCGTCGCTGGCCCATCGTGAGAAGTGGTCCACTGCACGCTGAGGCCGGTAGGCGTCGTAGATCATAAGGCGGAATCCGAGCCCCATGGCCTCATCCGAAACGCATTTCAGCGCCTCTGCAGCCTCCCTTGTGAGAAGGGCGCAGGACGCCTCATAGCCGTCAATGCGGTCCCCGATGAAGTTAAAGGTAGAGTAGTAGCGTATATCGAGAAGAATATCGGGAATGATGTCGGTCACAAGGACAAAGGAGGAGGGAAACAGATCGGTCCCGGCGTTTTCGTGTGACATCGTTGTCCCCTTGGTGTTGCCGTACTGCGGCGTTAACGACATGTGTTGTCCGGTTCCTCGCGGTCGGGTTATTTTGACTTCTTGCCCGATTTTTTACCACTTTTTTTGCTTGGGGGATCCGGGGGCATGACGACGGGTTCCAAGTGGTTAACAGTGGCCTTGGCCGTGTCCCTGTAGTAGTGTTCGCGGTACTGCGCCCAGTGGAGGCAGTCCTGATAGGCCACGTCTATAATGTCAATAATCACCGGGTCAAGGGTGCCCTCCTTGATTCTGAGAATGCGTCCGCAGGGCTGGGTTACATTTGACTGCGGTGTCGCAAAGACGAGGGCCCGCAGATCCGGAACGTCAACCCCCATGGCCATGACGCCGTAGGTCGCAAGGATGATCTTCTTTTCCGTAAGGATCGTTGTGCGGTCCTCCTCTTTTGTCTGGCCGGTAAAGATTCCGATGCAGCCCGGATCAAGACCCCGTTCGAGGAGAAGGGTTGAGAGATGTTCAATCTGGGCGATGCGCTCGGAAAAAACCACGATACGCCGATCGCTTTCGGCGAGTTTGGCAATGTGGTCGGCCAAAAGGGCGTTCCGGCCCTTGTCCTCGGCAAGAATTGAGATGAGCTTTGCGCGTCTGAAATTGGCGTTGGTAACGAAATTGAGGTTCCTGCGGATCTTTCCGGGCGTGAACTTCTGGACATAGACCGTTGGGTGGAGGAGGGTCTCGTTGCGTATGGAGAGGATGGTCTGACCGATACTTGTCTTGTAGATGTCGTGGAGGCCGTCGCGGCGGTTCGGTGTTGCCGACATCCCTATGCGGTACTTGGGGGCAAAGATCGAGAGGGTCTGGCTGAAGCTTTGAGCGCCTGCCACATGGACCTCGTCCCAGATGACAAGACCGAAGGCCTCCACAAATGCCTTTGGATACTTATTTTTGGCAAGGGAGTGGATCATGCCGATGACGACTTTTTTCCCTTCGTATTCGCAGACATCCTGCTGGGCCGTGCCGATTTCCTCTGGGCGGACGGAGGTAAAGGCCGTAATGCTCTCCATCCACTGTTTCATGAGGCTTTCACGTGGTACAATGACAAGGCAGGTGCGGGCTATTGCCTGAAGCATGGCAAGGGCACAGACGGTTTTCCCGGCGCCTGTCGGCATTGTGACGAGCCACCCCGTATTGCCGTTTTCCAGGCTTTTCCGGAAGGATGCAAGGAGATCCTTCTGGTTGTCCCGCGGAGTAAAACCCGGGCACATGGAAATATTGATCGGGCGGCCCTCGGTTCTCCTGTCTTTGAGATGCTCGGTATAGCGTTCGTAGGGGTGGAGGTAGAGGGGATAGCCAAAGTGTGTTTCGGTTGATTTGTACAGGGGGATGGTCAGGTCCGGTTCAAAGCGTGACGTGAGGGTGAAGCGTTTTTCGAGTTCTTCCTTTGAGACCTTGAGTTCTGCTACGGGAACAAAGGCGTGCGTGGAAAGAATGATTTCACTGTACTGCATGCGTGGTATCCGGTTTGGGGGGCGTTACTTTTCGTTGGTTCACCCGGGGCGTTTTGAGAGGACCAGACGTGCCGTCGTTGGATTCAGTATGCCACAAAGTTCCGGTCAGTTCAAAAAGAAAGAGGTGGAGGCATAGGGACGCGTTTGTCAGGGGTTCTTCCTTCCTCTCTCCTCTTGAGCCGCTTTATTTCAGAAAACATCGCAAGACTGGGGCAGATGGAAGAAGCGGCTGACTTTTTGCCCCATTTTTTGGGTCAGGAGTATTCTTGACGCGGCAGCTTTATACAGAGTACAATAAATCGTTTTAGGGTGGATATGAAAAGAACCCTGTTCAGAATGAATTATGCATATAATATTGAACGTAACTATACTGATATATGTATGAAAAATACATTCTATTGTAACTAATTCTTTTGCCGTTGAATTCTTTATTGCAATTTAATTGTATTTTTACCCAGAATTCTTTAATCCGTATTGTTATGTTTTTCCTTTGAGTATGTTTGGATATACTCTATTGAAGTTCTTCCTTTTTTGTGCTCACTGATTCAGGTCGCAGAATTTCCTTGTGTCGCTCTCCCTGAGAGAACGTTGCAGGAACATTCATTGCACATTGCCTGAGAATTCCCCCATCACGTCAACCTGGAAATGAGTATGCCGAAGCGGACTGATTTGAAGAAGATCCTGGTAATAGGTGCAGGCCCCATTGTTATCGGTCAAGGTTGTGAATTTGACTATTCAGGCTCTCAGGCAGTGAAGGCCCTCAAGGAGGAAGGCTACGAGGTCGTGCTTGTGAATTCAAATCCGGCGACCATCATGACCGATCCCCATCTGGCCGACGCGACCTATATAGAACCTATTGAACAGGAAACACTGGCAGCCGTCGTTCGCAAGGAACGTCCATCTGCCATTTTACCAACTCTTGGCGGTCAGACGGCGTTGAATGCGGCCCTTCGTCTAGCCAAAAGCGGTGTCCTAGACGAGCTCGGGGTCGAACTCATCGGTGCCAGGGCTGATGTTATTGAAAAGGCCGAGAGCCGGGAACTTTTCCGTAAAGCCATGAACAATATTGGCCTTGCCGTCCCCCAGAGCGGCATTGCCCATACCATGGAAGAAGTACGTGCCCTTGCGAGAACGCTTCCCTTTCCTCTCATTGTCCGGCCGGCCTTTACCCTTGGCGGGACGGGAGGCGGTGTTGCCTACAACACCGACGATCTTGAAGTGGTGGCCCAGACCGGTCTTTCCGCAAGCCCCATCTCCGAAGTGATGATAGAACAGAGTGTGCTCGGTTGGAAGGAAATCGAAATGGAGGTAATGCGGGACCGCAATGACAACTGCGTTATCGTCTGTTCCATAGAAAATCTCGATCCCATGGGCGTGCATACCGGCGACTCCATAACCGTTGCCCCCGTACAGACCCTGACTGACAGGGAATATCAGAAGCTCAGAGACGCCTCCATCGCCATCATGCGGGAAATCGGGGTTGAAACAGGCGGCAGCAATGTGCAGTTCGCACTTAATCCGAAAAACGGCGAAATAGTCGTTATCGAAATGAATCCGAGGGTATCCCGTTCTTCTGCCCTTGCCTCCAAGGCAACGGGCTTCCCCATTGCCAAGATTGCGGCCAAGCTCGCCATCGGCTATACGCTTGATGAACTGCGCAACGATATAACAAGGGAGACAGCAGCCTGCTTTGAACCGGCCATTGACTACTGTGTCGTCAAAATCCCCCGTTTTACCTTTGAAAAATTCCCCGGTGCCAAGGATGAGCTCACAACAAGCATGAAGAGTGTCGGCGAAGCCATGAGCATTGGCCGCACCTTCAAGGAAGCCCTGCAGAAGGGTTTGCGCAGTATGGAAATCGGTGCCACGGGCCTTGGCTTTCATTTCAACAAGGAACTGCCGTCCAAGGCCGACATCATAGCCCGCCTTGCAACCCCCAATTCACGTCGCATCTTCGCCCTTCGCGATGCAGTTCTCTCGGGCATATCTGAAGAGGAAATTCATGCGGCCTCATTCTATGATCCCTGGTTCATCAGACAGATCCGCGACATTGTCGAGATGGAGAAGCGCATAAAAAGCTACGGCATCGCCAATGATATGACCTCGGCCAATGCGGAGCTCGTGGATATTATGCGCGAGGCCAAACAGTACGGCTTCTCTGATGCACAGCTTGGAGAAATGTGGAAACGTCCCCAGGATGACATCCGTCGGTTACGCAAGGAGCTCGGCATCGTTCCCACCTATTACCTTGTGGATACCTGTGCCGCTGAATTTGAGGCCTACACCCCTTACTATTATTCGACTTACGAGAACGGGCAGGAGCTTGATCACGGCAACGCGCGCAAGGTGCTTATTCTCGGCGGAGGTCCCAACCGTATAGGGCAGGGGATAGAATTTGACTACTGCTGCTGTCACGCATCCTTTGCCCTGCGTGATGCAGGTCTTTGCGCCATCATGGTCAACTCGAATCCCGAGACGGTTTCCACGGACTACGACACCTCGGACCGTCTGTATTTCGAGCCTCTGACCTTTGAAGATGTGATGAACATTGTAGAGCGCGAAAAGCCGGAGGGGGTGATTGTGCAGTTTGGCGGACAGACTCCGCTGAATCTCGCCGTGCCCCTCATGCGTATGGGGGTTCCCATCCTTGGAACAAGTCCTGACGCCATAGACAGAGCCGAAGACCGTGAACGCTTCCAGGCCCTTATTCAGAAGCTTGGTCTTCTGCAGCCGCCGAACGGAACGGCCATGAGTCTCGAGGATGCCCTTGAGGTGGCCTCCCGAATCACCTACCCCGTGATGGTCAGGCCGAGTTATGTCCTTGGAGGGCGGGCCATGGCCGTTGTGTACGATGCCGATGACCTCACGGCCTACTTCCATGAGCAGGTCCCGGAAAAACCGGAACACCCCATCCTGATTGATAAATTTCTGGAACACGCCATTGAAGTTGATGTGGACGCACTCGCTGACGGCAAGGATGTCTATATAGCCGGTATCATGGAGCATATTGAAGAGGCAGGTATTCATTCGGGTGACAGTGCCTGTGTGCTGCCGTCTTTCTCCCTTTCCTACGATCATGTGGCAAGTATTGCCGCGCAGGCCGAGGCCCTTGCCAGCGAGCTTCATGTGGTCGGACTCATGAATATTCAGTTCGCCGTCAAGGGTGATGATATCTTTATCCTTGAGGTCAATCCCCGTGCCTCGCGTACGGCACCATTTGTGTCAAAGGCCACGGGTGTACCCCTGCCGTACCTGGCAACGCAGGTCATGCTCGGCAGAACCCTTGCGGAGCTCGATCCATGGAGCATGCGCCGGGGAGGATTTACCTGCGTCAAGGAAGCCGTGATGCCGTTTGGACGTTTTCCGGGCGTCGACGTGGTCCTTGGCCCTGAAATGCACTCCACGGGAGAAGTTATGGGCATGGGATCGACCTTCTCGGAGGCCTTCTACAAAAGCCAGCTTGGAGCGGGCCAGGTCATACCGACGGGCGGCAAGCTCTTTTTGTCCGTGAACGAACGCGACAAACCCTATCTTCCCGAGGTCGCCCGGCTTTTCAAGGACCTTGGCTTCTCTCTTCTCGCCACAAGCGGTACGGCCGAGTGTCTTCGTGAGAACGGTCTTGACGTGCAGGTGGTGCGCAAGGTCTATGAAGGTCGTCCCAACATCATGGATCTCATCATCAACCATGAGGTTGACCTTGTGATCAATACCCCTTCCGGCAAGCACACGGCCCAGGATTCAAAGGCGATCAGGCGGACCAGTCTGGCCTATACGGTGCCCTATTGCACAACCCTGGCGGCGGCAAAAGCCACGGCAACGTGCATAAGTTCAATGAAGAAAGGTGCCAGGGTCGAAAGCCTGCAGGAATACTACGCCCGTCAGGAAAGGCAGTAAGCGGCGTGAGAGATCACTGGGGCAAGCTGCGGGTCCTGACGCCTGCAGAGATGGATACAGCCCATCGGCTGGTTGTGTAACAAGGAACTTAATGCGAGGCGACGTTTCCTTCCCGGTGTCATGCCGGGGTATCCACGTCGGAACTTTGATGAAAGCAATACTCGTGCTTGAAGACGGCTTTACTTTGGACGGCACGTCCTTTACCGGCGCGTTTGAAACAGGCGGAGAGGTGATTTTTACGACGGGAATGACGGGCTATCAGGAAGTCCTGACCGATCCCTCCTATCACGGTCAGATGATTTGTATGACCTATCCCCTGATCGGCAATTACGGCATCACGGACTGTGATAATGAATCAGCAAAAATCCATGCAAGCGCCATGATTGTCAAGGAGTGCTGCAAGGAACCGTCAAACTGGCAGTCGATCATGCCCCTTCCCAGGTTTCTGCAGGAAAACGGGACAGCCGGCATGGAACATGTGGATACAAGAGCTCTCACGAGACATCTGCGTCTTCATGGTGCCATGAGGGGACGTATTTCGACGGAAGATCTGAATGCAGCTTCCCTTCTTGAGAAAGTCCGTGCCCAACCCACCATGGAGGGACAGAATCTTGCACAGTTTGTGGCATGCCAAAAGCCCTACCGATGGACCGCAAAGGGACCGGAAGATGTCTCTCTTGCAGGCGATGGCTCCTATGCCTGGCAGGGTTCCGGCATCCCGCTTCTTGTCTACGATTTCGGTGTTAAGTGGAACATCCTCCGCCTTCTCAGCGAACATGGTTTTGAACCGCTTTGCGTGCCGCCGAAGACAAGTGCCGCAGAGGCAAGAAAAACCGGTGCCAAGGCTGTCTTTCTCTCAAACGGTCCCGGGGACCCCGCAACGCTTACCGAAGAAATTCAGGGAATCCGTGACCTCATAGCCGCCTCCTTTCCCATAACCGGCATCTGTCTCGGTCATCAGCTTATTGCCCATGCCCTTGGAGGACGAACCAAGAAACTGAAATTCGGCCATCACGGCTGTAACCACCCCGTTAAGGAAATGGCCACGGGAAAGGTTGAAATTTCCTCTCAAAACCACGGCTTTGCCGTTGAAATGACGGACCTGCCGGATGTTGAACTCACGCACATCAATCTCAACGACGGGACCGTAGAGGGACTTGCCCATAAGTCAAAGCCCATTATGAGCGTGCAGTACCATCCCGAAGCGGCCGCAGGCCCTCACGACAGTGTTTATCTTTTTGAACGATTTTATGACATGATCAGGAACGCGATTGCGTCATAAAAGGAGGAACCGTATGCGTCTACGTGGTTTTTGTCTCCTGTCTCTCATTCTTATAGCATTTCTCTCCCAGCCCCTTTTTGTGGTGGAAAGCAGTGCCGCCCACACGAATTATGTGGATACGCTGACGGGGGAACTGTGGCTGAAGTCGTCCGTTGAAGAAAAACGTGCCTTTCTTTTTGGCGTGGATTCTGCCGTGACCGTTGAACATGTCGTGTACCAAACACTGAAAGAACGAGCTGCCAAGAAAGGAAAAAAATCACGTGCACGTCTTTCTCCGTTTGTGAATGGCTGGATGAAAGCATTTCAGGAAATGCCCCGCAATGAGCTTGTAAAGTCCATCGATGCCTGGTATGAAGCCCATCCTGACAAAGTCAGTGAGCCGGTTATGAAGATTATCTGGTACGAAATCATCTGCAAGCGTCTTCCCAGTGGGAACAAATAGGAGTTTTCTATGAAACGCGTTACAGGAATTTGCCTTCTTGTGTGTACATTGATGGTGGCGAATGGATGTACGGCTACCCAAAAGGGTGTGGGCACTGGTGCCGCGCTCGGGGCGGCCAGTGGTCTCGGCATTGCTGCCGTTTCCGGTGGCTACCTTGGCTGGGGTGCTCTTGCCGGCGCCGGTGTCGGTGCCCTTGCCGGTGGTATTGTTGGCAGTAAGAAGGAACAGTACGATGATGAACGGCGCTATTATCAACAGAAACAGAAGGAAGACCGCCGTCGGAACCGTAAACGTTACGAAGAGGAAGATACCTACGATTGATGACCTTCTTTTTCATGATCGGATACCCTGCCGGAGAGCTTCAGCGGCGCGGCAGCTTGCCGGCAAGGCCGATATTCTTCTTGTTTTCTGACCGTTCAAAAAACTCTTTTTGATGTCATGACATCAGCGTGAGACCCGGGTGATGGAAATATCGCCCGGGTCTTTATTTTTGAGCAGTGATAGGGTCTCCTTTGACGGATTTTTGCCGTCAACGAAGGCGCTTTTTTGTTCAGGTGCCTCCCCGTGTTTTCACCGCCATTCATTCGGGAAAAGCCAAATGAAAAGGCGTCAGAAGGTATGGTATGCCGGCTGGCTCTGCAGGATGCATCCGAAAAATCGGAGGCGGGGGGAGTGGCTTAAACGTGAGTCGTGAGGAAAGGCGAGAGATGGTTGGGAGAAAGTAGCGGGAGAAAAAACGGCATGGCTGGCATGGGGCCCAGATGAATTTCGGGGAGGCGGCGTCCCTGACCGTGATCAGGGATGGAGACTTCGTGAAAGGTATCTGCCTCCGCAAAGCCGGGTTGGATGTGCTTTCTGGGGGGAAGGGCAGCTTCTTCTGGCTAGTCTGTCTGCGCTTTCCTTTGGGTGGCCCTTTCTTCCATACCAAGCCTGACTGCCTCACGGACATGCGCTTCCGCGTCCTGGGTTACGGCGACGTCCGTATAATAGAGGGCTCCGCTTGCAACACCGATCTCATCCTGAACGGCGACAAAACGTTGCCATGCAGGAACAAGGGAAAAGAGGATGGGTGAGAGATAGGTAAAGAAGAGAAAGAAAATGCCGGAGAGCGTTATCAGTCTAAACCACGAAGAAGTGCGTGAGGTCATTGCATATCCTTTTGCAGGGTCGGCACTCTGGAAGGGGAGTGGAAGGAGGAAGGAAAAAAAGGCTGCCGGCGGAAAACCGGCAGCCCTGTACAATGCGTTCCCTAGATCTTGGCCGTAATTTCGGGGAAGACTTTATAGAACATGAACCAGGCCATGAGGAGGGTCAGGAAGAGGTTGAATGCCTGACCGCAGACATAGAGAATGATTGGTTTGCCACCCTTCAGGTAGCTGCTCAGTTCTCTGAAGTTGGTCGTCAGACCGATGGAAATAAAGGCCAGAGCAAAGAACCATCCGCGGAAGCCGCCACCAATTTTGTTGGTGCCGTTTTCGATCAGGATAGTCGCCGTATCTGCACCCAGATTGGAGCAGATGATGGAGCAGATGATGGACACACCGAGGAAACCAAGGACAAACTTGGGGAAACGGTGCCAGATTTCCATGGCGCCAACCTTTTCTCCCTCGTTCCTGTGAACTTTCGTCGTGAAATAAATGGCCACAAAGAAGGCCGTCACGCCGATGAGGACGTTCTGAATCATTTTGACCGTAGCGGCAACCTGCATGGCCTTGGGGCCGACAAAGGCACCGGCTGCGGCAACGGCACCGGTGGCGTCGATTGTTCCGCCGATCCAGGCACCGCCCAGAATTTCAGGCATGCCCGTGGCACGGATGATGGCTGGAATGACAACCATCATGATGGCGGTAAACGTCAGGGAAAGACCAATGGAGAGAGTCAGCTCCTCTTTTTTGGCCTGCGCGGCAGCTGCCGTGGCGATGGCGGCCGAGGTGCCGCAGACGCTCATGTCAGCAGAGATGACGATGTTGAGTGTTGGGGAAGGAATTTTGAGAACCTTCTGACCGAAAATATAGGTGGTAACAAGGACGATGGGGGTGACGACCCATGCAACGAAAATGCCCGGAATACCAATGGCCATCAGTTTGTAGATCAGAACATCGGCGCCGAGAAGAACAAGGCCTGTCTTGATGAAATATTCGACCTGGGCGCTGTATTTGATCCATTGCGGCGTGCCGATGGTGTTGGCAATGAGCATGCCGATGACGATGGACCATATTTCAGCGTTCAGTCCCCAGCCTTTCATGACGTCCTGCTTGCCCATGATCTGTGCCAGAACGCAGAGAAAATAGATACCGAGGAAGCCGAGGAAAAACTTTACGGGATTGTAGCCCATAAAAGTGGCCCCAAAGGTGGTGAGTACGCCGAGGAGAATGCCGAGTCCTATGAGGGATGCGTAGCGGCTGAAAGGCTTCTTGATCTTTTTCGTGATTTTCGAAACGTCACCTTCGGCCTTCTGCCAGGCAGAAATGGCCGTCGCCGCTGCGGAATTCAGTGCCTCATCCTTGTAGCCGGCACTGGCGGCTGCATCCTGGGCCTGACGTGCGAGTGCCAGGGCGTCGGCAGACGCTTTCTTTGCCGCGTCTATCTTGGGCTGAAGCTTATCGTTGGCAGCCTTGGCTGTCTCTTCGGAAAGAGAGAGGCTGTCAAGAGGATTGGAATGCCATGAGCCGGGAGTGGCAAGAAGGCCGAGGACTTTTTTCAGGAAGGGAAGATCACGTCCCTGGATTTTTTTCAAATTGGCCTTCGCGTCATAGAATTCTATGGTCTTAAAGGGTTTGGCCTTCTCCTGCAAAATGGTGGCAAGATACGGACGGCTTTTATTTTGGAGCTCTGTCTTGTTGCTCATCACAACGCACAGAGCAACGGCAAGGATAAAAAGACCAAGCCAAATAGCCCAGTAGTCTTCCTTTTTCCAAAGGTCTGACCACTGAGATTTGGCGCGGTCGACAACGATGTCGGAGTTTTGAGACATATACGTCCTCCTTGGTAAAATGTAGAAAATTTTTTGATTTTGAGTTGCAACCTATGCGCATTTGTTCAAATCGTCAACCGAGAGTGGGTGTGCATTGCTGCTGCAGCGGAGTGGAATTGGTGCATGTTGTTTCGCCGGGTAAACTCTTACAATGGTGGTTCTTACTTTCGGTCAACAGGTAGGGAAGATTTAGAGAAAACTATCGTGAAGTATCTTACTTTTTTATGAGGATGATTGTATTTATATTTTCAATAAATATACAGATAAAATAAATGTTTTTATTATTAATTTTTTTGCTATTATATTTTTTATTATGATAATATATTGTTATTTATAGTGATATTTTTAGATAAAAAATGCATTTGTTGCAATAGTAGAAGCATATATGTTAGTATATTGTTGGTTTGTAGTGCGATTAATGGTTTTTATGAATGGAAATGCGTCTGACAAGGCGTATGTATGTGCATTATCCGGGTGCCTGCTGCAATAAACGGGATTGTCAGGGATTCAGGGGAGGGAAAGCAGATCTGTGGCTGATCTGAGAATGTGTACAGCACCGTGTGCCTCCACTTCTTCAGGTCCGCGGAATCCCCACGAAACGCCCACCGGAATCATACCTGCATTCTTTGCGGTGAGCATATCCACCTGAGAGTCCCCCACAAAGTATGTATCGTGCGGGTTGAGGCCAAGAGTGCTGAGAAGTTCCTTGGCTCTTGTCGGGTCCGGCTTCAGTGGCTTGTCATCCCGGCCTCCGAGAACAAGAGCGAAGGGAACGGATGGAAAGTAATGGGCTATCAGTTTTTGTGTGAGTTCTTCTGGTTTGTTCGAAAGAACCGAGAGGGGTGAGCCTCGTTTTGCAAGAGCCTGCAGTGTTTCGGGGATGTTTTTGTAGGGCAGTGTGTGCAGTGTCATATGTGAAGCATACGCTTTCTTGGCTGCGGTAAAGATGGCGTTGAAGGATTCCTCGGAGAGGCGTTCAGACTCTCCTTTCGGCAGCGCCCTCATAATGAGGACTATGAATCCGTTTCCCACCATTTGCTGATACTCTTCAAGGGGATGTGTAGGATAGCCGAAAGCTTCAAGCGCTTTGTTACAGGCGTTGCCAATATCATCACGGGTGTCGAGGATGGTTCCGTCGAGATCAAAGATAAATCCTTTGCCCATATCGATTCCTTGTTGTGCGTTCCGGTTGCAGGGTTTTTACGCTTGAATCACGAAGCTCTATGGCATAACATACAGCATGCATACAGTATTGTTTGCTTCAGAAAGAAATGAGGAATATGAGGTTCCCTGTCGCAAGGGACGTCTGGCGGAGACACCGGCGCTCTCCGTGGACGAGTCGTCCGCTCATTTTCGCGCTGCAATGGCCAAATAAGCGTCTTCTGTCGAGGGTCGGATATCGGATATAATGTCGAAGCAGAATTCCCGTTCAAGTCGGAACGGGGCGTTCGCAAGGAGCAGGACACAATGACGAAAAATGTCTTGACCATTCAAGAGTTGGGAGAAGAAACAAGCTGGCTTCTTGTTCAACAAGCCATGGGTATTCCTGATTGCAGAACACAGACGGACTTCATGTCGGAGAAGGTGGCCGTTCTGCTTTTTGGAGAGTCGTCCCTGCCAGAACGGCTTTGCGTGTCGGCAGCCATCCGGCAGATGGGCGGGGAGGTCGTTTATCAGTCAGCTTCTGCCTCAGACCGATGGCGCAAGGAACTTCGTCAGCATCAGCTGCATCTTTTACCCATTTTCAATTTCTATCTTGATTGTGTCTACCTGTATGGCATTCCCATGTCGTCTTTTCGTGCAGAAGAAGTTGTGGGTGTGAATTTTCCGACAATCAATGCGGGAAGTCCTGATGCCCATCCGGCCCATGCTCTTGCCGACATTGCTTATATGCTTAAGTCATCTCGGTATCTGAACAGCTTTTCTTGCGGCTGGATCGGTTCAGTGAACGGAACCCTTTTGTCGCTCATTGTGGCAAGCCGCTGGTTTCCTTTTACGCTGCGCATTGCTGTTCCGGAAAACACCGACCGTGCCCAGCTTTCCGCCACCATAGGTGACTCAAAGAAAGTAGAGCTTGTCGATACCATAGCCGAAGCCACGGAAGACGCGCAATATATTTTTGTGGGCAGTCGCAGTGGCATTGATTACCCCGAAATCAAAAATTGGGAGCTGACCAGAAAGTCTTTTGCCAAGGCCGATGCCAAGTACCGTATCTTCCTGGCAGCACGTCCGATAAACGCTCTGCCTTTTGAGCAGGAGTTGATCGACAACGGACTCCTGCTTCTGGCCCAGCAGTCGGAATTCCGCTTGCGGATCCATAAACGTATTTTGCATTACGTCTTTGAGGGATAGAAAAAAACACGCGTCCTTTTTCGTTTCTGTCTACGTAAGGCCCCGTTGATTTTTGTTCAAACGTACGCCTCCGGATATATTCCGGAGGCTTTTTTAGTTGTTTCCGTTCCTGCTGAAAAAAGAATAATGAGTATTCTTTTGCGTGCAGTGTAATCTACGGACAGCCTTTTATTTTTTTGTAAATTTGCCGTTTTTATAAATGACGCTATGTGTAAAACGGTTAGATATAGTATTTTTTTGTGGATATAATATCATGCACAGAAGAATACTTGAATAGCTGAGGAAGACTGCAGCAAGAAGCTGCTATGCTTCGTAACGGGGAGGAAAAACGGCTCCCATATATTCCGGGGAATCCTCTTCCTCAACGACGAGCCCGTCCGCAAAGGCCCTGCAGGGGCGTGCCGGAACAATGCCTCTCCTCTTTTCTTCTTGCGGGAAGTAGCAAGATACATAATATTCACATACACCCTTGCGAAGTTTTTTTCGCGCTACTTCTTTTTCATCGCATATGACATGAAGCCTCGGCTTTTCGCTGAGAAGTGTGCGGACAAATTCCTGACGTTTCTTTGTAAAAAGAGCCCGGATGCGTTCGGCCCGTTTTTTCTGCACCGTTTTATCGACTCGGTCAGGAAATTCCGCAGCCTTTGTACCGGGTCTGGGTGAGTAGGGAAAGATATGGCCGTAGGTGAAGGGCACACGCTCACAGAAGGCGAGCAGGGTTTCAAAGGCGTTTTCGTCCTCGCCCGGGAATCCCACGATGATATCACAGCCAAGTCCCAGTCTTGGCCAAAAGTGTCTGATGTTTTCTAGCGCTTCCTCAAGTTCTTCTGCCCTGTAGTGGCCCCTGCCCATGCGGCGGAGAATATTCGGATCAGCGTGCTGGAGAGATATGTGAAGATGCGGGCAGCACATGCGGGAGGCGGCAAGAACGTCTATCGCCCGTTCTGTCAGTTGCGCCGGTGAGACAGAACTGATGCGCAGCCGGGCATGATTTCCATAGAGGGGCCAAAGCTCACGTTCAAGAAAAGCCACAAGATCCCAAAACGAACCATATTCCGGCTTGTCTTTTCCATATTGGGCAAGGTTGATGCCCGAGAGAACAATTTCGCCGAAGCCCTGGGAGAGAAGTCTCCTTGCTTCGCTCAGGACATCCATGGGGGCCCGACTTCTGCACACGGGCCGCATGGAGGGCACAATGCAGTATGTACAGCGATGGGTACACCCGTCCTGCACAGTCAGGACGGGACGGCGGCGCACCGAAGATTGGATGTGAAAGGAGGGTTCAGTCCTCTCTTCTTCCGATTTCTGAAGGATTGTTGGAAAACATGCGGGAGGAGAATTCTCCCGGATTTTCTCCGAGAAGTCCTGCGAACCTCCCTGCCCGCGGAGATTCAGGAGGGGTCTCGGATCATTAAGAAGGATTGCCTTTTTCTCCTGCTCTATGAGAAGATCGGGAAGGGGTTTGGGCATCCCGTTAAGCGGGACAAAGGACGGGAGAAGCTTTGCTGCACAGCCTGTGAAAATCACACGGGCACCGGGTGCTTCCCGTTGCATTCGGAGGAGTGCCCTCCGGGCCTCCCCTTCCCCTCTTGCCGTGATGGCGCAGCTGTTGATCAGGATAACATCCGCATCCGGAGGGCGGTGGCATTCTTTTCCTCCGAAAGCCGTCCACGCTTCGCGGATGGCTTCCGTTTCGTATTGATTTACTTTGCAGCCAAAGGTGACAAGCAGAAACGACCAGGCCTTATTCATGGATGTGTTGGTGGATCATGGTTCGGTATGGGTTGAGAACAGGGGCAGAGCATTGTGGCAATGCTTCTGACAATCTTTGCCGAGACAAGCAGACGGGGTTAGCGTGAAACCTCATTTGATACCGTACTGTTTTTTGCTTTTTGTGGGCGTGTCCCTTTTTTGCGGAACGTTTTTGGATAAGCCATCCCACGCAGACCCCCTTACCGGGGTCCGTTCCATGACGACTGCCGGAGGAGGCGTCCGTGCGGACTCGCCGAAAGGCAGAGAAACGGCCGGTATGGCGCTTGTTCCCCGTTTCCCCTCAGATCTTTCGACGGAGGATCAGGAGAATGTTGACTGTCTTTTGCAGAGTTATCCGGTCATCCTGCGGGTAGAACGGGACAGCACGGGACTCTGGCTTCTTCTTCGCTCGGGAGATCGGGTGTTTTACGGTCCAAACGTTGCTGTTTTGCCTGAGAACGCCGTGCTTTCGAGTGATGTGCGAGACAGCATGCGCGTTCTTTATCCTCTGGAACCGGACAGGCCCGCAACACCTGAAGGCTTTGCCCCGGGCAGAACACGGCCTTATGCGTTCTTAATGGCACTGTACGGCAGGACGGCTGCGGCCGTCAAAAAAAGAATCCGTACCGTGTATGCCCTGAGGCAGAAATGGCACTTTGTCCCCGAAGCCGGCGAGGCCTTTCTCCGTGCGGCCGCGGAGCTCGAAGGAAAGTGCGGCAAGGATCCTTCGCTGCGTTCCTGGCTGAAAAGTTCCGGCACCTTCCAGTGGCGCAGGATTGCCGGGGAGCCGCATCTGAGCGCACATTCCTTCGGCATTGCCTTTGACATCGGCCTGCAGAAGGGAGCTGCGTACTGGCGCTGGAGTCCCCTCACTTCCCATCCCATGCAGAAAACCTTTTCTTCCGACATCGTGTCAGCGTTCGAAAAACAGGGGTTCATCTGGGGGGGGAAATGGCATGAATACGATATCATGCATTTCGAATACAGGCCTGAGCTCATCTGTAAGGCGCTCAGAAGAAAAAATGCCGGCGCTTCGTTTCGTCCCGGCTCTTCTGCAGACGTCGTGCACGAACCGGCGGTTCATTATTAACAGTTTTTGTGTACCCAGTCGGCCAGTTTTTCAATATCAAGCCTGGACTCAGGAACATATCTGTGGGCGGCATTGCCGTTGAGCAGAAAATCAGCGCGATCGCCGTTGGCATTTTTGACAATGTGCCAGCAGCCAGGCTTTCCTTCCGTATCCGAAGATCCTTCCCATTCAATAAGCCAGTCGACAAGGGCATCCCACTGTTCCTTCGGAATGCCGCTTCCCCTGCTTACAACAAGCGTTTTTGTCTGCGTGTTGCGCAAAAGGGTGATGGCCCGGTCGTTGTTGTGTTTGCGCACGAAGCTTGTAAGGGCCTGTCTTCCGTTGCACATGCCGGGCTTGGGCGTTATTTCGAAAACCCAGGGCATCTGTCCCGCATTTCCGCTTTTTGTCGGCACCTTTCGGAATGAAATGTGTCCGATATCGTCAGAGACCTCCCCATCCTCGGGTTCAGCTCCGAAGTGTTCCTCAAGGGAGCGGAAAATCTGCGTATAATGAATCTGAGTGATGAGACGGCTGTCCCAGAGAATGCCCATGCAGAAGTTACCGGTCTCTCCGCCCCATACCTCGGGCAGCAGAGCCGCGAGATACGGTATCATAATCGTCTGATAAATGCGGTAGGAAGTACCCTGGGCAAGAGTGAGCTTGCAGTTCTGCCCTGTGGTCGGGAAGTGGGGCTGTCTGAAATTTTGAAGATTGTTGAGAAGATGTGCCTGCGCCTGATCGAAACCCGGGAACTGTCGCAGGGAAGATGTCCTGACATGGCTTGCGAACGACGCCAGAGCCTTGTCCTTCCAGACAGGTTCTTTCCAGAAGGAGAGCCCGTCGGCATAGGCCGCCATGATGGCGACAAGACAGGCTTCAACTATGGCTTGCTTCGCCCGTACATCAAGAAATGGTGCAAGTCCGGTTGCGGCGTAATCGTGCATACGCATAATATAGTTGGCGAGGTGTTTCGGATGGGCACCGCCAAAGGCGTCGATGATATCGGTTTCCCGAAGCATCTGAAAGAGTCCTTTTGGAAGAAGCGTTCGTCCAAAGAGGGTCCGTGCAACCAGGGAAACAGCGGAGGAGGCCGTGTGCTCCTTTCCTTCGGTGACGTGCTCATCAAAAATCAGCAGTGGTTCTGCGCCGCCGTTCTGCACACCACCAAGTCCGAATACGGCAGCCGTGCTCCATTTCTTCCTGATTTCGCTGTCGTCGGTTGCGTGGTGCATAATGGTCTCTTCCATGGGCAGGTCCGCATGCTCTTCCGGAAGACAGCCCTCAAAAAGAAGCATGGCCATGTATTCGTCAAGGTGAGGACGAAGATGGGTGCAGAGATGGGTCACCTCAAGTGACTTTGGAGGCAGTTCCCGTTTGATGTCGGCCAGAAGGCTCCGCATGTAGGCTATGGCCTTCATGTGGATGGCGGGGAATGAGTCTCTGGCCGAAAGGGGGGGGTGAAAGGAGATGGAAAGAGATGGATGGTCTGACATGCCGATACGTCCTTGTGCTGTTGCCAATTGAGTCGTTATTTGTATATCGTATCTCGGAGAAAGAAAACTCTTTTTCTTGAAAGGTCGTTTTACCTGTTCTCCCGGACCCTTCCTGTGAACCGGGAAAAGAGGATGGGGACGGCCTGGGTTTCTTGAAATGGCTGCCGGGTTGAATGAGGGGGGCATATGAGCAGGGGAAAGCAGGATCTCGATGAAATTCTCTATGAAGAGCACGTGGAAGACGATCAGGATGAGGACCTTGAGGAATGTGAAATCTCAGAGGAAAGCTATACCTCCGACATGGATGATGATCCGCTAGGGTCAATCTGCGACATGCCGGAAGAGGAAGCCGAGCGTTACCGGAAGGCTGGACGCTGATAGCTCCTTTCCCGTGTTCATACGGTGTGGTTCCATTCCTTTTTCAGACGTTTTTTTTGCAAAACGACCGGGAATTTCTTCTGGCGGAGTCAGCGGAACGGTATCTCCTGTCACCGATGCGGTCCGTTCACGGCAAGTTAAGGCCGACAGTCCCCGGTGTTGCCTGTTTGACCCGAAGAACCTGACCCCGGTGTGGAAGGATCCGGGATTTGCTCCCGGGATGTTGTCCCGTTTGTGAACGGGCAAAAAAGAAGGCTTTGACGACATTCACCGTCAAAGCCTTTTAATATGTATCGTACTGTTTTTTCTGTCCCGTTATCCCCGGTCAGAAGATGGGCGGGACTTTCGTAAAAAATTTGGGAGAAGTACTCCGGTTGGTTAGCCGTGGCGGACCCTGTCGTGTTCCTCTGCCCTCTTGGCATTGTTAAAGCGATCCAGTGTCCCAACGAGATAGCCCGTAATGCGACGGATGCGTTCGAATTTTACGCCCTCGCCCACTTTCGGGGCCTTGGTGCGTATTTCCTCTTTGAAGAGATCTGATTCCATCAACATGCGTCAAGTCTCCTTCAGGATCCCTAGAGAATCCGCTTTCTAGACATGTCCGTGCAGGCCTGTATACCTTGTTTTGGCTGCAAGGGGAGTCAAGTTTCTATAAAAAAAATAAAAATATTGGAAATGCAGTGCTTGTACTTATATATGTTTTTTTCTTCGCTGTGTCGAGAGAAAAAAAGGATATTTTTCTTTTAGGAGAATGGCGTTTGCCGCAAATGCCCAGAATACGGGCTAATCGTGGCCGGTTGCCGCAGCTTCGTCGACGATCCAGATAAGATCGCCGATGGTCGGATGTACATGCTGGGCAGGGAGCTTTGGTTCATCAAGGAGGTTCAGGGCTCTGGAGAGCACCTGATGCTTTTCCTTGCCCGTGACCATGAAGAGACAGCATCGTGCGTTATTGATAACCGGAAGAGTCAGGGTTATGCGGTCGGCCTTGCGTTCCGGGACATATTGATCGATGACGAGGCGCTTACGCTCTGCCATGGCTGGAGAATTGGGGAAAATTGATCCCGTGTGTCCGTCTTCGCCCATGCCAAGGAGGATAAAGTCAAAACGAGGAAACGCAGTATCATTGATGGCAAATTCCTGCCGCATCTGCTGTTCGTATTTTGCGGCCGCCTCCACGGGGTCGATTTCTCCGCGCATACGGTAGAAATGTGTTGCCGGCACTTTGCTCAGAAGTTCACGACGGGCAAGGCCGTAGTTGCTGTCGGGATGCTCTGGATCCACGCAGCGCTCGTCCACGAAGAAGAAAGACATTTTATCCCAAGGCAATCGGTCAGCCCAGTCATGGGCCGCAAGCAGACGGAAGAGAGGAATGGGGGTGAGACCTCCCGAGAGAGCGATACGGAACACACCTCGCTCCTCAATTGCTTCCTCGCATGCCGCCGCCAGAATGTGGGCAGCCCGTTCGGCCATGGTGGCAGGATTTTTATGGATATGAAGAGACAGATGTATTGAGCGAACAAGACCCTGCATAGGAGACTCCTTCTTCAGAATGTTTCCGGAATGCTTGTTGTCGATCGCTGGCGTCTGGAAGGAGTGGCTGTGGAGTTGGCAGCAGGGGCTAAGTGACCGAAAAAAAAGAGCGGTTGAAAAAGCTCTGATGCGCCATTTCCCTGGAATTGGGGACACTCCCCGGAACAAGCGAAGGCGAACGCCTGAAGGACCACGATCAGAAGACTATGACACAAAGCCCAAGAGGTCAACCACCACAGTTGCCATGGCGGTCTGGGTGCCTGCCATGGCCCGTGGAATACGGGATTGCCGCATGTGAGAATTTATTTGACATTGATGTCGGCCCTGTCTTGTCATCATGTGTTTGTCCTTGACGAACGGTCGCAGACGGGAGGGGAACAAGGCCGAAAGTTTTGAATAAAACTTCCTGGAACAGGTGCAGACTAAAACGTACGGTGTTAGTGTCCGCCCTTGGCTTGTACCGGCTCGTTTTTTTCGGAAAAGATGGGCATTTCACAGAGGCCTTCGTAATGCCTGTCTTTATGTTTTTTGCAGGTGCCGAGTTCTCCCTGATCAATTTCGGCATGGTAGACCCTTGAATTGCTCATGGTGATGGTCCTCCACGTTGCCCTGCAGACGAGGGGGCCCGCGTTCAGGATGCGTTGCCCGTCATCGGAGGCGGCGTCAAGTTCTATTGTCCAGCGGTGGGAGAAGTCGGCGCTTGGACCCGTGGGCTGTGAGGTGTTGAGATTCCGCGTGAGGAGGACATTTCCCTTCGCGTCAAGAATGTCGGTTGTTGCGTTGACGTTTTTGACCGTGAGGGTCGTTTTGTTCCTTGCCAGAAGATGCACCACAACAAGCAGCGTCTTTTTGTCGGAAATGACGCCGGCGTCGGCCGTGCATCCCTGTATCTCCATGGTTTTGTGCATATTGTCGACAACGCGTTTTGATTTTTCGGCGATCAGTTTTTTCTGGGCCAGCAGGCGTTGGTTAAAAATTTCCCTGAATTCGGTGAGAATCTCTGCAGCATTGAGAATGTCGCTGATGATCCATCCTTCCCCCGTGTCCTTCATGCTCAGAATAAGGGGAAATGAGTGCTTCAGGAGCGGGTGGTCAAAGTGCGAAGTGATAATGATGGAGTGCGGGTCCTGATTGCGGAGAGTCATGTTCTTGCTGACCTGCGTCACGACATCGGGAGGAAGGACGTAGACGGGTTTCTGCAGGAGTACGGCCGGATCGGTAATGAGCCTGTCGTCGTTTGGTTCCGGTTTTTGCCTTAGGAGTTTGAGGAGATGGGTCTGGAAGGTATAGCTGATCTTCTGTTCCTGATTGGGGCCTGCGAAGTAGAAAGGAAAGGTTTTTGCTGTTTCCTTGGCAAGGTGACTGGAGATGGTTTTGAAATCCACAAGATGGGCAAGTTCGGCCATATTGGCCGAGGTCAGTGCCGCCTGGAATTTTCCGTAGGAGTACTCACACGATTTGCTGTAGGTGTAGTAATTGATCCCGAAGACAACCCCGACACTGATAATGGCGGTAGCAATGGTGCCGATCAGAATCCATTTGTATTTAGAGATTTTTTCACGAATATTCATTTTTTTTCCCACATATCTCCGAATGCTTTATGGTAGATATGTTTTGTTCTGTTTTTGTTCAGCAGTATAGACTGCGGTATTCTTGAATATTTTTTGATGTTTTGTATGAACTTATTTATAAAAATTTCGGTTTATTTTCTCTTTGATCTCTATTATTTATACATAATCAGTCCCGTGATTTTTTTTTCACGTCGGTTGTAAATGAAGATGGGTGATGTTTTGGATTTTTGTGCGCAGGATAGAGTATCTCTTTCTTTCCGCAATACTCGAGAACAGGTTCGAAACTATTGATTTTGCGAAGGTTTGTCGGCAGAAGAAGCGGCGTGACGGCGCTCTGGGGCGTCATGTCCAGTTTGATGGTTGTCCAGGCGCCAAGGGGCAGATGCGTCTTCCAGCTGTTGAAGAAGAGTTTGGGAAGTGGTTTGCGGAAGAAATCAAAGGCAAAAAGAAGGGTGCTGAACGTTGTAACGGATCCCGGCTGAAGCCGTCTCAGCGTCTGTCTGACGCGCAGCCAGGAATAGCCTCCAAGATTCGTTTTTTGCCCGTGCAGAAGGAGGACGGGGGATGCAGTGTTCCAGAACGTGACGGCAAGGCCGTGCCCTGCGACCCGGGCGGCTTCCTCAAGCGCTTTTTCAAGCTGGTCCCGGGGCGTTTTTCCAAGATGAATGACGACCCAGTCGAACTGATTGTCGTCAAATGGAAGGTGGGTTTCCGAAGCCGCATAGATCTCGGCGTGTTCTCCGAGTTTCTTCGCGGCCTCCTGTCTGTTCTCGTAGGACGGTTCCGTCCCCGTTACGTCAAAGCCGGAGTGCCAAAGATGGCGTAAAAAGGAGCCGTCCCCGCAATTGATGTCAAGAAGGGTTCTCGAGCGTCTTCTCCATCCGGAAATGGCATGGTGAAGAAGCGCATTTTGAATGCGCTTGATGAAAATTTCACCGGGGTTCAAGCCTGTCTTGGTTTGCATAGAGGTCCTACAAAGATCGTGTTAACGGAGAGATGCAGGAATGTCATGTTACATTTTGCAACGAGAACCCCACGAATTTGCTCCCGGGAGGAATACGGGTCGCCCTGTCTTTCCCCGTTCAGGTAAAGAGCTTCCCCGTTTTTCTGCAATACCAGTGCTCATATGTCCTGCCGAAGGATTCACCGTTGTTCCATGTGTTCGTCGTAATGGCATCCTGTCCGCGGACCTTCGGCCGGATAGAAGATACGCACGGTAGGAGAGGATGATATTCCCGCGCATGGAGATGCTGTCGCATCTTACGTTCTTTTGATAATAGACAAGTTCATCGGACACATTGCTTGAACAGCGCTTTGTACGCCCTGTATCTGCTTTTTTCCGCAACATGATTCTTCCGTAACGCAGTCTGTTTATCAGGAACTGTGAAGTTTTTCATGCCGCTACAGGCTCGACTGTTGGGATGAGAGAGATGCATGGAGCGTGAATGAGTGTCCGTTCTGGCGGAGAGGGAGAAGACGGTGGACGTGATCGTGCGTGTCTTCGGCTTCCTGATAGATCGATCGGAGGCATGCTGCGTGCTTCTTTTCATACGCGATTTGATGCGCCAAGGCAAACGACGATTTCTACAAAAATGTCTCCCGTCGCCTGTCTCCTCCGATCCTGGTCATCTCCGGGGAATGGACGCTTATTCCGCTGTGACCGGAGGGGCATTACCCTGTCTGGTGAGAGATGTTCTTTGACGGGCGTGCTTTTATGAGTTCCGGACGGTGGTATGTGGCCATACGACAAGAATGGACGCGCCTGCTTTTTTTCCTAAAACTATTAACAGTCAAAAACGCTTTTTATCAGAAAAAAATAAACGGGTATCCCATGTCAGAACCTATTCTTAATATTACAATACCGGTATTTAATAGATATGATCTTACACAGTATACTCTTATTGCAGTGCATAAGCTGAATAATAAAATACCATTTGTTGTAACGGTCGTTGACAATGGAAGTGACTATTGTCTTCAAAATAAACTTAAAGAGTTTAAAAAAATAGGACTTATAGATAATTTATTCTTGTTAGAAAAAAATATGGGTGTATCTTGTGCATGTAATATTGGATGGAAAGCGGTTGATACGCCATTTTACATGAAATTAGACAATGACATGGTTGCAAAAACAAGTGATTGCATAGAAAGGCTTTTTCAGCTTTGGAGCTATGGCAAACCGTTATCGACGTTAGGGCCCGCAATTTTCCATGACTGGATGACAAAGACCCCTGGTTCTATTCATACTCCGTATGGAGATCTGGGTATCTGCAAAGTCAATCTCCCCGGTGGAGCGATTCTTATTCCTAAAACTGTTTCAGATATTATAGGCTACTGGAATGAAGAGTATGGAATATATGGGGGTGAGGATGGCGATTATGGTTTACGAATGGTTGCAGCGGGGCTTCCTCAATATTATTACGAAATGAACGATTTTTTTGAACATAAAGGAGAGTGGGGAAATGAGGAGTATGAAGGAACAAATTTGAATAAGAAGAGAGAACACGACAGACTTTTCAATGAAGAAAACGGAGATATTGGTTTGTACAGAGTTAATAGTTATTTATATAAATTGTATATAAGAGATTTTAAAATATTACCAAGATTTAAAATAACTAATGTCTCAGATTTTCATGTTACACTAGAAGAAAATGATGAATATAAAAAGATTATCACGGCATTACGAAGGAGCCAACGTATTATCACAGATATATATAAAGAAAAAAAAGAAATAGGAGTGCTTACAAGTAGTACGTTACATCATCTGAAGAGAATATGGTCAGCTGCACAACAACCTGTCGAAAACGGTAGATAATCATCCGTATGGGGGCTCTCTTCTCAGTTTCTCCCTTTGATCAGAGAGTTGGTCGGATACATCCGGCTCTGTGATGAGAGAAATGCGCTGTATTCCTCCGGTGTGTTTACATTGAAAAACAAGGAAGCGTCCTCTTCGGCGAATGGCAGAAAGGCTTTGTGCACGGAGGGGATTGCATATCTCAGACTCAGTCGTGATTGATCAAGAGCCTCTGCAAGAAAGGGCAGGGCCGCAACATGGTAGAGAGCGGCAAGTCCTTGTTCCCATCCGTCGGGGCTGCGCGGGGTGATGGACAGAATCCCCTCTTTCCATGGTTCGGCAAGAAGACGTCTCAGGAAGGATGCCGTCATATTCGGCATGTCACAGGCCAAAAGGAGGACGAAGGAAAGACCGTGAAAGCGGGCAAAACGAAGGGCGGTCCAAAGTCCCCCAAGGGGACCGCTCCTGGCACAGGCATCGCGTATGCAGGGATGGTTTCCGACCGACCCGGAGTCTCTGACAACGAACACCCGGTGCTCCAGCAGACCGTCAAGAAGCGCCCAGCTCCGGTCCGCGAAAGAAGGACCTTCAGGCGTTGGGAGAAGTGCCTTATTGCGCCCCATGCGGGAGGAAAGACCACCGGCAAGAAGAGCGCCCAGCACATTCTGGAAAGAGGGGGAGACACGTTCGGACCGCATGGGACGCCGTCACGTTATACAGATACGTATCTAACGGTTCCCGCCAGGATGCTTCAGTTCGCCGAGCCACGTTCCAAGGCGCTCACGGGAATAGGCGTCGCCCAGAGGTTCAAACTTTTCGGGGTTCTCCACATAGGAGATATTTTCCCCTTTTCTGATAAAACGCACTGTACAGGCGTGGCGGCCGCGCTCCACAAAAGCTCGCTGGAAATCAGGGTTCAGATCAATGATGCGGGCTTCCTCTTCGGAAATGGGCTCGTGGTATTCAATAAGCAACTGGGACTTTCTGAAGCACAAAAGAAATTTTCCGCGATAGACCAGAAATTTTCCTTCCGCCTCACCAACGGCGAAGGGATTCTGCTTGCTGTCAAGAATAAAAAGACTTTCGTAGATCTTTTCCATGCCGTAGGGCGCTTCCGCGGTCCGAAGGGTGTGGAAGGGCACGTGATGAGCGGCAACCCACTCCCATTCTCCGGGTGTTTCGGCAATGGCCGTCACAAGAAGCCCCTTTTTTTCTGTTTTTTCCTGATATACCGCAAGGGAAAGACGGACCCCTTCCGAATCAAGACGTCTGTCCGTTGGACGGACGGACTTCCATCCTGCATTGACCAAGGAAAAGTTAGAATCCGGGATGCAGTAAAAAGCTGGTCTGGCTCTTGAAACGAGACACATTTGGCCATCTTCAAGGGCGCTCATGCCCTGTCTCGGGTTTTCCTTGCAGACATAGACGAAAAAAAGTGCTCCGATAACGAGAAAACAGGCAATGGCAAGTACTTTCATCAAACAATCCGGTGTATATACCAAGGCATGCGCCAGAGAGAATACGCCGCCTCCGGTGGTTTATAAGTTACGGATACCGTCGCCGGTGCGCCGGCCGCATACGGGAGTTCGGTTTCCTGATTCGTCTCAGACTGGCTGCCTCTTCGGCACGGGAAGAAGCAGAAGGGTGAAGAGAAAGCCGCATACGGCGCAGGCTCCGAGAGCATAGAAAACACACACAAGCCCCTGTGTATCGGCAAGATAGCCGAGAAGGGGCGCTACCAAGCCGCCGAAACTTATCCCGAGCCCAAGCGTAACGCCCGATGCAAAGCCAAGATTCTTTGCAAGATACCGCTGCCCGACTACGACCACCGGGCTAAAGGAGGCGTACAGGACAAATCCGAGGACCACGATGATGATGTTTGAAAGCCAGACATTTGCAACGTGTGGTACAAGGAAAATCAGCGGGATCACCAGGAAGTAGCTTATGCGGATGACACGGTTGTAGCCGAAGCGGTCGGCGAGAACTCCGCCGGCCAGGTTTCCGCATATCCCCGCAAGACCGAATGCCGTCAGAATCATGGCGGCCTGCGCTGTCGTCTGCGCATAAAAGGCAATCCAGTAGAGAGGGACAAAGACACGGAGGCACATCATGAGCACGGAGCGACAGAAAATGGCACCGAGCAGACGTACAAAACCCTTCCAGTCGTTTCTTGGCATCTCGTGTATGTCCTGACGCAGTTTTTTTTCCTGCTCCTTTTGATGCCGGTCGAGCGAACGGGATTCGAAGAGGAGAAGAAGGGCGATCAGAATGGCCAGGGGGGCAAGTATACCAAGTCCGGTGAGACCCGAGTGCTCAATGATGGCCACAACGCAGATGGGAGCGAGAAGAAAGCCGGCGTTGCCGCCGACGGAAAAGAAACTTGTTCCCGTTCCCTGCCTGCTGCCGGAGGCCAGTGTGGCAAAGCGCATGGCCGCCGGATGGAAAAGGGCCGTGCCAAGACCGCTCACCCCGACCGCACAAAAAAGCAGAGGATAGCTGTCAAGAAAGCCGACGGCCCCCATGCCGACTCCTGCTACCAGGATGCCGAGGGACATATACCACATCCGGCAGTGACGGTCTGCAAGAAGGCCGAAGAGAGGCTGCACAACGGAGGCGAGGCTCGTATTGGCAAGCATAAGGGCACTGACGGCACTATAACTTAATCCGTGGATACTTACAAAAAAAGGAAGAAGTGCCGGCAGGGCTCCGGTGTTGAGGTCGCACATGAAATGGCTGAAGGACGCCAAAAGAAGTCTTTTTTTCTGCATACGTTAAAGGGTCGGCTCCGAAAAAAGCGGGTTGAGAAAGGAATGGAACAACGCGAAGCCGTTTAGAGCAATCTAACGTCTTCATTGGTCAGATTTTTCCGGAACAGAAGACCTCGGCAGCTCCTCAAAACAGCTGACAACCAACAAAAAAACACGGGCATTGGAAGACTCGGAATGACCAGCTACGGCACAATGGGATCGAGCCCGAGATTTTCCGGGGCCTTGACCGTTATGGCGTGGCGCACCACTTCCTTTCCTCCGGCAGGAACCGTGACGGTCCAGGACCGCACATGTTTCTTGGTATCAACCTCGGCCTTGGGGGTTTCTTCAAAGCGTACCTGGATGCTTTCCTGAACAGGCTGGGGATCGGGACGTTCAATCACAACTTCGACGGGGATGGCATGGGTGTTTTTCAGGACATATTCCCAGCCCCACGACCAGGTCTGATCCCGACCAAAAAACCCGCTTTCTCCACGCTTTCTCCTATCCTCCACAACATCGAGGGATATCCGGGGATCATTGCCAAAGAAGAGCTCCACACGACCGGCTTTTGGCGAAAAAAGACTCTTTCCGGTGTTCTGGCCGGAGACGGAAAAGACCGCTTCACCATCGGGCCAGACCTCACCCGGAGCAATATCGTGTGTTGCCGTAATGAACACGTCCCCCCGGTTTTTGTTTGGTCTGGCGATCCATTTGAGCGGTTCCTTCCAGGTGTCTGCGAGGATAAGCGTTGTACTGCGTCCTTCCGGAAGTGAGGCGGCCGGCAGTTTCCAGCGGGCATAGATCCCGCTTGTATCAGCGGCTGCCCGTGCATAGGAGCGGGCTTGGGGAGATTCCGAGTTTATGCTCATCTTGGCGCTTGATTCAAGGGCCACCATATCGTCATCTTCTCGTCTTGGTTTCTTCGCTTCAAGGATCCAATGGGCAAGACGCGGCGGATTCAGCTTTCCCCGGGTGCCCGAAACAAGAGTGATGCTGCAGTTGTTCCAGTCAAATCCGCTTGTCTGCCAGATATCGGCCATCAGTCGGACTTCAACGACATCCTTTTTCTGTTCCGGGGCAATGGCAAAGGCATAGTGGGCCTCCCAGCCGCAGGCGGCAAGAGAGTAGGTATAGCGCACGGAAACAGGGGCGGTTCCGGGATCACGGGCGATGGTTACACGCAGGACCCGTCCCAGGGGAGACGGGGCCTTCAGTTCCTTAAGCTGTTTTTCAAGCAGTGCCAGTTCTTCCTGGCACTGGGCAAGTTCCGTCAGCAGGGCCGTTACATTGGATTTCTTTTTTGCATCCCAGGCCTCAAGATCCGTGAGGGTCAGGGTATCTGGCTTTGTTTGCCAAAGTTCAAGACGTTCCTCAAGAACCTTGACTGTGATCTGAAGGGTTTTTTTACGTTCAAAAAGCGTGGTATAGGTCCTTGCCCCGGCGCTGAGGGATCGTATGGGTGCAATGGATTCATCCTGCTGAACGATGACTTCATTCTCAACGGAAATCCGTACCTGCTGGGCCTCAAAAGGCAGGACAATGGAAAAGACCCCCTGACCGTTGACGGCTTCGCATCGAATTTTTTCCGACACCGTAAGAACGCCGCCGTTTGGAGAAATAATGACGGATTCCGGAGAAACAGGAGACGCAAGAGACACGTCAGAACTCATACGGCCCTCCCGTACTGGTACTGATTGTTTTGAAGGCCCGGTGGCCCCGTGGAGTGAGGGGACGGCAAGAATAGTCTCACTAAACAAGACGCAGGCGACACAGAGAAGAGCGCCCGAAACCATTTTTGCAAGCGACAAATCTTGTTTCATCATTTTTTTTGCGGCGAGAGATCTCCGGGCATGAGTGGAGACGGAAAGCCGCCCTCCTTGTATATTTTTTTCCGTGTACCGTTGTTCTTTTTTTTGAAAGGTCCGGTTCCCTGCGTGATATCCAATGTAAAGATGCCCCGGCGGTGCGGCCTCATGTGACCGGGGCTCCCGGTGAGCACGGATCCAGTTTCTATACAGTCTTTTTACAACGCTTCCCCTGGTCTGCACAACAGCTTCAAAAGAGCCTACCTTGTCCTTCCCGAAAAGTCGAACGATGGCGTTGCCGGCATTGTCTGGGGAAGTCTGCGATTAATCAATGAAAATAATATCCCGCGTTTTTTGCATTCCATTCGGTTTTTGACGACAGCGTATTCCCGCCAACGGGGTTTTCATGGAAAATACGGTTTTCCTGTTTTTTGCAGACAGTGCGGGTACATGATTCATCGGCTTCCACGATACCGTATTAGTCGTAGTGCAGTCATCATGTTTTTTCAGTGTGCCAGAAATCTTGTGTCGTCAGATAAGGGGAGTGTCAGATCCATGCCATATCGTGCGGCAGTTTTATGAAGAGGGTCGTTGTCAAACATACTTAGAACGTAATGTTACTTTTTGTACAGGAAATATGAGGACTTTACTTTATAAGTATTAGTGTTTGATGATTTTGTAAACGATTATTTATAGTATGTCCGTGTTATATTGAAAAATAGAAGCTGTGCTAAAAATAATGTTGTTATAAATACCTGTTATTTGTGTCTGTAAAAATGTAAATTCTATGCTGCTTCACAACAATTTCTATATATAAAAGATTTCGATTAAAATCAACGTCTTTTGTTTATCCACACGGTATGGGTGTAAAAAAAGGATTGGATGGCAGTGCTGCCAGCCAATCCCTTGAAAATGCCGTGGTTGAGGTAATAATTTCTCGTAAGAAAGACGTTAGGCAAGCTGGGAAAGAAGGGTCTCTTTAATGGAGTCGATGGTCCCTTCACCGTTCAGGGCAATGTATTTCGTCTTCCCCTGGTTGAGAGCGAGTTCCTTGAAGTAGTTTGCGGCAGCCAAGGTGCCGTCGACGGAGTTGTAGTAAATGTCGTGGCGTTTGTTGATGGCACCCTCGTCCTGGTCGTCGCTGCGTGCGGAAAGGTCACCGCCGCAGACACGGCACTTGTCACCGGCGGGTTTGATGGCGTCGATGAAGATGTTGTTCGGGTGGTTGTTGTTGTTTTTGCAAAGGCGTCTTCCCATAATGCGGTTTTTGGCCACTTGACGGGGAAGAAGAATTTCAACAACGTAGTCGAGCTTCAGACCTTCCTTCTGCAGCGCGTCCCACAGTTTTTCGGCCTGCACCATGTTGCGCGGGAATCCGTCAAGAAGCCATCCGTTCTGACCCTTGGTTTTCAGCGTGTCGAGGACCATGGGGATGGTGATGTCATCGGGCACGAGGTCGCCGCGGTCAATATATGCTTTGGCCTTTTTGCCAAGCTCTGTCCCGCCGCCGATGTGCTCACGGAAGATGGCACCGCTTTCGATATGTGCGATATTGTATTTGTCCTTGATCAGGTTGCCCTGGGTTCCTTTACCGCTGCCATTGGGGCCAAAAATCAGAATATTCATGGTTTTTCTCCTTTGAAGATTCATACATACCGCGTCTTGGGCAGACGAATGGGGTATGGGATGGTAAATAAGATTGTGAAAAAAAGTGCTAGCAGTATGCATTCCCCGACAAAGAATGTCAATGAAGATCTTGCCAGCTGTTGCCCTTGAAGTGCTTGAAAGATTGTAAAGTCTTTTTTAACCTTATGTATATATACTTTTTTTGAAAAAAATATATATAGAGAGAGTCCTATGTCTTCTTTTTTTTCAAAATTTTCTGAAGTTGAATCTATGTTAAATGAGAGAGGACTTTTTCATGTTGACCTCTCTCTCGACCGTATGAATGATGCAATAGATCTGCTTTCCATACAGGATAAATATATTCCCGTTATTCAGGTCGTAGGAACCAATGGGAAAGGTTCCACCTCATCATTTATTGCAAGTCTTTTTCAGGCTGCGGGCTGTACCGTGGGTTTGTATACATCTCCTCATTTTATATCTCTTAAAGAACGCATTATGATCGGCTTTCCCGGAATGGATTATTTTCAGCCGTTTGACGAGAAGAATCTCGTCGATGCAGCCAACCGGGTTCACGATGCCGATCATGCACTCACCTATTTTGAATACATGACGTTGATGGCCGTGCTTCTCTACAGAAATGCCGGGGTAGATATCATAGTCCTTGAGGCAGGTCTCGGAGGAGCCCATGATGCGACAACGGCCTTTCGGCGCGATGCCCTCGTTGTGACGCCCATCGCCCTTGACCACAGGGCCGTTCTTGGCCCGGGACTTGAGGATATTGCCGTTGACAAGGCCCGGGCCATGCATGCCGGTATGGAGGTCTTTTCCTCCCGGCAGTATCCGAAGGCTGCAGAGATCCTTGAAAAACAGGCCCGCGAGGTAGGAATTTCCATCACCGAGGCGCTCCCCCTTCCGGAGATGTACGCCACCTCGGTCAGCCTTTTAGGCGCCCATCAGAAAAAAAACGCAGGCCTTGCCCTGACTGCTTTTCGGGCATTGGCCCGGCGTCTGCACATCAGCGTTGACGACGCGACGGTAAGGCGTGGGCTAGCCGCTGCCTTTCTGCCCGGACGCCTGCAGCGTGTAACCGGGTCCGACGTGCATCCTCCTCTTCTCCTTGACGGGGCGCATAACCCCCACGGCATGCAGACGGTGCTGGCCTCGCTTTCAGACCTTTCCATTCGTCCTTCCTGTCTTATATATACCTCGTTGTCAGATAAGGACTGGCCGGCTGTTCTTCGTTTGCTTATGCAATTTCTCGGCGGTGTTCCTGCGTTTTTTCCGACGCTTGAGAACGAGCGGGCTCTCGACGGAAGGCGACTTGGTGAGATATGGAGAGGTGAGGGACATCCGTCCCTTGAAGACAGGCCCGGCTTTCCGGGGAACGGCCTGCCGGCCTCTTCCCTTCCTGCTCTTTTTGCCCATCCTGCGCTAAAGGCTCTTGCAACGGATGATGCCCCGGTTCTCCTTGTTGGTTCCCTGTATTTGCTGGGGGCCGTTTATGAGGCGTATCCGACGCTTCTCCGGCGTGAGATACCGTAAGAGTCCGGAGGGGCTCCCTGCCGTTTTCGCTTTTTTCCGTTCCGATGAACGGGTGCGCGGCGGTCCTCTCCGTAGGCTTTCCGGTGACGGGAGGTCTTGCGTGACTGAGAAAGTCGGGTAAGATCCGGGGTAGGGGCGATGCCGCCCGTTTCCGGGATGTCCGGCTGTCTTTCCGGGCGGATCCCCGGCAGGGGAAGACGTCCGCACTCTCCGGCTTCACCATCGCTTATGTACCGTGTGTCCCTTGAGTCAGAGCGTTTTTTTTAGGGCCGAAACCTGTCATGATAAACGTGCTGCTCTCCTGTGTTTCGGCAGCCATGTTCCCAGTCGGTTCAGAAAACGCTCTTTTTTCGGAATGAACCCGTTTTCATCGGTATGCATCCCGAGACGTTCTTCAAGAAGCACAGCAATCCGTGTATCAGCATTCGTCTTCTTGATCCGTCAGAATCAGTTGTCGTACAATTTGCAAGAACTCCGTGTTTGTACGTATATGAGCGTTGTTTACAGCATGTAGTTGAGCTGCATATAGACAGCTCATGTGTCTCTTCATGTGTGTCTGCTGCATCGATAGCAGGACAGAATCAAAATTTTTACCAGAAAACGAATTATGAATACAAATATTTTTCAGTCCATTCCGGGCATTGATGCGTGTAAAAAAGCGATTTTTGACCTTGATCCATTTTGGAAAACGCTTCCGCAAGATTTTTTACGCATGAAATTGACGGCATATTGGGATGGAGTGCGGAATGATATTAAAAAGGGGCGCCTCAAGCGGACTGAAGATGTTGTTCTCGAACGGCATTTGAAAAAGATTGAAAAATATCTCAGAAAGGCCATCTCTCCCAATTTTACCCGGGTCATCAATGCAACGGGTGTTGTCGTTCATACCAACATGGGGCGCAGCGAACTGTCTGAAGAGGCACGGGAAGCCGTGATGGAGGCAAGTCGGGGCTATTCCAATCTTGAACTCGACCTTGCCACCGGACAGCGGGGCAGCCGTTACGGCCTTATAGAAGATCTTCTCTGCTATCTGAGCGGTGCCGAAAGCGCCATGGTGGTCAACAACAATGCCGCAGCTGTCCTGCTTATGCTTGACACCTTCTGTCATGGCGGGGAAGTGATTGTGTCACGGGGGGAGCTTGTTGAGATAGGGGGGAGCTTCCGTATTCCCGAGGTTATGGCTAAAAGCGGAGCCTTTCTGCGTGAGGTCGGGGCAACCAACAGAACCCATATGGATGATTATAAAAATGCCATCACCGATGAAACTGTTGCTCTGATGAGGGTTCATACCTCAAATTACCGTATCATCGGTTTTCATGAGGCCTGTGATCTGGAGGAACTCTCCGCCCTGGCCCATGAAAAAGGTCTCCTGATGCTCGAGGATCTCGGAAGCGGCAGCCTGTTGCACTTCAGCGACGCGGGTCTTCCTGATGAACCGACGGTGCAGGAGGCTGTCAGGCAGGGAGCGGATATTGTGTCCTTTTCCGGGGACAAAGTCCTTGGTGGTCCGCAGGCTGGTATTCTGGTCGGCAGAAAGGACCTCATTGAGCGGTGCAAGCACAATCAGCTAACGCGTGCCCTCCGCTGCGATAAACTTTGCATGGCTGCTCTTGAGGCAACCCTGCGTCTTTATATTGACCCATCCCGTGCACGGCAACGCATTCCGACCCTGCGGCGGATTTTTCTTTCGGGAGCAGAGCTTGAAGAACGGGCAAAGGCTCTGAAATCGGCCCTTTCCTCTCTGGAACCCCATTGCCGCATAGATGTTGAGCCGGATGTCTCCCGGGTGGGCGGGGGCGCCTTTCCCCAGTATGATCTGCCGACCTGGCTTGTATCCCTGCGTCCGAGAATGTGCTCGGCGCAGACCCTGAAGAAACGGCTCCTTGAGACAAAACCGCCGCTGATCGGACGTCTGGAAAATGATGCCTTCTGCCTTGATGTGAGAACCCTCGAGGAGGCCGATTTCGGACAGGTGGAAGCCGTTTTGCGGGAAGCTCTCGCCCTGAAGAATCCCGTACAGCCCGGGCAGTCCTAGGCCCTGAGGAAGGCTGGCGTGATGGGCGTTGTCCGGCGCAGCCGGGAATGCTGTTCCCGTGGCTGCGGGGGCAAAGGCAATGTCAAAAACGGGGGAGGCTTTCTCCCTTATTGCGTGTATTTTTTCACCTGTTCTTACTGTTTTTGCAAGTTGATATAGATGTCATTCCCTTCCGTGCAGGGAGGAGGATGACGGTAAGGAGATTGTTTTTATGAACCAAAAAGAGAACAATAAGCACGATTCTCAGGGGCTTGCCTACAATCCCCGGAACGCATGGCTTCTATGTGGAGATGATGAGGAGAAAATGCGTGCATTTACGTCACGCTATCTTGATTTTCTTTCTGTCTGCAAGACAGAGCGCGAAACCGTGCGTTATGTGGAAGAAACCCTGAAAAAGGCGGGCTTCAAAAACGACCCGAAGGCCGACTGCTATGTGGCGACGTTGCGTGGCAAGGCCCTTTTCGCCGCCCGCAGAGGGAAAACGCCTCTGGAGAAGGGGCTTTCCCTCATTGCAGCGCATGCTGATTCTCCCCGTCTTGATTTGAAGCAGCGTCCTCTCCTTGAACAGGTCGACGTCCTTCAGGCAAAGACCCACTATTATGGCGGAATACGCAAGTATCAGTGGCTTTCACGTCCCCTTGCCCTTCATGGCGTCGTCGTGAAGGAAAGCGGCGAGACCGTGCAGATTGCACTCGGTGAAGAGGAGGGGGATCCGGTCTTTTGCGTGGCCGATCTTCTGCCACATCTGGCGCAAAAGCAGGTTGAACAGAGTGTCAAGGACGCCTTTGAAGGCGAAAAACTGAACATTGTGTTCGGTCATCGTTTTGTGTCCGATGAAAAGGACGGGACCGAGAAGGGGGATGAGGAGCCAAAGGGAAGCATTAAAAAAGGCATTCTGGCTCTCCTGCATGAGAAGTACGGAATCCGTGAGGAAGATCTGATTACGGCCGAGCTTGAAGTCGTTCCGTCGGGACGGGCACGTACTGTCGGTCTTGACCGGGCTCTTCTTGGCGGATACGGCCAGGACGACAGAATTTGTGTTTTTACTGCTCTTGAGGCCCTGCTTCACGGCGATGGAAACGGGCGGACTCAGGCTGTCATGTTCTGGGACAAAGAAGAGATCGGTTCTGATGGCGCGACGGGCGCTTCCTCACGTTTTTTACAGTACTGTGTCGAGGATATAACAGAAAGCTGGGCACCCGGTACATCCCCTTCCCATGTCCTTCTGAACACATGGGCCCTTTCTGCCGACGTTACAGCGGCCATTGATCCGGATTTTCAGGAACTCCACGAAAAACAGAATGCCGCACGTCTCGGCTACGGTCCATGCTTTTCCAAGTTTACGGGTTCCCGTGGCAAATATGGTTCAAGCGAAGCCGATGCGGAGTTTTTTGCCAGGCTGCGCGGGATCCTGAATGCGAAAAATATTCCCTGGCAGGTAGCGGAACTTGGCAAAGTTGATTCCGGCGGCGGCGGCACCGTGGCCCTCTTTTTGGCTGCATGGGGGATGCAGGTGATCGACCTTGGTCCGGCTCTTCTCGCCATGCACAGCCCCTTTGAACTTTCAAGCGCCGTGGACGTCTACGCGACCTACCTGGCGTATCAGTCCTTTTTTGCCGCAATGTAGGCTTTTGCCTGCTGCGCAGAAACATGGAGGCAGAAATCCCGTTGCGGGATTTCTGCCTTTTTTGCGGGCTTTGAGAACGGAATATGTGGCAAGACAATCAGGGAGAATGATGAAGATGTGTCTGTGAAATCTTAGAGATTGATGTCATGCGCAGAAGTTGAATTTCTCTACATCAAAAACAATACTGAACTGAGATAGAAAAAAAGATGATTAAAAGGCATACTTGGTTAATTATGCAATCTAGGTAGTTTGTTATATGTATAAATACTTACTATATTTGTGCATATGATAAATTCTTATATTTTTATTATATAGAAAATAATACCAATGTCTGCAATGTGGTGCGCATGAGAGGGGTGCTTCAACACCTTTCTTTCGGCGATACGGTCATTGTTCCGTATGGGCCTGACGGGAACAGGACAGGAAGAAAGGCTGCCAATTTTACTGATGACAGCCTTTAAACACATTTTGTTTTGCAGGGCACGGATATCCGGTGCGTTCACCTGACTTCGATTCATTTTTTGTATGGGCGGAACGCTTATTTTTTCCCGAAGAGTGTCCCCAAAATACCCCGCACAACTGTTTTTCCAAGCTCCCGGCCGATCTGTCTTGTAATCTGTGTTCTTGCCTGTTTGGCGAAGCTTCCAAAGATCTCTTCGAGGGGATTATCCTGTTCCCGTTTTGTTCCTCTCGGCATTGCCGTCGACTCTTCATGTCGTTTCGTCAGAGCTTCAAAGGCTGAATATCGGTCAACGGTTCTGTTGTAGACGCTTCCAAGAGAGGAGTTCGAAATGACGGCATGGCGTTCCTCCGGCGTAAGCGGTCCCACAAAGCTTTCGGGCGGAAGGATGAGGGCGCGTTCGACAGGGGTCGGAACACCGTGTTCGTCAAGAAAGGAAACGAGGGCTTCTCCGACACCGAGCATTTCGATGACATCAATGGTAGAAAACGCCGGATTCGGACGAAAGGCATCAGCCGCGCTTTTTATGGCCTTGCGTTCTTTCGGAGTAAAGGCTCTCAGCGCGTGCTGCACACGGTTCCCAAGCTGTCCCAGCACCGTGTCCGGGATATCGGCGGGATTTTGGCTTATGAAGTAGACACCGACGCCGCGGGAACGGATAAGTCGTACAATCTGTTCGATCTTTTCGAGCAGGACACGTTCGGCCATCTCAAAAAGCAGATGGGCTTCGTCAAAGAAGAAGACAAGCTTTGGTTTCTCAAGATCGCCACATTCCGGGAGGCGTTCGTAGAGCTCGGAGAGCAGCCAGAGGAGGAGGCTCGAGTAGATTCTGGGGCTTGAATTGATCAGAGGTGCAGAGTGGAGGATGTTAATAATGCCGTTTCCCCAGGCATCCGTTAGCATAATGTCAGCGATATCAAGTGCTGGTTCGCCGAAGAAAAGGTTGCCACCCTGATTTTCAAGTTCGAGGAGACTGCGCTGTATGGCACCCACACTTTGTGTGGCAATGTGGCCGTAGCTGGTCTCATAGTCCTTCCGATGTTCAGCCACGTAGCGGAGCATGCTCTGGAGGTCCCTGAGATCAAGAAGGAGCAGTCCCTGATCGTCGGCTATGCGGAAGACAATGCTGAGAATGCCGCTCTGGATGTCATTCAGGTCAAGAAGGCGCGAGAGCAGGATCGGTCCCATGTCGCTGATGCTCGTTCTGAAGGGATGTCCCTCTCTGCCGAAGACATCCCAGAAGGTCACTGGAAAGGCCGTATTGGAGTATCCGATATCCTGCAGTTTAAGCTCCTCGATACGGCTTTTGATTTTTCCTCCCGGAGCACCCTGTTTGGCAAGGCCCGAGAGATCTCCTTTTACATCGGACAGAAAAACCGGGACCCCCAGCTGTGAAAAGCCCTCGGCAAGACCCTGGAGTGTGACGGTCTTTCCCGTTCCGGTGGCTCCCGTGATAAGTCCGTGGCGGTTTGCCATGCGCGGGGTGAGAGAAATGAGTTTCTCGCCGTTCATGGCAGTCAGAATCGAGTGCTGATCGGTAAGCATTGTGTCTTCCTTTCTCCCGGTCCGCGTATCCAGAGAGGTCTGCGGGTTCAGTTGGGTTCGCTCATTATTAAGTTCTACTTGGCAAGCAGGATCCAGGCCGGTCCCTTGGCGTCGAGGAAGCTTGCCACGTAATTGGCATAGCGGTCGCTGCCGCAGTAGATGTCAATGCGGTTTTTCTTGATGGCTCCTCCCACATCCTGTGCAAACCCGATGGCCCTCAGGGGACGGGATCCCCATTTTTGATCGGGGATGTTCACGCCGTACGCCACAATGGAGCCGAGGGGGATAAAATGGCGGTCTGTTGCAAGGGACTTCCAGTCGTCCACGATATATCCCATGGCCCCTGTTGGCCCTGTTCCTCCGAGTTTGAAGAAGACGAAGCTCGGATTTTCATGGAGAATTTCGTCGACACGGTCGGGATTGTCCTTTAGCCATTGTCGTTGTTCAAAGATGTCGCCGCGTTTGAGGAGTCCTTTCTCACGCATGATACGTCCGGAACTCTTGTATTTGTGACCGTTTTGGCCGTCGTAGTTGATACAGATTATAGACCCGTCATCAAGGCGCAGACAGCCGGAACCCTGTATCTCGAGAAAAAAGACATCGACCGGATCCTTTGCCCAGGCGAGCTCAAGCCCCTTGTTGGCAAGCTTGCCTTCCTCTTCGATCTGCCTCCTTGTGTAATATTTGCCCCTGTGGCTGCCGAGATCCGGAGGCCGGCGGTAGATGGGGTGGTCGTATCCTTTTTTGGGGGTTTTCGATGCGTCGACGACGGGGGAGTAATAGCCCGAGTAGTTAATGCCCTTGCTTACGGGAACCCAGCGAAAGTGTTCGGCAAAGAGCTCAGGGTGTTCATCGAGGGAAGGAAGAAGCTTCTTGAGGCGAAGAAGTGTCTTGTACATCTCCCCCCATGTAACCTTGAGTCCGGGACGACTGACGGCAACATTCGAACGGGGTTTGCGGCCAACGTATTTCAGTGACTTGTCAATGGTGGGGCCGAGATCTCTGAAACTCGTCATTTTCTGATTGCCGGGCTGGAGATAACGCAGGAACGTATCGCGTGTTTCATAAAGACTCACGGCGGGACCATTGGGGGGCGGAAGTTCCTCAACCGGTTTGGTTCCCTTGGCGCATCCCTGGAGAACGAGAAGACAGAGGAGAAGACCCGTGATTATACAGGATGAGAAAAAATGCGAACGGCGCTCCCCGGTCGCTATTTTTATATGGACAGGCCTGCATGAAGAGGGCGATACTGCCAGCCTGTTTTTGTCGTTTCTTATATGTTCGCCGGGTACTTGTGCGACAGAAGTAGTGTTCTTGATACTGGGAGGAGAAAAGGTATGCATGTGTTTCCAACTCCGGATATTTGGTTGCCCCATCGTATTTCGTATGGTGAAACAGACACTATGGGTGTAATGTACTATGCGGAATATCTGCATCTCTTTGAACGTGCCCGTAACGCCTACATTCGTCAATGCGGAAAAAGCTATTCCTTTGTTGAGGAACAAGGCTTTTTTCTTCCTGTCAGGGAGGCATCCATCCGTTATCGGAGTCCGGGACGTTATGATGATTTGGTGTATATCCGCATTGGCATAAGTGAATGGGGCAGAGCTTCCATCCGTTTTGTATATGAGATCAGAGATGAGCTCAAGGAAAAGATACTTTCCACCGGTTCAACGCAACATGCATTTGTGACGCGTGACGGGCGGCCGTGCGCCATTCCGGCGTGGTTCCGTGAACTCTGTTCACATATCAGACAGCCTGAAGCGGGCGAGCCGCTCTACTGAGGACGGGAGGGGCGTCTTGTGTGGCGCAGGCGTTCTCCTATCAGGCTTTCTTCCTGAAATTCCAGCTGTTCGCCCATGAGCTCACGATGGAAGGTCTGCATGAGCTCGTCGACGCTCCGGAATTCGTGGCTCAGCCCTCCCGAGGTAAGGTTCCAGGCGCCAGGGCTGTGGAGAACCTTATGAGTGCTTTGCAAAACCTGGTCGTTGCCGCGGAAGGAAAGAATCCAGGTGTTTTCAGGGGCCGTGACCGTGATGGTGCCTCGCTCGACGGTCATGTCTATGTCGCTTCGGCCGTCAAGACGGATGAGATCCCGGACGGCAGCAATGAGCATTCGGTTCTGATCGTCGGTTGAAACTTCCTTCTGTTCCTTGGAAAGGCGGCGTTCCTCTTCCTTGAACTGTTCGCGCCAGCGTTCCTTGTTGGCTGAAAGAGGAGTGAATCCCCGTTTCATGGTGCGCATGCACCAGATGACGGCGAGAAGAAACACAAAGCCCGCGATGCCTAGAAGTTTGGTCATGTGAAAACCCTTTGATGGTGTGCTGTCGTTTTTGCGGGCAGGAGAATCGTGAAGCCCGTCCGCAGAAGTCGTGAGTATACAGGCTCATTCCGATTTCATGGCCACTGTCCGAAAAAAGACCCAGACTTTTGACACGGTATACAGGAGAGGGTATTCTGAGGGGCAATGGTGTACAGTACAGGGCCTATGTACGTATGTGTCAGGAGACCGGCCACGTCCGGTACAATGCTCAGTCGATGTGCACCGGATCGGTGTATATACCCCCGGTTGTTCGCAGTCCGGTTCCTGATGGCCGTTTCTTCGAAAAACAGGGTCCGGAAAAACAGGTTCCGGAAAAACAGGGTCCGAAAGACATCTGCCGGGAAATAGTGTGCGCGGAGGTGTACGTAATACGTCCCCTCAGCCTGTACTTCGTAACCGGCAGCCAAAGTCTGCACTGTTTTTTAATAAGCCTTGCAGTGACACCTTTCAAGCTTTCGGGCGATTGGAATGCGGAAGCTCCTGTCCGCACCTTCACGGGACAGGCTCGCACGAGCGGGTTGCCTGGGCTTTTGCCGGCAGGTCGTCGATGACACAGTTCGACCCCGGCAGTCAGGGATGTCAGAGCTCCCGGATGAAGCTTGGTGCACATAATGGGAGCCCTGCTTTTGTTGGAGGAGTTTCATTCGTTCACGCTATATTTGTCAGGTATTTTTTTTGCGTCATACAGTCAGTAAGGGAGATCAAGTATGCAATCTTTAGAAATGCAACGGACCTATGCCCTCGTTGGAACCGGTGGATGCGGAAAAACATCGCTTGCCGAAATGCTTCTTTTTACGAGCGGAACCATTTCAAGACTTGGCGCCATAGAAGCGGGCACAACGTCCCTGGATTTTGAACCAGAGGAAATTCGCCGGCATGCTTCCATCCAACCGGCATTTGCCTCCTTGCTCTGGCAGAAAAACCGTCATTTTCTCCTTGATATTCCGGGTGATGGAAATTTTTCAGCCGACCTTGATCTTCTTCTGAACGGTGTGGACGGGGTTGTTTTTGTCATTGACGCCGTGGACGGTGTCCGCCCCCTCACAAAAAAATTCTGGCACTCGGTCCGCGGACAGAACTTACCGGTCCTCGTGGTCATTAACAAGATGGACCGTGACCGTGCGGATTTTCACCAGGCTTTTGACAGCCTTTCGGCGCTCGGCGCAAAAACAGTGGCCCTGCAACTGCCGATTCTGGAACAGGGCGCCTTTACGGGTTTTGTGGATATTCTGGCCCACAAGGCATACGCATTTGGAGAAAACGGCGCCCTGACGGAACGGGACATCCCCGCCGGCCTTGAGGACGATGTCTCCCTTCTTCACGACGTGACTGTTGAGAATATCGCCGAGAGTTCCGAAGAACTGATGGAAAAGTACCTCGATGAGGGATCCCTTTCCTCCGAAGAGCTTGAGAAGGGCTTGCATCTCGGCGTTATGAGCGGCGAGCTGACGCCGGTTCTCATTGCCTCGGCTCTGGAGAACAAGGGCGCCTCCTCCATTCTCGATGCCGTAACGTCCCTTTTACCTTCCCCGCTCGCGCGTGCTCCCTTTGTGGGGGAGGACTCGAGCAAACGGCCTTCTTCTCCCGACGAACCGCTTTCCTGCGTTGTTGTCAAAACGCTGACGGATCCCTTCACAGGCCAGCTTTCCATTCTGCGTGTCCTTTCCGGCTCCCTTGAGAGCGACACGACGTTGAAAAATATGCGGACGGGCGAAACGGAGCGCCTCGGAAGCCTTCTCTATCTCAAGGGAAAGGAACAGGTTCCCTGCAAGGAGACGCTTGGACCGGGTGCCGTGTGCGCCGTTGCCAAACTGAAGAACACGCGTACGGGCGATACTCTCTCGGACGAAAAAAATCCCTTCACTCTAGCCGTGCCCGCCCTTCCTCCCCAGCTAATCACCTACGCCCTGGCTCCCAAAGAAAAGGGCGAGGAGGACAAGGTCTACGCCGCTATGCAGCGTCTTCTTGACGAGGACATTTCCCTGAAGCTCGGCCGAGATGAAGAAAGCGGCGATATTCTCCTTTCCGGCATGGGGCAGCTGCATATTGAAATGGCGGTCGAGAAGGCCAAACGCCGCTACAAGGTCGATATCGTCCTCAAGACCCCCAAGGTTCCCTACCGTGAGACCGTACGCGGCAAATGTCAGGTTCAGGGCCGGCATAAAAAGCAGTCGGGTGGTCGCGGCCAGTTCGGTGACTGCTGGATCGAGCTTGAGGGTACGGCGCGCGGGTCAGGCTACAGTTTTGAGGATGCCATCGTTGGCGGCGCCATCCCGCGTCAGTACATTCCCGCAATCGACAAGGGCATTCAGGAAGCGGCCCAGCGTGGTTTTCTCGCCGGCTATCCCGTGGTTGATTTCCGCGTCAAACTCTATGACGGCAGTTACCATACGGTTGATTCCTCGGAAATGGCCTTTAAAGTGGCAGGTTCACTGGCGTTCAAAAAAGCACTTGAGTCGCTTAAGGTTGTCCTGCTTGAACCCATCGTGCTTCTGACCGTTTCCATTCCCGATGAGTGCATGGGGGACGTGATTGGCGACCTTTCCTCCCGCCGCGGCAAGGTCCTCGGCTCCGATTCCCGTTCGGGCGTGACCGAGATAAAGGCCCATGTGCCCATGAGCGAGGTGCTCCGCTATGCCCCGGATCTGCGTTCCATAACAGGCGGACAAGGCTTTTTCACCATGGAATTCGATCATTACGAGGAGGCTCCCCAGCCCGTGACCGACCAGGTTGTCAAGGAACATGAAGCTGCCAAGGCAGAATAGGAAAAAAATCCATGAGGGGAGGGGTTTTTCCCTCCCTTCTTTTGTGAAATTCCGAAAATCAACCTCTTTCAGGCCGGGGCCTGTCTGATTGTTCTGGATGTAGCCTGGTTTCTTGTCCGGAAGGCCGGGCCCTTTTTCGTTTTTTCTTGCCTGTCTATTGACCAAGGGTCTTGCATCAAGTATCCTCCGACATTTACTGACCGAAAAAAATCTGCTCTTTTCATTGTGCCGCACACCTTTTACCTGATCGGAATGTTGGTACATCCATTAAAGATTCGTGTTTTTCAGCAGCCGCCTTCTGCAGATCAGGTATTCAGGATTTCTGCTATCGTATTGAGACCTTGATATCTTTGGAAGTCGCAACAGATCATTTATCTGTTGCCCACGCTTCTTCGCTGTTTCAGTTTGTAAACCTCTTCCGCCACAGTTCACCGAGTCTTTATCTTTTTTTGGGCGAAGCTGAAACAGTCACAATAAAAACAGTACGGCAACGTACACATTCTCTGCCACCCGGCTGAGCAGTGGCAAGCCTGACGATGCATGACGGCATGCTCCCCGTGTGTGGTTCTGCGACTGATATTCCACAGCAATGTGCCCGCAAAGCTCTTTGTACCGGGTCCGTTGCCACGAGGTACATCTCCGGTCTTCCCATGGGAAACTTGTGGACAGTCTCGCCTGGCCTGAAAGGGCCTGTCAGGGAGGAACATTCCTTCCCTGGAGAAAGAGCACTTTCAACGTTCGACGAAACAGGAAAAACGACGGAGGCAGCGTTTCCTCCCCTTTTGCGGGGTATTTGCGCTGAAATTACGGAATGAGTTGGGATTGGGACAAGCTTCAGGAAAAACGGAAACAGCAGCAACGGGGAAAGATTATTCGTCCCGAGCCGGAAGATGACCGCGATTTCGAAGAAGGTGAAGAAGAGGACTCACGTAACGAAAACCGCCGTACCTTCTTGGGTGACCGCAGACGCCCGCGCAATCCTTTCGGGGGCGGCGGCGGAGACGGAGGTGAAGGCGGAATCCGTCTTCCAAGCGGCCGCGGCTTTCTCTCCCTTCTATGCGCCGGTCTTTTGATCTGGCTTCTGAGTGGTATCTACATCGTCAATCCCGATGAGCAGGGCGTCGTGCTCAGGTTTGGGCGTTACGACAGAACCGTAGATCCGGGTCCCCACTACGCGTGGCCGGCACCTCTTGAAAGTGTATTCAAACCAAAGGTCACACAGATCTTGCGGAGCGAGGTCGGTTTCCGTTCTGTCGGGCAGACGACGACCTTCAAGCAGGGACAGGTCCGTACCATGCCGGAGGAGGCTTCCATGCTGACCGGTGACGAAAATATCGTCAACGTGCAGTTCAGTGTTCAGTACAAGATCAGCAATCCCGTTGAATACCTTTTCAATGTGGTTGATCAGCCGGCGCTTGTCCGCAACGCAGCGGAAGCAGCCATGCGTGAAGTGATCGGTAACAGCCTTATCGACAGTGCCATCACCGACGGGAAGCTTAAAATCCAGAGTGACGCCACAAATCTTCTTCAGCAGATTCTAAACCGCTATAATTCCGGTATACAGGTGATCGCGGTGCAGCTGCAGGACGTACATCCGCCGAAGGACGTCATTGACGCCTTCAAGGATGTTGCAAGTGCCCGCGAAGACAAAAGCCGCATCATCAACGAGGCCGAGGCATACAGAAACGAACTTCTTCCGAAGGCCCGCGGTCAGGCGGCAGCCATTGTCAACGAAGCCGATGCCTACGCCGCAAAGCGTGTGCAGACTGCCAGAGGTGAAGCCGAGCGCTTTGACGCTTTGCGTGTTGAATACGAAAAGGCCCCGCGTGTGACGGAACAACGCCTGTATTATGAATCCATGGAAGAAATTTTAAGCAACAGCGGAGAAAAGGTCCTTATGGATATGAACGCGGCCGAGCGCGTTCTTCCCTATCTCCCGTTGCCTGACATGAAAGGACCTGCGCCGCAGGTTGGCCGTGCGAGGGAGAAAAAGTAATGAGCAAAAAATTCATCTCCTTTGCGGTGGCTCTTTTTCTGCTTGCAGGACTTCTGAGCCAATCGCTTTTCACCGTGCACCAGACGCAGAAAGCCCTTGTCCTGCAGCTAGGTGACCCCCTTGATGAGGTCTATGAACCGGGTTTGCATTTCAAGTTGCCCTTTATTCAGAATGTGATCTATTTTGACGCGCGTGTTCTGGATTACGAGGCCCGTTCGCGGGAAGCCTTTACTGTTGATAAAAAGGCCATTGTGCTTGATAACTATGCCCGCTGGCGTATCACAAAACCCCTTCAGTTCTACCGTACCATGCGTTCCATCCCAGGCGCTCAGGCCCGTCTCGATGACGTTGTCTATTCGCAGCTTAGGGCGCTTGTTGGCGCATATACCCTCACGCAGGTCGTCTCGTCCCATCGTTCTGTCATTATGAAGGAAGTGACGGACAAGGTCTCAACCCTCATGGAGCCTTTTGGCATGGAGGTGCTTGATGTGCGGATCAAGAGGACGGACCTCCCTGCCGAGAACCAGCGTGCCATCTTCGGACGCATGCGGGCCGAACGTGAACGCCAGGCCAAGCAGTACCGTTCGGAAGGCGAGGAGGAATCCACGCGTATTCGTTCGGACGCTGACAAACAGCGTTCCGTAATCCTTGCCGAAGCGGCAAAGGAAGCACAGGTCAGACGTGGTGCGGCCGATGCAACCGCAGCCAGCACCTACGCTCAGGTCTACTCCAAGTCGCCTGAATTTTATTCGTACTACCGCTGGCTTGAATCCATGCGCGCCTCCTTCAAGGAGAATAGCAAGATGGTGATCACAAGCCAGACTCCTGTGCTGAAAAAACAGTAGGTACCATGTTTAACGTCGGCACATCTTCCTGCCTGTCATACGCGCTGTCCTCGTTTCTCAGGACACTCTCTCTCATTGTTTTTTTTGCATGTCTTTTGACCTGCCTTCCGTTTTTGTCCTGCAAGGCCTCTGCCGCCACGACGGCCGCTGTCTGGGAGCCTCTTCTTGCCCGTCTTGCGAAGGACGGTGTAAGCGGACCGGAGGTCGCGGCCCTTTTCGCCGGCCTTCCGCCCCGTCCGACCCAGTCCCCCATGGGAAAGAAGATCGTGGCCCTGTATAAGAAGGCCTTTTTCCCGCAGCGTCGCATAGGCAAGGAAGATTACTACAAGGGTGTTGTCACGGCAGCCAATGCCAAACGTTGTCAGGAATTTATGAAGCTTCATGAAGGCGCCTTTCTGAGAGCCCAGACGCGCTATCAGGTGCCGCCAGAAATTGCCGTCGCCCTGCTTTTTGTCGAGACGAGACTCGGAACCGTTTTAGCTGATGTGCCCGAGAACGCATTCTACACTCTCGCAAGCATGGCTGTCTGCCGCGATCCCATGGACATCTCCTCCTATCTTCCGAAGATGCACGGGTATGAAAAACGTCTTTCCTGGATGAAAAAAAACATGAATGCCCGGGCAGACTGGGCCTATTCAGAAGTGAAGCCCCTGGTTACCTACATGCTCGCCAACGGCATTTCTCCGGCTGATATGCCGAGCTCCATCTACGGAGCGGTGGGACTGTGTCAGTTCATGCCGTCAAATATCGCACGCTACGGGGAAGACGGGAATGGTGACGGCAGGATCGATCTCTTTCAGATAGACGATGCCTGCGTAAGTCTTGCGAAGTATCTCTCGAAACACGGTTGGAGGAACGGTCTTTCGAGGGACCGTGAACACGCAGTGCTTATGAAATACAACCACTCGAAAGTGTATGCCAATACTATTCTTGCCTTGGCGGATCAGATCCGGCTTCTAGACAGAAAAGCAAAGTAGACGGCCGTGCGGATGAGAAGAATGGACATGAAGGATGATTCCCTTGTCATAACGGGCATGGGGGCCGTGACGCCTATCGGAATTGGGGTTCCCGTATACTGGGATAACCTCATTCATGGCCGTTCGGGTATCGGCCCCATTACCTCGTTTGATGCGCATGAACTGCCTGTTCGCATTGCGGCGGAAGTGCGTGATTTTGACCCTGAGGCCCGATTTGATCGGACGCTTTTGCGCGGCAGTTCTCTCTTTATGCAGTTCGGGCTTGCGGCGGCACGTGAGGCGCTTGAGATGAGCGGTCTTCCCGTCGAACGTCATGCCGAACGCATAGGCATTATTTTCGCAACCGCCATGGGGGGCGTTGCGCCCGTCTCAGAAGCGGGTCAGCAGTATCAGCTTAGCAAGCATAAAAAGGTCTCCCCCCACTTTGTGCCGGCCATTATCAGCAATATGGGGGCGGCACAGGCAGCCATCCTTTTCGGCATTCTCGGTCCGTCCCTCACCGTCCACACCGCCTGTTCCGCCGGCGGCGATGCCATGTATACGGCCGCCATGCTTCTCCGTGCGAATCTTTGCGATGCTGTTCTTGTTATGGGCGGAGAAAGCGGTATCTGTGATGTGACGGTTTCAAGTCTTGCCCAGGCAAAGGCCCTGTCCCGGAACAACGAGGATCCGACCGGTGCTTCAAGGCCCTTTGACCTCAAACGGGACGGCTTTGTGATCGGAGAGGGCGGGGGTGCAGTTGTACTGGAAAAGGCCTCATTTGCCGCTGCCCGCGGTGCGGTTTTTTATGCCCGTCTTGCAGGCGTTGCCAACACCATGGACGCCTACCACATCACGGCTCCCCATCCTGAAGGTCTGGGAGCCGCGAGATGCATGCGCCTTGCTCTTGCCGAGGCCGGAATTGATCCTTCGGCCATTGGCTATATCAACGCCCACGGAACAAGCACCGTCCTTGGTGATGTGGCGGAAACGCGTGCCGTCAAGGCTGTCTTTGGGGACAGGGTCCCTCCCATGAGTTCGACCAAGGGGGCAACCGGCCATCTTATGGGAGCCGGAGGAATCACGGAAGTGATTGCCTGTATTATGAGCATACGTGAAGGTATCCTGCCACCCACCCTGAATTACGAGTATCCGGATCCCGAATGTGATCTTGACTACATCCCGCTCAAGGCAAGGGAAGCCGGCATTTCCACCGCCATGTCCAACGCCCTCGGATTTGGCGGGCAGAATTCCACCGTTGTCGTGACGAAATAGGGACTTGCAGAAAAACCTTCCATGGGTTCGCATTCATTCGTCGGGCAATGCCCTTCTTTTTTCTGTTCATGGTCTCTTCCGGGATATCTTTTTTTGCGTCTTTTCTCTGAATACCGGTGTGCAATTCCATGACAGTATCGGTCCGGGTTGGCTCCAATGCCGTTGGCATTCCTGTCTGACGTTGCCAAAGGATTTTGTCATTCAGGGTGCAGGCCTAAACGGCATATGATTCTGTATTGCTTCTTTTCAGTATATAAAATAAGGATGATGCACATTTTTGTCCGGCGGCACATGTATCAGCCCCTATCAGCAGGCCCGGGCAAGCGCCAGTGCGTAGTACGACGACGTACGTTATCGTGAAGACGTGCTGGTTTGAAGCGAACGCAGATTTCAATACAGCATGATATGAGAGTGGTCCCGGGCAAGTTGTCATGTCTTTCGAGCGGAAAAGGCCGAAGCGCCCGCAAGCTGAAGCAGGAACCCGCCTCTAGTGCAGCCTTACCGGGCTGTTGCTGACAGAATCCCCTCCCTCATGGGCGGGGAGATGTCAAAGGAGCAGAATGAGTTATACCTATGACCTGACCATGTTTAAAGAAACCTTTGAACATGAATTTACGTGGCTGAACGGTTTTTTGCGCAATGTTCACAGATTTGCCAGTAAATGCGCCGTGTATAGTCCACTCGATGAAATGCGGTGGACCTATAAGGAACTCAACGAGGAAATCAACCGTTTTGCCCATGCCCTGCAGAGTGACGGCGTCAGAAAAAACGACGTTATTCTGTATATGCTCTTTAATTCACCCGAATTTATTTTTACGTACATAGCCTCTCAGAAGATCGGAGCCATCAACTGTCCCGTTAACTACAGACAGTCTCCCGGAGAGCTTGCGGCCATCATCGACGACAGTCATCCGACAGTTCTGGTGTACGATGTGAATCTGGCGAAGACCGTGCGCAGTGCCCTTGAGCTTGCCGAATTCCGTCCGAGGCGTCTTATCTCCGTCAACCGTTTTTCGGATCCGGTGAGCTTTGAGAGCGAGACACTCAACGCCGTGCCCTATACCGAGTATGTCCGTGGGATGGGTACGGATGACCCCGTGCCGGACGGTCAGCCCCATATCTATGATGAGACAACCCGTCTCTATACGTCGGGCACCACGCACAGGGCCAGGGCCGTTCCAATGAATGCCATCAACGAAGTGCTGAGTTCCCACGACGTGATGATGCATTTTCCCCTGAACAATACCGATAAGACCATGAACATGACGCCGTGGTTCCACAGGGGGGGGCTTCATTCCGGCGGTCCGACTCCCACCCTCTATGCCGGCGGGGAAGTGGTGATACTGCGCGAATTCACCCCCAAGGTCTGCCTGCAGTATGTGACAAAGTACGGTGTCACCTTTCTTATCGGCGTTCCTTCCATCATTGCCCTGCTTGCCAGGGCACAGGAGCGCACACCGGCGGATCTACGGAGCCTGCGCGGCATTGTGACCATGGGGAGTCCCTTTGAAAAGAGCTCCTGCGAAAAATACATGAAGCTCTTTACCCCCAATATCTTCAACGGCTACGGTACGTCGGAGACGTTCTGGAATACCTTCCTGCGCCCCTACAATCTTCCCGAGATGGCCGGCAGCGCTGGTCAGGCCTGCACGGACGACGACGTGCGTATTGTGCGTGTGGTCGAAAACGGGCATGCCGAACCCGATGATCTTGTGGCCAAGGATAACAAGGAAGTCGGTGAGGTCATTATCAAATCACCGGCCAAGTCAGCCTTCTGTTACGTGAACAATCCTGAAATGACCCGCAAGAAGTTCTACAAGGGCTATCACTACACGGGCGATCTGGGTACGTGGGATGAGAATGAGTTTGTGACCATTGTTTCCCGCAAGGACGATATGATTCTTTGCAATGGTGAAAATATCTATCCCACCCAGATTGAAGCGGTGTTGAACGCCCACCCGAAGGTGCAGGAGAGTGCCGTCATCGGTGTTGCCGACAAGTTGCATGGACAGTGCATAGCAGCCTATATTGTGTCCAATGATCCGAGTTTGACGGTGGATGAACTAAAACGTTACTGTGTTGGAGTTCCCTTCCTCTCCTCCTACAAACGCCCGCGTTTTTATCACCTGGTGGAGTCCTTGCCGCACACGGCTACGGGAAAAATCAAGCACTACAAGCTCCGTGAGGTAGCGGCCAGAAATGGCGAGCTTGAGTGACGTTTCTTTTTCTTTTTTTTTGACACCCATCGCCTTGTTCAGGCGTGGTATACTCCGATTCTTTCAATGTTGCCTTGCGCGAGGGCGCCGTCCCTTCCGTCAACAGGGCGTTTGTTCCAGTGTTTGGAGCAAAGAGGCAATGCTCATCGATCGGTGTCGTGATCGATGAACGGTTTACTCTGGCAGACTGGCTCTGGTTTATGCGATCAGAGTCAGTCTGCTAGTGGTGCAAGGGGGTCACATGACCGCAAAAGACGTGCAGGGCGGGATTGCCTGTTGTCAGTCCTCTTCCCAGTTTGCTCTTCCCGAACTCTCCCTCAACCCCGTCAAGTCCCAGTATATTCTCCGGGATGAAGATTGCTATGCGCTTTGGGACAAATATGCCATGCCCGAGAATATACGCAATCATTCAAAACTCGTGGCCCATATTGCGGCAATTTTGGCCGAGCTTGTTCTGCAGCGCCATATACCGCTTAATCCCGATGATGTCCGGGCCAGTGCCTTACTGCACGACCTTGGTAAGTGGTACAGCTTGCAGTATGGCGGTGCCCATGCGCAGCTCGGTGCGGCCTGGGTTGTGGCCGAAACGCGCAACTATGCTGTCGCCCAGGGTGTAATGCACCACGTCTACTGGCCGTGGTCCATAAAGGAAGACAGTTCCGTGTGCTCCCTGCCGATTCTTGTGCTGTACGCCGATAAGCGTGCCCGGCACGACACATGCGTCACCCTGGATCAGCGTTTTGAGGATCTTTTTGTCCGTTACGGGCGAACTGAGCAGAGCAAGGAGAATATCCGTCTGTCTTATAAACAATGCAAAGCCATTGAACAGGCTTTGATCCATGTCCTTGGTTGGGAGAGTCTGGATGCGTATACTTTTGATAGCAGGTGGCTGGTCAACGGAGCGTGAGGTATCGCTTTCGGGTGCACGGGTCATGGCCAAGGCCATGGAACGTCTTGGTCATACAGTGACCATCTTTGATCTGCAGCGTTTTGATGAGCTTTCAGCGCAGGCTGAACAGCACGATGTGGCTATTATTAATCTGCACGGACAGCCAGGTGAGGACGGCCTTTGCCAGGCCATGCTTGAGCGTATCGGCTGTCCCTACCAGGGGACGGGTCCTTCAGGCTCCCTCCTTGCCCTTAACAAGGCTGCGGCAAAGCAGATCGTGTCCCGTTTTGGTATTCCAACGCCATCCTGGGAATTTCTCCCTGTCCCGCCAGACGCGGGCTGGCAACCGCGCCTTCCCTATCCTCTCTTTGTCAAAAGCGACACGGGCGGCTCCTCCATCCATCTTGCACGCGTTGAAACAAATGCCGAACTTTCTTCCATTATGAAGGATATCTTTGCCGCAGGAACCGGTGTCCTTATCGAGGAAGCGGTCAGTGGGCAGGAAGTAACCTGTGGCATTCTTGGGAACGAACCTCTTCCGCCTGTTCTGATTGAGCCGCTCAACGGTTCGTACTTTGATTTTTCGAGCAAATACGCGAAGGACGGAGCCCGTGAGCTCTGTCCGGCCCCACTGCCTGCATCTGTCCTTGACGAAGTGCAGCGCCTTTCGCTTGAGGTCCACCGTGTTCTTGGACTGGAAGGCGTGAGCCGCTCTGACTTCATTTTAGATGCGTCCGGAAAGCTCCACTGGCTTGAGGTAAATACCTTGCCAGGTATGACGGAAACAAGTCTTGTCCCCCGTGAGGCCATGGCCTGTGGCCTTGATTTTCCAGCTCTTATGCAGCGTTTCATTGATCTGGCCCTGGAAAAGGGTCAGAGGCACGGCTCCTGAGCCGAGTGACAGCGTCGACGTTGTAAGAATCTCCGGGCCGGCCTCGAGTCTGTGGAAGGAAAATGCGCATAAAGCCCGGTCACGCCCAGAAGCAGACCAACATTTCCGTTTCGGATCAGAGCCACGATAACAGCCATTCTGTCTTTCCATGACGAAGACCATGAGGATCCTGTACTGATGTGGGTGTGACACTGAACCTGCCTGGGAACGCGTATCGCAATGCCTCCCTGACGGGACTGACGAGACGCATCTCTTCAGAGAAAACGCCTGCGGTGCGGGTCCGCGCCTCCACCAAACGGAAAACCACGTCGTAAGGCGGGGGAGAATAATGTCCTTCCGGGAATCCCGGAGGATTTTTTTTTGTGGTGCTGAACGCTTTGGAGGTGCAGCCGTACTTACCGCCATCTGATGCATGGGCATGTTGCAGCCGGCCGGAGCCCCATGGAGATCTCTCTTTCGGGGACAGGAAGGCAGGGAGAGGGGGAGACGTTTTCCTGGCAGGCCTGAACGACTTTTGAGCTTTCATGGATATTGATCCGGTTGCTCTTCCCCGGGGAGACTGCCGGATCATCCGGAGAAGAGACTCGGCTCTCCGTAAGCGGGTATCGTTTCCCGCACGGTTTTAGGCGGGGCCCTGGAAAAGGCCGGGGTGCCGTGATGCCTGTCGTTATGGTAACGAAGAGAACGTTATGGTTGCGGTGCTTTTTTTACCCCATCTGCTTTTTTGGGGCATGTTCCGGAAATGCGTAGGGAATGAGTTCCGTTTTTTCCGGCAGGCGTTCGCTTTCCGCGGGGTCATGGGGAATATCCGCGGCGTTGCAGAGAAGTGCGTCTTTCGGGCCCGGAGCGGAAAAACCGTACCAGATTCCTGCCGGGATACGTACGAGGTTGTAATGATCGGGTCGGCCGAGAAACAGTTCGTGCACCATGTGCCGTGAAGGGGAGTTGGGACGGACATCATAGAGAACAAGGCGAAGCAGTCCCGACGGCACGGCAAAAAGTTGATTCTGGCGGATGTGGCGCTTCCATGCCTTGACCTCTCCCGCAATCACTTCGGAAAAGTAGATTTCTCCAAAGTGCTCCCTGTACGGCATAAGCGGATACTCAGCACGCAGGAAATGGAGTACGGAACCGTTTGGAGTGGGAATTTCAAGGAGTTTCTGGCAGAAGACGCCCTCGATGGGAAGGGCTTCGCATACTTCTTCTAATGCACCCATACTTGTCCCCTTAGTTCTGCCGCATTGGTGTATGCGTTGATCTGGCCGAGGGTGAAGTCAAGTATGGACGTTGCCGTGCCTTCACCACGATAGAACCGGTGATACCATTCGGCGGTATATCTGATTGTTTCTTCAAAGGTCAGTGTCGCCTTCCAGTCAAGGGCGGCCAGCGCTTTGTCGCAGCAGAGCTTCAGAAGGGTGCATTCCTTCATTCCCCGTGTACCATTGGGATCCATGTTGCTTTTGAAACCCGGCCAGTGGTAGGCAAGAGCCTTCACTACCTCCTCAACCGTAGCGTGGACATCCGCCGCAGGACCAAAATTAAAGGCCTCCCCCGCGAGAGGGAAAGGACAGCCCCGCGGGTCAAGAAGACGGGCACACAGAAGGAGGTATCCAGAAAGGGGTTCAAGGACCAGCTGCCAGGGTCTTGTCGCCTTCGGGCTTCGGATTTCAACGGCACGCCCTTCGGCCCAGGCTCTGGCACAGTCGGGCACAATTCTGTCAAGGGCCCAGTCTCCTCCCCCGATGACGTTGCCCGCCCGAACAGTGGCGCACGCAGGTCCGTCGCCGAAGAAGCTTTTGAAATAGGAGTGGGCAATGATTTCGGCACAGCCTTTTGAAGCGGAGTAGGGATCATGACCCCCAAGATGGTCGGTCTCACGGTAGCCGAAGACCTGCTCATCATTACGGTAACATTTATCGGAAGTGATAAGAACAGCAGCCGCTACCTGCGGGCATTTGCGGATTCCTTCAAGCACGTTCAGCGTGCCGATCATGTTGGATTCAAATGTGGTGACGGGGTCCTCGTAGGAACGCCGGACGAGGGCCTGGGCTGCCAGGTGAAAAACAATATCAGGGTTTACCTCGCTCATCACTTTCACCATACGGTCCCTGTCCCGTATGTCGCCCCGTTCATCCCGGATATGGCTGGCGAGGTCCATGGCAACAAAATGGGATGGGTTGGTCGGGACATCCAGTGAATATCCGGTTACGTCCGCTCCAAGCTGTACAAGCCATGCGGCAAGCCAGGATCCCTTGAACCCTGTATGGCCAGTTATAAAAACGCGTTTTCCCTTGAAGGCATTGTTGAACATATAAGACCTCTTTGACATCCTCCCCCTCCCGACGGAGAGGGATGCCTTTCAGCAGCACTGCCAATGGACTGTACTGCAGACGGATTTCTGCCACACACCCGGTGAGCAGGCTCTTCCCGTTCCAAAGGCATGACGGCGCCCGGCCGCAGATAGACAATATGATGCGTTGATAGTTGCAGTTGATTCAAAACCCTGAACGAAAATTTTTATCAACCCGGACATCTTTATTTCAAACGAGACGGCATCAATAAGAAAACTGCTGCATAACGACAACAGTACAGACGTATCAGGTGGCCGGCATTAAGACTTACGGCCCTTTGATCGCGATTTTACGAGTACGGTTCCGCGGCGTATTGAGACAACGCGGCGGTGTACGGGAAAACAGAAGGCCCCTTCAGCCGCCGTTAACACCAGAAGGCCTTTCCGCTATTCCAGAGTTCATTGAGCTGAATGCTGTCGCGGAGCGTGTCCATGCACTGCCATTGTCCCTGATGCTGGTACATGGAAAGCTGCCCCTCGGCGGCGAGCTTTGTCAGCGGTTCCTTTTCAAGATCACAGGATTCATCCTCGCTCAGGTAGTCGAGGAAGCGCTTTTCAAAGACAAAGAAGCCGCAGTTAATGAATTCATTGAGAACAGGTTTTTCCTCCCAGGAGAGGATCTTTCCGCTGCTGTCTGTTTTGACCGCCCCAAAGCGGGAGGGCATACGTACGCCCGTAAAGGTCCCGATGGTCTTCTGGGAGTTGTGGAAGGCGAGAAGTTTCGAAATATCGATGTCGGCCACTCCGTCCCCATAGGTAACCATGAACTGCTCGTCGTTGACGAGATAGGGGGCGAGTCGCTTGATGCGTGCGCCCTTGAGCGTTTCGGCGCCCGTGTCGCAAAGCGTCACCCGCCAGTCGACCTGCTGACGTGAATGGGGGGTGATGGTTCCCGTGGCAAGATCTACCGTGAAATCGGTGTTACGGAGTGTGTAGTCGTGAAAATATTGTTTTATCACATCTCCTTTGTATCCTAAGGGCAGAAGGAAGTCTTTGAAGCCGTAGCGTGCGTAGATGGACATGATGTGCCAAAGGATGGGGCGTCCCCCGATTTCAACCATGGGCTTTGGCTTGACTGCTGTCTCTTCACGCAGACGAGTTCCTTTGCCACCGCACATAATGATAACTTTCAAGGCAAAACCCTCCGTGGTACATGACCCTGCAGAACATGTGCCCACCGTTGTTGTCATTTCCCGTATCGTGTCTTTTCAGGGAATTGACGAAATACCATTTTGGACTAGAATATGTGACGTCAACGGAGTTTGTCAAGAATAATATTTGTAGTAGGTATTATTTATAGTTTATTTTTTCTGTATAAAGATTTTTTTCTCATTTAATTTTTTTATTATAACAAAAGGTTTTTTTATGAAAATTTTTTCATTCTTTAAAAATAGATATGTTCTTTTTTTATTGACTTTAATGATAGTTTTATCTGGGTGTGACCTTTTTGATCATGCTTCGAAAAAAACGTTGAAAACGGCAGCTGAAGCATTAGAAAAAAATGATATATCTTCATTTATTAATCAATTTGATTTAAAGGCATGTGCTGTCAGCGAAATAAAAAATGTAACAGATTCTAATGACGCGCTCAGTACATTGGATCATCTTGGGAAAACACTGGGCCTCGGAGGAATGGAGGACATTATCGGAAATGTTTTCGACGTTGAAAACAATCTTCGACAGAATTTCAGGAAAAAAGTGTCCAGCGGAGCCCTGCAGAAAGAGTGTGCGAAGGAGGAGAATTCAGGTTGTCCATGGGTTCCCTCAGCTCTTCGTGCGGCCGAAATCAAGGAGTTCTCGTCGAACGCCGCCGTTGCCCGCGTGAAGACCCAGACGCAGGCGACGACATGGCTCGGTCTTTGCCGAAAGAAGGACCGTTGGGTCATTGTGGGATGGGCGGATATGGAAGAGACGGCCCGTCGTTTCGCCGAACGTGAGGCGAGTCCGTCCCCTGAGTATCAGAACCGCGAAAGGAAAAGCGATAACAGCGGAAAGGACTCCGGTTCACAAGGGAAGGAACGTCGCCCGATGAAAGGGAATGATAGGGAAACGGATGGTGTGCGTCTTTAGGTTCGGGGGTTCACCCATTCCTTTTGCCCGGTGGTGCTGATCCGCGTTCGTCAACCCTGGCAGGCCTCAAAGAAACGGAGAACCTCGTGTTCCAGCTCCCTGAGTCCCCCGCCCTGTTTGGCCGAGACGGGGAGAGCTTCAGGAAAACGTTCCGTCAGCCTTGTTGCGCGGTCGGGATGGACACTGTCCCATTTATTGAAGACAAGAAGTGTTGGAATCGTTACGAGTTCCAGATCACAAAGAATGTCTGACACCGACTGAATATGCTGGTCCAGATCCTCGTCCGATGCATCAACCACATGGAGAATGAGGTCGGCGTCCTGCAATTCGTCGAGGGTCGCCCGGAATGCCTCGACAAGCTCATCGGGAAGGTTGCGTATAAACCCTATGGTGTCGGCAACAATGAGCTCCTGAGCCCTGGGAAAGCGCAGTCTTCTTGAAACGGGATCAAGGGTCGCAAAAAGTTGATCTGCCGTCAGCGTCTCAGAGTGGGAGAGCGTGTTGAGGAGGGTTGATTTTCCGGCGTTCGTATAGCCGACAAGCGCTACGAGCGGCAGTCCCCGCCGTTTTCGTTGCTGACGTACGTATTTTCGCTGTGCGCTGATTTTTTCGAGCTCTTTCTTGATCAGCGACATGCGTTCCTTGTTTTTCCGCCTGTCTGTCTCAAGTTTTGTTTCTCCTGGGCCCCGGCCTCCTATTCCCCCCATAAGCCTGTCCATGGCCTTGTTTTTGCCAACAAGCCGCGGCTGCAGATAGCGGAGCTGAGCGAGTTCAACCTGAAGCTTGCCTGCCCTGCTAGTGGCGTGCTGCGCAAAAATATCGAGAATAAGCTGGGTTCGGTCAAGGACCCGGCGTTCCGTGATATCGGCAAGATTATGGAGCTGTGCCGGAGTGAGCTCCCCGTCGAAAATCAGGGTGTCTGCCTGATGGGTCAGGGCCAGGACCTCAAGCTCGGCTATTTTGCCCTTGCCGAGAATGGATCGGGGATTGACCCGGCTTCGCTGGATGATGCGGGCTTCTGCCTGAACGCCTGCCGTTTTGCACAGGAGGGCGAGTTCCTCGAGATTTCGTTCCTGAACCGGGCGCGGGACGTCTGCAACCGAAACAAGGATGGCCCGTTGTGTGCTGACGACGGTTCGACCGTTTTCGAGTCGAGAAAAATCGTCCTCGATCCGTTCGGTGCTTCCCGTAAGGTCAAGGTCAGAAAAATCCCAGGAAAGAAGAGGGGATGTTGTGTAGGGAGTTTCCTTTTTCGTGGGGTCAAGCTGGGCGTATTGCCACATGCGCGGCGCCCCTTCTTCGGAAACACAGAGTACGCACATGGCATCGAGTCGCAGAAAGAGGAGATCCATAAGATCTTCCTGACTCAGCCCCTCGTCCGAGAGATGGGTGTGAAGGAGATGCAGCCCTTTCAGTCGTCCCTGACTGAGCGTGCCCGTGTCAGGGATAAGAATGCGTTCCGCATCGCCTGCGATGACCATGTTGACTTTTCCCTTACGGTCTATCAAAAGGGCGATCTGGCGTCCAAGGGAGCGTGAGAGCAGGCTTACTTCCTTAGCCAGAGCCGCAGTGTAGATGGCGTTTACGGGAAAGCGTCGTTTGTAGAGACGCTCCAGTGCATCAAGCTGGCTTGGCTTGAGACCTTTGCGGTTGCCTTCGACTTTAGGAATAGGAGTCTCCTTGGGGACTTTGTGGAATGGACAGGAAAAGCAGCCTCCAAACGGAAGGGGAAGCTACGGATGTCACTATGCCGGAACCGTTCTTGTTGTCACGGGAAAAGGCAGAATGATCGGCATCAATTGCATCGGTGTGCGTACCAATTCTCAGAGCAGTTCTGGTCTGTCACTATAGTCGCGGTTGGGCAGACGGGAAGATACTTGCAGCGATCATATAATGATCAGGCATGCATATCTCCGCAAGATGTCAGACGGCACGAAACGATGTCTTTATCCGCCTGCCGGTTCCGTTTTTATAAAGGAGTCTGACAGAGGATGCCCGCATGAGAGCAGAAAGGTCTCCAAAGCGGCCGCCTTTGAACCGGAATACGGGTATGACGGGGGGCCGACAGAACCTTCGGTGACAGAAATCCCCCGGGTTTGGGCGGGGGAGATTGTCAGTGGTCCGTTGCCTGGATGTCTTCAACTGTGAAGCTGCCGGTCTCTCCCCTGCTCAGTGTGTTCCGGTCAGGCTTTAGGGGAATGTTCCCGTGCCTAATGAACAGCTAATGAGCGCAAAGAAGTGTTCAGACAGCCTCCGTCATCGTCCTTCAGAACGGGATCAAAACGGCGAAATCCCTAGGGTCTCAGATAGGAGGTGATAAGGGAATCGTAGCGCGAAGTGGCGTCAAAGGCTCTTGATGCAAGCTTCTGACGGAATTCGAGACTGACGGCACCCCTGCTCATTTCCTCTTCTACTGCCGGATACCACTCCGGAGAGGGAACGACGAGAACACTGTGGAAATTTTTGGCTGCGGCGCGCAGCATGCAGGGGCCGCCGATATCGATTTCTTCAACGGCCTGCTCAAGGGAGAGATTTCGTTCCACAGCTCCCGCAAAGTCGTAGAGGTTTACGCAGATGAGGTCAAAGGGCTTGATGCCGAGATCCTTCAGGGTCTTCATGTGCTCCGGATTGTCCTTGTTGGCGAGGATGCCAGCATGGATGTGGGGGTGAAGGGTCTTGACCCGACCGTTGAGGATTTCCGGAAAACCGGTCACATCCTGAACAGCCGTAACGGGAATGCCGTTTTGTTCGAGGAGTTTTTTTGTGCCACCTGTCGAGACGAGTTCCACACCGCGACCAACCAGAAATTGCGCAAACTCGGTGAGACCGGTCTTGTCGGTGACACTGAGAATGGCCCGCTGTATCGTAAGATTCTGCATCTGGATCGTATCAGCGCGCAGGCCCCGGCGACCGCCGGGGAGGAAACGCTGCTCCTTCTGTTTTTCCTTCTGTTGACGGAATCGTTTGCCTTTCAAAAGTTCCCTGAGTGACATGTTTCTGTCTCTCGGAAAAGAGCTTCTCTCAAGCGACAAAGGATATCCCGAGCCTTTCCTTCATCGTATTTTGCCGTGCTGCCGGTCAATCAGCCAACGAGCGTCGACGGAATGCCCGGGAACGAATTTGTTAGATGGCGTTTTTTTGATGGCGTGTGGCACGCAAGATGTGTCACAGTATATTGTTAACATTTTGTAAAAACAATAGTTCACGGGCGCAATAAATGGGTTTTTATAGGGACGGCGGGAGTGTGGCGCGCGGTTTTGCCCCCCGCGGGTGTCCTGTCCTGATTCTCTGAAAAAAATGTAGTGTTTCTAGATTTTTCATATAATTAATATATTAAAAAACTAATAAAATACATGAAAAAGTATTGAATAAAAAAAGTATGTTTAAAAAATTTTTCTTGCTTTATTATGTGGGTTCGATTAGAAAAAATTATGTGATATACCTCGGATTTGGAAAAAAAAGCTTGCAAAAATTAATTCGTATAGATATTTTCAAAAAAAAGCTATTTAGGCTACCCTGTCTTCCCATGCAGGATGTAATGTAGCAAAGATGGAGCCTGCCTTTTGGCAGGTCAGGTTTTTTTCTTTGCTGTTACCGCTTGGTATGCAGGGGACTACGCATTTTGTTTACAGAGGCTGGCTTTTAGTCGAATACTGCTGGAGTTTGGGAAATAGGACCCGGCTGTCAGCATGCGATCAGACCCTATTTTCATTGTTCCTAGAGAGTCAGGGACGGATGTATATGATTGGAGGAAGCATGCCCCAGGTTGCTGCACGTATCAATCAGACGCAAGAGCGCTGGCTGAAAGATTATTTTCGTACCAAAAGTGCCGGTGCCGAATTTATTTTGCCTTGGGCTGTTGACACGTTTTTTCGCGCTATTACGACTATTAAGCAGATTTTTGCTGAAAGCGAACTGAAGGCCCTGATCGAAGCTCACAGAAATGTCCGTTTGCAGCCCGAAAACGCCCGAACCTCATATCTGCTTCTGCGTATTGCTGATGCCTGCGAAATGAACAAGGTCCACGAACTCTATGGTGCGAGCAAGTCAAGCCTCGAATCCAAAATCCAAAATCTCAATGACACCCAGGCGACGGCCCTCATGATCTGGGCTGCGGCATTTTGGGTGAGTAAGTCCTGCTCCACGGACGATATGGGTGAATATATTCACGCGTACTGATAATGATTAAAATTATACGGGCAAAACTGCACGGTATCCGCGTAACAGGTTGTGACCTAAATTATCACGGATCCATTACGTTGGATCCGGTTTTTTGTGCCGCTGCCGGAATCTATCCTCTCGAGTTTGTCTATATATGGAACAAGAATAACGGAGAGCGGATTTCAACGTACGTACTTACTGGAAACAGGGGGTCGCGTTGCTGTATCCTGAACGGTGCAGCCGCAAGGATGTGCCAAAGGGGAGACCCGCTCATTATCTCGGCCGTTGAGTACATTTCGGATCCGAAGGAACTCTGTGACCGCAGACCGAAAGTTTTGACCTTCGGTGACGACAATACCGTCTTGGAAACTTTTGATTACAACGTCATTCGGGAAGACGGCTGGTATGGTGTCTCTATTGGTACCGGGAAGTCGTAATCCAAAGGTTGAAACATAAATACCTGCCGGGCAGGATATAAGGTGGCTGTTGCGCTTCTCGTAAAACGAGATGTCGTAACGCCTTTTTTATTGGCGTCACCCGGCTTTCCATGGGCACTAGCTGCTTTCGATTGTAAGATAGAGATCTCCCTGCCAGGGACCAACGCGTCGGCCGAGTTTTCGCAGGCGTATGGGTTTTCCCGGCGTAAAATCAGGGGGCAGGGTTACTTCAATTGTATGGATATCATTGGAGAGACCATGACGAATTTGCAGCCGTACCTTCCGTCCCGGTGTGAGGTTTGCGGCCGGAAGCGTCAGGGTTAATTCTTCGTCGATCTGGCGTCTGAACCAGTTCTTGACGTAGCCCCCGACGCCTTTGTTGTTATCCCACTTGGGTGTGTCCCACGCGATATTGCCTTTGTGCAGAGTCGTTTGCGGCCGTTCGGTTCTGGTCTTTGTCTGGCTTTGTTTCGGCCTTTCGTGCGCCGGTTCTTCTTTTTTTGTCGAATTTTCCGGCCGCGGGCGTTCGGATTGCGTTTTTTCTTTTCGGCCGGCCTGCTGCTTATTGAGTTCGCTGTAGATGTCTTCAAAAACCCGGCGGGCAAAGGGGTCGTTCAGGAGATCCCTCAGCACATCCTGTTCGGCGTATGCCTTGTCGGCCTGCCTGCGTTGCTTCTCTTCCTTTGTCCTCTCACGCCCGTCCTCTTCACCTTCTTTCCCGTTTTCTTCTTCCTGCCTTTCTTCCGTCCTTTCTTCTTTCTTTTCTTCCTGTTCGTTTTGCCCTGGGTTTCCGCTGTCTTCGTTTGCCTGCCCCTCGCGCTGCTGAAGAACAGCCGAGAGGGCGACATAGGCCTCGTTCAGAAGCTGAAAGTTCTTGCCGGCATGGGGATCGTCGGGATTCAGATCCGGATGGAGTTCAAAAGCTTTTCGACGGTAGGCGTGCTTAACGTCTTCAAGTGTCGCATTGCTATCGACATTGAGAATGACGTAGCATTCTTTTAGGGAAATTGAGCGTGTTTTGCGTCGCATGGCTAGCTTAAGATAAGAGCGTTGGCTTCCCGTTCCGAGTCAGTGGCCAAGAGATTGTTGGCCCGGAGATAGGACAGTGCTTCCCTGCAAAAGTCTTTGTGGCTTATATGCGGATTGATTCCCGGACAGTATTCCTTTGCGAGGAGGAAGCTTGTTTCATCAATGAGATTTCCTCTGAAAAAAGGCCACGCCTTACAGACGGAAGGCTTGCCGGCGTGGACTGTGCAGCCTTTGCCTTCTTTAAAAAATACGCAGTATCCGTCCTCCGCAATTTTTATTTTCAGTTTGGAACCACTTTTTTCGCAGTATTTTGCGATTACGTCGTCCGTTGGCAATCCGAGGGTTTCAACGAGACGTACGAGATCAGTCGGGCTGACAACGATTCCACCCTTTCCCTTGCAGCAATCGCCGCACATGGTGCATTGAAAGGCTTCTTGCGTCACAGTAGTTCTCCCTGAAAGTCCGTTACTGAGGTCGTGAGGATATGGTTAGCAAGGCAGTGGCCGCCGCAGAAAAAAGAGACCATTGGGCTTTTTTCGTCCTGTTCTGTTTCAAAGCAGGTGACGAAGGCCATTGTCGTGAATAGGACAGAGAGTCGTCTGCCAATTCTGGAAATTTTGAAGCAAGAAAGGCAAAAAGGCAAGGGTGCGTTAGCAGTTTCTCTAAATAGGTGCAGGTAGGGATATAATACCATTATTTGCATCTATTTTTTTGGCAAAATAATAATAACTATGCTATAATATAACAAGATGATGAATGAAGTATTAACGTATGTAGACAAGAGGTGATTTTACGAAACCTGCAAAAAAGTCGGAAGAAGTAATGAAGATACTGAATGTGTCATATTATACTATTAGAAGATATGATAAAATAGACAAACTTTCCATAAAAAGGACTGAAACAGGACGAAGAATTGTTAAAAATGAGGATATGCTGAATCCCCTTGATTCATTGATATGCTCGTTAATGATGAGGAAATGACTAAACATGATGTACTCTATGCACGAGTTTCTTCCAATGAGCAGAAAAAAAAGGAGATTTAGGCCTTAAGACGTTGTTCCTTATGGAGCATTGTGACAACTTAATCAATCCGGTTATTCTGAAGGAAGTTGGTAGCGGTTTGAATGACAAGCGGAAGAAAATCCGGGAACGTATCCGCATGGTCGAAAACAACGGGGGCACCGTGTATTTGTAACGTGTCGTGGCCGACTAACAAGGTGACTCAGCTTGCCCTCTGATGTTTTAGTGTTCCTGAGAAGAGCTGCGAGGCATGGTAGAGTTTGTTTGTGTTGGCAAAGATATAGACGATATCGTTCTCCTGGAACACGCAGGCCGGGTCTATCGGTGCCATAACGGTCTTGCCGCGCATCATGCCGACCACTGTGATGCCGTATTTGGGTCTGAGATCACTTTTTGCGAGTTCCACGCCACAGAGAGGTGAATCCTTTGAAACGCGGACCGCCTGCACGGAGAGATCGGGGATGTCCTTCATGATCACATCAAATTTTTCCGACGAGGTGTAGCTCATGCGTCTGATCATGCGGTAATTTTTCTGACGGATTTCCTGTGCAAAGGCGTCAATGTCCTCGCGGGGGACAAGATACTGGGAGAGGACGGTGTTAAAGACTTCGATGGAGGATTCAAATTCTTCCGAAATGACCGCATTGGCTCCGAGACGGCGAAGAGGCGCGATTTCTGTTACAAATCGCGTTCTAGCGACAATGTAGACATTGGGATTCATGCGGCGTGCTTCCGTTGTAATGGCCCGGACGGCTGCAGGGTCCGAGATCACGATGGCCATGGTCCGGGCCTTTTCAATGCCGAGGTGTTCCAGAACAATGGGTTGTGATGCGTCACCGTGCATAATCGGCTCTGTTGCCTTGTTTTTATGGACGGTCTCTGGGTTCATTTCAAGGATGACGTAGGGAATGGAGGACTTTTTCGCCACAAAGGCAAGATGTTTCCCGGAAACGCCGAATCCGACGATGATGAGGTGGTCTTCGAGGTGGCTCTGTTTTTGGGGGGCTGTCTCATTTTTTTCTTCCTGATCTTTGCCAAAGCGTTTTTGGATCCAGGAAGCGAGGGTCGGAGAAATATTAATGAGACCAGGGGTAAGAATCATGGATATGACGCTGATTGCGAGAAAAAACTGATAGGCATTTTCGGAGAAAAGTTCGGCGCTGACTCCCTGTTTTGCAAGTACAAAGGCGAATTCCCCGACCTGGGCGAGGCTGAGGGAGACAAGTATCGCGATGTTGAGCGGATAGCCCTGTATAATGACGGACGGCAGAGTGACCACCGTTTTGAAGAGAATAAAGAATGCTGTCCAGACAAGCACTTCGCCTATGTTGGCCACGCAGAACGAAAGGTTGAGCATCATGCCGACCGAGATAAAAAAGAGGCTCATGAAGATGTCCCGGTAGGGAAGAATACCAGAAATAACGCTCATGCTGTATGGGGAACGTGCCAGGAGCAGGCCGGCAAGAAAGGCTCCGAGGGAAAGAGAGAGGCCCAGCCATTCCGTCAGCATGGCCATGCCCATGCAGAGGCCGATGGTCGTTGCAAGGAGAATTTCGCGTGTGCGCGTTCTCATGACCACTTCCATGAGCTTTTCAAGGCCGATGTGGGCAATGAAGAGCACGGCGCCCAGAATACCGGCAACTTTTCCAAGGGAGAGGAGGGCCTCCATGGGAGTTAGGGAAAAATTTCCTGAGAGGAACGGGACCGCCAGGAGCATCGGAGCGACCATGATGTCCTGAAAAACAAGAATGGCAAGAGCGAGACGACCCTGCGGCGTGCTTGCCATGCCCTTGCTTTGTAGAATCTGCAAGACTATGGCCGAGGAGGAAAGTGCTACAAGACAGCCCCAGAACACCCCTTTCTGCCAACTTCTTCCGGAAAAAAAGATAAGCATACAGGTAACAACGAGAATGGTCAGACCAATTTGCAGCGTCCCGCCGAGAAAGACCGGTCGCTTGAGCCGGTTCAATGCATCACCGGAGAGTTCCATGCCGATGGTGAAAAGCAGTATGGCAACGCCTATGTCTGCTATTTTTTCAATAGCTTCAACGTCGGAGACCACGCCGAGTGCGTAGGGTCCAAAAAGAACACCGGTGAGGAGAAATCCAACCGTAACGGATAAGCGGAGCTTGTTGCAGATCAGGGTTACAACAATAGAGAGAAGAAAAAGCAGAACAACGTCTGAGAGAAGACCTTGCATGGATATTTGTGGCAGGCGTTGCCTGCCCCCTCCTTGATTTATGTGATAGAGCAAAAAAGTATATGGGGAAAGAGCTTATCAGGCAAGAAATGGCATGGGGAATCTGTTTTGGCGTAATATCTGCACTTCGGTAACTATTCGTTAAAGATAGACGGATGTGTCTGGCGCTTGCAGCCGGGTCCGGGTGCTCATGAAAAACGAGAGGTCGACGTGATGCGTGTTGCTATAGGTGAAAGTATGAGGGGCATGTGTGCCATGCCAGATAGTCTGAAAAATCAAAACCATGTAACAAACGAAGTTACAATGGACAATTTATTTTTATTTCTGATAATTTCTTTGTTTTTTTATCGTTTAACTCAATTTTTCTGATTGCTCTAAAATGTTACCATTATTATTCTTTACAGAAATTTCAAGCGTGAATAGCGTAAGATGCTTTCTCTATAGTTTTTTTGACCGTGATACAGCGCTAAAAAAAGTATAAAAAATGGCCGCAACAGCGTGCGGCCATTTTTTTCATGACGAGAAGAGAATTAGCAAACGCCCTGGGCGATCATAGCGTCGGCGACTTTTCTGAAGCCGGCAATATTGGCGCCTGCCACCAGGTTTCCTTTCTGACCGAATTCTTCGGCAGTAGATGAGGCGTTTTTGAAGATATTCTGCATGATTTTCTTGAGCTTTCCGTCCACTTCGTCAAAGGTCCAGCTCTGCATACCGGCATTCTGTTCCATTTCAAGCTGACTTGTTGCCACTCCGCCGGCATTGGCCGCTTTTGCAGGACCATACGCGATTTTTGCCTTAACAAAAGCGTGTACCGCGTCAAGGGTTGAAGGCATGTTGGCACCTTCTGTCACGCATTTGCAGCCGTTCTTCAGAAGGACTTCGGCGTCCTTTGCGTTCAGTTCGTTCTGCGTTGCGCAGGGGAAGGCGGCATAGCACGGAACCGTCCATACCTTGTGCATACCGTCAGGATAGTCCTTTACGGCCGTGTATTCAGCGGAGGGAACAAGTTCCTTATAGCGGGTCAGAGACGCACGCTCCACTTCCTTGACCTGTTTCAGAATGCTTACGTTAATGCCGGCAGGATCATAGATCATGCCGCGCGAATCAGTGACCGTAACGGGCTTTGCGCCGACGGCATGGAGTTTTTCGCAGCAGTAGGTTGCAACGTTGCCGGCACCGGATACCGTGCAGACCTTGCCTTCTAGGGATTCCTTGCGATCTGCAAGCATGCTTTCGGCAAAGTAGACGGCACCGTAGCCGGTGGCTTCCGTACGGGCGAGTGAGCCGCCAAAGAGAAGGTTCTTGCCGGTGAGGACACCTTCGTAGCTGCGGGTCAGCTTCTTGAACTGGCCGTAGAGAAAGCCGATTTCACGGCCACCCGTACCGATATCTCCGGCGGGCACGTCGATGGTTGCCCCGATATGACGGAAGAGTTCATTCATGAATGCCTGGCAGAAGCGCATCACCTCGTTGTCGGACTTGCCCTTGGGGTCAAAGTCCGAACCGCCTTTTGCGCCACCGATGGGAAGGCTTGTGAGGGAATTTTTGAAGATCTGTTCAAAACCAAGGAACTTCAGAATGCTCATATTGACGCTTGGGTGGAGACGCAATCCACCCTTGTAGGGACCGATGGCAGAGTTGAATTGGATTCGGTAGCCGCGGTTGACCTGGATTTGTCCTTTGTCATCCACCCATTCGACGCGGAACGATATGGTGCGTTCGGGTTCGACAATCCGATCAACAATTTTATATTCCTCGTACTTTTTGCAAGTATCAAGGATTGGTTGCAAACTTTGCAGCACTTCCTGTACAGCCTGCAGAAATTCAGGTTGGTAGGAATAGCGGGCTTTCAGATCTTCCATTACTTTTTCGGCATAGGATCCCATAGAGACTCCTTGGTTTAGGCAGAAAATAAACGGGAACGTACATATGTCCCGTTTTTACGCGGTCGATGACCGTATTTTCATACTCAGGAATGAAGAACGTGCGAGACTATTTGCCCATGGCGTTTAAAAAGTCTTTATTGCTTTTTGTTCCGCGCATTTTATCGAGCAAAAATTCCATACTGTCAATGCTCGACATCGGAGCAAGGACCTTTCTCAGAATCCAGACGCGGTTGAGCGTGTCTTCATCAAGAAGAAGGTCTTCCTTCCTGGTTCCGGTCTTATTGATATCAATCGCAGGAAAAACGCGCTTTTCGGCAAGATGGCGATCAAGAAAGATTTCCATATTGCCAGTGCCCTTGAATTCTTCAAAGATCACCTCGTCCATACGCGATCCGGTATCGATAAGTGCCGTGGCAATGATGGTCAGGCTGCCGCCTTCCTCGATGTTTCTTGCAGCACCAAAAAAGCGTTTGGGACGCTGCAGGGCGTTGGCGTCGAGGCCACCCGAAAGGACTCGTCCCGATGAAGGAGTCACGGCGTTGAAAGCTCGGCCGAGGCGGGTGATGGAATCAAGCAAGATCACGACGTCCTTTTTTCGTTCAACGAGGCGTTTTGCTTTTTCGAGCACCATCTCACAGACCTGTACATGCCGCTGCGGTGGCTCATCAAAGGTTGAGCTGATCACCTCAGCTTTTTTGACCGTACGCTCCATATCTGTCACTTCTTCAGGCCGTTCGTCAATCAGAAGTATAATGAGATAGATATCAGGGTTGTTATCGGATATGGCATTGGCAAGGGACTGGAGGAGAACCGTTTTACCCGTCCGGGGGGGCGCTACGATGAGGCCGCGTTGACCGCAGCCAATGGGGGACATGAGGTCAATGACACGGTTTGAATAATTTTTATCCCCTGTCTCCATGACAAGCTGTCGGTCCGGGTAGATGGGAGTCAGGTTGTCGAAGAGCACAAGGTTCTTGGCGTGTTCCGGCTGATCGTAGCCAATTTGCGTTACCTTAAGCAGCGCAAAATAGCGTTCCCCCTCCTTTGGCTGTCGAATCTGTCCCGAGACAACATCACCCTTGCGCAGGGCAAAACGGCGTATCTGTGAAGGGGAGACATAGATGTCGTCCGGCCCCGGCATGTAGCTGCTGAGGGGGGAGCGCAGAAATCCGAAGCCGTCGGGAAGGATTTCCAGAACGCCTTCGCCATAGATGGCTCCTTGTTCCGAAGCCCCGGAGAGCAGGGCGAAAATAAGTTCCTGCTTGCGCATGGAACTGGCGTTTTCGACCGCGTATTGCTCCGCAAGGATCATGAGCTCCTGCATGGAGGAGGTTTTAAGGTCGGAGAGATTGAGCGGGGTTTCCGGAGAGAGGGTCGGTGGTGTTTGCTTTTTTTTGCGCATAGAAAAGTAGGGTACGGGTTAGAAATACTACGATGTCCAGGGGCAAAAGGAGCGCAGGCACGCTTTTTCCCGACACAAGACAAGAAATCGTTCCATAATGGTGAAGAACGGGGCCGCAGTGTTGATTTCCAGCGGTTCCCGGACAAAACGTAACCTTCGGACATGCTTCTGAGGGCCTGTCCTGCAGCACCGTGCGGCAGCAGTGTGTGCATCGGCTCGGTTTTTTTGTGTGTTCCCTCGAGGGTGCCTGGGCAGTTCCTTTCCGTCCCCAGGACGATGGGCATGCAGGCGAATCCCTATAGGACCGGTGTGTTTTCTTATGCGTACGAATCTTTAGAAAAAAAGACGGAATTCCCGCATGGCCACCTGATATATGCCTGACTATGAAAAAACCAGCCCATAGCCCTTGGACAGCGGGTCTTCGCAGGTGGTAAGTAAGAATCGTGGTTTAGAACGACACGTTCTAGGCAGCATAAGGAGGGAAGAACGATTATTCAGACTGGGTCCGAGAAGAGAAAAAATCAATGACGCAAATTGCGCGTATACGTTTTTTGAGCAAATACGCTTTCTTGAAAACAAGGGCAAGCAAAAAATTTACATTTTTTGGGTGAAACGCTACTTTTGTTCAAAGCTGATTCCTTAAAGGGTTAGGTGGATGTTTTTTAAGGCAGAATGCCCGTGAAACAGAGATCCCTTTCCTTAGAGTGACGTAGTATCCATGATGGTACTGTAAAATATTTCCTTTTATATTTTCTTTTCTGTTTGGCCTTGTTATGAAGGGACAGAGAATGAATAAGGAGAAAGATATATGTCTCTGCGTCTTGTTTCATGGAATGTTAATGGTCTTCGCGCTCTTTCAGCAAAGCCGGAGTGGAAATGGTTTGCTGAGACAAACGCTGATGTAGTTGCGTTACAGGAAACCAAGGCTAGTGAAGAACAGCTTGTTGATTCCCTTCGTTCTCCGGCAGGCTGGAATGCGTCATTCTGCTCAAGTATCGTAAAAAAAGGCTACTCAGGCGTTGCCGTATACAGCCGCTCCCCCGCTCTTCAGATCGGAAAGGAATTGCCGGAGGATGAACTGAGGGGAGAGGGGCGTCTTTTGCATCTTGAGTTTCCCGATTTTCATTTTTTTAACGGATATTTTCCGAACGGAGGAGCTGAAGAGCTGGGGGAAGATGGCAAACCCACGGGACGTTTTTTGCGTGTTCCTTATAAAATGGCATTTTTTGAAGCTTTTCTGGCTCTCGCTGAACGTCTGCGTGCATCAAAACCCATCGTTGTGTGCGGTGACTTTAACATAGCCCATAAAGCCATTGACCTTGCACGGCCGAAGCAAAACGAAAAAAATACGGGTTTTTTACCTGAAGAGCGTGCTTTTTTGGATCGTTTTACGCAGGCCGGGTATGTGGATACCTTCCGTCTGATACACGGTGAAACGGAGGGGGCGTATACATGGTGGTCGTATAAGACTCGGGCACGGGCGAAAAATATCGGTTGGCGTATCGATTATTTTTTTGTGTCTGAAGAACTCGTTCCCTCAGTAAGGGACGCGTGGATTGAAAATCAGGTCTTTGGTTCTGATCATTGTCCGGTTGGACTGGAACTAAACCTGTGACATCCCAAAACGGATTCCCCCAAAAACGCATGGATATCGTCGGTCTTTATCAACCGTGCCGTAAAACCCGGCCTTCAGGGTGAGAATATAAAGCGCACGTTACCTGAAATTTCTTTACCAAGGTCTGCTCAAAACCGGTGCATATCGCTTTTGAGACATGTTGGGAATGTATAGGTGAACGCCATGCTGTTCATGACCTAGTACATTCCCTTTTTGTTTGTGTAAGAGAAATCAAACCTTGCATCTTTACAACAACACATAAATGCTGCAATCCGTTACATGATATGCATCGTGATTTTTTTTCAACCTAATGTTGGACGAGAGCGTAAGATAGTGGCGTATTACGCCCAGTGTCAGAGTCTGGGCAAGAATGTCCTTATTCCGTGGTGCTGTCAGAGTTTGTCTCTGGATCGTCTTCCCGACGGAGAATAAGCGCGGTCATTGGCGGAAGGTAGACTGTTATATCTCCAAGCCAGGGATTGTTGCAGGGCTTTGTAAAGTGTTCGAGGGGAGGATTTGCGACAATTAGATTCCCGTGACCGGCAAAGAGTGGGTCATCGGAAGAAAGGCGTTCGGTATATTTCCCCGGGGTCACGGCAAAGCAGAGCGAAGAGCAGGCCTCTGTCTCGTTGAAATTGAAAACAAAAAGAAGATGACCACGTTCAAAGGCCAGAATCCGTTTGTCTTCGTGGATAAAGCGGAAAAGGGGAGGAGTGGTGAAATCCGCGGTGAACTGTGAGATCAGCTGCATTTGCGATTGATCCCATCTGTAGAGTCCCGCGTACTTCAGTTGCTGATCCTCGGCAAGGCGCCATTGCCGGTGGGCGTGTGTTTCCGCGTCGAGCCATTCGGGATGACCGAATTCGTTGCCCATAAAGTTCAGATACCCTTTGTCGGCCGTGGCAAGGGTTATAAGACGCATAAGCTTATAGAAAGCGAGACCTCTCGAAACATTCCAGTTGTCATGCCCGACGAGCATGGTGGTATACATGTCGTCGCCAAGGAGACGCCAGATCATGGCGTCGTCACCGTTTATGCACTGATCGTGGCATTCCACGTAGCTTATGGTCCTGTCGTAGGGCCTGTGGTTGTTCATTTCGTACCACATGGACCCGAGATCCTGAGGGTTTTTGATGAATTTTTCCCAGTAATCGGGGATGCCCATGGCGAAACGGCCGTCAAAACCAAGGCCGCCCTCCTCGGGAAGGCAGGTAAGACCGGGCATCCCGGAAAATTCTTCGGCGATGGTGATGGCGTTAGGGCAGAATTCGTGGACAAGGTGGTTGGCAAGCGTCAGGTAGAGTTCCCCGAAGGCGTTGCAGCGCGGCTTTCCGTCTTTGCCGTAGAAACAGCGCCCCGTATGGGAGAAACTGTCGTCCCTGCCGAAATCTTCGTAGAGCATATTGCCGACCGCATCAAAGCGGAATCCGTCGACCATGTAGTCTTCGAGCCAGTATCGCAGATTTGAAAGCAGAAAACGCCTTGCCATTTCGTTTGAGAAATCAAAGGTGGGCGTGCCCCACTGGTTTTCCTTTTTCTGGAAGAAATAGGGGGTTCCGTCGTAAGAGAAAAGGCCCTGCTCAGTATTGGAGCAGGCGTGAGCGTGGGTGATGTCAAGAATGACAAGAATGCCGAGCCTGTGGGCTTCATCCACAAGCATCTTAAAATCTTCGGGACTGCCGAAACGTGAGCAGGGGGCGAAGTAGCTGCTGACCTGGTAGCCGAAGGAGCGGTAGAGGGGATGCTCGGGAATGGCCATCAGCTGCAGGGCCGTATATCCGCTTTTTTTGATTCTCGGGAGAACAAATTCGGCAAAGTCCCGGTAGGACCCGACGGAATCCCCCCGATGCGCTGTATCCGCCTGCGCCATACCGACATGGGCTTCATAAATCGTAAGAAAAGGGGGCGGAGACGGCCTTTCGTGGCGAAAGGAATAGGGGGTTTCCGGATCATGTACCCTGGCGCACCACTGAGTAGGGATCTCCCTGTTTTGTTCAACCCATGTGGCAAAGGCCGGAACCCGTTTCAGACTCGTCTTAATCCCTTCGCTGTTGAACACGTCATATCCTTTCGGTTCAACGCGCAGCTCAACGTAGGAGCCGTGGTGCAAGTCGTCCAGGGGAAGCGTCAGCTCGAAGACGCCATTGCCCATGTCGGAAAAACGCTGTTTTGCGTGTCGTTGAAAATGGTATTTCTCCGAGGCGAGCCAGACGGTTTTTGCGCCGGGCATGAATTCCCGCCAGCGCCAGAATGACGTTCCGTTCTCGTGAATTTTTTGTAGCCCGAATTCCTTGTGCATTGTCGCATAGTCAGCGAGTGAAGAACAGTTCGCATGGATGCGTCCCAGTTCCCCCTGAAAGCGGAGACCACGTTCGCGCAGAAACGGAAAATAGGAAGTGAGATCCTTGTCCTCAAGGGGATTCTTGGGCGTTGCCATACAGTATACCACCATTTCCCCCGGACCGGCGCGTGTCTCTTCAGGTTTAGGGGACAATGTTAGACATGGTTGCCATCCCCAAGAGCAAAGGCTTGGGGGCTGCATGGTCCTGCGGACCTTTTGCAGGCGCTTCTAACGGGAAACTGTCGGGAAAAAAGTACAGTTCCGGCTTTTAGCGGAAAAATCTTGAATATCCCCTATTCATATGGTTTTTCGGAAAAAAAGCCAAGACGGAAATTCCGATTGATATCGCAGAAACCTGGCTTCCGTTGACTTCAGGGGATCCTTCCTCCGTCTCTCTCCGGTACCAGAGTCATAATTCTTACGTCAGGTAAGCACCTGGAAACGCAGACCTGCCCCCGGTCGGAAGTTTGTTCAGCACGTACATGCAGAATGGGAGTATACGTTGGGATCTTGTACGATTACAAGCTGGAAAGACTCCGTCAGATGTGTTTAATATATGAGGGCAGGGCGGAAAATCGAAGCGTTTTTCCGTGTGCTTAAAACAGGCTGCCGCCGAAGTGCAAATTCGCCAAATAGTGTTTCCGATCTGTCATCGGAAACGATGCCCCAAATTAGGGTATATATTTTGAAAAGTTTTTGAAAAAAGAACGGGCACGGAAGAAGAATGATACAGTGCTTCTCTTCTTCTCTCCTGGTTCGGCTGAGACAGAATCGCCGGTCATTCTCCGGGACATCAGAGCGTGGGTCGGACAGCGGGGGGCAGCATGGTGGAGAGAACGGGAGCTTTTTACGCCATAACATGAAGGAATGCGCTTTGGATGAGCGACTCCCATTTTTTCAGTTTGGTGGACATTCTCCCCGTGCACGCCAGATCCAGCAGAAGTTTTCCTCCGGGTAATCCGGAAAAAAGAGGCTGGCTTGCCCCTTGCCCATTGCTTCTGAGTGCTTATCTTGGAAGGAAGCTGCTGTCTCTCTAGGCTTTCCGCGATACTTCCCGATTTGTCAGAGGCGCAGATGTGTTTTTTTGAATGTTTGCCGGGGCCGGGTGCCGCGTCAGTGCGAAAAGCAATGCTCCATTTTTAACCGAAACGCTGTGGGACACATACTTTTTCAATGTGTTGATATCGTGTATATAATTCTTTAAATATTTACTCTTTTCAATATATTGGCTGTATTATAGTTTGTGCAGGCATTCTTCCGATGCCGATTTTATACGTTGTCAGGTGTAGCATAATCTTCTTCTATATATTTTTATTGTCATTTTGATGTCGTTTTAATAAAAAATATATTTATGAAGTAAAATATATATTGTAAAATTTTTGTTATTGAATCAGTATATGCATATTTAAAAGAATGTTGTTTGGAACTTTTAACTGTACTTCATTCATAAATGTTTCAAAAATAGATTAATGTAACAGATAGAAATAGTAAAAATTTTTTGAAAGATAAAAATCAGAAGTGTGAAAAGAGTACTATTGTTGCATATCCGCTTATATCAAATCCGGATGTATTGCCATTGTTATCTGGCTGATAACGACTAAGACTATCGTCATATCTCTTTCAGTGTATGGGTTTTGGATGTTGCATGAATGAATGCTGCATGGAACATCTTGGCCGGTGGCAGGCCATGAATCCCCTTCAGCAGGAAACGGCTGCTGCGCCTGCCTGGAAGCGGAAACCCGTCCCGTTGCCCGGACATTGACCTGATATTTGAAATTGTCTTCTTACGCCAATTAGCGTAGTCTCCCTTCTTTCGGTTTTCGGACCCGCGTCAGGATTTTTTCTGAGTGCGTTCCCTTTCTCAGTGCCGCGCCACGGCACGCAATTACATAGAGAATAAACGGAGGTATCCTTTTTTTGTGTGTAGACACAATAAAAGGCAAAACAGTATGAGCGACGAACAGCAAATGCAACAGGAAGATACCGAGAGCTTTGCAGCTCTTTTTGAACAGCAGACCCAGGCTGCCATGCGTCTTCAGGCCGGACAGAAGGTTTCCGGTACCATCATTGACATTTCCGGAGACAGCGTCTTCGTTGACGTGGGTATTAAGGTTGACGGTGTTATGGACCGCAAGGATATCGTCAATGCAGAGGGCGAGGAAATCTATAAGGCCGGGGATACCATTGAGGCGTGGGTTGTGCGTGTGAGCTCGCATGAGGTGCGTCTTTCCCGGTCCATGAGCGGCAGCGGTGTGGCCGCGCTTGAAGAAGCCCAGGAAAGCGGTATTCCCGTTGACGGAAAAGTCCTTGGTGTCTGCAAAGGCGGCTATACCGTTGAAGTGCTCGGAAAGCGGGCCTTCTGTCCGGGAAGCCAGATGGAAGCCCTCTCCGAGGGAGACGATGTCACGGGAAGAACCATGCAGTTTCTTATTTCCCGTGTAGAGAGCCGTGGCCGCAATATTATTGTTTCACGCAGGGCTCTGATTAATAAAGAGCGTTCGGAAAATCTGGAAAAAATGCTTGAAACCCTGCACGTGGGGGATACCACGGAGGCGACGGTGTCGCGTCTTGCTCCGTTTGGCGCGTTTGTCACCCTTGCGCCGAGTGTTGAGGGGCTTGTGCATGTTTCCGAGCTTTCCTGGTCACGGGTAGCGGCGCCTGAAGAGGTATGTGCTGTCGGCGACCGCATATCCGTGAAAGTCCTTGCCATAGAGAAGACAGACAAAGGGACGCGTATTTCTCTTTCCCGCAAACGCGCAGAGGGGGATCCCTGGGAGAAGGTCGGCGATTCCCTTTCGCAGGGACAGATCGTCACCGGCAAAGTCTTGCGTCTTATGCCGTTTGGCGCCTTTGTTGAACTTCTGCCCGGTGTGGAAGGAATGGTCCATGTGTCCGAAATGGCCTGGGGGCGTCGTGTCCATAAACCCGAGGACGTGGTTGCTGTCGGCGACGAGGTCAAGGTGAAGATTCTTGAGATCAATCCCGAAGGACGGCGTATTGCCCTGAGCATCCGTGACGCGGAGGGAGATCCCTGGAATGATGTTGAGGAGACTCTTGCTCCGGGTACAACTGTTGAGGGGCAGGTCGAAAACAAGTCTCCCTTCGGCTTTTTTGTTACCCTGAAACCCGGTGTCACCGGCCTCTTGCCTCTTTCCTCGCTGAAGGGCCTGAAAGATCAGTCACAGTTCCAGCAGCTTAAAAGCGGTGATTCCGTCAAGGTCGTCGTGCAACGTGTCGATCTCGGTGCACGGAAAATAAGCCTTATGCCCGAAGGCGCGAAAGATGCTGTGGTCAAGGAAACAGAGGGAGCCAGTGACTGGAAGCAGCACTCCAAAACCGTTCAGCCCAAGAGCTCTCTTGGTATTCTTGGACAGGCCCTGCAGAAGGCTATGGAGAAAAAATAGTCCTGTCTGCATACTGTGAACCAACGGTGTCCTTTTCTTCGTCCCGTTCCCGATCGTGATGCGAGAGGCACACTTATCCCTTTGGAGGCAGCGTTTTCTGCTCTGGAAACAGGGCATACGCTGAAGAATACATGAAACGAAGTCTATTGTGTGTTGCAAGCGTTCTGCTTCTCACTTTTTTTGTGCAGATTAGCAAGGCTGCACCCCTTGATTTCAGCTCTCTTGCTGAAAAATGCGGTCCTGCCGTGGTGAATATTGGTACGGAACGAAGAACATCAGTTGCCGGACCTGAAGATTTCTTCGGCGAAATGTTCCGTCATCTTCCCCCCGGATTTGACCGCTTCTTCGGCTTTGATGGCCGTCCGGAACAGCAGCCGCGGAAAAAACAGCCAAATGGTCGCAGTCAGAAATCGCTTGGTTCCGGTTTCCTCATTTCGGCTGACGGCTACATTGTGACCAATAATCACGTTGTGGCTGATGCAAGTTCCATCACTGTAACACTTGATAACGGCAAGGGCCGTGAAGAATCGAGAAAGGCCGAACTGATAGGTGCCGATGAGGAAACAGATCTGGCCCTTTTGAAGATTTCAAGCGATCGTTCCCTGCCTTACCTCGAATTTGGCAATTCAGACACCCTGAAAGTGGGTGAATGGCTTTTGGCCATCGGCAACCCTTTTGGGCTTGACCATACGGTGACATCAGGCATTTTGTCTGCCAAGGGCCGCGACATCAAGGCGGGGCCCTTTGACAATTTTCTGCAGACCGATGCATCCATTAATCCCGGCAACAGCGGCGGTCCTCTTCTGAATATGAGTGGACAGGTGGTTGGTATCAATACCGCTATTATCGCCAGTGGCCAGGGAATTGGTTTCGCCATTCCGAGTAACATGGCCTCCCGCATCATCAATGACATTCGTCAGGGAAAGAAAGTGAGCCGCGGCTGGCTTGGCGTTCAGATCCAGGAAGTGGATGAAGATCTTGCCAAGGCCCTGGGACTCAAGAATGCCAGCGGAGCTCTTGTCGGACAGGTCATGCCTGGTGAGCCGGCGGAAAAGGCCGGCATGCAGGACGGGGATGTGATCACCCATGTGGATGGCAAGGCGATCGAGGACACTTCGGATCTCTTGCGTACCATAGCCGGAAAGGCTCCCGGACAGACGGTTTCCCTCGAGGTGTGGAGGAATGGAAAAACCGAGGACTTCAAGGTGGTCCTTGGTGAGCGGTCTGTTTCCCAGTCCCGCCCGGAAGGACGTCCCGCAGGTCCTCAGTCGGAGATCGGACAGCTTGGCCTTTCGGCCCGCCCGTTGACCGCGGAAGAGCGTAAGCAGCATTCCGTCTCAGCAAAAGAGGGCCTCATGATTCTGGCTATTGAACGGGATCAAGCCGGTCAGGAAGCTGATCTGCGGGCCGGTGATATAATTTTGCAGGCCAATATGAAATCCTGCGGCGATGTGGCCACTCTCGAAAAAATCGTGAAGGAAGAGGGGATTCCGCGCGGTGTGCTGGTTTTGAAAATAAAAAGGAACGGAACGACTTTCTTCAGAACTCTCACCATCAGCAAAAATTAGCATCTCCGGTATCTGAGGATGAAGGAGCATGCTTGTTGCGCTGAAACGCAACGCAAAGAGATATAGATAAGACACTGCTATATTTCTTTTGTAACGCGTCTGAATAATTCTTTTTCTAACATACCATATAAAATGGACCGAAACAGTTTGCCTGTCTCGGTCCATTTTTATATATATTGACTGATGACAACAGTGATGATGTAGATAAAAATAATTAAAAATTTATTATATTGTAATAATTTATTGGTATGTTTTATAGATCACATCATAATGATATTGGGAATATTTCATATGTATTTATTGTAATATAGTGTTTTATAGATAAATATACAATTATAGTATATAAATTTAATTTTATTTTTCTATGAATTAATTTTTTTGATTGGAATTTTTACATAAATTGAGTTTTTTTGGGTGGCGTGGAGTAGATAGGGCCGAAAAAGCCACTTTGAAGCGGAAAGCATCCTATAGTATAGTTTCACAGAGCCGCTGCTGACAGAGAGAAATCCCTTCCATCCGCCCGGAGAGTATCTCACAATGCTAGGAGAAGACTTTCTTTTCACACGAAGCCGTCCTGGCCTTGAATTGTTCTTGTTATTTTTTCCAGCTTGCCACAAAATCGGATGTGTAGCAGAACTGGCTGTTTTTTTAAATCGAAGCCCTGACGGGGAAAGAGTGTCCGGACGGAAGCAGGCAGGACAGGAGAGACAGGTGGAACGTGTTCATGGTTGCCTGGCCCTGCTGGCTGGCCCGGAGAATTTTCTCATGCTGGGATGAAAGATACTCATGAAGAGTCGAAAGATATGCGACGTTAAGAGGAGGAGTTGCCATGGCTGTTGTTCATAGTGATGCGGGGCATCTTCCCGCGCCTGAAAAACTGGTTTCGATTCCCCGGCTGATGGGGGCGTACTACACGGAGTTTCCTGATACAAACAGTCCAGATCAACTGGTCAGCTTTGGGACCTCGGGGCACAGAGGCAGTGCCTTTTTGCATTCCTTCAACGAGGAGCATGTCTATGCCATCAGCCAGGCTGTCTGTGACTATAGGAAACAAAAGGGGATAGACGGTCCTCTTTTTCTCGGAATGGATACGCATGCTCTTTCCGAAGCAGCATTCCGTTCTGCTCTGGAGGTCCTTGTGGCCAATGAAGTGACGGTCTGCATCGCGCCCAAGGGACACTTCACCATGACGCCTGCTGTATCGCACGCCATTCTTTCCTGGAATGCCGGAAAAACAACGGGACTCGCCGATGGCATTGTGATTACACCCTCACATAATCCGCCTCAGGACGGAGGGTTTAAATACAATCCTCCTCACGGAGGACCGGCGGACACTGACGTGACAAGCTGGATTCAGACCAGGGCCAATGAGTATCTGAAGGATGGGAACCGCGCGGTAAAGATAACCAATCTCAGTTCCGCGCGAAAATCACGTTTTGTGAGCGAGCACGACTTTATAGGGCAGTATGTGGATGATTTGCCCCGTGTCCTCGATATGGACTGCATACGCAGTGCGGGCCTCCATGTGGGCGTGGACCCGCTTGGCGGAGCAAGCCTTGCCTTCTTTGAGGCCATCGCGGAGCGTTACAAGCTTGATTTGACCATTGTGAATCGGGAGGTGGATCCTACATTTCGCTTTGTCCCATGCGACAAGGACGGCAAAATCCGAATGGACTGCTCCTCGCCCTATGCCATGGCGGGTCTGCTCAAGATGAAGGACTCTTTCACCCTTTCCTTCGGTTGTGATCCGGATTCGGACAGACATGGTATTGTGACGGAAAAGGGGCTTATGAATCCCAATCATTTCCTTGCCTGTGCCGCGTTCTATCTTTTCAGAAGCCGTACACGATGGCCGAAGGGGTGCGGGATCGGAAAGACCCTCGTGACAACAGGGCTCATTGACAGGGTGGCCGCCTCGCTCGGACGTCCGCTTGTGGAAGTTCCCGTGGGCTTCAAGTGGTTTGTGCCGTATATGCATTCGGCACGCTGCGGAATGGGCTGCGAGGAAAGCGCAGGCGCAAGCTTCCTCTGCTTTGATGCCTCGCCGTGGAGTACGGACAAGGACGGCCCTATTATGTGCCTGCTTGCCTGCGAAATGATGGCCAGAGAGGGGCGGAGCCCAAGCGAGATATATGCCGACCTGACGGAAAAGTTCGGTGAACCGATTTATCAGCGCCTCGACGCTCCGGCTGACAGCAGAACAAAGAGCATTCTGAAGTCCATCACGAAGTCCTCCATTCATATGGAGACTCTTGGCGGATCTCCCATTGTCAGCATTGAAACAGAGGCCTCCGGCAATAACGCTCCCATCGGAGGGGTTAAGGTGCAGACAAAGAACGGGTGGTTTGCCGTTCGTCCCTCCGGAACGGAAGCGATTTGCAAACTCTATACAGAATGTTTTACGACAAACGATGAGCTGACAGCTATTCAAAAAGACGCCCTTTCCTTTATGGACGACCTCTTACGAACGTAGAAATTGCATTTCTTGGGATGTCTCGGCGCAGCCTGAAGCATTCTTTTCCCGGACCGGAGGCGTTCATGGGGCTGTTCTCAAAGCCGTCATGCTGAACTCCCGAAGCGGAACGCTGCCCCCGTATGGCAGCCGATGACGAGGGATCAGGAGATCTGCGAAAACAGAGCCGAAAAAACATTGCGAAAGCATGGGCGTCAGTTCCCCGCCGTTCAAACGCATGGATTCTGTCTTCCGACGTGCAGCTAAAAGCCTGGCGTACAAAAAATACGCCAGGCTTTTACGTTCACTCGGCAAGACAATCCTGTAAAAAACCGTGTGAAAAGCCGTCCCAAACTTCCGCTACTCCTTCAGGGGACCGCATGCAGACGTGGTCAAACTGTTGCGTAGTAGCGTTCCGGGGGCACGCCGGGGAATACGTCCACGGTTCGCGGGGAGATTCTTTGTGCCCGGCCGTTTGAGTCCCCTCCTATATCTGAGGCTGCACCCAGCTCGTTATGTTCTCGGAGACAAAGGATGTGATCCCGTACTTGACGCTTGAGAACACACCCAGTTTATTAATGGCTCCACTCTTGTTGGTGTTCACCACGTCGCCCATGACATCAAGGAAGGTGTCGGGATTCGCTTGGCGGCTGTGATCTTTTTCCTCTTCGGCCTTCAGCGCACTCAATGTGTTCAGGGCCTTGGACCTCAAGAGCTTTATGAGTTCGGTGATCGCAGCGTCATGCCCGCTGTGCCTTACGTTCTCCAGAGCATCCTTGTTTTGGTTCCAGAACTCGAGCAGGACGGGATCATTGTCAACGTTCTTGGCTTTGAAGCCCATCATGTATGTTGGCATACTGAGAGCCTGGCGGACATCCGTATCTTCTTCCTGGTTCAACTCCGAGTTTACATCCCGTATCTGGGCAATAAGGTTGTCGATATGGCTTATCACTGATGCGCTTGTCTGCCCTTCATCGGCCATGGCAGCCAGGGGCGTGCTGATGATATTTCTGTCAAACGGCAGGGTTTCCGGCGATCTTACGGATCTGAGCGTATCGATGGCCCGCATTTCCTCCCTGATATGGCTCATAAGGGTGATCATCTCGTTAATGGAGTTCGCCAGCCGTATCTGGCTGCTTGAAAAGTTGAAGATGGCATGGGGAATTTCCACACCGTTGCGCTGAATCTCGCTCAGTATAGCTGCAATACGGCCACCCGTGTCACCGAGATTGCCTTTTTTCATGATTACGCGCACACTTTCGAGGATCTGCTGCTTTTTACCGTCGAACACGGCCTGAGCCTGCGGTGGAAGCATGGCGCGGAAGGAATCGACAAACTTGTCTGACTGTCTTGTGGTGGTTGCCACGATCATGGTCATAACGGCGCACTGCTGCTCCTGCGAGAGTTTTGTGGCGTTGCCGAAGTCGATGACTGTGAGCTGCTTGCCGTCGCTCATGATGTTGCCCGCATGCAGATCTCCGTGGAAAAAGCCCTGCTCGCCGAAAATACCCTCCGTCACCCAGACGTCGGCCAGCGCTGTAAGCTGCTTGTGCCGGGCCTCCGCCTGATCGTACAATTCCTGCAGACGGAGCTTGACGGGCGCGAGCTCGTTCAGACGGGTTTCCGGCACGTCATACGTTACATACTCCCGCTGGCCCTGCGCATTGAATTCCTCCGACCTGCCAAGATCCTTGCCCATACGCTCGATTTCTTCCCTGGTGTCCCTGAGAAAACCGTCCAGCGTTGTGCCCGGGGCCATTTCCATGGCCATGGAATTGCTTTTTGGCGGAATGTCCTCCACTACATTAACGCTCTGAATTCTGCGATCCTGACCGTCAAAGGGTTTGTTGTACACTGTGCCGAGCTTGGCGTTGCCCGCTTCTATGCCAAAATCCAGTTCCTCGAGTATGCCTTCCATCTGCCCGCGGAAGGTTCCTGACATCCCGGGGACCTTGGCGGCCGCCTTTTCGAAGATGGGCTTTTCGCGCTGCACACGGTTGGCCGCATCAGGTCGCAGGATCTTGATCACGCATTCACGCGTCTGCCCGTTCTGGTTGGTGATGCGACAGCGAAAGGCCTCACCGACGCTAGCCGCGCCGAGGGATGAGATGACCTCGATGTTTCGGATACGTCCGTTGGAGCTGTTGACCATGTCCAGCAGGTTGGCCTCCACGATGTCCGGAGGAATGGGTGCCAGACGGCTCTTCATGTCCTGGCAGGCTATGCGCAGATCCTGGGGGAGGCCGGGGCCGTCCAGACCCTGAAAGATCTTTTGCAGAACCGGACCGGCGCCCTTGAGCATGGCGCCCAGCTTCTGCATGGCTGTGGCGTTCGCCGGGGCGTAGCGGAGACCTGCCGACACCATGCCGCGCTGGTCCATGAGGGGCATGCTCTGGAAATAGTCCTGGATGACGAACTTGATGAACTTTCCTATGCCGTCGCTGTTGAAATCCGTGCCGGCAGCTGCGGCCAGAGTGTTGAGGTCGGTGTTCTGCAGCTGTGCCAGACGCGCTTCGTGCGTTTGCGCCGCATTGGCCTGCGCCCCGGGAGCGTTGGCTTGTGCTGCAGCGATCGGATTGCCGTCGTGGTCGACGCCCAGTGCCGCCTCGGCCTCCGCCTGAGCCGTCTCGACAGCGGTCTGGGCCTTGGTCTTAGCCGCCTTGGCCTGGGCCTGCGCGGTCTCGGATTCTTCGTGGGCCTTTACAGCGGCGGAATAGGCCTCACTCGCGTCATTATAGGCCTTCTTGGCTGCAGCCTCTTCCGCCTGATGCAAATTGGCCGTGTTCTGGGCTGCCACGGCCAGCGCTCTGGCCTTCACGGCCTGCTGACGGGCAGTGTCGGCGGCTTGCCGTCTGCTTCTGGCATCCTGCAGAGCCTGTGGGGCGACGGTCCCGGCTGCCACATTGGCGGCGTTTCGGGCGTCGGTGGCCTCCCTGACGGCGCTGGCAGCGTTGGCGGCGGCTTCGTCAGCCACCTTCCGGGCCGCACGCGCCTTTTCTCCGGCATCGGCCGGAGCACCGGCCACGAGGGCCTGAAGTTCTGCTTCATCGGCCGCATCCTTGGCTTTAACGGCCTCAGCCTGAAGGGACGCTGAGCGACGTTCCGCCTGCGCTGCCGCTTCTTCCAGCTGCAACGCTTCACGGGCATTTTGCGGCAGGGCTGCAAACTCATTTTCCAAGCTCTGAGCCTTGCTCTCAGCGTTGTTGGCGGCATTTTCAGCCTGTTCCGCTGCTTCCCTGGACGCTTTGGCCTGATTCTCTTTAGCCGCCCAGGCCTCATCCGTGTTCAAGACATCATGGAGTTTCGCGTTTGCCTCGTTCTTGCATACGGTTTCGTGACGAATAGCTTCCTTTGTTGCATTCTCTGCCTGCGTTGCGGCGTCCTGGGCCAGCTTGGCGTTGTCTGCCAGACGGATGTATTCCACAAATTGATTGATCGCCACCTTGCCGGCCAGATTTCTGCGCTGTGCAGGATCGTCCACGCCGGTGATGGAGGAGGTCAGAACGTCCATGGCCGATGACAGGGCCTGCGGCTGCGGCTTGCGTGCCAGCAGGGCCTCGGCGTTTTCTTCGGTGAGAGGGAGATTCTCCGACTCCAGCGCGGCCTTGAACTCCCGAAGCACGGCCTTGGTGGGGACTGAGAGCGTCTCATCCATCATCAGGATGGCCGTTGTCATCTCTTCCTGCACCATCTGCGCGGCCTGGGTCACGCTCGCGTTGACCTGTTTCACGATCGTCTTGAGATCCTTGGATTCGAGCTGCGCAATGCCGGCCGAAATAGCGAGTGTGTCGGCGTGCTTGTCGTTTTCCAGCAGGGCGACGCGCATTTCTCCCATCACGCTCTTGAGGGCCTCGCCCATTTCCTGGGGGATGGAAGCGAGCAGGCTGGTCCTCTCAGCCTCCGGAAGATCTTCAAGGCTCGCCAGGCGCTTTTCAAGCGCCGTATTCGCAGGGACATCGAACTCGGACCCCAGCGTTGCGTCGGGTACGCCGGGCTTTGCGCCCTCAATGGCAGTGCGCAATGCGGCGGCTTTCTTTATGTCGGCCTCATTCTTGCTGAGATCGGCCTGCGCTTCGGCCCTGGCCAGACGCACTGCCAGACGGGCGGCCGTTGCCTCCTGAAAGATGGGGGATTTTTCGAAATCGGAAAGCGCCTTCTGCGCGTCCGTCAGTTCAGCCAGGCGCAGCGGGTCGTCCTCATGTTCCGCCACTTCAGCCTGGGCCAGGTGCACGCGAAGGAGCAGTGGCTTCTCTTCGCGGAGCATCTTGGCCTCGGCGGCGCAGGCCAGGGCCTCCAAGCTGGTAAACTTCGCCTCATCCGGCTTTTTGGGGCCACTAAAGAAACTGACGATGTTGCTGGCAATGTTTCCGATGCCCTTGACAATATTGCTGCCTCTGAGAGCCTTCGCCTCGAACTGGGCGGCGTCTGCCTCAGCCCTGGCGATTTTGGCCTCCAGCCTGTCAGCCTCCGTGGCGTTTGGCTTTGAGGCGTTTTGCTCGGCCTGACGGGCTTTTGTCTCCAATTCCACGGCATTGAGGCCGGTCTCCACCTTGATGACGTCGGCAATGACGCCCGCATTTGAGTTCAGAACCTTGCGCAGACGGTCTTCCGGGGACAGTTTGTCTTCATCGACAATGTTTCCGGAGTAGATGATGTCCGCGGCAAAATTGGCCACCTGCTGATGCGTGGCCGTGGCAAACGGATTGACCTGCGGTTTGAGCACGGCCACGTTGACCTTTTGCCCTGAGTTGGCGTCCTGCTCCCGCACATTCATGAGCTCCATCACGTCTTGGTTGGCGATGCGGGTCGTTGTGGAGATCTTGAGCACATGGTCCAGGAGGTTTATGGCGGAGCCAAAGTAGCCCTCGACGGCGTACCGGGCGATACGGCTCAGATAGCGGGTGGGGCAGCTGTGGAGCTCTCCGGCGTCAATGCCCATTTCGGCCTTGATGGATTTGAGGCAGAGCTCCCTCAGGTGAGAGTCGTTCAGCCCCTTGCTGTCCAACGCATCTTCGGGGTTGCTGATGTTGAGTGCGAGCGGGTCTTGCTGCAGTGCATTTTGTTCCTGTGGCGGGGTAAGATACAGATTGAGCACGCGGATCTCATTTTGTACTGCCGCAGTGTTGCGATCGGGCGAAGCATTGAGTTCGTTGAGACGTTCGGTAGCGTTCTGGTGCTTTTGGTGGAATTTTGCCGTCAGCTCGTCTTTCTCTTCTCTGGCCTTGCGCAGCTCGACGAGCGCCGGGTGGTCGTTCAAAAGCTTGTCGCGCTTCGCAATGGCCGCATACAGCTCAGGCTTGCGTTGTTCAAGGGTGCGCAGCCGATCCAGAGCATTGTTCTTGGCTTCAGTGGCCTCGGTGCGCATTCTATCAATGGACTTCTGCCTTTGGCCGTTCTTGTCCTCAATTCCGAACGCAAGGTCAGCGTCCAAGACTCTCTGCGAGGTCGCGACGGTCTCAAGCTTATCGTTGCTTTGAAGAAGGATCTGGTTGCAGTCCGTCTCCGTCTGGTTGAACTCGTTCTGAAGCTGATCAAGGGCGTTTTGCGCTTTGTCCAGTTCTTGCTGAAGCTTGTCGACCGCTATCTTGTCCGCCTTGACGGCCGCCTCGGCCTTGGCGATGCGCTGATCGCAGACTTTCATGGCCTCAGCCTGCTGCTCGGCGAGTGATTTGCCGGCGTGGCCGGCCGGCCCTGCCTGTTTTTTGTCTGTTCCATCTGTTCCTGAAAGAACATCCAGTGCGGCCTGCTTTCCGTACAGATTCGTATTGGTGACAATGTCTTTTTCGATGATCTCCGCGAGAGCCTTGGGGGAAAACTTCGAAACGACGGTCTGCCCGCCGATTGTGGCGGAGAGCGTGCCGGTGTCTACATTGTGCACGACGGGTATGTACTGGTCGTCCATTTTGACATTCCGGACTACGGTGTGGTTCTGGCTGGCCATATGATTCAAGGTGTTCTTGAGATGCACGGCGTCGTCCGCCAGCTGCTTCTCCTTTGCAGCTTCCTTGCGGCACATGATGGCCGGAGCGATACCAAAGGAGAAAACGCCGAAGAGTACCTTCCACCCCAGCCCCCACTTCGTGTGCTTGGCGGTCTCCTGAACGGACAGGCCCTTAAGGAACAGTTCGGCCGTCGCACGGTCCTTGCCTGACAGATGAGCGAGGGCGGCCTCGTTGGCATCTTGCGCCTGAGCGGGCTGCTGTATGTTGTTATCGGCGGGCTGCTGGTCAAGTTGTTGAAGCAGGTCTTGCTGCATATTGTTGTCAATATTTAACTGAGACATGCTGATTGCTCCTTAAGGAATCGCACTACGGCTTTGTTAGACTCTTTCGCTGTAAATGTGGCAAAAATTTCTGTGATACGGAATTTTCGATTCCGAAGAATGGCTTTGCAGTGGCGCACTGCGCGGGAAGTTCCCTGACCGGATGCGCCAATGCTGAAAGCATTTTTGCTTGTGCAGGTCTGCCATAGGCCATCGCAAAGGAAAAATGGAACTGCGGCCGGACCCATGCATATCATCTTTCGCGCCCATCCCCCGGAAATGCCCGGATTTAGTGCCTGCAAACGCTTGCAGCCCGAGGCCTCATAAAAAGGTCTTTCTAAAGGGAAGATGCGCGCTGCGGAAAGAACTGTTCCGGTCGGACGCATCGGTTATCGACAACGGGGACGCTGCTATTGAGACAATCCGGAAATGCATGGCAACTCAACGGTGGAATTATGCGAATGACGCAAACCTATGCAGATGTTTCGCAACAATAGATGAAAAGATCATGTTTGCAAAGACGTTTGCAAGTGTTGAAGCCATTTTCGTTTTCAACATTTTTGCTGAAAAAGGCATGCGGAAACGCAGCGCCTTAAGGCGTGTTTTTATGGGGCGGACAGGTGCGTGCTGAAGCAGACATCCTCCCATTGCAGCCGCTATTCACGAATTTTGTAGAGAAAGTGCATGTGCCTGCCGTATTGCTCAACCACGTCATTGATAAGGGCGTCCTGCGACCATCCTATGACATCGTAGTCCTGACCTCCTTCGCGCAGAAAAACCTCCGCCCGAAATGCAATGTCAACCATACGTCTCGCATAGTCCGGAACCTCCGTTTCCAGGAGTTTGACGCCGTAGACGAAATCCATTTCTTCACCGAGTCCCACCTTGAACTGCGCAAGTTTTTTTTGTGGATCATGGGTAACGCTTGTGTGGAGGCCCCGCTGCTTGAACTGTTCCGAAATCCTCTCGAAGACAACCATGACGGTATTGGTCAGAAAGTCTTTGGCGTCTCTTGCGTCGGGGCAGTCAATAATGGCGTTGAGCCGGTTTTCCCAACCCTTTGCGGAGGACGCCTGCACCGGGGTGTAGTTTTGACTTTCTTTTTTCGCATGATCCATGCGCAATGATTTCAAAAGCCCGTACATGCATCCCAGGAGAGCAATGGTCAGCGGCAGGGCTGAAATCATGGTCAGGGCCTGCAGCGCCGCAAGGCCCCCCGAATAGAGCAATGCCGCTGTGATCAGGCCGATGGTGCCGCACCAGAAAATTTTTTGACGGGCCGGGGTTTTATCCTTGCCGTTTGAGCAGAGCATATCTATGACATAGGCGGCTGAATCAGCGGATGTGACAAAGAAGAGAAAGACCATAAGCACCGCCACTCCTGACAGAACCTGGGAAAAGGGGAATCGCTCCAAAAATACGAAGAGCGCCAGGCTTACGTCTGCAGTCGCGACTTCTGCCAGTCGGGTGAAACCGTTGTGCACCATTTCTATGGCGCTGTTGCCGAAAACAGTCATCCAAATGCAGGTGAAAAGAGTGGGAACGAAGAGGACTCCCATCACGAATTCCCTGATGGTCCGCCCTCTTGAGATGCGCGCGATAAAGAGCCCCACAAAGGGCGACCAGGAGAGCCACCACGTCCAGTAGAGGAGCGTCCAGCCGCCCAGCCATTTTTCTTTTTGCTGATAGGCGTACAGATTAAACGTGTCGTGAACAAAGGATGAAAGATACGATCCCACATTCTGCACAAAGACTTTGAACAGCATTGAGGTTTGGCCGAGGAAGAGGATGAGAAGCATGAGAAGTACGGCCAGGAGGATGTTTGCCCCTGAGATGTACTTGATGCCGCGGTTCAGTCCGCTCGTTGCCGAGAGAATGACAAAGACCATGATGAAGGCAATGAGGACGCCCTGTACGATGGCGTTGACGGGCAGGCCGAAGAGGTAGTTGAGGCCGGAGTTGATCTGAAGGATACCGTAGCCAAGTGACGTGGTCACACCGAATAGCGTGGCAAGCACCGCAAAAACATCCACAATGTCTCCGAAAAGGCCGTAGATACGCTCTCCCAAAAGTGGATAGAACGCTGAGCGCAATGTGAGAGGAAGTTTGTAGCGGAAAGAAAAAAAGGCAAGCAAAATTGCCACGATTGCATAGATTCCCCATGCTGTGAATCCCCAGTGGAAAAAAGTCAGGTGCATGGCCTGACGGGCCGCAAGAACAGTCTGCGGTGCGGCGGAAGGGGGCGAAAGATAGTGCATGAGGGGCTCGCCCACGCCGAAGAAAAGGAGACCGATGCCCATGCCTGCCGAAAAGAGCATGGCGAACCAGGCCCTGTTGGAAAAATCAGGCTTGCTGTGATCAGGCCCCAGTTTTATGTCGCCGAAGCGCGACAGGCCAAGATATACAATGGTGAAGAAAATAAGAGAGGCGCAGAGCACGTAGAACCAGCCGAAGTAGTTTGTGATCCACCCCTGGAGTGCTTTCAGATCGGCGGTCAGGTCTGTGGGAAAACAGAGAGTTGCAGCGAGAACAAGCAGCAGAATTGTCAAGGTAATGCCGAAGACAGTGTGGTTCAATGTTTTTTTGGCAGCAAACCCCATTCAAAATCCTCCTGTTTTTTTGTTGCAGAACATTCGGGTTGGAAAACAATGTATTTGCAGATGTGTTATTTTGTTCTAAAATATAGATGAAAAAATATAGAATTATAAAATATGCATAATAAATATATTGTTATATTATTATATAGCAATAATTGTTTTTAATCATGCTTGTATTTTGAGAGTTGTATCTGGCAGTGTAGAAAATGTATGGAAAATTCGGAACTGTTCGGCACTATAAGAACAGAAACAGGTGTTCGCTGGGTTCGGACATTCTCGAAAACAAGGTGGCTTGGAAATTGAAACGTTTCTTTACAGGGAGAAAAAGACGCATTTGAGGCTTTTCCAAATGTCCGGAAGCCCTCAATGAGCTGGAGAAGGAAAAGGAAGTCGCAGACGTGGGGCGGGCAGAAGCGGTGCGCAATGCCCCGTGGCCTGGAGAAAAGACAGATACTGGATCTGAAGGTTGGAAAGAAGAGGATCGATAGTTATGATAATCTGTCTTAATAATGTCCATGAATATCTATTTATATTTTATAATCAATATAATAGATGAATAAAATGGATGTATGTGTCTTTTTATTAAAAGTATTTTATGAATTTATACTAGCTGTCAAATTTATTATTTGGATGGTAATATTACATTCTTTGTATGTTTTTTATTACTCATGATGAACAGTGAAAAGCGGATTAATACCGTTTAAGCGAAGAATGCCTGAGAAAGAATAGTCTTAGGTTGCATCTATAGTGAGAAGAATGCCTTATTACAACCAGCTTTCAAGAGCATCTGCTATCATACACGACCTAGTCATTTTTCGCAAGAAAGCTCCTGCTTTTTGATAATAACGAGGTGTCATCTCTCATCCTCATCCGGGTATTATGGAGGGGATACGGCAGGGAAGGGAGCTGCTTTTCAAAATTTGAATGTACGGAATGTTGAAATCATCTCGGGGAAGGGCTGAAAAGGTCAAAAGAAAAAAGTAAGACCATTCTGAAGATACTTCTTCTGAATGGTCTTACTTTTATTTCTCTCTGGAATCAGTTTATTCCAGGGAATACGTCATTCCGGTGAGGGAATATCTCTTTAGTCTAGGCAAACACGTTGAAGCAAAGGATCGAGGCCACAATACCCACAGGGATGCTGTAGAGCAGGAAGGGCCAGACAGTCTGCTTGAGAATGTCGCCTTCACGTCCGATGAGGCCCGTAACAGCGCAGGCGGCCACGATATTGTGAACGCAGATCATGTTACCCATGGCACCGCCGGTAGCCTGGGCGCCGATCACGCTGATGCTCTGCATGGCGTTAAAGCCAAGCTGTCTTGCCACGTCCCACTGGAAGTTGCCGAAGAGCATGTCGGACACTGTGTTCGAGCCCGTGATAAACGCGCCGAGGCCGCCGATGTAGGAGGCAAGAGCGGGCCAGGCCGAACCGGCAGCCGATGCGCATACCTTTGCCATGGCCATGGGCATGGAATCGTAGCCGATGGGATTCTGGGCAGAACCCTTGAAGATGGAAACAAGGGCCACGGCCGCAATCAGGGCGATGGTCGGGGCAACCATCTTCTTGCATGTTGTGCCCCATGCTCCGGCGACTTTCTGTCCGTTCATGCCGTGCAGAAGAATGGTGATGAGAGCAACGAGAATGAAGGGGATGGTGCCGGGAAGCCAGAGCAGATTGATGGCTGCGTTGACTTTTTCAAAGCCGAGAATTTGCGCAAACTTGAGGGTGAATGTGGGATTTGAGGCCATGACAGCCTTGAGACCGAAAGCAGGAACACGTGTGACCACAAGGATAAGACCGCAGAGAATGTAGGGAAGCCAAGCCATGAACTGGCTCATGTGTTCCTTGTATTCGGTCTTGCCGGAAGCTGCAGTCTGACCCGTCCAGCTGGGCTTCCATTCACTCTGAGGGGCAAACTGCCAGACCTCGCGGGGGACGCAGACGCCCTGCTTCGTGAGGAAGATAAGGAGGGCGAGACCAACGATACCACCGACAAGGGAAGGCACTTCAGGACCTGCTGTCCAGGCGATGATGTAGTAGGGGATGGCGAAGCAGAGGCCTGCCATGATGCAGTACTTCCACGCGGCAAATCCTTCGCTCCAGGACCTCTTCGCACCGTAGAAACGGGTCATGAAGCCGAGCATGAAGATCGGCAGAATGAAGATCATGGCACCGTGCATGAGCGTGACGACTTCACCGACTTTTGAGAAGAAGAGGGTCGGGTCACTTGTCTGAAGGGCCTGCATGCCGATGTCTTTAAGGCTCGCAAAGCCCATGATGACCGGCGTTCCGACGGCACCGAAGGTGACGGGGAAGGAGTTGAAGACAAGGCAGATGATGGCGGCACAGATGGGAGGAAAACCAAGTCCGAGGAGCAGAGGGGCTGCGAGAGCCGCAGGCGTTCCAAAACCGGCCGCTCCTTCGATAAAGGCTCCGAACATGTAGCCCACGATGATCGCCTGTACGCGGCGGTCGGGACTGACTTTCGTCATGCCGGCCTGGATGGTTTCCATGGCCCCGCTTTCCTGCAGGGTGTTGTAAATCAGAATGGCGCCAAAGACGATGATAAGAACGCCGATGGCATTGATCGTGCCTTCAATGAAGAGGGCTCCGACGTGCAGAGGAGTCATTTTCCATACACCAATGGCCAGTGCCGCGCCCGTAAGGAATGCAAGGGGCATGGCACGCGTTGATGGCCAACGAAAGCCGACCATAAGGACCAAAGCAACCAGGATGGGTACAATGGCAAGGAAAGCAAGAAATCCTGAGGACATAGATATCCCCCTGAAGAGGTACGCGGGAGTACATTAGCGGGCCACACGCAGCGACTCCACATTATGCTGCGTGGCGAAAATATGGTGTTGTCTGCCTCTTGACATCCTCCCCCGTCTAATGCCGGAGGATTCCTATCGGTAGCGATCCTGTCGGGTCGTACCATAGGCGGGTTCCTGCTTCACAACGGACGCTTGGGTGCCTCCCGCTCCACAGGCAGTCACGGCCTGCCCGGCCGCCTAGATGATCAGTGCTGCCTGCAGCACATCGAACATCAACGTACTCAAAAGAGAAGCATACAATTCAAGGTTGTGGCCTGTATCACCGTCCCGAGGGAGGGGACGCTACGGTGCCTGTGACAGGGAACGGCGTCAGCTGAAACTCAGACCGAAGGAAAGAGATTCGGCATGCTGTCCCTGGCCCGGCGTGGACGGGTTGGTGGGGCTGCGGGGAAGTCCCCATTTGGAGGCCCTTTATCATATCCGCCCGCGCACATGAAAATGGGGGAGGGGAATATCCCCTCCCTTCCGGAAGCCGTTATTTTTTAAGGTGTTCAGCCAGAAGCTCGGAGATATGCTGGACCTTGACGTGCATGTGGCGTTTTTCAGCGCCACCCTTCAGCTGCATAACGCAACCGGGGCAGTCAACGACAAGGCGGCTCGCACCGGTCTTCGCCACGTTATCGAGTTTCTTTTCAAGAAGTTTGGCGGAAATTTCCGGGAATTTTGCGGAATAGGTTCCGCCAAAGCCGCAGCAGACTTCTTCTTCATCACAGGGCACGTAGTCGCCGGCATCGCGGATGAGATCCCGTGGCGCGTCACGTACATTGAGCTTTCTGCAGAGGTGGCAGGAGGCGTGATAGGTAATCTTTTCACCGTCGTTTGTGAAGTCATCCTTTGTCATTTTCAGCTTGTCGTGCACAAAGGAGCTGAAGTCCATGACCCTGTCGGCGAAATCCCTGACCCTGCCTGCCATTTCCGGATCGTTTTCCAAAAGATGGGGGTAGGTATATTTCAGATGGGAGGCGCAACTCGCGCAAAGGGTCACAATGGCATCGTAGTTGCCGCCGAAGAAGGCGTTGATATTTTGCTTCGCCACGTCCTTTGCCGATGCGCGCTGTCCCATCATCTCGAGCGGAAGACCGCAGCAGGTCTGCTCCATGGGAAATTCAACCGCCACATTTTTGGCCTTCAGGATTGAGACAAAGGCCTCGAGCTGTTCCGGATAGACGAAGTCCTGCGCACAGCCTGCAAAGATGGCAATACGCATAACAGGATTGGTCACCTGTGGCTTGAGGTTCGGCCAGCGGTCCCTGAAGGACTTGTCCGCAATGGCCGGAAGGGCCTTGAAGCCGTGCTTGCCGAGGAACATGGCAGGAAGGTGACGCTGGAACTGCGTGCCGCCCGTGAACGGTTTCTGGGCAAAACTTGCGAACTTGAGCAGGGAGTGGAAGATTTTGCGGTTCTTCATGGCCGCGCTCATGAGGGCTCCCGGAGCATTGCCTTCTTCCTCCGTCAGCCGGCTTCTGATTTCGCGGATGAGCATGGGGAGATCAATACCGCCGGCGCACACGTTGGCGCAGGATTCACAGCCAACGCAGTTCTGGCAGAGAATCTTTGCCTTGTCCTTGCCATGGAAGAAGTAGGTCAGAATAAGACCGATGGCTCCGATATAGATGTAGCCCATCTTGTGGCCACCGACAAGACGGAAGACCGGACAGACATTGGCGCAGGCACCGCAGCGTACGCAGCGGAAGATCTGCTTGAAGAGGGGATCCTTTGCAATGGTTGTGCGGCCATTGTCGAGAAAGACGATATGCATGACCTTTTCGCCACCGGTGGCGCTTGCGCATTCGCCAGCACCGCAAATCCATGACACGTAGCTTGTGAGACGCTGGGCCGTGGCGTTACGAGGCAGGACAAGCAGGGTCGTCAGTGCCTGGTCAAGGGTCGGGATCAGTTTGTCGAGACCGCAGATGGCGACATGGACGCGTGGGAGGGTCGTAACCATTCTGGCGTTGCCCTCGTTGGTCACCGTTGCCATGGCGCCACATTCTGCCACGGCGAAGTTCGCACCGCTTATGCCCATGTCCGCGGCGATGAATTTGCGACGCAGCTGGACGCGGGCCACCTTGACAAGACGCTGGATGTCTTCCCTGTCCTGTTTTTCCCCGGTTTCCTTTTCAAAAACATCAGCTACCTGATAGCGGGAAAGGTGGATGGCCGGCATGACCATGTGGGATGGACCTTCATGGCGGAGCTGGATAATCCATTCGCCAAGGTCTGTTTCGTCGACGATAAAGCCCTGACGCTCAAGTTCTGGATTGAGCTCGATTTCCTCTGCGGTCATGGATTTTGATTTGACAATGCGACGCACATTGTTCTCATGGCCGATCTGGGCAATGATGCGGCGGGCATCCGCTGCATCCTTTGCAAGATGGACCTTGACCCCGCGTTTTTCAGCCTCGCCTTTGAACTGCTCGTAGAGCTCGTCCATGTGCTGGCAGGCATAGTCCTTCGCGTCCGCAATTTTTTTGATGAGCCCTCGTTCGTCGACTTCCTTGAAGACCGCAGCCCTGCTTTCGCGGTAGGAAACGGCGAACGTGTCCAGAGTTCTGCGCAGGAAATCGTCATGGAGCGCCTCATCAAGTTTCTTATGATAGTCGCTTGCGCTCGTTGGTGCTGTATGCATGATTTAGCCCTCCAAAAGAATGATGTGCAGTTCCAGGGGACCGTGTACGCCGATGGCACCGACACGTTCGATGTCGGCTGTGCGGCTCGGACCCGTGATGAAGGTTGTGTAGCTTCGTTGCCCATCGCTCATGTGAGCGCGCAGCTGGGGCGCGATGGAGGGGAGATCGGGATAGAGTTTTGTTTTGTCAAGCAGGATGACATGAATCTCGGAAATCATGCCGGCAAGCCGAACGTCTTCCCTGTCGGTCTTGGCCATGCAGGTAGCGCTGGCGGCGACTCCGAGCTCGGCATATGAGACACCGACATCGATACCGGCCAGGTGCTTGCGCAGATTTTCGCGGATACAGGAAATATTTTTTCCTTCGCAGAGGCTTTCAAGCTTTGTGAACGAGTCTCCGTCCAAATCGGGAGCCGCGAGAATTTTGGTCGCCCGTGTGGGGCAGCCGAGAGGCCCATTCGGGCCTTTCTCGACGTTTTCATCGCTCAGCAGCTGGGCTGCCTGCTTTGTGTCGCAGACATCCACAATATAGGCAAGGGCCTCGGCAAGGGATGATTTTTCGACGACCGTTGCGTTGACAAGGGCCGCTTTGGCCTTGAAGTTTTCTATCAGTTCCTGATTGGTTTCAGGCATAGTATGCTCCTTCTCCGGGAGAGTTGGGGGATGCCCCATCGTATCAGAGAGTCTCCGCGTACAGTTCAACAGGATGCTTCACAGTGACGGGATCGCCGTTGTGTGAGAGTACGTCTTCAAGCTGCATCATGCACGCAGGACAGCCAGCCGTCACAACAGCCGCGCCACTCTGAACGACGTTGTCGCGTTTGCGCTGGCCGATCTTACGGCTGTAATCATAATGGAAAAGGTTGAATGAACCACCGCATCCGCAACAGCGGTCGGCCTCGTTCATTTCAACGAGAGAGTAGTTCTCGTTCGCCTTGAGAAGGGTTCGGGGCTGTGCCGAGATGCCGAGGGATTTTTTCAGGTGGCAGGAATCGTGGTAGGTGACCTTTACGGCTCCTTCCTTAGGTGTTTTTGGTTCCACGTGAAGAACGTCGATGAGGAAGGCATTAATGTCCATGGTCCTGTCGGAGATGCTTTTGGCAACCCTGGCCGAGGTGTCGTCAAGGCGTTCCGCGTATTCCGGCCAGAGTTCCTTGATGGTCGACGTACAGGATCCGCACGGAGTGACGAGGTAGTCAAAGGATCTGTTGGCGAGAAGGGCCAGGTTGCAGGAAAGCTGGTTCAGCATGCCTTTTGCGTCGCCCGATGAAACAGCCGGGATGCCGCAGCAGGCAAATGTATCGGGCATATAGATGGCAACACCGTGGTGATGGAGCACCTTGATGCAGGCCTCGGACATCTCCGTGTACATCTTATCCCCAAGACAGCCCGGAAAGAAGGCTACCTGAAGTTTGTTGGGGGCACGGCTTTCATCGAGAAATCCGTATTTGGCGTGAAGACTTTGTTTGGCAAGGGGGCGGATGTGTCTGTCACCAAGCATGAAGTCAAGCATGGGGGCACAAACGGTTCCCTGCCGGTCGTTGGACGAGCGGAAGAGAAGCTTCTGCACGGGGGCGCCAACGCTCATGGCGAGGTTAAAAAGCTTCGGATGTCCGAGGAGTTGTCGGAAGATGAGCTTTTTCGCGGGGTGGAGACCGAGAAATTCGTGAACAACCTCACGGGATTCCCGGAAGATATCCATGATTTTTACCCCAGGAGGACACGCAGCCTGACAGGACCCGCAGAGAAGACAGCGCCCGAGTTTGTCGCTCAACGCGTCGGGATCACGGAAAATCTCATGGGCCATATTGCCAATCAGGGCCAGTTTGCCTCTGGCCACGTCCGCTTCCATGCCGGAAGCACCAAACATGGGACAGACAGCCTGACACATGCCGCAGCGCATGCAATCTGTGAGTTTGTCATCAAGCGCCATGAGGCGCTGGGCTAATGAGGTAAGACTATCCATATTAGATACCCACCAGTTTTGACGGATTCAGAAGACCCTTGGGGTCGAGGGCGCGGCGGAGACGCTGGGAGAAAAGAATGGTACCGCGCGAGGTTTCCTTTTCCATCCACTTGGATTTTGCGGTTCCGATCCCGTGTTCGCCGGAAAGTGTACCCTGAAGGTTAATGGCCACATCGAACATTTCGTCGATGGCGAGTTCCACGCGGTGATATTCCTCTTTGTCACGCTTGTCGCAGAGGAAGGTCGGATGGAGATTGCCGTCGCCAGCATGGCCAAACGTGCCGACTTCAACTTTGTATTTCGCGGCGATTTCGTTCACGGCCTTCATCATGGCAGGAATCTGTGAACGCGGAACGGTCGCGTCTTCAAGAACAGTGGTCGGACGGCAGCGGGCGAGAACCGGGAGAGCCATACGGCGTGCTTCCCAGAGTTTGAACTTCTCGGCCGCGTCCTTCGGAATGTGGACGGCGGTCGCCTTGTTTTCCTTCAGAACCTTTTCCACGGCGGCAGCGTCGTCTTCGACCTGGGCCGGATGGCCGTCCACTTCAATGAGGAGGATGGCGCCGGCTTCGCGCGGAAGACCGGCGTGGGTAAAGTCGTCCACGCGTACAATGGTGTTGTTGTCAAGGAATTCCAGCGTACAGGGAAGAACGTGGGCAGCAATGATGCCGGCCACGGCTTCGGCCGCGTTCTGGATATTGTCAAAGACTGCCATGAGGGCACGAGAAGCCTTTGGCGGGGGGACAAGTTTTAGGATGGCCTGAGAGATGACGCCAAGTGTCCCCTCAGACTGGATCATCATACCGGCGAGGTTGTATCCCGTGACACATTTGACGGTACGTGAGCCTGTTTTCACGAGGGCGCCCGTGGCGTCAAAAAATTCCAGACCCATGACATAGTCCTTGGTGACGCCGTATTTAAGTCCGCGGAGACCGCCGGCGTTTTCAGCGATGTTGCCACCGATGGTGGAAACCGCCTGGGAACCCGGGTCCGGAGGATAGAAGAGGTTGCTTTTGGCCACTTCCTGGGCGAACTGTGCCGTGATGACGCCGGGTTCAACAACTGCATAGAGATCATTGGAGTTGATTTCCAGTATCCGAGTCAAGCCCGTTGTCAGAATGACAACCGTTTCGCTTTTGTCCGGAATGGTACCGCCTGAAAGGTTTGTACCGGACCCTCGTACCGTCATCGGGATGCCGTTCTCATAGAGTTTTGTAACGGCAGCCGCAAGTTGTTCGCTGTTTGTGGGACGAACGACGAGAGACGGGATGACGGGTTCGAGTACAGCGGAATCATACGAATAACTTTGCAGATCAGCTTCAGAAGAAAAAACATTCTCCTTGCCGAGCATCTGCTCAAAATCGGAGATTAAGCCTTGACTTGCCATGCATCCTCCTCAATCTGGTGGTACGAGAGCTGTCCGACCAATGCTGAATAGTGATCATCCGCTCATGCGGATAGAGAACAGTGTTTTCCCTTGACGGGGCCATAAAAGTGCCACTGGCACCAAATTATGAAAAATTATGCAATACAGCTTGTATGTATTTTTTTAGATATTTTTTATATCTTATATGCTGGTAGTACCATTGTCTTTCAATTGCGTATTTTAGCACATCTCGGTAGTAGTTTTTGCAAAATACTGAAATAATTATATATTTTTCATATTCATTATAAAAAGTATATGCTTTACATTGTTTCAATGATGAAAAAAATGTCGTTTAAAGTATGTTTAAATATATATTATGACAGAAATCACAAAAGAAAAAAATGCATGTAGCTTTTTATGTCTGATCGTGAAATAATTTTTGAAGCCTTAAGTATTTAATATTGTCGTTGATGGCGTCAATATATAGATCATTATTTAGCTATAAATGAAGAAATTTAGTATTAATATTACATTATTATATGTATTGCTGTAGTATATACAACAGTGGTTTTATATAGAAACTTGTTGGTCTTTAGAAAAAAAATTGTATGCGATTTTCCTATAAAGGGAGAGGGGCAGGTAGTACTTTTTTTGTACCATAAGCGACTTTTGACCAATTTTATGGTCATTTTAAGAGTAGCAAAAAAAACTCTAGAACGTCAATATGGATGCGATGTCGCGCGCGTAGAAAAGGCAGTATATTTGCTGGTCGTGAGTAACAGGCGTGTAGCAGGCTATGCTTATGCGGGGAGTGTGGGTGATGTGTGGAAGGGAATGTCTACGTAAAGGGCGATATGAAAGATATTTTCAATTATATTATGACACAATAATCAGCTACTTCTCCTTTGCTTGTCAGGAATTCCGGGGAGAAGACAGTGTCCCGCATAGTGCCGGCCCGGATTTTTTTTCACTCACCCGGTTTGGCGTTTTTCAGGGGCGTTTTGTGGAAGGATGTGCGGTTCCGCCTATTTCGTGTGTTTTTCAAGGTGTCCCATGCGGGCAATCACCTCGGCGTAGTAGGGGTCATCCTCTTCAAGCTGAATAGGCCGCTTATAGCGCATTCTGCTGCGGTCGAGGAGAAATCGCAATTTTTCCATGCCTTTGACGCGTTCTTTTTCATCCTCCATGCCTTCAAGGAGGTCGAGCATGCGGTTTATGTCCTTACGTTCCTGAAGCTCGGGAGCCAGACAGCCGGCATTGCGCAAAATGGTATAGGCCATGCGCAGTTCCTCCGGTACATTGCTCATATCTTCAAGTTCGAGGGGGCGTCCCTTGCCGGGAAGATTGTCAAAGGCGCCTTCCGCCATGGCTTCGGATATACGTTGTTCTGCTATGTAGGAAATGGCCTGAAAAGGGGATATGTCCATTGTTAGAGTTCTCCTCGCTTATCTGCGCTCTCTTCGCCGAAACGCCGCTTCCAGTCCGTCAGAAGCTGCAGGGCTTCCATGGGGCTCAGTCGGTCGGGATCAAGCGCACGGAGGGCCGTGAGAAGAGGATGGGGGGCCTCACTCGTTTTTTCTCCGGCTGCATCGTTCTTTTGTTCAGGAACGAGGCCCGGTAAAAGGACCTGGGCCGCCTGTCTGACACTTTGCTGCATCCCCTTCCTGCCTGATTCAAGGCGAAGAAGGAGTTCCTTTGCCCGGTTTACAACTTCGCGCGGGATCCCGGCCAGCTTTGCCACGTCAACACCGTAGCTTTTGTCAGCCGGTCCGGGAATGAGCTTGTGCAGGAATACAATGTCTCCGTTATATTCCTTGATGGCCACATTCATGGTGAAGACGACGGGAAGACGTCCTTCAAGCTCCGTCAGTTCATGATAGTGCGTGGCAAAGAGCGTGCGTGTCTTGCCGGAAAAACGTTTGACTATGTATTCCACAATGGCCCAGGCAAGAGCGACACCGTCGTAGGTGCTTGTGCCCCGTCCGATTTCGTCAAGGATGATGAGGGAGTTTTTCGTTGCCTGACGGAGGATTCGCGCAGTCTCCATCATTTCGACCATAAAGGTGCTTTCACCCTGTGCGAGGTTATCTGAAGCGCCGACTCTTGAAAAGAGTTTGTCAACCAGGCCGAGCTCTGCGTGGTCAGCGGGCACCATGGAGCCCATTTGAGCGAGAATGGCTATGATGGCCACTTGCCTCAACACTGTTGATTTTCCGGACATGTTTGGCCCGGTCAAAAGACAGAAACTTCGTGTTTGGCCGAGGTTGATATCGTTCGGCATATAGTTGGCACTGCCGATAATGCTTTCAACCACGGGATGCCGTGCCGCCTGAAGTCGCAGTTCCGGGTGGTTGATGAATGTCGGCATCGTCCATCCGTTTTCCCTTGCGACATTTGCCAGGCAGAGCCAGTAATCAAGCTCGCCAAGAAGGCTGGCCTGCGAAAGCAGACGTTCCCTTTCCCCGGAAATGTCTTCCCTCAGAGCAAGAAAGAGGTTGTACTCGAGCGTTTTTCGGTTGTCGGAGGCGGAAAGAAGCTGCTCCTCGAGCTCCTTTAGTTCTTTAGTGGTAAAGCGTTCGGCGTTGGCAAGACTCTGGCGCCGTTCGAAATAGTCTGGAATATGTTCCGCATGGGAGCGCGACACCTCGTAGTAATAGCCAAAAACGCGGTTGAAGCCGAGCTTCAGTTTGGCTATGCCGCTTTGTGTCCGTTCTTTTTCGAGAAGGGCTGCGAGCTTTTCTTCGGCATGGGTCACCATGTCAAGGAGGCGGTCGAGCTCTTCGTTGAAGCCTGACCTGAACAGTCCCCCTTCGGTAATAAGTTGTGGGGGATCGTCGACAAGGGCTTTTTCAAGGTGTTCGCGCACATCCGAGAGCTGATCAAAACGTTCAAGAAGCGTGGCGAAGGGGGCCTCCTGCCCTGACTGTTCCTGAAGAAGGGCATGTATGGCCGGGAGTGCCGAAAGGGATGCGGCGATGGCAGCCATGTCCTTGGGGCTTGTCCGGTTGAGAACGACTCTCTGTGTGAGGCGTTCCAGGTCATAGATGTGCTCCAGCTGTTCACGAAGGTCGTGGCGCAGGCGGTCGTTGGCCGCAAAGAACGCCACGTTCGCCTCCGTTTCAAGAATGGGTTGAAGATCCCTGAAGGGATGGTGAAGCATGTCTTCGAGCCGGCGCCCCCCCATGGGGGTCAGGGTATGCTGAAGAACGTGGCGGAGTGTTCCCTTGCCTTTTTGCCCGTTCTGCCGGGTAAAAAGCTCGAGATTGCGCTCCGTCGTGTCGTCGATAAGCATACGGTGACCGAGATTCAGTGGGGTGAAGGGCTCTAGTTTTTCGACAGCTGTCGGCTGAGTCTGTTCGAGATAGGTGAGGAGGTGGGCGCAGGCCAGACACAGAAGAGGCTTTGTATCGAGGCCGAGAGCACTTGCAGAGCGGACCTTTTGCGCCCTGCAGACGGATTCTTCGGCTCTCGAGAGGGGAATCGGGGCGGCCTGAGGGACTTTATGGATATGGGAAAGAACGGCGTAGGGCGGAACAGAAAGATCCCTTGGCAGGAGGAGTTCCTTCGGTTTCATTTTGAGGACCCACTGCCAGAGGTCCTCCTCCTTGTGGAATTCGGCGCCGGTCCATGATCCCGTTGAAATATCGGCCCATACGAAGCCAAACGCCGTTTCCTGGTTCCATCCCACGGCACCCAGATAGTTATGGCTTGACTGGTCAAGATTATCCAGATCGAGAATGGTTCCGGGGGTGATCACCTGCGTCACGGCCCGCTTGACAAGTCCCTTTGCCTCTTTCGGGTCTTCAATCTGATCACAGATGGCGACAACGTAGCCCTTGTCGATCAGCTGGGCGATATAGCTGCGTGAAGAATGCCATGGGACGCCGCACATGGGAATATCGTTTCCGGCACTCTTGTTACGGCTTGTAAGAGTGAGCTGCAGTTCACGGGAGGCAGTCTTCGCGTCATCAAAGAAGAGCTCGTAGAAATCTCCCATGCGGTAGAACAGCAAGGCGTCCGGATGGTCGGCCTTGATGCGCATATACTGCTCGAACATGGGAGTGAGTTTGATGTCCTGGTCCATGGGGTCGTTACTCAACAAAGAGGAAGAAAAAAAGCCGTCTTCCCGTTTGGTCGGGAAAACGGCCTGTAAACATTGACATTTTCTCCCGTAATTTCCGGGAAGATTAGCAGTATCTCCGTGAAGACGTGCGGCACGAGAACGGCTGCATCAAGGTCCGGCGTCAGCGAAGCTCGGTTTGGGTGTCCGCCGTCGTACGCAGGGACCGGCGGAAATAGGAGCTTCCTGAAGGTCTGGGCGATAGGGCCTAGACTGCCTTTGCGTCGGTAGAGGCCGTTTGTGCCGGAGCGGGAGTCGCGGGCACGGATGGCTTTTCGGGGGATTTTTCCGCGACAGGCCGTGCCTCGGCTGTGCTGAAGGCCTTTATACGATCACCGAGGGTTGGCTTTGGCTTGTTATCCGCAAGACGTTCCGCCTTGGCAAGCTTGCTTGAGAGTGATTTGATCTGCCACTTGTCCTTCATGAGCCGTGCGGAAAGGTGGAGTCTGTCCCAGACGAGAAGCGAGAGAGAGAGCAGAACACCGATAAAGAACGCGCAGATGACAAGGAAGTAAAAGGGTAACGTAATGGATGTCATTGGCGGAATGAAGAAAAGATCAAGCTTCAATTCCATTTTTGTGGAGAGAATTGTCTGGTTTTGGAAGAAGAAAACCAGGGCGAGAAATATAAGACATGCCAGAATCAATACTTTGAGATAACGCATGAAAGCCTCCCGCAAAAGACACATAAATCGTTTGTGAAAAGAAGAAAAAACCTGCATGGTTTTTCTTTTCACCGCAACGAAACCCTTTTCACTATGTAACTGCTACTCGGGGTTGTATGGCCCTTTACCCTTCCACTGTGCGTGGAGCTTTTATGTTCGGCGTAACGGACACCTACCAATGTTGTACGGAAATTATCGTTTGATTTTTCCAATGCATGAAAACAAAAAAGTAGTAGAAAGTTGCCACTACATGGAAAATAAATAATGTATTTACAGGTATATTATCAATATCTTATATTTGAAGAGATTCTGGATATATCAGGCTTCTGTAAATAATGTTGTAGTGTCTCTGTGTTTTTATGCAGGTGTCTATAAAAATGCGTTGAGCTTATATTGCCAGTCGGGCGACTCGGGAAAATTGAAGCAGAACCGAAAAAAACATGCGGCGTCTTCCCTTTCCCGTTGATCAGATACGCCCAGGTCTGAGACTGGCAGCTTGCCGGTGTCTTCAGGCAAAATAGGGACGTAATTTCTGATAGCTGCTGGAAAGATGTTCCGGAATCGTCCGTACTTCGTCGAAAACGGCCATGAACGATGAGTCGCCGTTCCACCTTGGAACAAGATGAAAATGCAGATGTTCACGGATGCCGGCTCCGGCGGCCTGTCCCTGATTCAGACCAACGTTGATGCCCTCACAGTGAAAATGGTCCTGCAGAATAACAGAACAGCGCTGGATAAGTCCCATGATCTCATGCAGTTCATGTAGCGGCACATCGGCGAGCTGCATCACATGCCTGTACGGGCAAACCATGATATGTCCGTTGGAATAGGGATATTTGTTCATGATGACAAAGGCGTGTTCGGCCCTGTGCAGCACGAGACGTTGCTCGTCTTCATCCGTGGATGATGGCAAACAGAAAACACATTCATCGGGTTTCGGGCCGAGAATGTAGTCAATACGCCATGGAGTCCATAATTGTTTCATAGTGCGAATATAGTACACAAAAAGACGTATTCGGGCAAGTTTCTTGACCTTTTTTGCTTCTGTGTATCCCGTTTGTGGTGTTCTATCGCCTTCTGGTGTTCCAGAGGGGGATTTCCGGCGCCTTGAACTCCCTGAGAGCTTTCAGGTTGATTCGTCTTGCCTTTCCGTTCCGCCCGCGGATAACGGGACCGCGTCTCGGGCTGAAGGCGCCTGCCGGGGTGTAGGCCCCCATGTGCCCGTTACATTGTTGTGGTCCCAGGGGATCGGGTATCTGTTCTGAAGCGGGACGTATTATATCCTCGGCAGACGTTAGGACCTTCATGGGGTCGATGTTGCGTCCGTTTATGGCGATGCCAAAGTGAAGGTGTGCGCCTGTTGTAAATCCCGTGCAGCCGATTTCACCGATTTTTTCCCCCTTGGCGATTCGTTGTCCGGGTACGACAGTCACAGTCTGCAAATGGGCGTATTTTGACGTGTAGCCGTCGTCCTGACTGATTTCGACCATGATGCCCGCATTGCCGTAGAAGCCTGCCTTGGTGATTTCCCCGTCACCGAGGGCCACCACGGGCCAGCCGAGATGCGCTCTGATATCGATGCCGGCATGGATATGGAAACCGGATGGCCCTCCAAATCTCCGTTCTCCAAAGGGGGCTGTCAAAATGGTTTTGAGGGGGGGGAGGGCCTTGTCGGCCGGCTTGATGAATTCATGATGCTCACCCTTAAGCGGCTTTTGGCCAACGTCATTGCCTGTTTTTTTTCTCTTCTCCTTTCCTGCATCCTTTTCTCCATCCTTTTTTGAAGGGCCCGTTGCGGGGACTTGATCCTTTGCCGGAGGTCTGTTGCCCGTTTCATCGTTTTTTTCAGGGGAATTTTTCGCGGAGTCTTCACGTTTTTTTGAAGGACTTTGTTCAGGTGTGCCACCCGGGGGCAGGTTGGATTTTTCTGCATCTTTACGGGGGGGCGTCTTGCCGGCCGTGTCGTTACGGGCATTCTGTCTTTTTTCCGGCGTATCCTCCCGGGGGGCAATGGGGCTGTCCGTAAGGGGGGTGTGAGTCTCATTGCCAGATATATTTTCACCGTTCTGTTGCTCTTTCTCTGTACTTTTCGTCTTGTTTTCCGCTGTCTTCCCCTGTGCGGGAGCAGGTGTTTGCAGAGAGGACAATTCATCCGCCATCGGGGATGTAGGAGGTGCCGTGGCCGCATTTTTTTCAAAATCCTCAGCAGCATCCTCCTGCTTTTCTCTCCCTGTCCTCGTGTGTATACTGCTCTTGTCCCGGCTGTTTTGCAGCGTATTTGTGCGCGTATGCTCCTGCTTCTCCCCTTCGCCATTGCAGGCGGTGAGGAGGAACATTCCGCTCACAAAAAGACAAAGGAGGCAGAACAGGGTGCCTGATACGAAACCCCCATGATCTCTTGCTTGTACCGGTGTGCTACCGAGCCATCGGTGTGCTTGTACTGCCAACCGTTTTTTGTGAGAGCTTTTTCGGGTATTGGCATGTATGTTTTTTATGGTCATAGGGGCATAATCCGCAAAACACAGAATTTTTTTGTTGGAGGGGGAGGTATGATCACGGCGTTTCCACCACGTATACTTATTTGTATTGATAGCAAATATGAAAAAAACTACGGCTTTTTACACGAAGATGCCATGCAGCTCATGGTTGACCGTCTTGAGGCGGACGACCCGCAGGGGGGATGGGGTATGCATGATATTTCCGAAGATGAAGTCGTTCGTGCTGATCTCGTTCGTTCCGAAAGCGGAGAAGAGGCACTTTACCGGTTTACGTGGAAGGGCTGTACCCACGATGCCCGTATCGGTCAGTTTGACCGCACGGGGAAGGCCGAAGTTTTTTCTTTGACCTGAGGAAAAATGGCACTCCCCTGACCACGCGGTGTGGAGGGGCACCGGTCACACGGGCTGTCTTCGACGGAACCGGGGTGCGGCATCTGCACGGTCGATGCCGTTTTTACGGCTGTTTCTTACTATTTCCAGAATCGTTCCACGTAGCCCGCAGTAAAAACAAAGAGAAGCAGAACGGGAAGAACCCATCGGAGATAGAATTTGAACCAGTGTGGCAGTTTGAGGCCGTTTCCCTGATTTGCTTCCCGGATGAAATTGTCCCATCCCCAGCCGTTTTTCAATGTGCAGAAAAGGGTGAAAAGAAGAGCTCCGATGGGAAGAATGTTTGAGCTTAAAATAAAGTCCTCCAGATCGAGGATGGTCGAAGATCCGCCAAAGGGGTGGACGTCCGAGAGGACGCTCCAGGAAAGGGCGCACGGAAGCGACAGTGCCCAGAGCACAATACCGTGCTTGAGGCAGGCTTTTTTGCGTGTGCACATGTGGACATCCTGGCTGTGGGAGATGATGGTTTCAAAGACTGCGATAACCGTGGAGAAGGAGGCGAAGGTCATAAAGAGAAAGAAGAGCATCCCCCATATATAACCGTGTGACATGCTGTTGAAAATATGGGGAAGCGTGATGAAAATAAGCCCGGGCCCGCTGTCTGGATTGATCTGAAAGGAAAAGCAGGCGGGAAAAACGAGCATGCCGGCGAGCATGGCCACGAACGTATCGAGAAACGCCACCCACAGGGCTTCCCCCGGAAGGGATTTTTCCCTGGAATAGTAGCTGCCGATGGTCGCCATGCAGCCGTTACCGATCCCCAGGGTGAAAAAAGCCTGACACATGGCAGCATTGCAGATTTCAAGGAAACTTGCCGAAAAGAAGCGTTCCGTGTCCGGGATCAGAAAGTACCTGAGGCCGTCAAGGGCGCCCGGAAGGAAGAGAACGCGGACGACAAGCACTGAAAGCAGAATGAAGAGACCAACCATCATCGCGTTGATCACCCGTTCCACTCCATTTCTGAGGCCGGACGCATTCACAGCGAAACAGGTGGCAACGCAGACGGTCATCCAGAAAACCTGCAGGGCCGGATTGGACAGCATGGTTTCAAAAAAAGAAGCCGACTGGCCTATGGAGAGATTCTCGAATGCGCCCTGTGCCATCTTGATGCAGTAGTAGAGCATCCACCCGGAAATGGTGGTGTAGAACATCATGAGCGCGTAGGGGCCGATGAGCGAAAGCCATCCCATTCTGTGCCAGAAAGTGCCCGGCTGCTCAAGGACGTGAAAGCTTTTTCCAAGCGAGCTTTTCGAGGCCCGGCCTATGGCAAACTCCATGATCATCACGGGCAAAACGGCCAGGAGAAAAAGGAGGTACACTACAACAAAGATGCCCCCTCCGTATTTTCCTGTGATGAACGGAAAACGCCAGACATTTCCAAGGCCTATGGCACATGCTGCTGAAAGCATGAGAAAGCCGAATCGGGAGGAAAAGGTTTCGCGGAGTGTCGTGCACACGGGCAGTGCCTTATTATAGTAATGTTTGAAGGAAGAACGGATCTCTATGCAACTGTGTTGCAATGTTTCTTTTTCTGCAGAAAAAAATGTATAATTCTTGATATTTCATTAGGATCACTCAGATCTGTATTGTTCCGAACGGTCTTGTACTGTTGTTATTTTTCGAATCATTTTATCTGCAGGGATACCTTTTAAGATCGTTGACATTTTTTATAGAGCAACTATACTTAAAGTATGCAAAACTCGCAAGCCTTCGTGTTTAGCCAGCTTCATATATTTTTTTTTTAGAGATGAGCGGTATGTTCTAAATTTAAAGGTGTGTATGATGCCTTTCCTTCCCCCGGGCGAGAGGAAGAAATGAAAGCAACAGTCGTATTTTTTATCCGGAACAGATTGGGTGAAATGCCATAAAAGATGTGACGACAAAGAACGTGACGCGGGTCACTCTGTCCTCACTGACGAAAACAGATCAGGGTACGGCGCTTTCTCTTCGGGTGCAGAAAATATTTCAAAATCCGGCGGGGAGAGTGTCCCAGCCCGCGGAGGCGTCGCCGCGTGACGTTGCCGGGCGCATGTGGTCCTGCATGACGCTCTTTGACGGCACAAGCCGTGAGTTCGGGCGAACGAAGAGCTCTCAGTGCCGCGATCCGCTACCCGTGTTGTTTCCGGGCAGACCGTGACCGTCTCCCGTGTTGCGGGGACGGTGCGTCAGTCTGGAGCCGATCTCCGAAAGCAGACCGGGAGCGTCGTTCAGCGGTCCTTCTTGATTAACCGTAAGAACTTCTTTCGTACCAAGGTCCGGGGGAGGTCAAAGATAAAGGAGAAGCTTATGAACAAAGATCAGGAGCAGACATCATCAGATAAGACAGAAGGGCAGTCTGTTCAATTACCTATGGTCCTCAGCCATGACCACATACCGTCGGCGTATGTCAACGTTTTTCAGACGCGTATCATTGACGGTCTGCTCTCGCTTTCCTGCGGCTTGAGCTATCCCGATTCCGCAACCGATGCAAACGGGCAAAAGCAGCCCGTCTATGCGGTGGAACTCGAGCGGCGTCTCATGATGAACCTCGATACGGCAAAGCGTCTTGTAACCGTGCTTTCTCAGACAATCGAACAGGCCACAACCCGTGAATAGGGTGCAGTTGTCACCGCGTTGCTAAAGAATACGGAAATCCGTGCAGGGGTCCTTCCGTAACGAGTCTGCTCGTTCGGAACATCCCTCACCGCGGATCTCCTGCTTCTTATCTCTTGCCGTACGGGGGAGAGACGCGGGAATATCCATTGCCGTTATTTTGAATCCAGTCAGGCAGGGGGGATATCTCCTTATTCTACGGGCTTTTTCGCCTTTTTCCTGATTGGATTTTTTTTTGCCTTTATGCGTCGCGGGACGTTATGCTTCGGATCCTGGATAAGTGAATCCGTAATATCCGGAAGATATTGCTGCCTCCGTTCCAAGTACGGGGTCGGTTGTCCGCCGTTGCCTGCGGAAGAACGGCAGCGGCGTGTACGAGTCCGGATTCGTCGTGATTTCCTGCAGATCGGAAGGTTTCCGTGTGTCTCCCGGAAAGGGGACTTTCGCCGGCCCTATCCCCTGACAGGACCGCTGCCGACAGAACTTTCTTTCTCCCTGACAGACGGGATATATTGCCGGATTCCGTCATTTCTGTCCTCCTTCTTCTGCCCTGTTTCCCGGCAGTGCCGAGCCAAAGTGATTCTTGACACGCGCGCAGAACATGCGGATAATCTAGTGTAGAATAGACATGAGGACAGGTGGGCTCTCAGTCTTTTGCCTGTCTTTTCTTGTGTGCCGATGCAGTGACTGCAGCAGGGCGCCATATTTCTTTTGCATTGTCTGTCCCGAAAACCTTCAGCCTTCCTGCTGGGCTTTCGTTCGGAACGGCAGATATCCTGTCTTTTGCATGCAATGGTATGCCTGACCGGTCGGTAGACGAGTGGCGGTCGGGAAAATAAGAGGGAAAACAACGGGAGCAGCGTTTCCTCCCCGGTCACCTTGCCGGGAGTTCCGCGCTGAAAAGATTTCGATGAGAACAAAAATTGTTTGCACAATTGGTCCCGCTTCAAAGTCAAGGGAGCGGCTCTGTGAGCTTGCCAAAGCCGGAGTAAGTGTCTTCCGGTTGAATTTTTCCCATGGCGTTGCCAAAGATTTTGAGCAGATTATTGCGGATGTACGTTCGGTTGAAAAAGAACTGAACAGGCCACTGACCATTATGCAGGACCTTTCCGGTCCGAAGATCCGTCTTGGCGTCATTCCTGATGAGGGCGGCATTCAAATGAGCAAGGGCAAGCGCGCTCTTCTGGGTCCTGAAACCGCGCGTACCAATGAGATGCCCTATCTGCCCTTTGATCATCCGCTTATTTTGGAACATCTTGAGAAGGGCGACCGCATGGTCCTTGCCGACGGCGGTTTGCAGTTCACTGTCGAGGGGCGCCGGTCAGATGGTCTTGTGGTTTTGCAGGCTGAAAATTCGGGCCTTGTCACCTCCAGGAAGGGCCTTGCCCTTCCTGGAAAAATCACGCGCGTTCGTGCCCTCACCGATAAGGATAAGACTGACCTCGCGGCCGGTCTTGCCATGGGTGTTGACGCCGTGGCCATCTCCTATGTGCAGACGGCCGAAGATGTCCGTGAGGCCAGGGAACTGATCTGCCACTCCGGCCGGCGTGTTCCCATTGTCGTCAAGCTTGAGCGTCAGGCGGCGGTTGATAACCTTGATGCTATTTTGCAGGAGACTGACGTTGTCATGGTTGCTCGGGGCGACCTTGGGGTTGAATGTCCCCTCCCGCTTCTTCCCATGCTGCAGAAGAAAATCATACGGGCGTGCAACAAGATGGGAAAACCGGTTATTGTTGCGACCCAGATGCTGTTGTCCATGGTCAACAGCCCTGCGCCGACCCGCGCTGAAACAACGGATGTGGCGAACGCTGTCCTTGACGGAGCCGACTGCGTGATGCTTTCGGAAGAGACCGCCATGGGTAATTTTCCTGTGGAAACTGTCCAATATATGCAGCGTATTACAACAGAGGCTGAAAATCTTCTGCGCGAACGTTCCGAGCGTAAAGAGCCGGATCACGACAAAGGCATTCCTGAATTCCTGGCCTATTCGGCCTGCATTCTTGCCGAAAATGCCGGGGCGACGGCCATTGTGTCCCACAGTCTGTCAGGAAAGAGCGCCCAGCAGGTTTCCGAACTGAGGCCTCCCCAGGATATTTATGCGCTGACACCGGATCCCACGTCGATCAGACTCCTGAATTTTGTCTGGGGTGTGCATCCCGTATTTGTAGAGCATCCTGAAGAGGAATCCAGTCATCTTATTCGTGCCGAGCAGTTCATTGCCAGAAATCCGGACTTTGCAAATGGTGATTGCGTCGTGATTACAGCCGGCCAGTCCACCGGAGAGCAAACTCCCAGAGGAACCAATCTCGTCAAACTTTACTGGAAGTAATGTGAGCAACGCATCAACAATCAATAACGAAGATTATTTTCAGATCAATTCTGAAATTCTTGCCAGTTTTTCCAAACATCGTCCGCCTCTGGATTTGTATGTGTTCAGGGAAGACATTTGCGTCCTCGAACCCATATTCCGCAAGGGTGGGCGTTTGACGGACCAACAGGCTGAGAAGATTGCGGAATTATGTGCTGCCGGGAATCTTTTCGTGGCGCACTCGGATCAGAATGTCTATAAACGCCATATGGTCCGTCAGCTTGATCTGGTCCTGCTTGATCCAAATCTGAAAGAGGGAGAAGTCGCCGAACTCTGCATTTTGGGAGTCACACAGTGTTATAATAATTACTATGAACAGCCTGTTCCCGACATGATGGAGTTGTTATATCGTGATGTTATGGTTATAACGGAATATATATGGAACGATAAACATCGCATTAATTCCTTTATGCGTCGCCTTTATCGCAAGTGGAGTCCCGCAAAACATGCTGTTAATACCATGATTGTTGGAACTTGGCTTTGGATGCAAAAGGAAAAGGAATACGCAAGAAAGGAATTTGACCGATTGATGCTGGCAATGACAGTGCATGATGTCGGGATGTGCAAAGTCCCGCAGTTTTTGCTGACGAAGGCTTCTAACTTAAAGCCTGATGAACGCGATAAGATGGCCCAGCATACCATTTCTTCCGTCAAGCTTATGCAGAAAAGCGATCTGAAATTTGAAGAGCTTATCCGTGCCTGTTTCGAGCATCATGAACGCATGGATGGTTCCGGATATCCCCAGCACCTTAAGGGCAATCAGATAAGTTCCGTCGGGAAGATCACGGCTGTGGCCGATTCCTTTGCTGCCATGATCACCGAGCGTCCCTATGCCAAGGCTAAGGACTTTGCGGTGGCGGCGAAGGAACTGTATGAAAACGCAAAATATGATACCGTCTATTCAGGGCTTCTTTCAACAGCTTTTGTCGCCGGAGGCCCTCTGAGCGAGCACGTGGATATGGATGCAAAATTTGACGATTTTGTTTCCACCTCCTCGTGATGCCGGGTATCTGGACATGACGTTGTCTGAAGAAATCCTGATACGTATGCGAGTGTTCTTCTGATCTCAATACTTGTAACGTTAAGGTGACTTCTTGTCCGATGGGGCAAACACTGTAAGACCATTCAGAGACCACCGTCTTTGAACGGTCTTTTTTATTCATCGCGTCGTATATCTCCCTCCTCCACTCTTCTCCCCCGATATTTTTTCATAAAAGATCTTCTTTTCCCCTCCATTGCCCGCTAAGTCCTTTCCCTTACGTTAAAAAACACCTTCTTCACTTTTTTTAGGTTTTTTTTAATATACTGATATAATTAGAAAAAAGGTAGTTTCCCCTTTCCATTTTTCCCAAAGACCTTCCTTGACACGAACAGGGAGGGAAGGCATAGTGGAGAAAAGTGGTGAAAAAGGGTTTAATGTGGAGTTAGGCGTGGAGGCTGCCGGCAACCGTTTTGTCTGAGGTTCTCCGACAAAAACTCCATGGGCTTTCTGTGGGTTTATATGAGCGCAGAGCAGTTTTCCTCAACCCATTATCGGACACTCGACTCCAAGGGGCGCCTCATCCTGCCTCCCGAGTATCGGGATTGTCTTTTGACGCACGCATCCGAAGGAGATTCGTGCGGTTTTTGGCTGACCGGTTTTTACGGCCGCCTTGTGGGCTATTTTCCCGAGAACTGGAAGTGTATTAGCGAGAAACTTTGCGCCATACCCTTCACTAATGTCAAACTTTCCCATTTCAAGTCAAAGGTGATGGGGCTGGCCTCTTTTTTGACCTTTGACGGACAGGGGCGGGTGCGTATTCCCCAGCCGCTTCTCCGTGAGGCGGGACTTGAAAAAGACTGCGTACTTGTCGGAATGCTCGATAAATTTGAAATTTGGGATCAGCAGCGCTTCGACAGCATTCTGACCACCGAGGATATGTCAGAGGCTCTGACCTCCAATAACATCAATATTCCCCTGTAGACGACATGGCCGAAAATCCACCCCATATTCCGGTTATGCTGAACGAGGTTTTGGATTTTCTTTCCCCTCGTCCGGGAGGCCGCTATCTTGACGGAACCCTCGGGTACGGGGGACATGCCGAGGCGATTCTTTCTTCTGCTCCCTCATCGGAACTACTTGGGATTGACAGGGATAAGAAGGCCCTTTCTCTCGCCACGGCTCGTCTTGCATCCTTCAGAAACCGGCTTCATCCCGTACACGGACACTATGCCGATTTTCCATCTTTTTTGAGCGAGCTTGAGTGGGGATCTCTGGACGGGGCTCTCATTGATATCGGCGTTTCCTCCATGCAGATAGACACTGCGGAACGGGGGTTCAGCTTTCTGGAGGACGCGCCTCTGGATATGCGCATGGACCAGAGCGAAGCGGTCCCTACAGCGAGAGATATTATAAATAACGCCGAAGGATCCTGCTTACGGGATATTATTGCCCGTTACGGCGAGGAGCCCATGGCGGCACAGATTGTCCGTGGCATTCTGCGGGCCCGTGCTGAAGCACCCATTGAAACGACAGGAGAGCTCGCCCGTCTGGTTGAGAGAAGCTATTCAAAAAGCTGGCGTGACAAGGCAAGGCATCATCCGGCGACACGCACCTTTCAGGCGCTTCGCATTGCCGTCAACGACGAACTTGGACAGCTCGAGGCATTTCTTGCTGCTATCCCTGAGTATTTGAAGAGCGGCGGGCGCCTTGTTGTCCTGACGTTTCATTCCCTTGAGGACCGGATGGTCAAGCAGGCCATGCAGGGCTGGGCGAAGGGCTGTGTCTGTCCCGCCTATCAGCTGCAGTGTACCTGCGGGCACACTCCCCGGGTGAAATTGTTGACAAAGCATCCCTTGCGGGCGGGGAAGGGGGAACTAACCGCCAATCCCAGGGCAAGCAGCGCGAAACTGCGGGCCGTTGAGAAATGTTGATTTCTCCTGGAACGCAGCCCTTCTGCGTAGTTACGCATTTTCAGGGCATTATACCACGTGTTTTTGATCGCAAAGGAAGAAGGGAACGCATGCTTGGTAAACATTTTCCCGACCGCAGGCGCAGGGGCGGAAGAAGCTGGATTTTTGCTTTTGCCCTTGGGGTCTTGTCGTGTTTACTCATGCTTCTGACCCTTGTGTGGACCAATATTGAGCGGGTTGACACCTCCTACTTCATTACGCGTACCCACGAGGAGATCGCGGAGCGCAAGGATCACATGGCAAAACTTGAAGTGGAGAAGGAACGTCTTTTAACCCCGCATGAACTGAGACAAAACGCTGTCAAATACGGGATGCACGAACCGTTTCCCGGGCAGATCCGCCGTATGGAGTAGGGTGTCATGGGGCTGTTTCGGAAGAAAAAAGTGGAAGTGCGCAAACAGGGCGCGGAATATGTTGAGCGGCCCAAACGCGAGAGCCTGCCCAAGGAGGAACTTCAGCGTTCCGCAGAAAAAACCGCAGCCGGGAGCGGATACGACTGGTCGCGTTTTCGTATCATTTTCGGTGCTGCGGTGTTCTGTTTTTTGTGGGTCGTTCTCTGGGGGCGCGCCTTGTACCTGCAGGTTTTTCTTGCTGATGAACTGGCTGCACGCGCCGTTGAGCAGCACGAGTTCACGGAGGAGATAGTAGGTCTTCGCGGCATCATAAGCGACCGGAACGGACAGGTCATCGCACGAACTGTCGCGGCTCCCTCCATTTTCGCCTTGCCCGGAAAGATACAGGACAAGGAGGGGTGCGCGAGGGCTCTTTCCCAGGTTCTTGGCATAGAAGAAAGTGTCTTGCTTAAGAGACTGATGAACACAAAACGCCAATTTATTTATCTTAAACGCAAGGTGGACGACAGCACGGCAGCGGAGGTGGCGGCTCTTCACATCCCGGGCATCGGGCAGAAAACCGAATATACACGGGTCTATCCTTTTAAGCACATGGCTGGCCAGCTTCTTGGCTTTGTCGATGCGGAAGGAAAAGGCAAGGCGGGACTGGAGCAGAAGCTTGATTCAAGGCTCTCTTCGCCCAAGGGAACCCAGGTTGTTCTGCGGGACGCCAAGGGAAACCGTATCTTTCAAAATGAAAACGACGGAAAGATGTATGTCGGCGAAAATATCCGTCTGACGCTTGACATGCACGTGCAGTATATCGCGGAGGAAGCCGTGGCCCGGGCCGTGCGGGAATACGACGCTTCCTGGGGCGGAGCACTGGTTGTTGACGTCAAAAACGGTGACATCCTCGGCTGGGCCCAGTACCCCTTCTTCAATCCCAATTCCCTCAGCAAGAAACCCGAGATTTACAGAAACCATCTGGCTCAGGATGCTCTTGAACCGGGCTCAACGTTCAAACCTCTTGTCATGGCCCTCGCCCTGCAGGACCGGAAGGTTTCCCCCAATACATTGATCGATTGCGAAGGCGGTCGCTGGAGCGGCAAGGACTTTCTCATCAGAGACACGTCCTCACAGGGCGTGATTTCGGCAAGCCGTGTTCTTCGCTACTCCTCAAATATCGGCATGGCGAAGATAGGCCTCACTATCGGAACGAAACGCTATTACTCCTATCTGAAAACACTGGGGTTCGGCGGTCCCACGCAGATTCCCGTGGTTCAGAGCCGCGGCATTCTGCGCTCGCCGAAGGGCTGGAGCCAGATTGACACCATCACGACCTCTTTCGGACAAAGTATTTCCGTGACGGGGCTGCAGATGGCCCAGGCCTATCTCACTCTCTTGAATGACGGTGTGTACAAGCCCCTCCGCCTTCTTGCCGAAGATACCGAAGCAGAGATCAGACCGCGCGCCTTCAGCGCTGAGACGGCAAAAAAAGTGCGTCTTATGATGCGGGACGTGGTCGAGGCCAAGGACGGAACCGGAAAGAGGGGAAGAATCGAGGGTGTTGAGGTGGCCGGCAAGACCGGAACCGCACAGAAGGCCGACCATCGATCAAAGACCTACGGCAGCAAACGCCTGGCCTCCTTTGTGGGGTTTTTCCCGGCCGAGAAGCCCGAATTCCTGATTCTCGTCATGGTGGACGAACCCACACGAAATCAGTTCGGTGGTGTTGTTTCAGCGCCCGTCTTCAGTGAAATAGGTGCAAGGCTTCTGGCTTACTCCGGCAACACCTGTCCGCTTTCCGTAAAAAAGGAAGAGGAGCGTTCGGCCGAATCCCCCGTTGCCGGCAGGCATGCGGCGCGTTCTCTGAAAATGGCTTCCCTGACGCCGCCGTGGGAGGAAAAGGCGCTTCCCCTTGAGCGGAAGAAAGTAGAAATGAAGCGGCCCGGAAGTCTTGCAAAGGCCGGCAAACGCATCCCGGATGTGAAAGGGAAAAGCCTCAGAAACGCTGTTGAACTTTTTGCGCTTGGGGGCATTGTGCCGGAACTCAAGGGCACAGGAAATCTTGTTGTCCGGCAGTTTCCGGCTGCGGGAAGTCAATGGCCGGATGCCGCTAACGGCACGGGCTGCGTGCTCTGGCTTTCGGAGAACATGAATCAGTGAAGATATGTACCGGTTCAGCAGAGTGCTGCGCGCCTGGTGAACCGCTGCCTGCCTCGGCACTTGTCTGACGCTGTCTGAAACAACAGGAAAAGGGGACGGAAAAGAATGGCTCAAGCAGTCTCTTTTGAGAGCTTGGAAGCGCGTTTACGTGATGAGGCATGCGGTGTTCAGGCCGACTCACGGAAGATTACGAAGGGTGATATCTTTGTCGCCGTACCGGGTGAGAGTGAGGACGGTGCCGTCTATATCGAAGCGGCCGTGAAGGCCGGTGCGGCGTATGTCGTACTGAATAACGAGGCCTACTTACAGTATGCGGACAAGCTTCCCGATACGGTATCCTTTTGTGTCCGGGACGATATTCGAGCCTCCCTTTCCCGGCTTGCGGGCATTCGCTTTCACACCGCTCAGCACACACTCAAAATTCTTGGCATAACGGGGACCAATGGAAAAACCACTGCAACCTATCTCCTTGAAGCACTGCTGACCTCCCTCGGTGCCAAGGTCGGCGTTCTCGGAACGGTGAGCTACCGCTGGCCCGGTTTTTGTGAGGCGGCTCCCCTGACGACCCCTGATCCGCTGCGGATTCACTCTCTCCTTCATGACATGGAAAAGGCCGGCTGCTCATGGGCAGTGATGGAGGTCTCCTCCCACTCCATCGAGCAGAAGCGCGTTGCCGATGTGCCGTTCTCAGGCGTTGCCTTCACGAATCTCACCCAGGACCATCTGGATTTCCACACAAGCATGGAACGCTATTTTGCGGTGAAGGCTCGGCTCTTTACGGAACTGCCGCTTGCTGAAAAACGCATGGCCATAAATTGTGACGATCAGTACGGTAAACGCCTTCTTGCCATGTGCCCTGATGCACTTGCCTACGGGTTTTCCGAATATGAAGCAGGACGGAGGCTGACCGCACGGATCCTGCGTCAGGATACCCAGGGACTCCGTCTTGCCATGCGTTACGGAAACAGCACGTGGGAACTTGCATCTCCACTTGTTGGAGCCTTCAATGCTGCCAACCTTCTGACCGTGCAGGCTCTTGCCCTCGAGATGGGAATCGGTATTTCAGATCTTGCCGCCCTGGAGCATTTTCCCGGTGTCAAGGGGCGTCTTGAACGGATTGACGGTGGCGGTAAACACATTTTCGTGGACTACGCGCACACGCCCGATGCCCTTGTCAATGTGCTTTCGGCTCTGCGAAAGGCAGGGTTTCAGAAGATAATCACCGTGTTCGGCTGCGGTGGCAACAGGGACCGCGGGAAACGGCCTCTCATGGGGGAGGCGGTTGCGAAGTATTCTGACTGGGCCGTCCTGACCTCGGACAATCCGCGTAATGAAGATCCGATGGCCATTATTGAGGATGTCAAGCCGGGACTTGTGAACGCCGCAAATCTTCACGTTGAACCGGACAGAAAAGAGGCAACGCGTTTTGCACTTGATCTTGCGACAGGGCCCCATGACTGCGTTCTGATCGCCGGCAAAGGGCATGAAGACTATCAGATCATTCAGGGCGTTCGACATCATTACAGCGATCAGGAAGTGGTCAGGGAGTTACTGGGGTGCGCCTAAGTTATCATGAATTATGTGCCATTCTCGACTGTCCGGAGCAGGAGGGAATGGGAGACCGGTATGCAACGGGTGTTTCCTATGACAGCCGCGAGGTACGGTCCGGTGACCTTTTTGTGTGCATAAAGGGCGAAAAAAGCGACGGCCATGATTTTGCGGCGGACGCGTTAAAGAAGAATGCTGCTATTCTTCTGGCCGAGCGGCCTCTGCCGGACGTGTCGGCGCCGACGCTTATTGTGAAGAACAGCATCGAAGCGCTCGGAAAAATTGCCCATGCCTGGCGGAAGAGAACATCAGCAAAGGTCATCGGCATAACCGGCACCTGCGGCAAGACAACCCTTAAGGAAATGCTCGGACAGAGCCTTTCCTCCTTCGGCAAGACCGCCATGAGCCGGAAAAATCACAACAATCAGCTCGGTCTTGCCTGGGGGATGCTGAATACGGACGGCGACGAGGACTACTGGGTGTTCGAGCTTGGCATAAGCCATCCGGGGGATATGGAGGAGCTTGCCTCCGTTCTTTTGCCAGACATAGGTCTCATTTTGAACGTGGGGCCCGGACATACGGAGGGGCTTGGTGACATGGGTGTGGCCTGGCATAAGACACGTCTTTTACTGCACCTGGCTGAGGGTGGAAAGGGTGTTCTTTCGGCCGATTATCCCGAACTTCTCTGGAAAGCCCTCGGTACCCACGTGCAGCCCCTGTATTTTTTCAGCGGAAAGCAGGGCGTTCCAAATGTGAACAGCACCGCCACGGATTCCTTTCAGGATACGGCCTTTGCCGTATACAAGGGTGAGGCTCCCGACGGTCTCGGTATTTTTAGCGTCTACATTGAGGGCCTCTACCATGAAGTACGCGCTCCCCTGAACGGGGAGTATGCCGCGGAAAACGTGGTGGCCGCGGTGCTTCTCATGCGCTTGCTTGACCTCCCGATGGAGGGCATTCAGTCGGCCCTGCCCCGCGCCACGCTGCCTCCGCAACGCTGCAGCAGGCGTCTTCTTGGCTCCTTTACCCTTATTGACGACACGTATAATGCCAATCCTCTTTCCATGGAGCGGATGCTGAAGGCCGCAAAATCGCAGGCAGGTGAGGCTCCGTTTTACTGTGTGCTCGGTGAAATGCGGGAACTTGGAAAAGACGCATCCTCTCTACACAGGGATATCGGGACCCTTCTAGCAAAGATTGGGCCCTCTGCCGTTTTCTGGAAGGGAGGGGAAGGAGATGCCGTCCTCGATGGCTTTAAGGCAGGCGGGGGACAGGCGCCTTTTGTCTTCATTTCCGATCCCGGTGAATTCATGAACGAAGTGAGAAGTCTTGCTGCCACATCTCAGATGGACCCTGTGCGTGGCGGCACCATCCTTTTCAAAGGGTCTCGAGCCAATGCTCTTGAAAAATTTGTCGATGCTTTCAGCAGCATGATTGAAGGAGAGGGGCATGTTCTTTAATTATCTTGTTCCTCTTGCCTCACAATGGCCGGCCTTCAATGTCTTTCGCTATATTTCGTTCCGTTCCATGGCTGCCCTCATGACAGCCCTTGTGATCTCCATCATCATCGGTCCTTATTTCATCAAATGGATGCGCAGGCTGAAGTGCGGTCAATACATCAATGAAGATGTCAAGTTACATCAGAATAAAGCCGGAACGCCAACCATGGGCGGACTGCTCATCATGGGAACGCTCGGGATATCTCTGCTCCTCTGGGCGGATCTGACCAGCCGCTATATCTGGCAGTGTGTTTTTGTGTTTGTTGGCTTCGGACTCGTCGGCATGTGGGACGACCTCACAAAGCTTCTCCGTCATAACAACAAGGGCATTTCCCCCCGTGCTAAATTGTTCGGTCAGCTCGTCGTGTCGTTTTTCGGTATGTGGTTTCTCATGCACAATTCCACATATTCGAGTCTTCTCTATATCCCGTTTTTCAAGGATATTTCCTTTGATCTCGGCTATTTTTACCTGCCCTTCGGAATGTTCATCATGGTTGCCGCCTCAAACGCCGTGAATCTCACGGACGGCATGGACGGACTTGCCATAGGCCCATCCATCGTAGCGGCCATCGTCTTTTCCATTTTTCTCTACATCACCGGCAACGTACGGTTTTCGGGCTACCTGTTTGTTCCGTATATGCCCGGTGTCGGCGAAGTGACGGTCTTTTGCGCAGCGTTTATCGGCGCGGGCCTAGGCTTTCTGTGGTTCAACGCATATCCTGCCCAGGTTTTTATGGGGGATGTGGGCTCCCTCGCCATAGGAGGCTCCCTCGGCTATCTTGCTCTTCTCTGCAAGCAGGAACTTATTCTGGGTGTCGTTGGCGGTTTATTTGTGATTGAGACCTTTTCCGTCATTCTCCAGGTCAGTTATTTCAAATGGAGCGGCGGGAAGCGAATTTTCCGTATGGCGCCGCTGCATCATCACTTTCAGGAAAAGAACATTCCTGAATCGAAGATTATTATCCGTTTCTGGATTGCGTCTATTCTGTTGGGCCTTGTGGCACTTTCGGTGCTGAAACTCCGTTAATCAGGTTTATCGTATGCTTGAAGAATTTGAACGTGGTGCGCGGGTTGGCGAAGGCCAGCTCTGCGTGGTAGTTGGCGCGGGCCGGTCGGGAAAGGCTGCGGTTGAACTTCTTCTCCGTGAGAAGGCCAAGGTCCGTTTCCTTGAAAAAAACGCCGGAGCCCTGACGGAAGCTGAGCAGAAAACGCTGCGTGAACGAGGCGTTGAACTCATCTTTGGCGAGCATAAAAAAACGCATTTTTCCGGAGCCCGCTTTGTCATCTCAAGCCCCGGCATCCCCAGAGCCTCACTGGAGCCGTTCCTTGATCAGGAATCCCTCCGTCGCGGATCAACGGAACTCATTGCCGAAATGGAGCTTGCCTGGCGCTATCTTGATGATGAACCGGTTCTTGCGGTCACGGGTACAAGCGGCAAAACAACGACGGTTTCCCTCTGTGCCGCAATGTTGAAGGCCCAGGGGCTTTCCGTCTTTCTTGGCGGCAATATCGGAACCCCCCTGTCGGAATACGTGCTTGACGGACGGAAGGCTGATGTTCTGGTCCTCGAAATTTCGAGTTTCCAGCTCCAGTGCTGTTCGACATTTGCCCCGCGTGTTGCCTGCCTCCTGAATATCAGTCCGAACCACCTCGACTATCACAAGGACATGAAGGAATACACGGACGCCAAATTCAGACTTTTCCGCTGGCAGGATGAGAATGATCTTGCCGTTCTCGGAGAAGGACTTGAAGAAAGCGCACGCGCCTACAACCTGCGGGCCAGAAAAATCTTTGTACGCGCGACGGACCGTTTTCCCAAAACACGTCTCATCGGTGAACACAACCGCTTTAATGCGGAGGCAGCGTGGAATGCCTGTCGCTTCTTTGGCGTGAGTATGCAGAATGCCGAAAAGGCCGTGGCGGATTTTCAGCCTCTTCCGAACCGTCTTGAACGCGTGCGTGAACACAACGGTGTGCTTTTTGTGAACGACTCCAAATGCACAACGGTCTCAGCGCTTGAAGTGGCACTCCGTGCCTTTGAGAGGCCGGTGAGGCTTCTGTGCGGAGGAAAGTTCAAGGGGGGAGATCTGGCAGGTCTTTCGGACCTTGTCCGGGAAAAAGTCCGCGAGGTGGGGCTTTTCGGGGCCTCGCGCGAGCACTTTGAGGGGGCGTGGAAGGGAATCGTGCCCATTTCCTGGCATCCTGTGCTGAAGGAAGCTGTTACGGAAGTGTTTGAACACGCCGAACGCGGGGATGTGGTCCTGCTTGCCCCGGCCACTTCGAGCTTTGATCTCTATGCCAACTATGTTGAGCGTGGCCGTGATTTTCGCCGTATTGTGGAGGCGCTTAAGTGAACGCGGAAAACCTGGCACTGACGAAAATTTTGCGTGGAAATCCGGGACAGGTCGAAACCGAAAAGGCCGCGAAGACCGTGGAAGAGCATGTCGCGCCTGTGCCTGCCGAGCGGCCGAACGGTCCTTTTGACTGGTGGCTTTTCACCATCATGATGACGCTCATGGCCATAGGGCTTGTCATGGTGCTTTCTGCAAGCAGTATCGTTGCCGAGCACAGCTATCACGACAAGTACTATTTCTTCAAACGCCAGGTTCTCTATGCCCTTATCGGGGGAGTCCTCCTTTGGAGCACCGCGCTCATGCCAAGAAGGATTCTCTACGGTCTGCATTACTGGGCTCTGCTCCTTTCCTTTGTCCTGCTTGTCCTGACACTCACTCCCGTTGCGCCAGTCATCAACGGTGCACGGCGCTGGCTCAGTTTCAAATTCTTTTCCATACAGCCCATGGAGTTCGTAAAAATAGCCCTGGTCTTCTATCTGGCCTATTTTATGAGCACAAAACAGGAAAACGTGAAAACCTTTTGGCGTGGCGTCTTTCCTCCCTGTCTTGTGACGGGTCTCTTTTGTTTCGTCTTATTGCTCCAACCCGATTTCGGAAGCGCCATTGTTCTTGCAGCCATCCTCTTTTTTATGTGCATAGCGGGGGGCATACGCTGGACCTATATCGCCTGGTCTCTTGTTCTTGGTCTGGCGAGTCTGGCCATTCTTGCGGTGTCGGCTCCATACCGGATGGAGCGTCTCAAGGCCTTTCTTGATCCCTTTAAGGATCCGAGCGGCGCCGGATATCAACTTATCCAGTCCTTCTATGCCCTTGGCTCGGGCGGTGTCTTTGGCGTCGGCGTGGGGGCAAGTCAGCAGAAGATGTTCTATCTTCCCGAAGCACACAACGACTTCATTATGAGCGTCATCGGCGAAGAGATGGGCTTTGTCGGCATAACGGTGATTATGCTGCTCTTTCTCTGCCTTTTCTGGCGCTGCTTTCGTATTGTTTTGCGTCAGAAGGAGATGCGGGCCCGCCTGACGGTGTTCGGGCTGACGGCCATTATTGCCATCGGGGCACTGATCAATGTGGCCGTCGTCATGGGTATGCTTCCCCCGAAGGGAGTTGCAATGCCTCTCTTAAGCTACGGCGGAAGTAATCTTGTCTGCACCATGGTCGCACTTGGCATTATCCTAAACTTTTCGCGTACTGCTCAATGCAACGAATAATCCTGACCACAGGCGGCACGGGAGGGCATATTTTTCCGGCCCTTTCCGTTGCGGAAGTCCTTCAGAAAGAAAGCGGAATAGAACTGCACTTCGTGGGGTCTCTTTACGGCCCCGAGAAGGCTCTTGCCGAGAAGTACGGCATCCCTTTTCACGGCTTCAGGGTACGCGGTTTCCTCGGAAGGGGATTGAGGGCGATTCCGGCCGTCATGCGTATGGGAGAGGCCTTTTTCCGTTCACTTTTCCTGCTTCGCTCACTTCGTCCGATGGCGGTTGCCGGCTTCGGCGGCTATGCCTCCTTTGCGCCCATGCTGGCCGCGCGGGTACTGGGCGTGCCGCACCTGCTTCATGAGCAGAACGCCGTTGCGGGCATGAGCAACCGTTTTCTCGGAAAAAGCGCAACACGGATATGTCTTTCACTGCCTCATACGGAAGGCTTTCCCGAAGAGAAGTGTGTGCTCACGGGAAATCCCGTGCGGGAGAACGTCGTGTTGGCGGGCAGGAGGAAAACGGCTTCCGGAACGACGCGCCACCTTCTTGTCCTCGGTGGATCCCAGGGCGCCCACGCTCTCAATACGGTTATGGGAACGCTCCTTCCCTTTCTCCGGGAAAACGGTGTCGAAATCCTTCACCAGACGGGCGTGAGCGATGAAGAGTCGGTAAGAAACGAATATCAGAAGGCTGGCTACGGCGGGAATTCAGTTCGGGCATTTATTGATGATATGGCCGAAGCCTATTCCTGGGCTGATCTTGTTCTCTGCCGGTCGGGGGCGAGCACCATAGCCGAGCTTTCCGCAATGGGGCTTCCGTCAGTCCTTGTTCCTTTCCCCTTTGCCGTGCACGATCATCAGACGCGCAACGCCGAGGTCCTGACAACGGAGGGGGCAGCGCTTCTTGTGAGGGAAGAAGAGCTTGCGGCCAATCCAAACGACTTCGGTGAGCGTCTTCTGTCACTTCTCTTGAGTTCGGAACGGCTGCATGAGATGGGAGAAAGGGCAAAAGCCATGGCAAGACCTGATGCAGCAGAACTTGTCGCGAAGGAAATTCTCAGTATTTCCGGCAAGGCAGGTGGTGTCTATAAAAAGGGCGTCAGCACAATGTAGCAGCGCGGACAGTGCCCGCGAAATAGTTTTTCCCCAAAAAAAATTTAGAAAAGATTTTATTTTTACACTCCTTTTTCTTGTTTTTTTGTTAGAATGTGCTAAAAAAAATAGGCCTTTTTCGTTAAGAGAAAACCTTGAGGAGCGGTAGAGCTCCTTTGGTAATTCTTCTTTTAAGACTTGACAAAACATCAAGAGAAGTTTGATAAAAAAACCTGTGGGTCGCCTTTTTCATCCGGGAGCTCTCCGTTCCTTACAGGCTTCTCTGCCGAAAAAATGACTGCTCTTCACGTCGTCAGCGGAGACGTGACAGTTTGTCCTTTCTTTTGTTAATTTTTTCTTGCATTTTCTTGAAAAATTTCTAAAATTTTTGCTAAGAGCGCCTTCTCATCCTGTTTTTGAAAGAATGTCAGGTGAGCGTCTTATTCAAAAGAGGAATCCCCTCTTTTAGTAAGCCGTGTTTTTCCTTCCGGTGCTCGGGGCATGGTGGTAATGCAGGGTTGTTTGCCGGGGATTGGTTGTGAACAAGAGAATTCATCAGATCCATATGGTTGGTATCGGCGGTGCGGGCATGAGCGGCATTGCCGAAGTTTTGCTGAACCTCGGTTATGAAGTCTCTGGTTCCGATATGAACGATTCCGCCATGGTGCAGCATCTGCGTTCTCTCGGTGCACGTATTGCCATAGGGCATGCGGCGGAAAACATCCCCGATGTACAGGTTCTTGTGCGCTCAACCGCCATTTCTGATGACAACCCGGAGATTGTCGAGGCGAGACGGCGCAATCTGGCAATTATCCCAAGAGCCGAAATGCTGGCCGAGCTTATGCGTCTGCGGACGGGGGTTGCCATTGCGGGAACTCACGGCAAAACCACGACAACTTCCCTCACGGCCACGATATTTGACTATGCGGGCAAAGATCCGACTGTCATCATCGGCGGGCGGCTCAATGTTTACGGGACCAACGCCCATCTGGGACACGGGGAGTACATGATAGCCGAGGCTGACGAGAGCGATGAGAGTTTTCTCTGCCTTTTTCCCGTGATCAATGTCGTGACTAACGTGGATGAGGATCACCTCGACCACTACAAAACACGTGAGGCCATAGACGCTGCCTTCGTGCAGTATATGAATAGTATCCCGTTTTATGGGGTGAATGTGGTCTGTGGTGATGATGCCGGAATAAGAGCCCTTCTTCCGCGCGTGAAAAGGCCCGTGCTGACTTACGGCTTCGCGGCCGAGAATGATTTCCGGGCAGTACCCGTCAAGAAGGGAGAGGGCAGCACCTTTGAGGTGTGGCGGGGAACGGAAAAGCTTGGCCTTGTCAGTATTCCCCAGCCCGGAGTGCATAATATTCTCAATGCACTCGGTGCCATCGGGGCGGCGATCTCCTGTGATATCTCCTTTGAGGACTGCGCGGCAGGACTTGCCGGTTTCAAAGGAGTCGGAAGACGCTTTGAGTACAAGGGCGAGAAAAATGGCGTAGTCGTGATCGACGACTATGGTCATCATCCGACGGAAATAGCTGCGACGCTTGCCACGGCACGTCTTGTCTATCCTGAGAGGCGTCTCGTCGTGGCCTTCCAGCCCCACAGGTTTTCGCGTACACAGGCTCACTTTGGCGAGTTCTGCAAGGTCTTCGACGATGTTGACATGGTTCTTTTGACTGAAATTTATGCCGCAAGTGAACAACCCTTGCCAGGTGTAACCGGCCAGAATCTGGCCATAGGCATACAGCAGGTCTCTTCCACCCCTGTCTACTATTTTCGTAATCTTCAGGAACTCAAGGAAGGCCTCGATGCGGTTTTGAAGCCCAACGACCTGCTTCTGACCCTGGGTGCCGGAACCATCACGAGGCTCGGGCCCATGTGGCTTGAGGAAGAGCGCCATGCGTGAAGAGCGTTCCCCCAGTTTTGCAAGGCTCACGACCCTGAGACTTGGCGGAACGGCACGTTGCCTTTTATCTCTGAACAGCGAGGACGATCTCCCTCTTCTTTCAGAATATCTCAGCGGATGTTCCGAAACGCCTCTTGTCCTCGGGAACGGGAGCAACATACTGGCCCTGGATGGCGAACTTCCCATCGTCCTTGTCAGACTTGCGTTCCCACGTGAGGTGGAAATTGTGCGGCACGAAGGCGATCTTGCCCACGTGTCGGTCAGCGCAAGCTGTCCGTTACCGAAGTTTTTAAAATTTTGCGCCGAGCATTCTTTTTCCGGTCTTGAGGGCCTTTCCGGCATACCGGGTACTGTCGGCGGTGCCATTGCCATGAATGCGGGATCCTTCGGGACCGAGACGTGTGCAAATCTGGTGAGCGTGGATATCTGGCAGGACGGCGTGGTCCGTACGCTTCGCTACGAAGACTGGTCCTATGCCTATCGTCACTTTTCCTTTAACGGTGACGACCGCTTTTACATCATATTGAGAGCCGTGTTTGCGCTGTATCCCGGGGTAATGTCCGCCATTGTGCGGGCCATGAACCAGAATTTTCTGATGAAGAAGGAGCGCCAGCCCGTAGGGGAGAAGAGCGCGGGGTGCGTGTTTAAAAATCCTGAGGGTGGACCCAGTGCCGGTCAGCTTCTGGATCAGGCTGGTTTCAAGGGAAAACGGCACGGCGGCGTGGCCTTTTCGGATCTTCACGCTAATTTCCTGATCAACAGTCATCATGGCACGGCGCGTGAAGCCCTGGAGCTGATGAAAGAAGCCAGGGACGCCGTTGAGGCCAGGACCGGTATTGTTCTTGAACCGGAAGTCAGGATTATACCGTGTCAGCCACTGTAAGGGGTCAGGGGCGGAGAGGCAATTTTTATGTTGAAAGAAAGCCTCTTGTGCATGCCACGCAGGAAAAGAAAAAGTGGCGTCCCCGTCTTTCCTTTCTCAATACCGGGAAGATCAAACGCGCAACCATTATATTTCTGGCCCTTTGCTCGTTTTTTCTTCTGACCATTGCCATTGGGAAAATTTTTATCTGGTTCTACGATGCGGCTGTCACGAGTGAGCTCTTTGTAACAAAGACTATTGAAGTGACGGGAAATGTGCGTCTTCCGAGAGATGTCGTCCTTGATTACGCCAATATCCATGAGGGTGAGAACTCCCTGGCCGTCAATATCGCCAATATTGAACAAAACCTCAGGCGTACGCCCTGGGTTGAGGCTGTTTCCGTTAAACGGCTTCTGCCGGATAAATTCATTATTCGCATACGCGAACGCATGCCTTCTTTCTGGGTCCGCCGTGACGGGACATTGTTTTATGCCACAGAGGAGGGCGCCATTATCGCCCCTGTGGAGAGCACGAATTTTCTTTCCTTGCCTGCTCTCACTGTTGAAGCCGGGGCCGAGGGATTGCGTCCCTATCTGGTCCGTTTTCGTGAAAGCGTACGTTCCGGAGATCTGCCTCTTGATATGGCGCAGATCTCAATGGTTACGCTGAGCTTGAGCAAAGGTCTTGAGCTGTATCTTGAAGATCGGGAGATGTGGCTCTCCTTTGACCCTACGGACTGGGACCGTAATGTCTACCGAATCAAGCGGGTGATCACGGATCTTATACGGCGTCGGGAGATGAAGAATGTCCGTGAGATGCGCGTGGTCGATGGTCATGTGTGGGTCGTACTGAATCAATCGGCCAAAAATTTGTCGGGTACAGAGTAGTTACGAGTCGTTTTGGGGGGAGTAATGAGTACATCCGGTCTGATAGTTGGTCTTGACATCGGCACCACGAAAATATGCGCCGTTGTGGGCGAGGTGGACAACGATGACCGGGTAGAAATCAAGGGTATTGGTTTAAGTGAGTCGCGCGGCCTGCGGAAGGGCATGGTGGTCAATATTGATCAGACCGTTCAGGCCATCCGTTCCGCTATTCAGGAAGCAGAACTCATGGCTGGCTGTGAGATCCATTCCGTCTATGTCGGCATCGCCGGCAATCACATCCTGAGCCTGAACAGCCATGGTGTGATCGCGGTCAAGGGAAACGAAATCGACCGTCAGGATATAGACCGTGCCATAGACGCAGCCCGTGCCATTGCCATCCCTGCCGACAGGGAGGTGCTCCACATCATCCCCCAGGAGTATATTGTAGATAATCAGCGGGGCATTCTTGATCCTCTCGGCATGGCGGGCGTACGGCTTGAGGTGCGCGTGCATATCGTGACGGGGGCGACAACCTCGGCAAAAAATATTTACCGCTCCTGCAACAGAAGTGATCTCGACGTCGACGGCATTTCTCTTGAGTGTCTGGCCTCGGCCAAAGCGGTCCTGTCACCGGAGGAACAGGAGCTCGGGGTGGCTCTTGTCGATCTCGGAGGCGGAACGACGGATATCGCTGTATTCGCAAATAATGCCATCAAGCATACGGCAGTTCTGGCGCTCGGCGGACAAAATGTGACGAACGATATCGCCTACGGACTGAAGACCTCCCTTGCACAGGCTGAAAAAATTAAAATGCGTTATGCCTGTGCCCTGGCTGATCTTGTACGGGGTGATGCAGAACAGATCGAAGTGCTCAGTGTCGGGGGGCTGACTCCCAAGCGTCTTTCCCGCGAGATACTCGCTGATATTTGCGAACCCCGTATGGACGAAATTTTATCCCGGGTGGATCAGATCCTGACCGATTCCGGCCACAAGGATAAACTCGGCGCCGGTGTGGTTCTGACCGGCGGAACAGCTCTGATAGAAGGCTGTCAGCAGCTTGCAGAACAGATTTTCCGGATGCCTGTACGTATCGGCTTCCCACGCAATGTAGGCGGCCTTAAGGATTTGGTGAATAATCCTAAATACGCAACGGCAGTCGGGCTTTTGCGAGAAGCCAATGCTTTACTTCCGCAAGACACTAATTCGAATAAACCTCGGCCAACAGAAGAAGGCCCGGGGTTATTTGCACGGATTCTGGCAACCATGAAAAGCTGGTTCTCAGATGTTAAATAGGCGGGCAACATTCAACAGTAACGGAGAGGGAGAAATCATGTCAGATTCTATTCTGGACGGGGCCGAAGTGGTTCAAAACGCAGCTGAGTACGAAGAATGCCTCGGGGCGCGGATCAAAGTGATCGGGGTCGGCGGCGGCGGCGGAAACGCCGTGCAGCACATGATTGATTCAGGCCTTTCCGGTGTTGAATTCATCTGCGCTAATACTGATAAGCAAGCCCTGAACAAGTCTACGGCAAATGTCAGGTTGCAACTTGGAGAAAAATTAACCAAAGGCCGTGGTGCCGGCGCGAATCCCAAGGTCGGCCATGAAGCGGCAATGGAAAGCATCAATGCCATCCGTGATGCCATTGGTGACGCGGAAATGCTTTTCGTGACAGCCGGTATGGGCGGCGGAACGGGAACGGGCGGCGCGTCTGTCGTGGCCCAGGTCGCCCGTGAGATGAATGTCCTGACCGTCGGGGTTGTTACCAAGCCCTTTGCGTTTGAAGGGACAAAACGTTTCCGTGCCGCAGAGGAAGGTCTGACTGAACTTAAAGAATATGTGGACTGTCTCATCACCATTCCCAATGACCGTCTTATTGCTCTTGCCCCGAAAAAAGCCTCCTTTATCGATATGCTGCAACGTTCAAACGAGGTCCTCTTCCACGCCGTCAAGGGCATTTCCGATGTGGTGAACGGAGAGGGACTGATCAATCTCGATTTTGAGGACGTTCGCACAACCATGTCGGAAGCCGGCCTTGCCCTAATGGGCACCGGTGTCGGAGAGGGAGAGAACAGAGCCCGTGAGGCGTCTCAGCGTGCAATTTCCAGTCCTCTGCTTGAAGATGTTTCCCTCGATAGCGCCAAAGCCATTCTGTACAATATTACGGCACCCCGGGACATCAGTATTACAGAGATCAATGAAATCGGCTCCATGATTCAGGAAGCGGCGCCCGAAGACTGCAATATCATTTTTGGCGTTGTATTTGACGATAATATCGAAGACAAATTATTTGTTACCCTCATTGCAACCGGTATCGAATCCCAGCCTGCCGTTGAAGAAGACGGCATTGATTCGGAGCCCATGGTTTCCGACCGCCGGATCGATTTTCGCCGGAGCGTGGACAAGACGGAGGACGTCAGCCGTAAAACGGAACGCGACGTCTTTGTCCAGCAGGAAAATCTTCTTGACGGCCGTTCACACCTTCGTGCGACGCCTGCTCCCGACGCTGAATTTCGCGAATTTCCCACATCACGTCCGCGCTATCAGCGTCGTGCGCCTCAGCATATGCCCGGTTCCGATGTCTTCAGTTACGACACGGATTCCGGAGAGGATCTCGATATACCGGCCTTTATACGCCGAAACGCCAATTAAAAGTTTTATTTTCCAGGGTTAGCCTCTTCGACCCTGGATGCCCGCCGGGGGGGGCATTGGGTCCCCCCCAGTGCATTTTTTCGGATGAAACGATGCTCTTTAAAAATTCTTTTTTAAAGAGCATTTTTTTTGCCCTAAAACGTCTTTTGCGCCGGGAAGAGCGTTCGCCGCCGACCCTCTCTTGAGTTGCAACTCTTCGTAACGTTTGGTCTCATTGCAGCGTATCGACTGTACAAAACCCCCTTTGTCTTGACAGTGAATTGTGTGTGTGCTATTTTGAATTATATATCATATAGTATATGATGTTCATTGCTGTGATTCTATGAAAGTCGGTTGCTAAAACTTTTTAAATATTATTTTATTTTTTTTTATTTTGTATTTTTCCGATTTTTTTACTCTTTAATAGTGTTGTTGTCTGTTTATTTCAAATGCTGCACATCGCACAAATGACATACTTATGTCTCGGATACATAAGTACTTCTTTATCGAGAGGTTGATATCCATTTTCTGCCACCTGTTTCTCTCTCAGAAGAGGAGGGAGTATGTTTCGGAAAACTTTTTCTCTATTGATCATCTGTCTTCTTTTGCCCGCTTTTGCGTTTGCATGGTCTCCGGAAAAAGACGTGACCGTTATTGTCGCCTACAAGGCCGGTTCCGGAACGGACACGGGGGCGCGTGTGCTTATGCAGTATGCGCGCAAGTATGTAGGACAAACTCTTGTCATTAACAATCTTCCCGGCGGTGACGGCAAAATCGGCTGGACCGAACTGACCCGCTCCAAACCCGATGGCTATACGATCGGCTTTATCAACCTTCCGACCTTCACAACCCTGAGTGCGCAGCCCCAGTCAACCTTTTCCGTTCAAAGCATTATTCCTGTTGCCAATCATCTGACGGAAACGTGTGTGGTTGTCGTCAAGGCCGACAGCCCCTGGCAGACCCTTCAGGATCTTGTCAAGGCCTGCAAGGGATCCGACAAGTTCCGCTGCTCCACAAACGGCAACAAGGCCTCGAACCATACTGCGGCTCAGCTTCTTGCCCGTTCCGCCGGCTTTTCGTACAAGGCCATTCCTTATGGCGGCACCGCGGATCAGCTTCTTGCACTCCGTCAGGGCGAGGTACATTTCTCCTGCGCCAAGATCGCCGATGTGGCCAAACTGTCGGTCGGGGATTCCCCTGAACTGAGAATCCTTGGTGTCTTTGATACGAAGCGTCTTGCCCAGTTCCCTGATGTGCCCACTCTGGGAGAACTCGGATATTATAAGGAATGGTACGGAAGTGCCCGTGCCCTTGTCCTGCCTGCGGGAACTCCCAAGGAAATCGTCGATTTCTATGAGGACGCCTTTAAGAAAACCATGACAGATCCCGAGTGCATCGCCGCGCACGACAAGGCAAATTTGCACCTTGACTTCAAGGGGTCCACGGACCTTGGAAACCTCATCTTTTCGCAGCTTGTGTTTTCGCGAGATGTGATCTCGTCCCTCTATTGATGCTTTTTTCTGCATGAGCTTTTCCACATTCGCTTCATCCCGGGGCTTCCCCGGGGTGTTGCGTTTGTTGAGGTATTTTTCAGGACACACTCCCCGACACTCCCGCATGCCGTGCGGGTTCCCGTCTTCTTTGGACGGGGGAGAGCTGTCAACGCAAACGGAGGCCGTATATTTTCCCGGACTTTGCGGTCCGGGATCTTGCTGGAGAAAAGATGAAGCTTTCTGATTCCCTCGTGATTCTTTTCATGTATGGCGTATGCCTTTTCTTCTATATTCTGATCGGTGATCTTCCCGAAGACTCCCGAACCTACCCCCTGACTATTGTCGCAGGTCTTGCTGTTCTGACCACCTGCTTCCTGCTTCGTCAGATTCCGCTCCTTTTTCGTTCCGGAATACGGAACGATTTTCCCGTTGTCTTCGATGCCTTTCTCGGACGACAGTTCTTTGTGATTTGTCTTCTTTGCGTTGCCTTTCTTGCATTGCTGCCCATAACGGGCTTTTATGTGACGGCTCTGATTTTTCTTATTCTTGCCATGTTTTTTTTACGCGTGCCATTGCCCCATCTTTGTGCTACCATTGCTGTTCTTGGGGCGCTTATCTACGTCGTGTTTACCCTTTTTCTCAAGGTTCCGATGCCCGTCGGCACTCTTTTTCAGTAAGTTGAGGACGGTATATGCCAGACAGTCTGAATCTTATCGCCATGGGCTTTATGCATGCCTTGAGCCCGGTCAATCTCCTTGCCATGTTTCTCGCAACGGTGGTGGGGATCGTGATAGGCTGCCTTCCAGGCCTTTCTGCAGCGATGGGTGTGGCTCTTCTCCTGCCCGTCACCTTTGGTATGGATCCGGCCACAGGACTTATTATCCTTGGCGGCGTGTACTGCGGCGCGATTTTTGGTGGTTCCATAAGCGCCATTCTCATTCATACCCCGGGTACCCCGGCTTCGGCCGCCACCGCCATAGACGGATATCAGCTGACCCTGCAGGGAAAAGCGGCAAAGGCCATTTCCGTTGCCTGTATTGCCTCATTCTTTGGAGGGCTTTTAAGCTGTATCTCCCTCTATTCCTTTTCTCCTCTTTTGGCTCAGCTGGCCATGAAATTTAAGAGCCCGGAATATTTTTGGCTCTCCCTTTTTGGCCTGACCATTATTGCCGGGGTTTCTTCTGAATCCATGCTGAAAGGCCTGATGAGCGGATTTCTGGGGCTTTTGCTTTCTACCGTTGGTATGGATCCCATGGAGGGTGTGCCGCGTTTTACCTTTGATTACAGTATTCTAGACAGCGGCATCAATACGACCTGTGCACTGATCGGACTCTTTTCCATGTCCCAGGTTCTTATTCTCGCTGAAAAAAGTATTGCAAAACGCGCCAAGCCGGCAGCTTTTACGGGAAGGATAGGCCTGACGGGAAAAGAGATCCGCCGGCTTTCACCCACGGTTGTACGTTCCTGGATCATAGGCAATCTTGTTGGCATCCTGCCAGGTGCCGGGGCGTCCATTGCCTGTTTTATGGGATATAATGAGGCAAAACGTTTCTCAAAACACAAGGAGGAGTTCGGGCACGGCTCCATAGAGGGAATCGCCGGATCTGAGGCTGCCAATAATGCGGTAACGGGTGGCTCCCTTATTCCGACCCTTACTCTTGGAATTCCCGGGGAGTCAGTTACGGCGGTTCTCATGGGCGGTCTTATTATCCACGGTCTTCAGCCGGGACCCGAGCTCTTTACGACTTACGCGAATATGACATACACCTTTTTCGGTGGCTTTGTTCTTATTCAGTTTTGCATGCTGGCCGTGGGCCTTTTTGGCTGCAAGGGCTTTGCCCAAATTGCGCGACTTTCCGACGCGATTCTGATTCCTGCCATATTTCTTCTTTGCGTTGTAGGCTCCTATGCCATCCATAACAATTATCAGGAAGTGGTTATTATGCTTCTTTTTGGTTTTCTTGGATGGCTTTCGCATAAATTTGGACTTAATCAGGCAGCGATTGTTCTGGGACTTATTCTTGGTCCGATCGGAGAGAAAGGCCTGCGCAGGGCATTGATGTTAAGCGACGGAGATCCCTCAATCCTCGTGTCGACGCCTCTTTGCTGGATGCTTGTCGGTCTTTGCGTCTTTGGCCTGCTTTCACCGCTGCTCATGGGACGTATGGGACACGGGCTGAAAAAATAGTTCAGTCAGAATCCCTCAGTCTCACAGTCTGATACCATAAGAAAGTAAAAAACCCCGTCAGTTAGGAACGGGGTTTTTGTTTCGTTTGTTTGACATCCTCCCCCGCCTAACGTCGGGGGATGCCTGTCTGCAGCGGCCCTGTCGGGCCGCACCACGGGCAGGTTCCTGCTTCATCGATACTTCCCGGAGGAATAACAACCAGGTTTTTGCTTTCAATTTCCCACTGCGGGGAATTTTACGGCCGTGAACCAAGGACCAGTTCCCACGGGTCTTATGATCTCCCCGCAGGCTGACACGGCATGCCCTGCTGCCGGAGAAAATGAAACAGGAAAGGGAAAAAGGCTGGAAAATTCCGGCCCGGATGCGCCTTCTATCCCCGCCCTTAAGCCAGGGCTTTATGGTGCCTTGATAATTTTCGGTGATCAGCCGAAAATGACTCGCCTCGCCGAAGCCGGTCGCTTGCGGGCACGAATCTTCCGCCCTGGCAGGAAGCGGGCAAAATTATTATTTCCGGATCTGTTGTGGCTATTTTTTCTTCATCGCATATTGATATGCTTCATGGGTCTCTCTGGGATCGCCTCGTTCTCTTTTCTCTCCCTCTTGCGTTGACCAATGTCCTGCAGCAGCTTTTTAACACCGCGGACGTGGTCATTCTCGGTCGTTTTGTCGGTCGGGACGCCATGGCGGGTGTCGGCAGCATGACCCCCCTGATAAGCCTTTTTGTCGCCCTTTTTCTGGGGCTTGCGCTGGGCAGTAATGTGGTGATTGCCCGGGGGTTCGGGAAAAATCAGCCTCGTGCAATTGCGTCCGCGTCCCACGCGGCGTTTTTTCTTTCACTGGTCCTCGGTGTCGTGAGCGCTGGTATCTGCTATCCGTTTATTGACGGAATCCTTTTTGTCGCCGGAGTGCCGAAAGAAATCTGTCCTCTTTCGAAAGCCTATTTTTCCTGGTATCTTCTTGGTATCCCGGCTGTATCCCTGTACAATTTTGCTGCGGCCATGCTGCGCAGCGAGGGGGACACCACAAGTCCTTTTATCAGTCTCGCTGTCGCAAGCGTGCTTAATATTGCGCTGAATTATTTTGCCGTTGCATGTGGTTTCGGGGTCGAAGGAGTGGCGCTGGCAACCACTATTTCAAATATCGCAAGCGCCCTTATTCTTTTTGTCATACTCCTCCGGCGTCCCGTCTTCGGACTGCGTCCCTACCTTCGTCGGACTGACATGAAGTCCCTTTGGTCGATGCTTGCCATCGGCCTCCCGGCGGCCATACAGGGAATGGTTTTTTGCTTTTCAAACGTGATTGTACAGTCTGCGATCAATAGTCTGGGGCCCGATGTCATAGCCGGTTCGGCCGCGGCTTTCACCATTGAGATTAATATGTACTGCCTGATGAGCGCTTTTGCTCAGGCCGCAACGACTTTTGTGAGTCAGAATTATGGTGCCCGCAATATCCCCCGTTGTCTCAGAGTGACGCGTGTTTCCCTTTATCTGACGATCCCTCTCAATATCGTCATGTCATTGCTTATTGTTTTGATTTCACCCTGGCTTCTGCAGTTTTTTACTGCAGATCCGGCCGTATTGGAAATAGCAATTCTGCGTATTTATATTATTGTTCTGCCAAATGTTATCACGATTTTTATTGATATACTCTCAGGATCACTTCGGGGATATGGATGCTCTCTCCCCCCAGCCATCGCATCACTTTTTGCAATTTGTGGAATTCGTATAGCATGGGTTTTTACAATATTTAAACAATATCATGATTTTAACTGTCTTTTGATTTCATATCCTGTTAGCTGGTTTGTGACTGCACTTTTAATAAGTCTAGTGTATTATCGATATTATAGAGAAAATTTGCGTAATTATTAGGTTATTTTTGTTACATATAAATATTTAATACATATTTAAGGTGTTATATGTCTCAAATAACAGAAAATAATCATCATTCTCACTGTGATCATCCCTCCATAGACAGCAACAGTGGAGAGAAAAGAGCAAAAATTCTTACCATCCGCTCTCATTCGGGTCTTTCCGGCGACATGATGCTGGCAGGGCTCCTTCGTCTGTCAGAGACAGGGGAGGAGGAGATTGACAGGCTCCTTGAGGGGATTATGCCCGAACTCAGGGGGAGTGTTGCTCTTTCTCAGGTCGAACGCGGTCATATAGCCGGGTGGCATGCCCACGTCCGCCTGCCTGAAGAACACATGCACAGAACATGCTCGGATATTTTGGGTATTATCGAAGGCAGTGTGCTTTCGGAAGAAGGAAAAAATCTCTCAGTACAGACATTTCAGATTTTGGCGCGAGCTGAAGGTGCCGTCCACGGTGTGGATCCGAAGGATGTCCATTTTCACGAGGTGGGTGCCCTTGACAGTATCCTTGATATTTGCCTGAGTTGTGAGCTGTATGCACGGATTGCACCCGATGTTTTTGTTGTCAGTCCCCTGCCCGTATGCGACGGGGTCGTCGTCTGTGCCCATGGTCAGTTACCGGTTCCGGCACCGGCCGTGCTCCATCTTCTTGAGGGACTATCGGTACGCTCCTTTGAAGGAGAAGGTGAGACAGTGACCCCGACTGCGGCAGCGCTTCTTCATGCCTTTTCGGCGTCCTTTGGTGCCTGGCCGTGTATGCGTGTCGAAAAAACGGCTCTTGTTTTCGGCAGCAGGGAATTTCCGAATCTTCCAAACGGCGCATCCTTTGCTCTCGGACAAGCTTCCTGATGTCTCAGCTTCCGTACGCTGCGTGCCAAAGAGAGTCCTGACAGTCGTTTTCCGGGGTGCAGGTGAGGCATTCCCTTATCTCTCTGACGCTTTTGCGAAGACGGCTTAAGAGGGAATGGAAGGGGATGAGACGGGCAGAATGTCCGTTCGCCTGCAGAAAGCCTGGGACGCGCCTCAGGGGAGCGTACTCCGCGGCATGGGGCGGAGACCGTTATCTTCCGGGGGAAGAAAGCTCCTTCCACATTCTGGATGACGCTTTCTTCTCCTCTTTCTCTGGAAATGCGGGATTCCTCGCCGGGGGATAAAAAACGACCGGAGAAAAAAAACGCCTCCCCGGATGGCGTTGCCTTCGTCTAAGGGAACCATAGTCGCAACGTAATGACAGCCTGAATCCTGCATATTGGCTCTTCTTCATGTGGAA
>JAIKXS010000062.1 GCA_024683955.1 Desulfovibrio sp. | reverse complement strand
AGAAAAGAAAGCTGTCCTGCCTTTTTATCTTGCACAATGGCTTTGGAGGGAATGACCATGCCAAAGTGTGCAGATGCCTGGCCTGCCGTAAAAAGAAGGAGAAATGCCGCCAAAAGAAGTTTCCTGTACATGATGCCTCCGACAAACGGTTTAGAAAATTAAACGGGAAACAATATACGCTTCTGATGGGCTTTTTTCAAGTTCACCGTTGTTTTTTTTTTGCTTCTCTGTGCGCACTTCACGGGTTCGAGAAAGCGGGTGACATAATTCAGTTACAAGACGGCTTTCGGAAGATCAATGCATACGGATTCTCAATAAAGACGTAAAACGCCCTTGGGCAAAGGCCTATGTCCCTGGGAAGGCAGCGCGGGATAATGGGTAGGATTTGCTGTATGGGGCTATTCCTGGAAGAGATCCCGAGAAGGCGTAATTTCTGGTTCACGCAGGAACCTGCCTGTCGTTGGTCGGCCGCGACTGAAGTATGCCCCTGATTTACGCAGGCTTTTCCCGTTGCGGCCTGCCGGAGGCCGCCCTTCGTTTTTCCGGGTCTTCTCTCTCTTTCCGTCCTTCTTCCTTTTTCTTCCTTTCTTTTTTTTCTTCATTTTTTCGTTACTCCCTCCCTCCCGCCCGTATCCCTCCCCCTTTCCGGAATAAAGCTCTCTCTTTTGGTTATTTGTTATATTATTATAAATATATCTCTTTTATTAAATCAGAAGAGCGGAACGCCGCCGTCGTCCTCAAAGAAGCGGACCTTGCCGTCGCTGTGGCTTTCGGCATTGGGACAGAGAAAAATATTCTTCTTCCCGGCATATTTTCCGTTGCGGACTCTGCGGTAGAGAAGTTCCCCCCTGCATTCGGGACAGTTGAAGGAGCCCTTTGCCGTCGGTCTCTCAGAGGCCGTGTCGCGCGATGTCCCGTCCTCGTTGAAGAAAAGCACCCCGCCGTCTGCATGCGCCTCCCTGTTAAAGCAGGCCACATAGGGCTTGCCGTTCTTTTTTGAGATCTTCCAGGCCAGCACATTGCCGCACTCGGGGCAGGTCTTGAGAAAGGGTTCCTCCCTGCAGTCGTCGCAGATGAAGGTGCATCCCTCCCTGTACCCCGTACAGGACCAGAAGTGCTTTTCCGTATCGTCCCTTCTTGTGTAGCGTTTAAGCGGTGACTGGCAGCGTGGGCAGTAATAGGTGGGCATAGGTACTCCGTTGTTTGCGCGTCAGTTGCGCGGTTTCCGTTCAGGGTTTCGTTCGTTGAGCGTTTCCGGAATGCGCGGCGAACCGTCCTTTTGGCAGTCGAAAAAGACGGGACCCGAGTGCTTGCCGCTCTCCCTGTTAAAGCAGGCCCAGTAGAAGCGTCCCGTCTTCGACCGGCCGTAGCGAAGGGGGCTGCCGCAGTGCGGACAGAAAAAGGTTCCGGGAACGGGCGGCTGGATAACTTCGCGTCTCGGACCGGGTTTTCCCTCAATGTCCGGGCAGGCAAAGCGGCAGTCGGGGTAGCCCGTGCAGCTCCAGAAAAAGCCGCTTCCATCCTTTCTCTGCCGCCGCGCGAGGGGCTTTCCGCACTCGGGACAGGTATGGGTCCGGCTTATCTCGGCCTGTACGATGCGGGTGCCGATCTTTCCGTCCTCATCGGTGAAGAAGGCCTTGCAGTCCTCGTTGGTGCAGATCCAGAAATACTTGCCGCTTTTTTTGCCCCTGATGCGTCGGACGGCCCGTTTGCAGAGGGGGCAGGGATCGAATTCGGGACAGGTGATTTTGGAGACGTCCTGGGTGAAGACCGCCTCAATCATGGGGGGAAGCTTCCGGACATAGGTTTTGACCGCTTCGCTTGCCTCGACCGTTCCCGCCTGGACGTCGGAGAGAATGTCTTCAAGAACGGCTGTTGTCACGATATCCTTCATGGACGCCGGACAGAGATCGATGATGCTTTGCCCCTTGCTTGTGGAGAGAAGCTTTTTGCCCTTCCCTTCGAGATAGCCGCGTTTTTTCAGTGTTTCGAGGATGCCGGCCCTTGTGGCCTCGGTGCCGAGGCCGCTTGTCTCACGGAGCTTTGTCCGGGCGTTTTTGTCATCCACAAAGCGGTGGATGTTCTTCATGGCATTGATGAGGGTGCCTTCCGTAAAGTGCGCCGGAGGCGTCGTCCGCTTTTTTTTGAGGTCGACCCTGACGCTTTTGACCGGATCCCCCTTCCTGACGGCCGGAAGCGTCTGGCCTTCCCCGTCCTTTTCCTTCTCTTCCCCTTCGTCCTCCTCCTTCTGTTCGTTTTTCAGGACGGCCGTCCAACCGGCCTTTTTGATCACCTTTCCCCTGGCTTCCCACTCGGTGCCGTTTTCAAGACGGACGCTGATTTTGCTCTGCATAAATTCCTGTGGCGGCCAGAACTGGAGGACATAGCGGAGCGCTATGCGGAGATAGACGCGCTCTTCGTCAAAGGAGAGGGAGGAGGGGCGGACACCCGTTGGGATGATGGCGTGGTGGGCCGTGATTTTCTTTGTATCCCAGGCCTTGCCCCGAAGAGACGTGTCGGCCCCGGCGCAGGCTTCTTTCAGGAATTCGTGCCCTGAGAGCATCCGTATGATCTCCGGGGCATCGCCGAACTGTTCCTCGGGCAGGTATTCACAGTCTGTTCTGGGATAGGTTGTGAATTTCCCTTCGTAGAGGCGCTGGGCGATATTCAGAACTTGCTGGGCGGAAAAGCCGAATTTTGCCGCGCAGTCTACCTGGAGACTTGCAAGGGAGTAGGGGAGCTTCGGCCATTCCTTGCCGTTTTTGCGCTCAAAGCCCGTAATGAGACCAGGTAAGGGCGCCGACTCCTTTTGCAGGGCCCCGGCAACTTCAAAATTCGTGAGCCTTCCTTCGGGATCGCACCCCTCGGTCGCATCGCCCGGCTTGAAGGTTGCGAGGAAGGAGCCCTTTTCGTGGGCGATTTCCGCCGTGAGCTGTGCGTAGTCAACCGGTACGAAATGGGCGATCTGTCTGTCCCGTTCGACCACGATACGGAGAGTCGGGGTCTGGACACGCCCCAGGGAAAGAACCCCCTGGAAGCCCAGGCTGTGCCCGAAAATGGTCATGGCCCGGCTCATGTTGATTCCGCCAAGCCAGTCAATGGTCCTCCGCGTTTCCGCGGCATCCCGCCAGCTTCTGTACTCCACATTCTCACGCATGGTACCGAGGGCCCTGGTGACGCTCTTTGCGTCGAGGGACGCCAGAAAAATTCTGTCCGTCGGTCCGTCGTAGTGAAGATAGTCGAGCACCTCATCCACAAGGAGCTGCCCCTCACGGTCCGGGTCGCCGGCATTGACGACCTGGCTGCATTTTTTGAGGAGATCCGTGATGACGGAGAGCTGTGAGGACGCACCCTGATCCGTCTTCGGTTCAAGAAGGATGTGTTCGGGGACAATGGGGAGAATCTGCTTGTTGTAGCGGTTGCCCCAGCTCTTATTATAGCGTTCGGGCTGCGCCATCTCGAGGAGATGGCCGAAACACCACGTGACCACATCGTCGTTCCTGCAGACGATGTAGCCTCCGGCGCGTTTCACAATCCCGAGATACTCCGCGATGGTCCGGGCAAGACTCGGTTTTTCGGCAATAAAAAGTCGCATTGTCCTTCCTTTGTAAGGCGGTTCGTGCCGGAGCGCAAAAAAGCCTTGACAAGATGGCTTCTTGTCTCATATTAATTTTGATATGTCAATTTTATTTATCCAGCTTCTTTTGCCCCACGCTTTTTTAGCCAATTTCGCGCCGGTTTGCACCATTATTTTGACCAGGGACCCTGCATGGAGGATGGATGGATGAGCGGATATGGTCAGAAGCTTCCGGACTTTCCGGTGAAGGGCCGGATGTGCGGCCTGCCTTGCGGAAGAGGATTTGGAATCATTAGGCGGGGGGCAGAACGGCGGAACTATCGGGATCGGGAAGGGGGTTTGCCTTATAACGGAACGGGACGTTTTTTCGGGGAAGGGAGGTGACTGTGATCAGAGGGAGGCATTCATGGGGAGGAAGAAGGCTAATCTGCCTCCTCTTTCTTTTCGTTCTGGAGGGATTTGCGCCCAATGCGGCCTTTTCGGACGTTTTTCAATATCAGCACTGCGGCGAAACCTATGCCCGGCGTATCACGGAGAAAAAGGCCGCTCTTCTCGCCGTCTATGAGGAATCCATTCTTCGCGTGCAGGAGCAGCAGCACATGGCTGCCGTGAAAAGCTGCACGGAAGGGCTCATGGACGTCTTTCACTGGAAATCCTTTACCTTCACGCTCCCTTCTCTTCCCGATCTTTCCGTGATTTCGAAGGAAGCCCTGAAGAAGGTGACGGAGGAGGTGTGCAGGGAGGCCATGACACGTGTTGAGGAAGGCGCAATTCCGTGGCGTACGGTCTGGAACAACGTCCGCGCGGAAGGCGGGGCAGGACCTGACTGGAGCGGAATTGCCAGGGGCATTCTTCGCGGCAACAGTGTCCTTTCCGAGAGCGTTCAGCGCCGTCTGCGTGCATTGCTTAACGGGGAATAGGGGCATGTCGCGGAACGATTTTTCGCCTGGGGCACGCGGCCTGTCCATGGTGTACTTCCGGTTTTGCCTTACGCAAGGGGGAGTCAAAAACGTTTTAACCGTATGTTCGGAAAAGGAGGAGGCATGAGCGAGCGAACCTGCAAGACGGGCATTGTGACGGTCAGGGACTTTATTTTTGACGAAAAGGGATGCGCCGTCGGGATCAGGGGAGAGACGTGGCCTGAAGGGCGCCTCATTACTGTCACCCTCGACATGAATACGGAAAAGGCGGCAAATCCACGCAGACCCGGATTTGAGGATCTCCGCTTCAACGAACTGAAGCAGCGCAGAGATCCCCTGCGTCACAGGCTTCTTCCCGGCGGACTTTTACGGCTCAGACTTTTTGCAGCGAAGGGGGAGAGGGATGCCTACACGACCGACTGGCCAAACGTCATAAGCTGGAACGGGGAGGAAGGTCGGAAGAGACTTCGTTTCGGTCACGGACTTGTCAATGTCTTCACCCCGGGGAATGTGCGGGAAAAAATAGAGTGGCTCAGGCTTGAGAAGGAAGGACGGGAAGCCCTGCGCCGGTATCAGGATGCGTACGGGGAGGAGAATGCGGCCAAGGCCATTGAGGCCATTCTCCAGAGGGATCTCCCCTCCGAAGAGCGCTACAGGGTCATGTATTCTCTTTATGATCCCCGAAAGCGTATCGTCGGGGAGCGCGGAAGCCTCGACGGGACACGTGATGGCCTTAGGGCCTACTTCAGCTCTGAGGAATTTGCGCCTTTCACGGAATATGAAGGGGCCGGCTACAGGCCCGTCAAACCCCATCTCCTTCTTCGTGTGCTCAATGAGGACGGTTCCGTATCAAGGGTGCATTCCTTTTATCCCGGGGATGCGGAAAATGTGGAACGGGATGAGAAAGGATCCGTTCTCTCCCGATCCTTTCTTTCGCCTGATGCGTGTGCGGAAAAGGTTGAGACGATGCTGTCGGATGCGGAACGCTGGGATATCCTGCCCTGTAAAATCTATACGGGCTCCATGGAGAACATGAAACTCGGGGAAGAGCAGAACGTCTTCCGGATCGGGCAGATCCGGCAGATGAGCCGGATGAGTGTGTGCCGGAGCGGGGAAGGACGTCTTATCCCCCAGGTGCGCCCCATGGGAATAAAGCTTGCCGCACGGGGCTCCTTTGTTGCGGTGGAAAGTTTTTTCGGGAGTGGCGCGGCGGAAAATCCGGCTCTTCTTTCCGATGGGGAGAGTTACCGGATGTCAGAGGGAACGAGTATCCGTGAGCGGAGGCAGGGGGAGAAGGATTTGAGACGGGAGCATGTGCGGGAAGGAGTGGAGCGTGATGCCACGCGTGGTTACGGAGACGGGAGTGAGGGTTTATCGGAAGTCCCGGGCAGCCCTGCTCCCTGAGAGAGCGGTACGCGTACAGATGGGGGAATCGCGCTCCTCTCAGGCGCTGTTTTGCCCTGGGGCCGGACGCTTTGCCCTTCCGGATGTCTTTCTTCTTCTTTAGCCCTTTTTCCCCATGATTTCCGCTTCGTGCTGCAGGGAGAGAAGACAGTCGGATGTAGACGTGAACGCGGCGCGGCGGACCGGGTAGTCCTCGATCTTTTTGGCGCGGCCCCTGTGGTAGAGAATAAGCTCTCCGGCAAAGACATCCACGTCATCCGGGTCATGGGTGATGATGATGGTCTGGATTGGAAGATCTCTGAGGATGGAGGAGAGTTCGTGGCGCAGGGTCTTTCTGAGAAGCGGGTCAAGGGCCGAGAAGGGCTCGTCAAGAAGCAGGAGACGGGGGTCGGCGTAGAGGGCCCGCGCAAGCGCGACCCTCTGGCGCTGGCCGCCGGAAAGCTCGGAAGGATAGTGACGGGCGATCCGTGAGAGACCGACGCGTTCGAGAAGATCCATGGCGCGGGTCTTTTCCTCCCTGGAAAGGAGGGATGGAAAAAAGCGGCTTCCCGAGTAGGCGACGTTGGCGAGGACCGTCATTTGGGGAAAGAGGGCGTATTCCTGAAACATGTAGCCTATGCCGCGCCTGCGGGCCGGAACGTTGATGCCGTGTCTGCTTTCAAAGAGGAGATGTCCGTTGACGGCGATGCGTCCCTCATCGGGTTTCGTAAGACCTGAAAGACAGCTGAGCGTCAGGGTCTTTCCGGAGCCCGATGCGCCGAAGAGAATGGCAACGGGAGATTCCTCCGTGATGACGTAGTCCACGGAGAGGGCAAAGTCCTTTGCGTGTCCGAAGAAGCGTTTGGTAAGGGTGATCTGAATCATGCATCCTCCGGACGGGCAAAGGTGCCTTCGGCGTCAGCGGGAGAGAGAAGCCCTTTCCGCTGCAGGCGGTGTTTTGAAGGGGGTTGACGGAAGAATCTTTCTTCTTTCATCACGTTTTTTCCCGTTTTCCCTGTCAGTTTCCGGCGTTCCCGGGGCGTTTTCTTCTGCCTGCGAGCGCCACGATGCCTTCGGCAAGAAGAAGGAGGGCGACACAGAGAAGGGAGGAAATAATCACAAGGCGGGTAGCCAGCATGTCGTCACCGGCCTGGAAGGCCGCATAGATGGCGAGGGAGAGGGTCTGTGTCTTGCCTGGAATATTGCCGGCCACCATGAGGGTTGCGCCGAATTCCCCCATGCCGCGCGTGAAGGAAAGGATGATGCCGGCGATGATGCCCTTGGAGGCAAGAGGGAGGGACACGGTCAGGAAAATACGGCATTCACCGGCCCCGAGAGTGCGGGCGGCGTTGGCGTAGACCGGGTCGACCTGCTCGAGGGCGGCCCTGGCCGACTTGTAGATCAGGGGGAAGATCACGACGGTTGCCGCGCAGACGGCTCCCTGCCAGGAAAATATGAGGTGGATGCCGAGCTCTGCAAGTTCACTGCCGATAAGGCCGTTGCGGCCGATGAGGAGAATAAGGTAGTAGCCGATGACGGTTGGCGGAAGCACAAGGGGAAGGGTGCAGAGGGCGTCGATGATCTTTGAGAAAGGGCCCCTTCTTCTCATGAGAACCCAGGCCAGGAGAAGGGCCAGAAGAGAGGAGAAAATCGTTGCAAGGCCCGCAATGCGGACCGAGAGAAGAAGGGGCTGGAGAATGGATGTGTCCATGGCACCGTGACTTAGGGTCGTGCAAAGCCGTAGTGCTCAAGGACACTCATGCCTTTTTCGGAACGCACGAAGGTGATGAAGTCCTGGGCGTCCTTCGCATTTTTTCCGGTCTTGATCAGGGCGATGGGATAGAGAATTTCCTTGTGTCCCTGAAGAACCATGGCGACATCGACCTTGTTTTCCTGCTTTTTGGCATCGGTTCCGTAGACAATGCCGCAGTCAACCTCTCCGCGTGCCACATAGTCGAGCACCTGACGGACGTTGGTTCCGAGAATGAAGGACGGGGTCAGTGTGTCGTAGAGCCCTGCTGATTTGAGTGCTTCCCGCGCGTAGCGGCCGGCTGGGACGGAGTCGGGGTTGCCGATGGCGATGCGGGCGAAGCCTTTCAGGGCGCTGAGACTCTCAGGCTTTGACTTTCCCTTCGGGACGATGAGCACAAGGGTGTTGCGCACAAAGTTCTCACGTGTCCCGGACGCCACAAGACCTGCCTTTTCGGCCTTGTCCATGGTTTCCTGATCGGCGCTTGCGAAGACGTCCACGGGGGCTCCCGCCTCTATCTGCTTAAGCAGGGGCGTTGAGGCGGCAAAATTTGTGAAGACGGTGAGGCCCTTGTGTTGTGCCTCATAGAGTCCCTTGAGTTCGGTAAAGGCGTTGGTGAGACTCGCTGCGGCCGAGACGGTGAGCTCTGAGGCCTCGGTCCTTCCGGGGGCCAGGAAAAAACTCGCGAGAAGAAGGGAGAGAATAAGAAGACGGAAACGGATTCCGGCACCGTTGAGTGCTGCAATGTGTTTTCGGCGTGACATATGGGCCTCCTTTGTCTTTCGCCCGTCCGGGCCGGGCGGGGAAACAAGACGTTGGGTATGAATGTGGAGAAGGGGCGGCGGGAGGAGCTTCCGGCGTCATGCGTTTTTACTTCGGACGCATTTCTTTTTCAGGTACGTATACACCTTTATATGATGGCTATCTAGTCATTTTTTAATTGTACACTCCGTGATGGTGCTGCGTCAAAAAAAGCCTTGAAAGAGGATATACAGTGAAGTGCAGAGGATATGTAAACGAATGGCTTTACCGAGATCTTCTGAAAGGCGGGTTATGAAGGACTTTCTTCTCCCCTTTTCTTGCCAAAACACGGGTCCGGTCGAAAAAAAAAAGACCCGGAATGCGTTTTGACATTCCGGGTTCTGCACATTGTCTGGATGATGTGTTATTTCTTCAGGATATAATCAAGAAATCCCGTTGACTGCAGAAAGAGGATGAACATGAGAACAGGCGCCAGATAGCGGATAAGAAATGTGTAGGCGCCTTTCATGGAGAAGACATTTCCCTCTCTTTCGATTTCCCCGATGATCCATTTCGACCCGACGATCCAGCCGATGAGGATGCAGGTGAAGAGCGAGATGAAGGGCATCATGAAGGCGGTTGCCGCGTAGTCGGCGATGTCAAGAAGCTGTCCTGTCGATCCGTTCGGAAGCTTCACCTCCATGTAGAGAGAACTGTAGCCGAGGGTGATGACCGTTGCGGCGGCCATGTAGACGAGGGTTGTGACAATCGTTGTTATTTTGCGTTTCGTCTCGAACATGTCCATGATGTTGGCCACGATGGGTTCAAGAACGGAGATGCAGGAGGTGAGGGCTGCGAAGGCGGCCATGACGAAGAAGACAATGCCCGTGATAACACCGGCCGTGCCCATGACGTCGAAGATTTTCGGAAGGGAAATGAACATGAGTGAGGGCCCTGCACTCATGCCTTCGGGACCGGAGAACACATAGATGGTCGGAATGATGATAATGGCCGCAAGCATGGCTGCCACGGTGTCAAAAATTTCGATCTGCAGGACGCATTTTGTCAGGTTGACTTCCTTGTTCACGTAGGAGCCGTAGGAGATCATGATGCCCATGGAGATGCTGAGGGAGAAGAACATCTGACCCACGGCATCAAGGAGGACCTGAAGGAAGGTTGAGAGGGTGAGCTCGCCGCCCTTCGGGGTGAACATATAGGCGAGTCCCATGAGACCCGTGCGGGTTTGGCCGTTGGCGTCCGTGTGTTCAATGGTCAGGGCGTAGCAGGCTATGCCGATAAGCATGAGGAAAAGGAGCGGCAGAAGCCATTTTGAGACCCGTTCAATGCCCGACTGCACGCCGAAGAAGATGACGAGTCCCGTCAGGGCGAGGAAGAGAATGCCGTAGAGAATGGGTGAGGTCGTTGAGGAGATGAAGGATGTGAAGAAGGCCGAGTCGGCCGCAGCGCTCTGGAGACCCGTGGCGTAGACGGCGATATAGCGCGTGATCCATCCTCCGATGACCGGGTAGTAGGTCATGATCAGCACCGGGACGAGAAAGGTCAGGACCCCGAGATAGCGCCATTTGGGGGACATGGCGTAGTAGGCGAAAATGGAGCTCCGCCGAGTCTTTCTGCCGATGGTGATGTCGGTTATGAGCAGCGCAAAGCCAAACGTCAGGACGAGTACGAGATAGAGGACGATGAAGAGAAGACCGTCCTTTGCCGCCAGATAGGGAAAACGCCATATGTTTCCAAGTCCTACGGCGCTCCCCGCCGAGGCTAAGACAAAACCGATCTGACCGCTGAAATTTGTGCTTTTGGCATAGCTCATGATGTCGCTCCACGCTCATGTTCTAACGAAGGGCGCCCTTCCCCCAGAGAGAGGGGAACGGGTCAGGGCGTTGTGATGAAAGTGCCGCATGCGGCGGACGCCCCGACGGCAGGAGGAGGCGTATTTCTCCTTCCTGTCGCGTGCCGGAGATACTGGTTTCCGTGAGCTATCCAGACCGCATGAAGACGGGCAGGGATGCTCACTGCCTGTTTCTAGCATAAGAAGAGACGTGCGACAATGAGGCCCGGGCGAACTGTCAGGGGATCCCTGTCACGGCGCCTTACGATGCAAAGCCCTGATCCGTCCGATGAGAGCGCCCGGAGAGTTATGGATCTTTCTGCTCCCTGCCGAAGCGGCCCTTTGGAGGGCCTTACGGAATGAAAGAGGCCCCTCGGGCGATGCCCGGTATCCGGCAGCCCCTTTTTCAGCCCCCAGCCTGTCAGACCAGCTGACCGGCAAACTGCCTTCCAATGGCCTCCCAGCTTTCCCCCCAGTTTTTTCCGGCCTGCCATTCAGCTTCTTCGAGACAGACTGTCAGAAGATCCGCGCCCCCGCGGTCGCGGAAAAGTTCCCGGTCTTTCGGATCAAAGTAGATGCGCAGGCCTCCAAGCCATTCCCCGCGGTGCACGTAGACCCTCCTGTGCCTTCTTTTAAGGCGGCCCAGAACCGAGCCGAAGAAGGCCAGGGAGTCCTCCTCCATGATCAGGCTGTTCAAAAGGGCCGTGTCCTCAGGGGCTTGAAAGTAGGTTTCCGGAAAGCGGCATCTCGCAAGAAGCATGCCGCGGAGCCTCCCGGCTTTCCCGGCAAGTCTTTCACCGGCTTCCGAGGGATTTCTTTCGGCGTTTTTGAAGAGGATGGCCGAGGTCCAGCTGAGCAGTGTCAGATCACCCTGGTCGAGTTCCGGGCAGTGAATAAGGCGCATGGATTTTCCGAAGCGCCGTGCAAAAAGGCCTATGTGAAAAAGGGCATGGCAGAGGGGACAGAGGCTTATGAGGTTCTCCTCCCTGTTGTCGCGGGGATTGCCGTTTCTGTGATGGACCTCGATGCCGGCAATGCGTCCGTCCCGTTTCGGAAGGCGTATGCCGCACCCCTGGCAGGCGTAGCCGTCGCGTTTTCTTCTTTCTTCCCGTGCCCTTAAAAATCCCAGCTCATCAAGGCGCGACAGCGGCCGTTTAAGCCTGCTCTGACTTCCGTCTGAGACAGAGGGGATTAGGGAAAAAGCGTCCATGGAGTGCTCCTTTGGACAAAGTGGTTTTCTTCTTTTCATGCCTCGCGGCTTCTGGCGGCCGTAGAGATCCTTCCCTCCGGCCGCCTGCCTTTTCCCCGGACGCAGCCTCCGCCCCTCGTCAGTCCGCGTTCAGCGTCACCCCGCCCTCAACGCCGAGAAGGGACTGGGATCCTGCCTTCGCAAGGGAGTAGACGCCGAGCAGGAGAAAGCCGAGAAAGATGTAGGTGAGTCCGGGACCCTTCGGCTCGTGCCTGTCCGACGCCTGGATGAGTTTCATGATACCGGCTCCGATGAAACAGATCCCTGCAATGAAGAAGACCACCTTTATGGCGTTGCCGGCGTCCGTCGAGACCTGGGTGATTTTGCCGAAGAGATCCGAAAGATCCCCGGCCCTGGCTTCAAAAGGCCATATTCCGCAGAGAAGGAAAAGGAGTGAAGTGAAGATGCCAAGGCAGGTTTTTTTGAGATGACCGTGCACTTCCCTGAAACGTGAGATGAGGGTTGAGAGAAGAGTTTTTGCTGACATGGATGTATCCTTTTTCTAACTAGAGATTGTAGCGCCTGTGCAGCCATTTCTGAGCACGTCCGGAAGGTCCGGTATTTTTCCGTTGCGTCTGCCCGCATCAGAAAAGCGCCTCGATGAGTTCCGCGACAACGCCGCCTGCCGATTGCCCGAAGAGTCTGGCAAAGGTCACGATGTTGACGCAGAGGATGCCCGCAAAAAGATGGGTCAGCCCCTGCCAGAAACTTTCCCCGTGTCCCGTGGCCGAAGCGTGAAGCTTTAAAATGCCGCGCAGGATGCTTAATATGCCGACAAGAACAACTATGGTGACCGCAAAGTGTATATAGGGGCTCAGAAGACCCTGATTTCTGATTCCGGCGAGTTGCGAAAGAAGTCCCGCCTCCTCCTCAAAGAGGGAAAGGGACGCTGCCGATATGAGGGATTTCAGGCTGAAGAGCATGACGCCGAGCGCAAGGGTCGTCAGGGCAATTCCCGTTCGTTCCCCGTGCTTCATAAGGAAGAGGGCCCGCCCGACAAAGGCCACGCCAATGACGGCCGAGACGGTGTAGACTGTCTGGTCAAGGCCGCCAAGGACGGCTGCGAGATTCTCAAGAATGCTTTCAAGGGCTTGAGCCATGGCCTTCCCCTCCAACGGGGCTTTCGTCAGCGGTAGCGCACGGTGCCTTCGCTTGTCCGTATGCTTCCCGTGTTCACGTCAATGCCTGTTATCCTGACGTTGTCGAGGGTTTCACCGACGTGGAGGAAGTGACTCCCCTGACGGTCCTTTATGACGACACGCCGTCCGGAAAAGCCGACGATGGTCCAGTTGTCGATGGCCTTCTTCTTCCCGGAGGCGCCGGCTGTCAGGTCGCTTTTTTCCGTCTTCCCTCCGGTCTTCCCCAACGTTTCCAAGGTCTTTTCGCCCTCCTCCTGCAAGGCAACTCCCTTTTTCCCGTTTGTCTCTCTTAATCCTTCAAGTTTTGCATTAAGGGCGCGCTGTTCCTCTTCAAGGCTTGTCATGCGGTTATCGAGTTCAAGAAGGGCCCTGCTCATTCCGTATATGTTGCGTTCCGTGGCGCTGACAGGGGGAGGGGTGAGTCCCTGGCCCTGCAAGGCTTCTCCCTTTTCCGAAGACTTGGGAGACGTGTCCTTCTGGCCTCTTTCTTTTTCCGTTGCCGCAGTGAGACGTCCTTCCCGTCGCTCGCGGCTCTCATGTGCCTTCTCTCTTCTTCCATCCTCCTTATGTGAGAGAGGGGATCCTGCTTCACCGTACTCCCCGCCAAAGGCTCTCTCTTCTTCCTGGGTTTTTTTTACCCCCTCTCTTTTCTCCTTAAGAAGCCCCTCTGCAGGGAAAAAGCTAGGGCCTGGCATGTCACGGCCGTAGAATTCCCGCCTCTCCTTACCTGACACGCCCCGTTCTTCCGCGCCCCTTTCTCCTGCATCATAAACGGCCTCCCGACGTGCACCCATGCCATCCCGGGTCCCACGGGCACTTCTTCCGTCCCACTTTCCCTCAGCTCGTCCGCCTTTGTCATAGCCCGCATTGTACGTCTGATCCCTTCCGGGCATTCTCTCCCCGCGTTCCCATGCGCCCGCGCGTCTCTCTTCTTTCCATCCTTTCTCCGTGCCGCTTCCCGTGTTCCAGAAGTAGAAAAGTCCTCCCGCAAGAAGAATGGCCAGAGAGGCGAGAAGGGCAGGCTTTCCAAGTAAAACGGAAGAGAGGGGGGAGCGGCTTCTTCTTCGTTCTTCAGGCATCTCCCTCTCTTCCTCTCCGTAAAGGATGTCCGTATCGCCCTCCTCAGGCTCCCTTCTCCGGCTTCTCCCCCTGCCGGCCGTATTGGCGGTTCCGGCCCTGCGGCTTCGTTTTTCAGGGAAATCCTCATCCTCCATGAGGTCTGACGACATGATCTCGTCTTCTTTTCTCTTCATTCTGCTCCTCCGGATGACGTTGCTCCCCGTGCTCGCCTTCCCCTGCCCATTTTCTGCAGGCTAAGCGCCTGCAGGGCATTGGGAGGGCGGAAGGGGAGTATAATAGTTTGAAATAGATATATCTTATTTAATAAAAACCCGTCAGTAGGGTCCGTTTTTTCCGCCAGCTTCCGTCTCTTCACTGTCTTCACCGGTTCCCTCCAGGATGAGCACGCCAATAGCGATGCCGCTTTCGAGGGTGACCGTGGGTTTTTTGTGGACGTTCTGGCCGAGGTGCTGCGCCATGTGGCTTCCGACCTTTCCCGCCGCTATCCAGAACTGCTCTGCGGGATTGTAGTGCGGAATCGAGGACCCGTGGCCGTAGACCGAACTGTAGCTTGAGCGCCCGCTTTCCCTGACAGCCTCCCCGAAGCCTTCAAGAAAGGAGGCCGCCATAAGGGTCGCAAAGCGTTCGAGGTAGTGATGGTCTATCGAGGAGGCCAGACTTGTTCTGTCCGTTCCGGGATCCACGGCGTAGGCCAGTATGCGGTGTGTTCCGCGGGTTTTTGAAACAAGGCTCGTAAACGTCAGGGTAAGGCCGTTTTCATGGCCCTGAAATGATCCGAGAAGACGGGATCCGGCCCAGGGACCGCGGATCACCTTTGCAAGGACGGGTCCCGCGTTGTCGCTGTTAAGGCTAAGCAGAAGGACGGCATGGAGCATGTCCCCCGGAGAAAGAGGCGGAACGGAGTTCTTTCC
>JAIKXS010000037.1 GCA_024683955.1 Desulfovibrio sp. | reverse complement strand
TCCGGCCTGCACAAGCCATGAGGCGTAGGTATGCCGAAGAGTGTGGAGCACCACCTTGTCTTGGGGATCAGTGATGCCCTCGTTGAGTTTTGTGTCACGAAGAATCAGACGGAAGCCGGGACTGATCTGGTGATGTGGTGTGTTCTGCATCCCGGCCTTGGAAAAACAAGCCGTCCCGACTGCCCCTCTGATTCAGACCGATGTTCTTCCAGCATTTTCCTCATCTGTACAGGCATGTGGACAACACGGTTCATGGCTTTCTTGTGCTCCGAAATAGCGTAGACGTAGAGAAGACCTAATATGCCAACTTAACACCTTCTGCAGTCTTACCGTAACAGATGCCACAAGACTGATGAGCAACGGTCGGACCGTCCACATAATAACCCGGAAGGTTGCTTGGCACACCTTTGTGATGTCAGTGTCATGATAGGGATGTGTGGCGCGGATTTCATCATGGAACTGGAGATTTCTCCTATAACGATGCCGCAGACATGGGTGCATCCGATTCGACGCAAAAGGTCTTGACGTCAAGGGCGGATCTAGACATACAACCTTGCTCGTGCCCGAACACTCTGCTCTGCCTGGGAGCAGTGCGCCCAAAAACCGTGAAAACGGGCAAAAAGGCCATAAAAATGTAGAAAATCGCGAAGAAATGGATACATTGTAGCAAAAAATTTTCGCGCATGGCCGAAAAATTCCCATACGGCCATATTATACATCGGTCTCCTTTTGTTAAAACTAAAAAACCGCTTCACCCTGAAAAGGGAAGCGGTTTCTTATTGACATATACAAGATGTCTGTAAAGGCTGAACATTGCCACTTCATGTTACGCATAAGAGAAGCGCCGCCATCAAGCTCCCCAAAAATTGTGTGCTGATGAAGAGAACGGATATCTGATATGGAGAAATGGCGTACAATTTGGACAGGACTGAATCGGAAAAAGAAGCTGTTCTTTCGTTACGTACCAAGACCCTCGCGAAGAACTTCAAGAAAATCCTTCCCCTGCCAAACAAAAAGAATGACATCACGACCTTCATAATACGTGGAGGAAAGCACGACTTCCAGCAATCCGTCCCCGTTGACGTCACAAATGAAGACAGGCTTATGCAGGGCCGGCACGGCCCCTTCCTTCGAGTGTTCGTTCCGTCCATGACAAATATACTGTGCGAGAGGCGAAACAAGCCGCTCACCGGAGACCTCCCGCACAACGAAAACAAGGGAATACATTCCCCGTTCACCGGTCATGGGTACGGAGGTATGTCCAAGAAAATTCTCAGCGTGAACGACATATTCCTCCTTCCCGTCTCCGTCCATGTCAACGGCACAGACTGATTTCAGGGAAACGGAAGGATCCTTAAGTCCCTCGGACAAAAGCAATGTCCGTACATCCTGCTCGAAGATATCCAGACCGCTTGTCAGATAACGGGGCCTGCGCGGAAAGGGATCAATTTTTTTGTGAGGGCTTCCGAGAAACAGCACGGGCTCCTTGTCCACCTTGTACACACCATCGGCGGTCTGCATGACAAAAAGGGGAACGTCGGCCATGGAGCCATACTCTTTCACATTTTCCGGCGGCTGCTCATTGATCAGCTGTCCCGTGCTGCATTCGCAAAGAAAGGCATCCTTTGAATAAAGGTCCCCCTTGAGCCCGCCCTGAAAGCGTTTGGCATGGAAATCCGGATCATTCTGCAGGGTATCGGCATCAACCCAGGTTCCGTCGAGATTCGCCCCGAGCAGAAGGCCACTGACACCGATATAAATATCCACGCCCGATTCAGAGGAGGCCCTCGCCGAAGCCCTGGTCTGTTCCCGGTGAATGGTGTGGGGAATATATTCGCACACGGTCACACATTGTGCCGTTGTCGTCTGCAAACCGGTCGTTCTCACCGTCTCAAGGGAAACGGATTTACCAATGGGATTGTCCGCAAGAATGGCGGAAAGCGCCTTATCCTCCACATCCGTCCAAACGAGAACATCAGTCAGGCGCCTGTGCTGCTCAATACGGATTATAAGCTCGCCGATCTCCTTGTCTTCAACAATCTCCCGTATCGTTCCACGCAAATGTTTCCGCCCGCGTTCGGTCCGCTGGCAGGGAGGTCGTGGTCCTTCGACCTCCTGTTTCTCACCGCCAAGAGCAAGAAGCATTTCCTGAGCATTGGTCCGACCCTGACGCGCCGCTGCAGTCAGCCAGACCTTTGCGAGAGTAGAATTCGGCTTTTCAAATCCATGTGTAATAAAAAATCGTCCAAGATCCTCGTATCCCAAGCCCCCGCCCATTTCAGCAGTTTTTCTGTACCAGGCAAAGGCCAGCCTTGCATCGAAGGGCACCCCCACATGGTGCAGATAACAATCCCCCAAATTGTGCATGGCATAAATATTGCCTCTGGATGCACCCTTTCGGTACCAGAAGACGGCCTTGGCCGCATTCTTTGCCAGACCGTTCTTTCCTTTTTCATACCATACGCCAAGGCGATTTGCCGCACTGCCGTCGCCTTCTTCAGCAGCCCGCATGGTCTCAGCAAGTGTCTCTGCCTGAGCCGGGATGCTCTCCAGAATACTACCATGTACACAGAATACGGCAAAAAGAAGCAGGGCCGCGCCCCGACACTTCAGCCGTGTCAACGCCAAAACAAAAGCATTCACGCCACGCATGAAACCCATTCCTTGAAAAAAGAAAACAACGAGAAAATAGCGTCATGCCGTTGCACCGCTTTCTTTCTGCAGGCGCAACAGTTTTTTCTGATACCGTTCGGATTCGCTGTATACACAGCCACAATACGGCTGACGATAAAGCCCCATGGCCTTCGACTGATCAATGCCCTCCTGCCAGTCCGTGCGGAAATCCCGGTACAAAAAGGACGGAGAGAACCGGAGGGAGAAGCGTTCCCCGGCCTTTGCGATCACATCATGAGGCTGATAGATGGAGTAAAGAAGACTTGTACTGACCGCATCAAATCCCCTGGATTCGGCGTAGAGAAAGGCGCTCTCAAGGCGGGACTCGCAGCAGTAAACGCAGCGGTCAGGTTTGGTATCACGGTCCCGCACAGCCCTGAGCCAGGCCGTAATATCCCATGTTTCATCAGCATAGATGATGGGGATGCCAAAATAGGCCGCACACTGTCCCGCGGCCTCCCTGCGTCTGAGATACTCGCTTAACGGCTGAATATTGGGATTCATGAACCAGGCCGTCACGGCATAACCGTCATTAAGAAAACGCGTTACGGGCATCACCGCGCACGGCCCGCAGCACACATGCAAAAGAAGAGTTGTCTGACTCATGTCTGTTATTAGGTATTCTCCCGAAAAAAAGGGAAGGACACCGCCTCCTTTGCTTTACCACCGTTCTTCATGGCACAAAACCGGAAGAACGACCCGTCAAAAGGTCCGCCGGATCGTAATCTCCAGGCGTTTGCCGTACATCTCCTCAAGTTCCTGAAGCATCTCACGTTTGTGATTCAGGAGATACATGCCGAGTTCGGGCGTTGCTTCATAGGTATACACGGGAGCCTTCGAGGTACGCATCTGACGCTGTATATCACTTGCCGCCTGCAGGGACTGCCATTCCAGATTGCGACGCTGCCCCGTTCCCGCGCAGTACGGGCACGGTTCCTGGGTAATGGAAAGGGCTGAGAACCCCGTCCGCTGACGGACAAGTTCAAGCAGGCCAAAGGAACTCATATGTTCTATATCATGCCGTGCACGGTCATTGCGCATGGCCATGCGAAGATTTCGTTCCACGTCCTCGACATGCTTCCGTTCGCGCATCTCTATAAAATCAATGACAACCTGCCCGCCCACATCCCGCAGGCGTAACTGCTTGGCGATGCTTTCAGCGGCCTCCATGTTCGTTTTATAGGCCATGGCTTCGAAATTACCCTTGCACGAGATCTTCCCGGAGTTCACGTCAACCGCCATCAGGGCCTCCGTCTGATCAAAAACCAGACGCCCTCCGGACGGGAGAAAAACCTCACGCGAGTACACCTGCTCGATCTGGCGGCGGAGATTGAAGCGGTCCCAAAGACTCAGTTTTTTGTCGACATAGAGACGGACCAGATCACGTTTGCGCGGAAAGAGCAGATTGACCATATTGCGCACCGTTTCCGCAACATTTTCATCATCCACCCATATTTCACAGACATCTTCCGTCAGATAATCGCGGACGGCCCGCTCAACAAGACTCGGTTCGCTGTAGATCAATGACGGAGCGGATACCTCCACGGCCTTTTTACGAATGTCCTTCCAGATCCGCTTCAGGTACTGCAGATCGTTCTTGAGAGTTGTTTTCGTGGTGCCGGCGCTCACGGTACGGACAATAACGCCCATTTCCTCACCGGAATCTATGCCGTTGATCAATTCCTTCAGACGTGCTCTCTCGGACTCGTCCACAACCTTACGTGAAACCCCGATCTGATCCTGTCCGGGCGTCAGGACAAGAAAACGCCCCGCGAGGGAAAGCCAGGTGGTCAAAAAGGCTCCCTTGTTCCCGGTCGGTTCCTTCACGACCTGGACCAGGACTTCCTGCCCCGGCTTGATCACTTTCTGGATGGGCGGAAATTTATTTCCCTTGCTCGGTTCATGGTGGGCGAGCCAGTATTCCTTATGGATTTCGTCGATTTGCAGGAAACCATTTTTCATGGTGCCGTAATCGACAAAGGCAGCCTGCAGATTGGTGTCTATATTCTGAATGGTTCCCTTGTAAATATTCCCCTTGAGCTTCTTCTGGTGAAGCATGTCAAGATAGTATTCACTGAGCTTCCCGTCGGCTGTCAGGGCCACTTCTATGCGCTCTCCGGCAAGGACACTGAAAAACATCTTTCTGTTGCCCTTGCGCTGATGCTGATCATGGGACGGGGAAGATCCAGCCTGCACATCCTCCGACTGGGCATCATCTGACTCGTGCACGGTCTGACCTTTGGCCGCGGAAGGCACACGTTTCCCGAAACCTTCGTCCGTCACGTCCCCGGCAGTCATATCGTCCGCGTCACGGCCCGACGCCTTTTCCCGGATCTCAGGGACGCCGTCAGAACCCGTACCTGCCTGCTCCTGCTTCTGACGACCACGAAGGGCACGCGGTTTCCGGGCGCGCTGGCGCTTTTCAGCAAGCTTTTCGCCGCCCCGGTCCGTCGCCACTCTGTCTTCTGCTCCGGGCTGGGCACCTTCCGCATCACCGGAACCGGCCTCTCCGGACGTGTCCTTTACCGGGGAGTGTTCCCGGACACCGTCCCGATTCCCTGCAGGGCGTCCCTTCTCCTTCTGTCCGGCATGCTGTCCATCACGCCCCACGGTCCGCACGGGCCGTTGCGGAGCGGTCTCCGTAACATCGGACTCCGTCACGTCAGAATCAGTGAAGACGAAGGGACCGGCGTCGCGGTCAGCATCCGCGGTCGTTTCAGAAAAGGAAGACGAAACGCCAGGCAACTTCCTTGACGACTCGCCGGGAAAGCTCCCGCCCCGTTTCTCACGGCGCTCATTTTCGGCGGAACGGGGCACAGTCCTCGTGGTGGATCGCTCTCCCTGCTGCAGAATACCATTCTCGGCGATGCCTGATGACACGTCATGAGTCCGTGCGACACCCAGATCATCCAAACCGTCCACCTGCCAGGCGTCACGTCCGGCCGGGACTGACGGAGCATGATCGGGAGCCCCTCCCGTCTCCCCGTTCCGTAACACCGCCCCGTCCGGATTCATTCCGTTCTCCCGCGGTTCAACGGGGATATGTTCGTCACCGGGTCCTTTGGTCTTCTCGATAAAATTCTTCAGGAAATCGTTGACGGAAAGAGTTGAGGGAATGTCGGTCCAGCGCCCGGAAGAGTGGTGATGCGTTGCGTCTGCGTTCCTCCCATCCAAAAGCGGTGGGGATGCGGGCATGATTCCAAGAGGGAGCTGAGTTCTTTCTGCATCCTCTGCGCTTCCCGAATTATCATGGGTATCTCCGGAAGGATGATCAGACTCTGCGGGAAAATCCGTCCCGGGACCGGCGGTCCGTTCCAGACCGGCTGAAGAGCCTTCAATACCAGTAGGAAGTCCCGGGGCCCCTTCATCGGGCGTCACGTTCTCCGTGGACGAAGGTGAGGATGGATCCGTCATGCCGGGTACATCCGGACGATCCGTTACCTGGTCCGCACTCCGGACGGAGAGAGCAGCCGCCTGGGAGGAAGTCGTCCCGGCGTTGGATTTTCCGGAGGAACGCCTTCGCGATGTTCTGCTCTTTCCGGACTTCGCCGACGCCTGTGCAGACGGCACGCGGGCCGGAGAAGAAGATGCGTCGGCATCCCCGGGGAGAGACTGGGGCTCTTCCTCCGGTCCGTTTCCGGCACCATTCCCCAAAGTCGCAGCAGACACTGTGTCCACGGGAATACCGGGAGAAGAGGAAGCAGCTTCCCCGGTTGTTTTATTGTTTTTTCTGGAAGATCTGGACTGCCCCGAAGGGGTCTTTTTCGAACGTGTCGCACCCGTGCGTTTCACGCCCCTTTTCTCGCCCACCCGACCTTCCGCCGTATCCTCCGCCGGGAGCGGAGCCTGCAGGGAGGAATCTCCCGGGAGATCAGAGTGCAGGGAGCTGCCCCCGTCGTTTCCGGCCGGTTCCGAACGCTCGCTTTCAGCAACGCCTTTCGTCCGACCAGACTTCGGAGAAGAGGTCGGTTTGCCATCGGATGTTTCCGGGGTTCCTTCGCTTCCGGGCAACGAAGCGGCTTCTGACTTTTTTCCTTCCGACGTCCCGTTTACGCTCTTTTTGGAACGCGTGCTTGTCTTTTTCGGCCGTTGCGGTGAAGATTTGCGGGTACGGGAGGATACCTCCTGCTCGCCCGGCAGAGGAGGTTCTGAAGGGATGCCAATGGACGGAGAGGAATCTGAATGGGTCTCGGAGGATGGCTTTCTGGCACGCTTTCGCGGCTCTTTCTTGGGAGAGGATTCTGGGGCAGCCGTGACAGAACGCTGCCGTGTTTTTCCGACCGTGTCACCCGCAGGGGAGGACGAAACGCTCGCGTCCATGTCCAAACGTGCGTTTTCCGTGTCGGATACCGTTGTTGCAGCTTCTTTTTTTCTCGTTGATGTTCGTGTTGTTCTTCGTTTGGAAGAGTTTTTTTTCTCCAGGTTTTCTTCCGTTGTTTCACTCTTGGTTGCGCTCGTTTTATCCTTTGGCATTGTTTTTTCAGCTCACTTTTTTCAAACAGTGCAAATCGACAGAAAATTTTCCTTGAGCATCACGGTGGAGCATGGCATAGAAACCATGGGCAAACGATCCCGGATTGACAATCAGGGTTCGGCCTATGCGATCAAGTGCTCGTGACTCATGAATATGCCCGCACAGACAGATATCAGGCTGATGCTCTTCGATAAATTCCTTTACGGCCTCAGAACCGACATGGCTCCCGTCAGCAATGATATCGCAGGCGGTATCAAAGGGAGGATTATGCGAAACAAGCACGGTCGAAGGATAGGACTGTGCCTTCTGCCAGCATTCCTCAAGCCAGAATGAAAAATCAGACTCAGGATACTCGCTGGGAGTTCCAAACGGTGTAAATAACGAGGCTCCGACACCAAATACGGCGACATCAGGCAAAAGTTTCCACACAGTGCGGTGCAGGTTGACACCTTTCCGGGTCAGCCAGTCATCCACTTCCTTACGGTCCATATTGCCGAACTGCGCCAGAACGGGGAGTGCTGTTTTTTCAAAGTATCTGAACACCCGGGACGCTTCGCTGACGCCACCGGTATTGGTCAGATCCCCGGTCACAAGGATTCCGTCCGCACGGCCGAGTTCAGGAAGGGACAGAACAGCCTGTGGACAATCATGAATGTCTCCCAAAACAAGCCAATGTCGTTCCTGCTCCGCCATACAGAACATCCCCGTCTCAAAAATTTTGGTGCATACTGCCACAACTTGCAACTCTTGAAAAGACTCTTTACAGCCTCTTTGGCAGCACAAAATGAGCAGATACACACAAAACGGTTACACAAATGTACAGCGCACAGCACGTACCCTCAGACAAGGCACACTTCCGCAGCCTCATGCGGAAGGAACGGAAAGCCCGTGGGAAAACATGGTATGACGCGGCCTCAAGAAGGCTGCAGGACCGAGTTCTTGCATGGGAGGGGTGGGAGAAGGCCGGGGCTGTTGCCCTTTACATGGCAATGGAGAAAGAGGGTGAAGTTCGAACTGACCTTCTTCTCAGCCGGGCCCTGGCTCTTGGAAAACGCGTCTACCTGCCCAGGGTGGCCGGAAAGGGTCTTCTTCATCTCGCCCGCTTCACGGCGGACACGGCCCTTGAAAAAGGCCACTTCGGTATCGATGAGCCGGCGCGCTCAGTGCCCGGTCTTACTGCACCGTGCTTTGCCGAGGAGGAACCGGACTGTCTCGTTATCCTTCCGGCACTCGCCCTTGACAGATCCGGGGTACGGCTCGGCTACGGCGGGGGATACTACGACCGTTTTCTCTCCTCCCCCGGGACACACGTCCGTCTCGGACTTTGTTTTTCCTTTCAACTAGTCCCGCATCTGCCCTGCGACATGTGGGACCAACGGGTGCACGCCATCTGCACCGAGGAGGAGATCCTATGTCTCTGATCCCCTTGCTGTTTCAATTTCCAACCATCTCTAATGTCTACTGTCTTTTTCCCCTGAGATCTCGGGAGGGGGAGACCAATGACCCCTACGCCGGAGGGAATCTCTCCTTTGAGGTGGGTGACGATGAGGAGCGTGTGCTTCTGCGCAGAAGAGAGCTCAAAGCGCGAATGGCCCCTCTTGGACTCAGGGCACTCTGCGACGCACGTCAGGTTCACGGGGATACGCTCCTCTTTGCCCCGGAAGAACTCGTTCGTGAAGAAGACCGGCCCATTGCCCGCGAGTGCGACGGTATGGCCACGCAGAAGAACGGTCTCGGTCTCTTCATCAAGACAGCCGACTGTCAACCTGTTTTGGTGACCGACAAAAACGCCACGGCCATTATGGCTATCCACGTGGGCTGGCGCGGCAACAGGGCAAGGTTTATTCAAAAGGCCGTAGCGCTCTTCACGGAGACCTACAGCCTCCGCCCCGAAGACCTTCTGGCTGTCCGCGGTCCGTCCCTCGGTACGGGCAATGCGCAATTTGTCAATGCAAAGGACGAATGGCCCTCTTCCTTTTCGCCATGGTTTAACGAGCAGGAAAAGACCATGGATCTTTGGGGCCTTACCCGCTCCCAGCTTCTTGAGGCGGGACTCCCCGAGCGCTCCGTCTTCGGCATAGACATCTGCACCATGCGCAACGGAAGCTGCTACTCGTACCGACGGGACAAGGTCTGCGGCCGTCTTGGCGGTATCATCTGGAAACAATGAACCGGAAGGCCCGTCATCCGGGCCGGCGTCAAATGACCTCAGCATCACCGCAACTGCACAGACAACGCCCATGCATCCCTTGACACGTCCTCTGCCCCTTCTCCTTCTTCTCCTTCTCCTCTGGCTTCTGACCGTTTTCCTCGCCTGCTTTCAGGGGGCCTACGTCCTTTCGCCCGAACGCGTAGGCCACGCCCTGCTGGCTCTTTTGGGCACGGTTCCCCCATCGGACGCCATTGCCGAACATATCGTCCAGGCCATACGCCTCCCCCGTGCCCTTCTTGCCGCGTTCTCAGGCGGCATTCTTGCGCTTTCGGGCCTCATTCTTCAGGCCGTCCTGAAAAACGACCTTGCCGACCCCTTCACTCTCGGACTGTCCCAGGGCGCTGCCTGCGGAGCCTCCCTCGCCATTGTGGGCGTTATCCCGAGCCTTCTGCCCGGTCTCCCCTTCCTCACCATGGGGGGCACTGCAGCCTGCGCCTTCCTCGGAGCAACCTTCGCCATAGCCGGGACGCTGTGGCTTGGCAGGCGGAACGGCAGCTTCGAACACAGCCAGGTCATCCTCGGCGGAGTTGCCATGGCAACCATCCTGGGCTCCCTTGTCGCCCTCGTAAAGGCGCTCAACGAGGAATCGGTCGCAAGCATCGTATTCTGGATTATGGGCTCATTCCAGGGAAAAAGCTGGGAACATCTGCCCCTTCTCCTTATTCCCGCGCTGCCGTCCCTTCTCACGGTCCTCCTTCTCTGGCGGAGCCTTGACCTCTTCTTTCTCGACGATCTGCAGGCAAGTCCCATGGGGCTTAACGTCCCCCGCACGCGCCTCCTCCTGCTCCTTGCGACAAGCCTCATGACCGCGGGCTGTGTCGCCGTGGCAGGCGTCATAGGTTTCGTGGGTCTTGTTGTGCCGCATATTCTCCGCCTTCTTCTTGGCCCTCTTCACGCCCCGCTCTTTCCTGCCTCCTTCCTCGGCGGCGGCATCCTCCTCGTCCTTTCGGACGTTCTCAGCCGCTCTCTTCTTGACGGAGGGGAGGAAATACCCGTGGGCGTCGTCACGGCCCTTCTCGGGGGCCCGTTTTTCGCCCTTCTCGTTAAACGGAGGCCGTGATGCTCTGCGCAGAAGATCTTTCCTTCGGCTACGGGGACCAGACCATTATCCGCCATTTTTCTGCCCGCTTCCGGAAGGGGGAATTCGTGGGCATCCTCGGTCCAAACGGCTCGGGCAAAACGACCCTTCTTTCGGGACTGGCCTGCCTTCTTTCCCCGAAAGGCGGATATCTCAAATTCTGCGGTCAGGACCTTTTTTCCCTCTCCAGCAAAAAACGGGCACGTATTCTCTCCTCTGTTCCACAGAAACCCCGTCTTCCCGAACACATGCTTGTGCGGGACTTTGTCTTTCTCGGCCGCTACGCCTATCTTCCCTTTTTCGGCCGTGCGGCAAAAAGAGATTGGGACATCGTCGAAAGCGCCCTTGAAAAAACGAACACGCAGGATCTTGCAGGACGCCCGCTTGCAACGCTCTCGGGCGGACAGATACAACGCGTCCTTCTGGCACAGAGCCTCTGTCAGGAAGCGCCGCTGCTCATTCTTGACGAGCTTTCCTCGGCTCTCGACATCAAAGGAGGACTGGCCCTTTTTGATCTCCTGCACGGACTGGCCGAGGAAGGTCATCTCATCCTTACGGCAAGCCACGACTGCAACCTCGCACGCGCATACTGCACACGGCTGATAGGGCTGCGCAACGGACGCGTACTCTTCGACAGAAAAACAGACGAGGCCTTTACGGCCAAACATCTGGAGGCTCTGCATTCCGTGCCCATGCAGATTCTGGCCCCCGTTGACGAAAAGGCCCGGATCGCCCTTCCAAAAAAACTGCTCAATCTCGTGGAGGGGGTGCCCCTTCCCCATTCCATTCGTGACGACGCCACAAAGGACAGATCATGCTGAAAGTTCTTCTCTTTCTTCTTGCGCTCCATCTTCTTCCCCCAGCGGGCATCTCGCATGCCGCCTCACAAGACGCGCCGGGACCCGCACGGCGCGTTGTCTCACTCTATCCGGCTTTCTCGGAGATCCTGGACGCCATGGATCTTTCCGGAAGCATCGTGGGGAAGACAAAGAACGACCGGCTGAAGGGGCTTGAACGCGTGCCCGTGGTCGGAACCCACATGCGTCCGAACACCGAGCTCATCGCTTCCCTCTCCCCGGACCTCGTCCTCCTGCTGGCAGGGCGTACCGAGGTCAAAGGCCTCGAAAACGAACTCAACTCCCTCGGCATTGAAACACTCACCCTCCCCCTTGATTCCTTTGAGGATCTCTGGCTTGTCACAAGAACTCTTGGCAAACGCCTTAACAAACAAAAGAAGGCAGAGGAGTGCGTAACATCCTGGCAGACACGCCTTCGGGCCATACGCGACGCGCCCAAAAAAAACCGTCCAGGCGTCTTTTTTGAAGTGCGCTCACCGAGCCTTCTTGCCGCGGGAAGTTCGAACATCGTACGTGAAATCATCGAATACGCCGGCGGTGTCAATGTGGTTCGGACGGACAAGAAACTTGTGCACCTCTCGGACGAAGCCGTCCTCGCCCTCGATCCGGACGTCTATATTATCCAGAAGGGCCCCATGAATCCCGATCCCGTTCCGCTCTGGGACAGACCGACGCTCAAAGCCCTTCGGGCAGCCGGAACACAACAGGTCCTCGTCGTTGAGGAGGAACGCTTTTCACGTCCCGGACCGCAATCCATTGAGGCCTGCAGTGAGCTTGCCGCATGGCTTCAAAACTGTAAGTAGAGACAGGGAGGGAAGAAGGAGTATTCCGGGCTTTTTTGCAGGCATTGTGCCCTTTGCAGGCAGGTGAGAAAGGCTGGCTGATGCCTGCTGTGCGTGACGGCACCATGACCAACGAGAAAGGTCTGGCCCGGAAAGGATCAGGGTCCGGGAGTTTGCCCCCGGCAGGAAAATAGCAAGGAGTGCCTGATGCGGCGTCCGGTTCCATTCCTGACGGTGTGTGCCCGGCCGGAAAAGGTACCCCTTCCGTCCTTCAGGACCTCCATTTCCGTAGTTATCGGAGCTTTTCGACGGACATTGCATTCTCTCCGTCTGCAGGGTGACACTCCGCCGACCCTTCAATGACTGCCCTGCAAAATTTCTGCTTCCATTCACCCGAAAGACCCGGCCAATGATAGCGGCATGGTTCGGCCATCACCTTCATGAGCGATCCCCGCTGCTCACAAGGATACCGGTCAGAATCAGGACGCATCCAACAATATCCAAAAGTCCGAGACTTTCACCGGCAAGGAATCCGAAAAAGGCGGCCCAGACCGGTTCACCGGCGTAGAGAACGGTTGCACGGGAGGGGGCAATGACTTTTTGCGCCCAGGTTATGACGTTTTGAATGAGCGCTGTCGCAAGGCCAAGACCGATGACACTGGCCCATACCCAGGAAGGCATGGGAATCCATTCCTCGCCGGCCACGGGCATGGCCGCAAAACCCAGCACGGCCGTCACAAGAAGTTCAACAAAGACAAGACAACGGGCGTTTGTCCCGGGCGCAACAAGTCCGAGAACCACTATCTCAAGAGCAAAGACAAACGCGCAGATAAGGGTGACCGTTTCCCCGAGGCCGAGTCCCAGCCCTGCGGAATCCGACCATGAGACGAAAAGGACCCCCGGGAAAGAGAGGAGAAGCCCCTTCACGACGCGGCTTTCGGGCATATGATGCATGAGAAGGATTTCGACGAGCGGCACAAGAGGTACATAGAAGGCCGTTATGAAGGCTGATTTTCCCGAACTGATGCTTGTGAGCCCAAGAGTCTGCAGGCCAAAGCCAAAGAAGACAATGACGCCAAGCAGAACGCCCGCCATGATCTCCCTTCTTGTAATACGGCGCAGAACCGGAAAGGACAGACAAAAGACGATGCAGGCCGCACACGAAAAACGGAGGGCGACAAAAAGAAACGGAGGGCAATGCTCCATGGCAAGACGAATGACAAGAAATGTCACGCCCCACACCATGGTCACAAAACAGAGGGCCCATTCCTCGGGAGAAGAAAGGAAGTATTTCATCAAAGACCATATCCCGCATAAGAGTGAATGGAAGGCCCCCGAAGCACGCCGAAACCGCGTCAGACGCTCCTCAGGCCGCCGTTCACACTGCTCATCAACTGAAGGACGAACAGATACCGCCGAACATTCCCGGGAGCCTCCGGGATGCTGTTTCAAACAAATGAGCGGAAGGCCATGCTCCCGCCCATTCGCAGGACGATCCAACAGGACGTCAGAAAAAAAATAAATCAACCGCAGGTATTTACAGCCTAAACGAGCAGTGTACAATAATCGGCAGGGAGACAATCAAAGGCCCTTATTTTAAAGGACAAAAGACCTGCTCTGCACGCGGCTCCGCCACCGTTAGGGTGAGAACCGGGCCGGAACCTCCGTGAGGCTTCCTGACGGCCCCTCCGTTCCCTTGTGCAAGGCATGCCTTCCGGCATACGCACGCGTATGCGGGCAGCAGGGGCATTCCTGAAGACGTTCCGATCTCCGCCACGCCCTCCGACCGCAGTGTGAAGAGCGAACAAAACGCCCAGGAGACATGCTGCGTCGTCTCCCTTCCATACGCAAAATGTCTTTACACTTCAACAAGCAATGCATTGATCTCCCCCTCCACCGCAATAAGCAGAGAACAGTATGGACAAGTCAAAACTTTTTGCTCGGGATCTTTTTCTTCAAACCGTATCGGCTCTGCGTGAACCCATTCTTTTGCTCAAGCAGGAAGAGGACGGAACCTTCAAACCCCTCATAATCACAAAGCCCCTTGCTGACATGCTGGAATGCAGCATAGAGGAGGCCTATGCCTTCATGTCCAAGAACGGCTACCTCACTTCGACCCATCAGGAGGACCGTATATTTGTTCGTCGGATGCTGCGCCGGCACGTCAATGAAGAAGGAGGATCGCATCTGATCATCCGGAAACAGACAACCAAGGGAAAGCTTCTCTGGTGCAATGTCAATTATTCATTTATTACGGACTATGATGAGCCGTATGTTTTTTGCACGTACTATAATATAACAAAAGAAATAGAATACGAGCAGCTCCTTCGTGATGCCTACACCAATCTCTGTAACAATCTCTATCAATCGAACGAATCAACACTCTCCCTCTTCCGCGTCAACCTCTCCCAGGACATTATCGAGGACATGCAGGGGGTGGAACTTTATCCCACAGATTCCACGCAGATCGCCTACTCCGCGGTTATGAGCAAACGTTCGGAACAGGTGATTTTCCAGGATGAGCGTGAACGTTACATCGAGCTCTTTGACCCCGAGGAGCTCATTGTGGGTTTTTTGAAAGGCACATCTCAGACGTCCCTCACCCTGTATGCAAGGCGGCCTGACGGCCAGTGCCGCTACGTCACGGTTGACGCCAACACCACGCGCCATCCCATGACCAAGGACATCATTGCCTTTCTCTCCGTCAAAGAGGCCAACACCAGCAAGGTGAAAGAAACCCTGCTTGACCGCATTCTCTCGCGGCAGTTCGACATGGTTGCCTGGCTCAATGAAAATGCCTACGGCGTGGTCATCGGCAATGCATCCTCCATTGAAAACGGCAGCATTTTTCCGGAGACCATGACCGGCGATTACCCGACCTACATCCACGAACAGGTTGAGCCCAAACTGCACGGCACGGACAAGGAATGCGAGGCCATGACCAAGGCCCTTAAAATAGACACCATACGAAAAGCCCTCTCCCACACCAATCCCTACAAGGTGAACATCGCCGTCAACGTGGACAATGAAACATGGTTCAAGCGCTTTGACTTCTATGCCGTTGATCCCGAGGCCCGTTTCATCGTTGTGCTCAAAAGCGACACGACGAGTATTCAGCGCAAGCAGATGCGCATCAACCACCGGTTGAAGGATGCCCTCAAGGAATCCCAGGAAGCGAGTGTCGCCAAGACGGCCTTTCTTTCACGTATGAGCCATGAAATCAGAACACCTATGAACGCCATTATCGGCCTCGGAGCGCTTGCCCTGCGTGAACAGGAGATTTCCCCGCAGATTCGGGACTATCTCACGAAAATCGATTCAAGCGCCAAGTATCTGCTCTCACTCATCAATGACATTCTCGACATGAGCCGCATCGAAAGCGGACGGATGACCATCAAAAAGGAGGAGTTCTCCTTTAAGGAATTCCTCGACCTCGTTCAGACCATGGCCGACGGGCAGTGCCGTGATCGCGGCCTCTCCTTTTCGGCCACGCTCGTAGGAGAGGTGGACGAATACTATATCGGAGACAGCACAAAGCTGCGTCAGGTTCTCATCAACATCCTCGGAAACGCCGTCAAGTTCACGGGTCCTGGGGGAAGCATAAGCCTCAAGGTCGAACGCCTTTCAAAAACGGAGGAAGAATCCGTCCTCTCCTTCCTGATCAAGGATACAGGCATAGGCATAGAAGCCGAGTTTATTCCCAAGATCTTCGAGCCCTTCTGCCAGGAAGACTCAAGCAACACCTCAAGGTACGGCGGCTCCGGGCTGGGCCTTGCCATCACGAAAAATATCGTATCGCTCATGAACGGGAGCATTTCCGTTGAAAGCGAAAAGAACAAGGGAACAGAATTCCTCGTGACCGTGAGTCTTCGCAATGTGCAGCACGGACGAAGCGTACATGATTTTTCCATCGATCCTGGCAGGATGCGCGTTCTCGTTATTGATGACGATCCGACGGAGCTCAGGCACGCCCACGTCATTCTTGAGGAGATCGGCATCTCCTCCGTCGGCGTTTCGGACGAAAAAGCTCTTGAGCTCATCTCCATGCACCACGCACGCTGCGAGGATTTCGATCTTATTCTTGTCGATTTACGCATGCCCGAAAAAGACGGCATTCTCGCTGTAAAGGAAATCCGCGGCATTCTCGGGCAGGAGCCCGTCATCTTTATTCTGACGGCCTGCAACTGGACCGATGAGGAAGAGACGCATGCAAAGGAAGTCGGCTGCGACGGTTTTCTGGTCAAACCCGTCCAGGCAAAGACAGTACTTGAGGAATTCAAGCAGACGACACAACAGAGAAGCACATGCAGGAAAGAGCAGGACAATACGTCCTGTGATCTTTCGGGCAGCACCATTCTTCTCGTTGAGGATGTGGCCATCAACGCCGAAATCATGAAGCAGCTGCTCGGCATCATGCATATCTCGGTGGAACATGCCGAAAACGGAAAGCTTGCCGTCGAATGCTTTAAAAATGCCCCTGAAGGGCACTATGACGCCATACTCATGGATGTACGCATGCCCGTCATGGACGGTCTCTCCGCAACAAGAGCCATACGGCAAATAGGCACGGACGAGGCAAGGGACATCCCCATCATTGCCATGACAGCCAATGCCTTTGACGAGGACGTTCAGCATTCTCTGGAGGCAGGAATGAACGCGCATCTGGCAAAGCCCGTGAATCCCGAACAGCTGCAAAAGACCCTTGCCCAGCTCATCAGCAGGAGAAGAAGAAAAAAAGCCGGCGGATAGAAACGGCCCGCCCCGGAAAGACGGACGGCCCGTTCCTGCCAGGCCGTCACCTGGATTTTGCCCACGAAAGACAGGTGCAGCAGAAAAGCGAAGAACAGGTTTGTCAGGGCTCACGGCAGGGAGGCGCCCCAAAGCATGTCAGGAAGCACCCGTCTGAGATGACCTCCCGGGATGTCTTTTTGCGCCGGGACCTTACCGATATCCGGGCAGAAAGCAAAGCTCCGGATACGCACCATGCATCCCGGTCCCGCACGGAAGCCGGGACTGGAAGTCCACGAAGCGGTTCAGGGGCGTTTCCGGGAAAGGACAAGGGAAGGAATACAGAAGACACGATGGCGTAACGAGCCCGCGCCGCGGCCCCGATACACGCAGATATAACTTTTGGAGCGGCCCATCAGGGCCGCTCCCGACAGAAATCTCCCGCTCGTTGACAGGGGAGACGGTTATTCATCAAGAAGCATACCCTTGGCGACTTGCTTCCGCACGGACTCTCCCTGTAATATTTCAAGAATGGTAAGGGCAAAAGGAATGGCAAAACCCGGCCCTTTTCCGGTCACAATCTTCGCTTTTTCGTCAACAACAACGCCATCAGGTTGCAGGTCAGCTATAGCCGCGTCATTGCAGCCAGGATAGCATGTTGCCCGCACTCCATTAAGCATTCCGTGATTTTGCAGTACAAAGCCGGGAGCGGCACAGATAGCCGCGATAAAACGTCCTTCATCCTTCTGTTTCTGCAGACATTTCACAAGACGGGCGCTGTCACGGCAATGTTCCGAACCGGCCAGACCTCCCGGAATCACAATAATGTCATATGTGTCCTTCATTTCATCAAGATGCCCGTCACAAAGGACAACGGTTCCATGTGCAAGCGTCACCTTCGAAGAACCATCGTCATTTAAGGCCGCACGGATGACTTGTACACCACCCCGTGATAGGATATCGGCACAGGCCGTTATTTCAAGATCTTCACTGCCATTTGCATAAATTAAAAGAGCATTCTTCATCTTGTTTCAGCATGCACCGGCACATTGCGTGTACCTCTGCACACCGCCTCCTTTACACACGTGCTACATTGTTAACCAGTCATCCGGGCAAGCCCACAGGAAAGGCCGAACGGACTGGGATGGGAATCCCGGGGACGAAACGGCCCCGTGCAGGCAGGACGAACCTGTTCGTTACGGAATAGGGGCAAGCCCGAGAAAATTCCCGATTTCCTATATTTTTATCACGAAGAAGACCAATTGTGAACGGAAGAGCAGCTTGCGCCAGGCATGCGGGGCGGCAGTTCTTTCCACACGGTTTTCTGCCTGGACCGGATACCGAAAAAACGCCCGCGCACTGCAGGGCAGATATGCTCTGCAGATTCCCCACACAACTCTTTCTCACTATTGGATTTTTTGTCCAACGGTCCCTCTTCCTTAGAAACAGGCCAATACAGCTTTGAGAAGAATCAGTCCGGTCCTTTACCGATAACGGGTCTCATAAATAACCTTTTTTAACAAAAAAACCGCCCTCCCCTAATTCCGGTGCGATTTTTGCCGAAAGAGTTCATGTCGTTTCTTTTTTACATTCCCTTTGGAACCATCGAGGAGGCAGCGTTATTATTTGCGATGAAAAAACGCTGAAATGTTGTCCTATGGATAGTATGTTACGTACAGTTTGCATTTTTACCGCTCTTGTATTTGTCGCCTGCCCCACATTGGCCGAGGCACTAACGGGCCGCACCCATGCAGCCCTTATCTCATCCTCGGAAGCGTACAGAACAGCTGACAGAGAACTGAATGACACCTGGCGCACGGCCCGAAGGACTCTGCCCCGCAAGGCATTCAGAAACCTGCTGGCGGAACAGCGTATGTGGCTTCGCACAGGAAGGGATAAAAAAGCAGCAGAGCTGATGGCAATGGGATACACGAGGGATCATGCATATGCGAAGGTAACAGCAATGCGCACCCGTGAACTGGAAACGGTTATACACCTTACGGAAAAAATGACTGTAGAGAGCCCCGCGCTGACGCTAAACGAACGGCAAAATAAGAACACTTTTGCTGAAACAACCCGGACATTGTCACCATCCTCCCCCCTCGCGGCAAATAATCATTCGCAAAAGAACCTGTCCCCGGACAACGGGAACGGACAAAGTGAGACGGAACTGACAGTATCAGGGAAGGAAGAGATGTCTTCACCCGATACGACTGCCCATCTCACCGCCGATACGACTGCACTGCAGACAGCGCTTGCAGGAGACCATGGCCAAAAAAATTTTGATCTTCAGCACGCTGATGAAGCAAAGGCCACAGAGAACATCGAAAACAAGTATGAAAACACAGATACAGACCTTTCCTTTCTTCAGGCAGACAACGTTCCCGAGACCAAAACAACCGGTAACGCGGCCGCAGCTCTTCCATCTGCCGGTGTGTGCCAAAATTTCTTTATCGGCACCAAACTTTACTATGGGCATTTTGTACCACGTCCTTTTATGACGCTTAATCTACGCGTCAAAAAAGCTCGTCGTATTGCGATGTTAAAAGTAAACAACTACGAAATTAGAAATATCAAACGTTTTTCAACGAAACTTCCTCACTGGAAAAAAAGAAACGACAGAATAATTGACCTAAATCTTTACTCAGATACTGTATTAAATAATATTTCTATTGTTTATGCTGATGGAACAACATGTACAATTGATAACATAACGATACAGAAAGATATGACAAATCCATATAACTAAGAAATACTATTCAAATAAAATAAAAAGACACACATTTTCATAAATGTGTGTCTTTTTATTATACGAAAACAACAGATATAACTACTCTGGATACACGTCGATATCAAGCAACTATTGACACGGCATCTTCAGCACCATTCAACCGTATCAAACAGGACAAAACTGCCGGATTTTTCGCCAGCACGAGCTGACAGCCAAAGCCCCGTAATCCCCTGACGCATGGCACATATGTTTCCGGGCATGACCCTGCCGTCCGCTGACGACTCGATGTCAGCAGAGGATCCATGACATCTCCGCAACGTGCGTCATCGCATTGAAACGGCATTTCGAAATAAAAACGACGGCGATGCCGGGAAATGACGGGAGGACATGTCAGACCGCGGCTGGAAGACTTTCCCCCGGCCCCATGGACCTGCGGCATTGGAGATGGCTCCTCAGCCCCTGTTTCGCACCTCTGCGGGTGACGGATCACGACGAAAAAAGACCGCCACAGGGCGGTCTAAAAAAGAAGAACAGCAATGCACACAGCATGCACGGAAAAACGTTCGATCAGATGGGCAGAAATCCGTCCCGAAGGGCTTGCACGGCCTCTGCTTCATGTTCCGAAGAAACAGCGGCGGCCTCTGCGGCGGCGGGATTGAAGTTCTCGAGCATCGTGCGCCACGAATCAAGCGTGTTCACGAAGTTGCCAAGACAGGTACAGAAATTCTCGAAATCAGATGCAAGTCCGACAGGAACACGCTCAACGGGCACGTACGCGCCAGTCTCCGGATTGCGTGCAAGCACGGCGGCCTTCGAATGTATCAGGACAATGTTGCCATCAAGAAGGATTCTTGCTTAAACATCCCCCTCCTCGGACGGGTCGTCGCCGACAAGTCCGTTGAACATGAAAACGTCACCGTCGGTCTCCTCAATCATGACGGGCGCGCCGTCGATTTTCAGCTCTGTCTTGCCGTAGTTGCTCTCAAGGCCTTCGATGCCGAACTTCTCGATCAATGCGCTGGCCAACTCTTTTATGTTCATGATTTCCCGTGGTTGTTATGATTTTAGGCCTTCTGCGCATCAGAATGCCTGCGACGAAAACATCTTCCGGCCTCCCCATTGGAGAAAACACCCGCTGCAGAGGCCTGCTCTCTTCTCGCATACGGGTTCTTCGCATCTCCGCCTCGGGCAGCCCATATGCTCTGCTGAAGCATTTCTTGTGTTCCGTCTGCTCGTCTTACCACCTCCCGCCCGGTAGATTTTCCGCCACCATGCAGAAGTGATGACCATTTCACCTCATGGCATCATGCAGTCTGAATTCCAGAAATTTATATATTTCTTGTCTTCTCTTTTTGAAACAATTTTTAATGACTGTTCCCCGTGTATCCTTCGATTGTGTCACAGATGTTATTTAGGTTGTCTAAAACGTCACATCTGTACATTTACTTTCTATATGTGACATATTACGATGTTGTCTTTCTGCATACTGTTACAATATTGACAACGTATAGCAGTCTCGAAAAAAGAATATATTACCGCACATTCCAAAGCACTGAGCATGCAGTCTTCTGACAATCTGTACCGTATACTGCGGAATTCTTCCTCATTTGCAGATCAATACTTGTTGGTTTTACGATAACAGATTGCTCCAACGCCCGTATGGGCAAACCTTCGGGCATTTGTGTATATGACTTACTACTGAGGCAGCTTCCACTCTGCCGTCATGGGCGTTGTCGTAACATTGCCGTCCAAATCGATAGTCGAGGTCCACTCAAACTTAAAGGGAAGAGCTTCCGGACTCGAATACTTGATCGTGACGGCACCTGTCTGCTGGACCTTCGTGATCGAATACTCAACCGGGGAATGCTCGTTGCAGTTGACCTTGAACTGAGGAATTCCTCCACGTAAATTTGAAAGACCCGACTGCGAAAGCATCATCACGATGTTCGCCTGAATTGCATGTACGGGACCGCACAATTCGGTGACCTTGTCGCAGACGCGCTGAATATTCTCCTGCCCCCCTGCTTGCTGCCGCTTGTGAAGAATCTGTTTTCACCGGGGAACGTGAAACCGAACCCGTCATTGGGATCAGGTTTAAGAAGACGGTTTCCGTTTTGATTGTAACAGAAATCGGGACGCGAGAGATCGTCTTGCAAAAGTTTGCGTCCACCGGAGGTTGTCCCGACGAAACTTGACAAGTCAATGGTGCCGGTACCGAGATACTGCGCAGTGCCAAGACAGTCTCATCGAAGGTGGCGCCGGAGTTCTGCATTGCAAGAACGACGCCGTTGAGATCTTCGTATTGCCCTCCCTCTTCCTCTAGAAGAGACAAATCATTATCGATCTTTTGGAAGTAGTCGTTGATGGTCTTGTAGTCGTAGTTGCCCTTGTTGGGTATTTCGTTGAAAAACTCCTTAATGATATTCTTGGGGGGCAACGTGCCCGACTGATACATCGATTCGGCCTTGTTAAAATTCTTAAGGAGCCGGGCGATGAACACAGGTGCATTTGAGCAAGAGATCCATGTTCTCGAGGCTTCATCCGAATTTTTTTGCCTGGCCTCGCTGGCGTTCTTCACGGGCTGGTTGAAGGCTGTGAGCGCGGTGTATATCACGTTGCGCTTCTCTTTGGGAACGTTGGCGATCAATGAATAGTACATCAATAGTAATGAACTTCCCTTGAACGTCTCTGTTCATGAATGTGCCCGCCTTTTTTTTCCGGTGCCGCATAGGAACGCCAGCATGACCAGGCCGAGCATAAATAGGCAAGCAACTCAAAAAAAATTTTTTTGCATTGTGTACAAAATATATTTGGACGTATGTAGAGAAAAGAGAGAAATTGTACGAGCCTGTAGACGCGGGAATCGTCAGTACGTGTGGAATGAGAAAGCATACGAAGCGGTCCCTTTTATGAAACAGCATCTGAAGCGTTCATCCCTGGATGCAACGGACGGGAACGGTTCTCTCGGAATTCTCCCGGAGCGTGCCGTCAGAACCGTTGTGTCCACCACAAGCGTGTCATACGCTTTTGCGGAAAATCCTGAGAATCTTTACCCCAAAATTGTTATACACTATACACTCTATACATTATTATATACAGAAAATATTTTTCAATATAATATATATACTACAACATTATATACATTTAAAAGATATAAAATAAACGCCCTTGTAATACTTGCTGTTACAATACATTCCTTCACTTTTAATTAGCTTTACAAAAAAACAGTGTGTTATTTTGTGGAAAGGCTCTTGCTTTCTTTCTTACGCAGGGGATATCCCTTGACAGGTTCTGAGATAATATCTATACCCCATCTACTAAGCAACAAAAGAACGTTATTCTGTGCCCCTGAAGAGGGGCTTTTATCTCCGAGAGGTTCATGGTTGAATCTCTTCCTCCCAATCCTGTGTTGTTCATCCCGGGCCTTTCGCATGGAATGCGTCAGCGACCCCTGGATTGCATGAGGACAGAAAACCGTTGCGAAACGATCAGTAATATCTGCGGTCTACATTGGCAAATGATTGCATCTTACCCAAGAGGAGGCTTCCGTGCTCTTCAACACTCGACAAGAAACCCTTCCCCGCGAAGAAATAGAAACGCTTCAACTACGAAGACTACAGGATGTTTGTGCAAGAGTTTATGCCAATGTCCCCTTTTACAGAAAAAAATTCGATGAAATAGGCATTCAGCCTTCAGACATTAAAAGTCTTAGTGATTTACAGCTTATTCCTTTTACGGAAAAGCAGGATCTGCGGGACCATTATCCCTACGGTCTTTTTGCTGTCCCGCGTGAAAACATCGTCCGCCTCCAGGCCTCCAGTGGAACAACGGGAAAGGCTGTCGTACTGGGCTACACACAGCGCGATCTGGACAACTGGGCGGAAATGGCCGCCCGAAGCCTGTCAGCGGCGGGGGTTACCAGAAAGGACGTGGTGCATGTAGCCTATGGATACGGGCTTTTTACCGGTGGTCTTGGGGCTCACGGCGGAGCTGAAGCTCTTGGAGCGACTGTTGTCCCGGCCTCGGGCGGTGCAACCCGTCGTCAAACCTATTTGCTCAGGGATTTTGGTGCAACGGTTCTTTGCTGCACGCCAAGTTATGCGCTTCACCTCTGGGAATCCGGCCTGGAGGAAGGAATTGATTTCCGGGAATTGCCGTTGCGCATAGGTTGCTTCGGCGCTGAACCATGGTCTGAAGTGATGCGCAAGGATATTGAGCAGAAAATGGGCATCGACGCCATGAATATTTATGGTCTTTCTGAAATTATGGGACCCGGTGTCGCCATGGAATGCGTGGAGGCGAAAAACGGTCTTCATTTGTGGGAAGATCATTTTCTTCCTGAAATTATCGACCCGGTAACAGGGAAGCAGCTGCCTCCGGGAGAAAAAGGAGAGCTTGTTCTCACAACCTTGACAAAGGAAGGGACGCCGCTCCTGCGCTATCGGACGCGTGACCTCACGAGTCTTGATTACACACCCTGCAGCTGCGGACGCACCCATGTACGGATCACCCGCCTTGCAGGACGTACGGACGACATGCTTATTATCCGGGGCGTCAATGTCTTCCCGCAGCAGATAGAAGCCATCATCATAGAAAACGAAGGACTCTCTCCCAACTATCAGCTCATCGTGGATCGCAAGGACAATCTTGATACGCTTGAGATATGTGTTGAAATAGACGGGCAGCTTTTCAGCGATGAGATTCGTCACCTGCAAAATCTGGAGAATCGGATACAAAAGAAGGTGAAGGAATTTCTGGGTGTTACGACGCGTGTTCGCTTGCTGGAACCCCACTCCATCGAGCGTTCACAGGGCAAGGCAAAAAGGATCATTGATAAACGCACTATGCTGTAACAAGATGCAGGGGCGCCGTTTTTCCAGGGCATCGCCTTTTTTCTCTTGCGAACAATCGTAGATTTGCTATACTAAAAAAAGTTCTGCGTTAGATACGTATATAAAAAACATTTTATGGACAGTTAGCTCAGCTGGTGGAGCATCGCCCTTACAAGGCGGGGGTCACAAGTTCAAGTCTTGTACTGTCCACCAATAATTTCAGATAGTTACAGAAAGTCTAAGAACATCAGATTACGCCGTGTGTCAAATCGTGTGCTAAATCTGATTTTAAGACCTCCCAGAGGCGCTGAAGGTTACCACTTTGGCGCCTCTTTTTTTATTCGAGAAGACGGCCTCGATCTTGTTCTGCTGCACGCCGAGACTCTTGATATACCGGGCCATTGTCGTCGGGCTGCGATGCCTGAGGATTGCCTGCACTGACGGAAGGTCAAGACCGGAATGAGCATGGATCGTTGCCGTCAGGTGTCTGATTGCATGAAAACCAAACGGCCTGCCGCCAGCTTTTTCACAGAGCCCGTGCATGAATTTGTTGCGATGGACATATTGATGTCCGTCCTGCCGCACAAAAACATTCAGCGACCTACTCACGCGCTGATGGCCCATAATAGCCTCCATGAGTTCCGTAGTCATTGGAACCCATGCGTATTGCCCGCCGCTTGCGGTATTTCTTGTGCCCAACCTGACCTGCTCACGTTCAAAATCGACATCCGACAAGTACGCTTCCTGAATTCTGGCTCCGGTATTAAGCAGGACAAATAGCAAGGTTTTGCCCTGTAGTCATGTCAAATATTTTGTGTAAATCTACTTTAGTGTTGCCGTGGCAGAAGTAAACGACGCCTTAGTCTTCTGTATCGATCTCCCGTGCGTGAGATTCTTGCTGTTCGCAAAGTTCTTTCATATTTAGCCATTCTCCCTTGTTCCACAAAAAAAGAGGCCGTGGAAAAAAGAAACCACGACCTCTCAATCCGCGCTTCCCAGGGGCTTCATTTTTCCGCCCCACGGGTAATGAATGATACTGGGTGCCAGCGCCCGCTGACTGCGCGAAACAATAAAACGTGAGCGCAGAGATCTAATCAGCAGCGCTCCAGTTCAGCGTCCAGACCCATTCCAGACGTCTGACCAAAATTTGGAAATAAAAAAGCCCCTTCAATGAGGGGCTATCTTAAAAAGGATAGTTTAAGCATCCTTACTTACAGTTCCAAAAACTTGTCCCGATCTATACCAGCTGTGCGTATCAGTCCTGTAATGATATCGATTCCAACACTGTCATACGTTGGTATCACAAGAGGACGTTTTCCCTTTATTTTTAGCATTATGTGACTGCTTTCCTGTCTGGAAAGCTCATATCCCAGTTTTTTGAAAGCACAGATAATCCTTTTCCAATGCTATGGAGTTATGCGTGGCATTTCGATTTTTTACGGTTATTTTGTGGTAGAAAAACTTTTGCATCTTCTTCAATCTCTTGAATCCGGTATGTGCTGAAACCACACTCCCGCAGCACATCGGCAAGGATTCCGTCCTCACTTAGGCTTGAGAGCCACATCCTGAGTGCTTCGACCGCATTTTTCCATGCGATCTCTTGCGTTTCACCATGCGTAGCGAGGTCGATTTCGGGATAGAACGCTTCCCAATACGGGAAATCTTTAGTTGGGGGCTTGATATTTATTAAGAACCTGATTTCAGAGCTTGCTATCGTCCCCCCTCCTATTTAGGGAGCTAGGGCGAAATCAAGGCCCAATAAAAAGCTCCCGGCCTAAACCAGGGGCCACGGCAAAAATATAGAGACACTACGGGTGGTTACAATCCCGCTCCGTAGCGGCCTGAAGGACGAACCCGCAGGACTTGGACGCACTAGGCGTCAGACAATGTGAGAAAATTATTTGCTAGGAACGAACTTGTAGACTAGTAGACCCGCTACAGCAAGGCCGATTATGTATAACCAAACACCAGCCATGACTAGCTCCATCTAGGCGTCTGACAAAAAGAATCTGTTGAACTGCAAAATAGGATTACGACGGTTTTCGGGTTATATATAAGCCGATGCCTATTAGAGAAAAAATGAACAGAAACGCCAATATCTCAATCATATTCACCTGACCTCCATGCAATGGCAAGTGCTCCGTACGCAGCTACCATTGCTGCGACTAAACATCATCCCCTGCCATCATAGAAAACGAATCCCATCCCAATAGCAGCGATATTCCCTAATATCGTGGCAAGGCATTGCGCCGCGTATTTCTTGTGCTTCCCATAATCTTTTTTCATGTTCCTTAACCCTACAAGCAGAGGCGTTAAAGTTCAAGACCCCCAAAAAAAGCCCCGCCGAGCATACGACGGGGCCACCCCATATCGAGGTGATAAAATGATTAGGCATTAAGTTTGTACTTGTCTATGTTGAAAGCTAATAAAACATTTTGTCCGACTCTTAAAGACAGATCTCCTTTTTTGATCTTTTGCAAAAGGTATTTCGTAAATTTTTTCTGGATGTATTCCCCTTGCAACCATGACCAAAATTCTGCAAGTGCTGCATTGGGGTATGCAAATGATTCTTGAGGATTAGTCTTGGCTTGTGGATAATACAACGGTAAACATGATCGTATTTTATTCTTTCCCCATATACCTGATCTAACCCCAAAACCGCTACGACCAGCGCATGGAGATAGCAGCGCCATATGTGGAGCAGTTGAAGCAGGCAGGCTACAGCGAAAGCCAGGCTAACGCCTATGGTCTAGTCCTGGCAGCCAATGCCGAGCGCATGTCTGAGGTTTTCGGCATGACGCCGCAGGAATATCTTGATCAGCGCATGGCCGGCTATTACGGAATGACGCAGGATGAGTTCGAGCAACTGGCGTCGCGTGGATTAGACGGCCTGTTTGAAGATCGTGATATGGCTCCCGTACTGCAGGAGATGGGCGTCAAAAAAGGGATGAGCCGGAGCAAAAAGCGCCGCAAGCTCCAACCCGAATTTGATTATGTCTACGGCCGTGTCGATGCGGAGAGCGTTGCCGCGCTTGAAGGCAAGGACCGCGTAGCGGAGCTGCGCCAACAATTCGGACCTGGGTTCTTCGCCAAAAAAGGTGAGGGTCTCGGGATCGACGTGCTTGCTCAGCACTTCTATGACGAAGAGCGAGGCATGTATGACGTGAACCGTAGTGAACTCGACATTAACGATTTCATGGAACGCGTGTTCCAACCCCATGATGAGTTTGAGGCAGGGTTTGCGAATCAGATGCGGCAACAGATGTTGTGGCAGGACAGACGGCGGAAGAAAAACTTGCGCGGGATGTGGATGCGTGGAGCCAGTCGATAGATGCTGTTACCGCTTCCGGCAAGCCCCCGTCCAGCCCAGTGCAGATGCTCATACAGACGCCGCTTACAAGGCGGGGGGGCACAAGTTCAAGTCTTGTACTGTCCACCAATACTTACAAGCACTTACGAGTCATTTGTGAGTGTTTTTTTTCTGCTTACAGAGTTGTTCGTACAAGACAGCTCGGTCAATCTCTCTGCCGGGGCTCTTTTGATTGTTTGCCACAACCTGATATGCTCCACCATCTTCTTTCGGAAAGCCCCATCTCCCACCTGGTTCTGCCACCGACTAATGTCAATGCCAACGGCAACAACTTCTCTGGCAAAGGAGTGTCTAAAATTCATGAAGATGGCGGGCTTTTCGTTGCGACACCGGTCGGAACAGTTTTTTCTCATCACGAACACACGGCAACAAGTAACCAGGGATAGATGAACTTCAATGAGAAACAATAAGGCAATTTTGCATGCAGATACACGCAAAATTGCCTCAGCAAAATCACCAATAAAAATAGAGGGGAATACTAGAAAATAATTCCGTCCGTAATGTCAGAAATTTTTCCACACCCGGTCAAAAGCATGGCCTGCCCAAGCTGCTGCTGAATAGTTGTAAAATACTGTTTCACTCCTTCTACACCGCCCCCGACAGAGGCAACACAAACTGGGCGACCGATAAAAACCAAGTCCGCTCCAAGGGCCAACATTTTAAGAACATCCGTGCCGGTACGAACCCCACCATCAACGACTATGGAAATACGCTTGCGCACTGCCTTTGCGATGGCAGGTAAGACCTCGGCGGTACCCGGACAATGGTCAAGAATACGTCCTCCATGATTTGAAACAACAATGGCGTCCGCATGCGCTTCAATAGCCTTTTCCGCGTCAAGAGGAGTCATGACACCCTTGACAATAAAGGGCGTCTTCTTCTTGTGTACATAGTCTATGACTTCGGAAAGTTTATCCGTGCTCATAGGTGTAACAGGCCGTCCCATCTTGCGAAGAGTTACAAGGCCAGCTGCATCGACATCGACCCCCACAGCCGGGGGATTGCACGCAAGGACCTTATCGAGCTTCTCGTAAAGTTCCTGACCTTCCCATGGTTTGATAAAGGGGATTCCCTTATGTTTGGAAAGGGTTTTTACTGCCGCGTCTATAATAAAGGGAGGCACGCCATCTCCCGTACACCCCATGCTACCTACGGCCTCGCAACCTCCAACAACAGACTCTATATAATCATCTTCACTAAAGCCCTTGGACATGTTGAATTGGGCACCACCGATGGGGGCAGCCATAACAGGCATGGAAAGGGAGATCCCCAGAAATTCAGTAGATGTGGCGGGTTCCGTAACAGAATGGAGGGCAGTCATATTAAGTTTGATCTGAGCAAGAGCCGCAACATTATTCTGAAACGAAGCACCGGTACCAAGCCCGCCCATACCAGGCACCTCGCCGATACATGCTCGACCGTTACAAACAGGACAAATACGGCAATACCCCTTCATAAGCTCACGAGCTTGAGATTTGTAATCTAGATCCATTATTCCCCCTCCTTATAGGACAAAAGGAAAAAACGACTACCTGATCCAAGGACAACAAACAGTCACACGCCTTTTTAGATTAACAGCAATATCTGCTCCTGCCAAGCAAATCCTGCTTCCCTGTGTTTATATGAACCATCATTTGCATGTACAAAAAGGAGGCGATCTCCTCCCTAAATGCAGAAAAAGTACAAAAAAGGGCCATGATCTTTTGGAACCAACATCTTACTTATTAGGCAGAAAGTCCGAAAGAACACCCATTCAGATTATGGAAGGTGCAATATCGCGACTGCGGGCAGCCTGCAAACAGCGTTTCTCCATCAAAACCACTTGATTTGACGCCTCCTTCTTTCTATAATTTAGCATACCAGATTAAATTTTTTTCTGGAACCGGCTGCGAGATTGGCAAAAACCTCTTTTCACTTTTCACGCTTTCAATATATGAGTATTTCAGGATCTTATATGTTTTAGAATCAAATTTAGAATTTAGAATTCAAAAACATGTAAGGAAGAATCACAACAAATCTTCACGGGAAGGCATAGTATGATCAAACGTAACACAGAGCTTCAAAAAGTTGACGCGCAATTGTTCGGTGGACCTGGCAACCTACACTCAACAGTACTCCTCAAAAAGGAAGATTTTTTTGATAAAGGCCGTCTCTTTAACTTTTGCACACTTCACCCGGGGGAAGCAATCGGAACGCATCAACACAATAACGAATTTGAAGTATACTACATTCTTTCGGGATCTGGTGAATACAATGATAATGGGACGAAGAGCCTTGTTCAAAAAGGTGATTTAACTCTATGCCCTTCCGGAGAATCACATGGCATGATCAATACCGGGAAGGAAGATCTGGTATTTATAGCACTGATTCTCTTTTGTTAGACAGCATCTCAGCAAAAAACTTGAGCAGTCAGGGCTGGATTCTCCAACCCTGACTTTTTTTTTCATGTGTACGATTCTTCAGCTACGGCACTTACATCGGATCTGCAAAGCCCTGTTTAACTTTTTACTACGAAAAGCATCTCAAGCCATCTGAGGTAAGTCTTCAACTGCCAAGACGAATTTTTTCCATCTTCATACGCATCTTTTATTGTTTGTCTTTCAGTTAGTGTATACTAAATATCGCTGTACTGTCGGATGATTTCAATTGAGTCTTTACTACTCTCTCTGCAACGCAGCTTGCTGAAAAAACCAGCTTGCCACCCTTTGAGTTGCAATGTTCACAAAAAAATTTTTCCAATAACCGGCAAGTAACAAAACTCAAACCACAAAGACAGAGCGGGGCGCATTGGAGCAAGGAGGACGTAACGGCCATGACAAAATAGATTGAAAAAAAACTTTTGGATCAGGGAGAATTTCAATTCCGCCAAGCCGTGCCTGCAAACATCCACAGTGCCGTGGAACACAGTTACTTGTGGGTTCCCATAATGCACCGGTCGGACATACAACAGGCAAAAATTCGCAGAAAATGTAAGATGCCGCGTAATTACGGACAAGATGGAGAATCGATAGGAAAAAAGGATTCAAGAGCAGAATCCTATGACAAAAATTTGACGTTCAAGCTGCCTAAACTCCGCAACTGAAAACGCTCAAAACGGATCAGGTTACTTATCTCAAACTGATGGTGAAGGTACAGAAGAGGCTAATCATGACACTATCACCAGGGGATCAATGATAAATACTGAAGCTCTTAATTGATGCCCGCCACGAATTCGACGTTAAGAAGCTTGCCAGCAGAGGCGTTCAGTTAGGCATGGGCTTTGATGCACATGCCGTAAAAGCAACGAGATTCGGCCCCGTGCTGCACACCGGCTGGACCCGTTCCCGCTCCACAAACAGTCACGTCCTGCGAGGCCGACTAAATGCTCAATCCCAGATTAAAACCGGCATGGGTCTCAAAAGCGCAAAACATGCAACTGAAGACAGGATGGGGTTTTACGGCACATTGGATAAAAGCATCAGGCAATTTTTGCACCATGATAGGCAAATTTTTCTTCAGTATGCATAATTCTTTTTTACACAGTACCTGGATCCACGGTATAAAAATAAACTTAAAAAGTAGATAAAAAATATAATTTTATAAAATAAACATAATTGCTCATTTTATTATTAAACAACTAACATCTAAAAACAATCAAAAGTATAAATTTACTAACAAAAAAATAAAATGTTATCTTTATTTTATTAAACTATAGCTATATAGAATTTACAAAAAATCATAGCAACCGGTATCAATATTTTTTACTTCTAAAAAAAAAAAAATTCTCCCCACGTTTTTAAGTATAAAAAACACATATTTTCAATATGTTACTAAAAATCTAAAAAATATATATATTTTTCACATCCTTTTGCAAGATTTTGGCATGTTGCTTGCAGCTAACAAGACAAGAGAAAAAAACTCCACAAATACTCAGAAAAGGTACCAGAACCCTATAACGCGGCAGTGACATGTAAACAAGGCAACGTTCTACAAAACATAAGCAGGTAGGGCTTTTGTAAAAGGAACTAGCATTTTTTAACATGTAACAGGGGATGAAAAAATAAAAAAACATAGCAGTATAAATATGTACACTCCAGTTACTTTCAACGCAATCCACAACAGAGGATAAAACAAAATAATTCAACACTATAACTCGTGAGATACGCGTCTACCGGTAACTTTCAACGAAATTCGCAACAGAGGATAAAACAAAATAATTCAACACTGTAACTCATGAGATGCGCGTCGACCGGTAACTTTCAACGAAATTTACAACAGAGGATAAAACAAATAATTCAACCCTGTAACTCATGAGATGAGCGTCGACCGGTAACTTTCAACGAAATTTATAACAGAGGATAAAACAAATAATTCAACACTGTAACTCATGAGATACGCGTCTACCGGTAACTTTCAACGAAATTCGCAACAGAGGAGAAAACAAAAGAATTCAACACTGTAACTCATAAGATACGCGTCGACCGCAAACAATC
>JAIKXS010000023.1 GCA_024683955.1 Desulfovibrio sp. | reverse complement strand
GTAAAAATTTTATTTAAATTCAATTAATAGATTTCTAATATAAATCAAAATATATTAATAATTTTTGCATTATAGTTCATATAAAAAATAACATACTAATATAATAAAAAGTATAATTTACTGATATGTGAATTTGTTGTGCAACTGTACTCCCTACGCGAAACTGATTTTTTGTTCCTCTAAGGCTTGAGTTTTTTTCAAAAAATAGGTTAAATGAAAAACCGAAAAGACATCCTGTGAAAATCCTCCTCAGACAAGGGCATTGCATCTTGAGCAAAAATTCTTACCAGGGACCATTGAAACGCGCAATTAGCTAAAAAAGCGTGAATACACGAAGATTCCGTTGCTGTGATAAAACCTGCGTGCAACATGCTTGATCCAAATGCATGTATTTTTGATATCGTACTGTTGTTGGAAACATACAGGCAGTTGCGCACAGATCTCCCATGATCACAAACAGGCTCCAAGATAACGATCTATCTTCAATTCGATAAATTTTTATATATAAATACATATTAAATAAACACAGGAATTATTTTTATTTACCATATAGTATACATTTTTTTACTTCTAACAAATACATATTTATAAATACAATAATTGTGCAAATTATATAAAATATAAAAAAATTTTTATGTAAATCCTTAAATAGTATACATACAACGCATATTATTCTATTTTTAAACTGCAGTATCTATAAAATTTACTTGTTAAGAAATAATTTCCACAGCCGCACGGCATGCTGACTGATTCGGAAAACCCTAATTTTTCCGTTATGGTTTTGATCTATTTCCCTGCCATATAAAGAAAAAGGCTTGCGAAGGCAGAAGAGATGCCACTCATTGATTTTCCGCTGCGTAGGATAGCGAAAAGCCCAAAATGGTATGCATCTGCCTTGATGACGTCTTATATTCTGAAAAGAAGCTCAGTTCTCAAGCGACAGCCTACCACTGGCGGAATCAAGACAACGTCGGACACGAACAATGGCAATAATTCAAGTTCTCCTTCTTCAGCGAGTACCAGCTGCCTCTACGAAGCTCTCTCTCAAATACCCGCGCAGGAAGCGCGGGAAACAACAATGGTACAAGAAACAAAATTCCTCCCTACATTTTTATTCCCCACATCCCTTCAGGATCCCCTCAACGTCCGCTCTTTTCAGAATATACGCAGTGGGTCAGAAGAAGCCACAATTCCGCTACGCTCAGGATATCCTTCTTATCATGATTCTCCTCCTCAATAACGACCGCCGTCCTCATTGCCCGCCGGGAAAGCGAACAAGCCTCCCCGACTCGTTCCCACAGTCTACTATCCATACCGGACGGCTTGGTAAGACCTTGTGGGATGCCGGGATCATTTCTTCTATCTTCCCAAGCTACTCCCGTGAAAAAAGGTGTGCGGATTGCTACCCTGTACTACCGGGATAGCCTGCTTCGGGGATGGTACGCTGAAACGAATTGCCACCCGCCGATAGGATACGTGCGAGAAAACCTGCCAGGAACAGCCACCAGGAGGAATCTGCAAATTATCGTGACGAAAGAGAAACCTGTGCAGGAGCGAGAGCTACCCTTGTCAATATTGCATCCATGCCTTGATGCCGTCTGAGACAGCTGCACGGCCAAGAGATGCCGAAGCATGACCAAGGGCGATTTTTCCCCGTTTCGATGAAGCACACGCTAAAAATCAGTATGAAGGCCTCCTGTCGTAAACGGATCCGGACGTCGGAAGCCCCCAAAAGAATTGCTGGACATTCGGCAGGTTCTTCGAAATCAGCACCTCAGAAGCTCCCTGAGACGGCGCTGCCAACATGGTCCGGGTCATAAATACGATTATCAGCGTTGACCAAGAGTGCAGAAAATTTTTTCAGAAATCATAGAAAATTTTCGGTTTCCTGGGCCTCACCCAGGCTGAACTCGCCCTGCTGGAGAAGAACAAGTCATGTATCGAGCCCAACGGTCACTTTTGTACTCCTGATGGGCCATAAGGAATACGCAACGCTCTTATAACCAGAAAAATTTCCGCACGAAGGAGGGGGCATCCGCCCGTCCGGCCCCACCCGGGCCGCCCAGAAAATCTATCCCGCAACAAGGACGAATGTCGTCTCCCTTTCCTTTGTTATAACGCCTTCGCCTAACGTTCGGAATCCCGACCGGAAAATCCCTCTGCATTCTTATAACCTTTTTCTCCATTTTTGTTTTTTTTGAACGCCGATACAGCTTCTTGCTGAAGTTCCAGAAAGTCTGAAAATTTATCCAGGCATCAAATTTTAACTGCAAACAAAGATAACAAAGATCGACATAGATCCCCTTTCAAATTTACTACATAGAGTAAGAGCATTCTGTCCCCCTTCAAGCTCCAGATTTGATCAATCACATTCCTATTCTTTGATTCTAATATTGCATCAATTATTATACGACATCAACATCACATAATATGTCACTTATGACACCATACTAGAGGATGGAGAATTGAATATGTCAAGTTACGAACAGCTCTCAAATGCTGACAAAAAACTTTTTCTGAAGGTCTCTGACGCTCTTTCCTTAGATTCGGAAACAAGGGATATTTTATGGAGGAACAATACAAGTTCTGAATATGCAAGAGGATATCTTTCAAGTTTATCAAAAGAAGGGTCCGACCGAATAGTCTTACTGACATATTTTATGTCAACGCTTTTGTCTTCTGTAGACCTATAGACTATTAGATAAATTATATTTATTTTATTTCTAATTATGCGTAGTATTATTACGCATCCATTTATACTATTGTTAAAATTTTAAAAAATTCATTAATTTATTAGTTTTTTACTGCATATAATGCCATTTGTTGCACTAAATTACAGAAAATAACGGTCTTTTTATTTGAAGTAGGAAACACTTGACCAAACTTCAAAACGTATTAAGGGATCCGTCGCCAAAGGCCCCAGCCCCCCCTTATTATCGCACTTCATCTCTGATCTCTGGTTTGTTTCTGCCCGCAAAATTAAATCTGAAGTCTTACGCTTCTTTTCCCATTTTTTTGTATGGCAGTCTTGTTCGCTCGCAGCGTTGGTCTTTATCTCATCTTCATAGGACGTATATCGGTAACGCCCCCACCATCTTCCGATTGAAAATGCGCGTAATTTTTACCCGCTGACCGACGTGCATCGAGGAAAGGATTCAAGATTCAAGGGTATAATCCCTCTGGATGTTCAGGCAATTCTTTCTCCTTAGGGATACATTTTGACATGACATCCCAAGCGCCCTGTCGCATCGCGACCTCAGCATGTGGGCGGAAACGACCTTAATCTGCCCCTGCACTGCCGCTCTATGCCATAAAAATGCACGCCATCGCTCAAGGAGGACAATCAGAAGTCCATGGAAATTTTTAAGGATGTTTTTTGGAAGGGCAAAGGAGGGAAAAGCACCGGAGGCAATGCCGTGCGACAAAAAATTGTCCGCTCTAACAGAGGGCTAGCCTGTAGTCTTGAAAAAGCGACCTATCAGAGTCAGTCTCCTGCTTACGCGATGGCAACGGGACGCACGCGTCTCCCCGAACACGGCAAAGAAGTTCTGGAGCATATCGTCGTGTCCATAGTATTTGAGTAAGAGGTGGAATTGTTCCTCATTCCCCAGAACAGCTTTCCAAAGGCTTGCGGCTATCTGGAAAGCCATGGATAAAGGCAATTCCGGGAACTGGAGCAGAGTATAGATCCTCTGAGAGAGCTGATTACACAGGCCGACCGGATGGAAAAGATCGTATACAGCAAGAGCGCGCCTGAGCGCCTCTTCCAGGTGGGGGCTTACTGTGGCCATGGCCCGGCATGAGACGCTCAAGGACAGACGAGGATGAGACTAGGAAGATTTACCGACCGCACCCCGCGCGAATGGTCTGGTTCAAGACGTAAAAAGACAGAACCATGATTCCAGGATTGATTAGGGAGCGGAAAAAGTGTCACGGGGAGCAAACAGTATTAAACAAACCTCCGCTGAAGGGTCTGGGATGGAAACTCCGTGAAGAGCGTGCGGCAGAGGAAAAGCCGAATCGCAATGAGTTCAATATCGCAGCTTAGTTTCCCCCGCGATGAGGCCATCCGTGCAGGCTGTCACCTTGCTCTGTGCCGTTGCAGACAAGGAACGTAATACACAGACCAGATGTCGCTAACGCATGATGGAGGGCAGAAAGCTCCACTGCATCCCAGATCTTTCACACAAAATATGATGCAGTATTTTAGTCATGACTAAGCAGGCTATCGGCCCTTCATGGAAAGCATTGCGTCAAGAGCTTCCACCTCTGCGCTAAAATTGATGGCGTCGTTCTGCATAAGACTTGCCAACTCGTCCTTGAATACCGAATCCATCCTCTCCAGCACCTCAACACTTCTCTGCAAGGCATTTTCTATATCTTTTTGCATTGGTCCGCCCGCAAGACGCATATGCTCGTCCACGATTTTGTGCACAGCAACAAGATAGCGGTCAAGAAAACGCTCCCCAGGAAGACGGTCCGCGGGATCGTCACGCATGCTCTTCACTATAGATAAGGTCGACTGGGCTATTGACTGCACGGGTTTTGACAGCGTCTGAGGCAGAACAGAGGATTTGCTTAGTAATTCATTTGCCGAATCCTCGTACGCCAACCACTTTTTTTCCTCCTCGCTTGCATTGACATTCTTTCCCTGGCGAAATTTTTTCAGCTCAGTCTGCAGAAACGTGTTCGTTTCCTGTAAGAAGGAACTCAGCTCTCCAAGGGTTTTGTCTCCCTTCCTCCCCCAATTTTCCGAGCGAAGAAGGCCTTTCGACCAGCCACTTGCCTTGCTTGCCCTAGACGAATCCTGAAAGGAGACGAGACGGTCAACGGCTTCCTTGAAACGGTCTATTATCGGATAAGCATCACGGATTTTGTTCTCAAGCAAAAGGACGGCATTGTCTCCGTGGATCTTCAACATTTTCACCTGTGTCACAAGCTCTTCCTGAGTAAAAGACGGGAGAATGGCTGAGAGCCGCTCAACACCGGCCTTCAGAGCTTCTTCATGAAGCTGTTCTGCACGCACTCGACGATACACGGCACGTGCAGCGAACGACGCCGCAAATATCGCGGCAAAGGTAATGAAAAGACCCATGGGAGCTCCCTCTAAATGTAGATCGTTGAGACATCCGAGCATCGCCGGTAATACAATCCAGTCCCATACACGACGGACATCTTTCTGAACAATACGTTGCAGCCATGTCTGCAGTCCACCAAAAAAAATACTCTCTGCAGGCGAACAGCCACCAAGGTATGCGGTCAGCATCTGAATAAGGCCAGACCCCACCGGAATAAACCATTCGGCCTTTTTCCAGTTTCCTCGGGGAATCAGACATATAAAGCCAATCCAGGCCAACACCATTACGGTAGGACTGCCGTTCTGGGCATTGCTCAGAACATCACCGATAAAAAGCCCGAGGGCATGAATAAGAACTCGACGTCCAAAAATGGCAAGCCCGCTCGGCTCTTGATCTGTAACAGGAGCGGGATTTTGCCCATTATTAGATGACGGGCCTTTTTTGGTACAGCGTTTTGATCCAAAGGAGTGAGACATATAACGTTCTCCAGAGGAAATCCGGTAAGGACTGTGGCTCCCGCAACAAAATGATGGCAGGCGCAAGAGACCTGCCCTGACTATGCCATGACATGTGCCAATTCACGCTGTCTTGGTTGCATCCGTTTCCGGCGTTATCATTATCGGAAACGCGTTGACGATAAGGAAGTCGCAGTGCGTTCCTGATCGTTCACCCAGCACGATCGCCATATATCGGCCGATCCTTCTGGGCTCCGGTTCCCATAGGTACTGTCACGTTGGGGGGGAGAGACACGGGTTGTTCGTTGTCAGCCTTACACGACGACGCAGACTAATCATGTCAGCATCGGAAGCCAGCACCGGAGGGGCCTTCGAAAACTCCGAATTCGCAGAAGATGGCCGTTGTTTTTGGTCAGCAGCCCGTTGGCAGGTGGGGATATTGTTCCAGTAACATTTTTTGAGCCGTCAACCCGGCGTTCCCGGTACAAGCATCGGCAATGGGAAAGGGATTCGCGCCCCATAAATAAAGCGGCAGCTAAAAAATGAGGGCTGGATAGCATGAGCAAGACAAATGCTTAGAGTCCAGCCCTTCCCCGCTCAGCAGAAAAAAACATTGGGCATGTTCCGCGTCACGAAAGCGCCCCCGGTAAAGCAAGATGGCAAAAAAAAGAATCTGCTGTCTGGCCGGGCTACTGTCCGTTTTTTTTCGAGGACTCAATTCCTTCCTTAATCGCCCCTCCGATTCCGTGGGCTGTATCGATGTTTTCACGCACATTCTGTTCGGCAAGGCTTGTTAAACGTGTACGCAAATCCGCTTCCATGCTTTTCAGTTCCTCTTCCGTCGCGCGACGACGTTCACGGCCTTCACGGACAATGTTCATGGTTTCCTCAATTGTCCCGATGAGTTTCTGATGAACGCCACGAAGGGTCTCTATGTCAACTATCGACCTTTCAACTTCACGTGATGTCTCGATGGTTGAGTTGTGAAGCATCTCGGCATTCTTAGCAAGCATGGCGTTGGTTGTGTCAGAGACTTCCTTCTGCAGATGAGCTGCCTGACGTTGTCCGTTAATGGAAAGGGCCAGAACCATCTGATTTTTCCAAATGGGAATGGTGGCCAAAATACTCGTCTGAATTTTTTCTGCGAGATTCTGGTTGTTACTTTGGATCATACGGATCTGCGGGGCAGTCTGCAACGTGATGGTCCGCGAAAGTTTCAGATCATGCAAACGGCGCTCAAAACGATTGAGACGCTCGGCAAAATCGCGCACGTTCTGGGCGGCAAGGTTGTCCCCGCTTTCCTTCGCCTTGGCCTCAAGAAGGGGAAGTTCTTCCTTGCGAGCCTTCTCAAGCCGGTCCTCGCCTGCCTTGATGTAGGCAGTCAGATCTTCATAAAAAGTTTTGTTATGACCATAAAGCTGCTCAAGGACCTGTATGTCCTTCAGAAGCCCGAACATTGCCTCTTCCAGTTTCTTGGAGATACCCTCCACCTGTTCAAGGACTGTGTCAAATTGAGCAATGGTACGCTCAATGGAATTGAAAAAACGGCCGACAAGGGGCAAAGATTCAAAGAACCCTTTCTTGGACTGTGCAATCTGGTCAATATTTACATCTTTGATCCGTAGCATCAGCTCAGAAAGCCCCTCGCCCACAGGCCCTGAATCTTTCACCCGGACGCTGCCAAGAAGGGAGTCCGTGAACTTGGATATTTCATCCATGGTCTTTGCGCCGTAACTGATAGTAAGTGTCGGATTGTCAAAATTAATTTCTTTGCTGATAGCTTCAACACGTGATGCTTCAACAGGCAGGGTTTCAAGGGTGACGACATCATTCTCAGCCATTGCTATACTCCTCATAATCAAATGATCATCACATTCGAACAGAAAAACACACAGAAAACGGCAGGAGGCATCTGTGTAGCATTGAGTTTAGGGACGTTTTTGCGTGTTGTTCCTCCGTGCTGCTGCCGATACGCGTTCCCTCACGATCAGCATAATCGTATCGTATATTGTTTCACGGAAAAAACATATAGGTAAGGGCACCCAAAAATTTCATAAGAATCCGCGAAATGCGGAGTACGAGAGAGACCGGTCCGTGAGAGACCGTTCACGCGGCTACACCTAGGCACGCACCGGGAAGAAACGCTCATCGTTCACTGCCCTCCGGCCTGCTTTCCTTTTCAAGCTGCCAGCGCGTAAGAGCCCGCATCATGGTTTGGGGAACACCTTTGTGTGTTCCTGCAAGCGCGGTCACAATATCCGCAATACCGCTCCTTGCCGTATGCCCGTTGGAGGGACACGGATTGGCAAAAACCGGAAGATTCCAACGTTTTGCCGCACTTTTTATGTATTTCTTTTCCACAAGCAGAAGAGGGCGTATCACACGGAGTGTCCCGCCAAAAAACGACTCATTCATCCCCATACCGTCAACACGCCCGTTGTGACAGAGATTAAGAAAGAAAGTGCTCACAAGATCCTCTGCGTTATGACCGAAGGCAAGATGGGTAAGGCGGTACCGGGAGCTCAATTCAAAAAGACGCTGTCTTCTTAGCCAGGCGCAGCGGAAGCAGGGTGACGAGCGCCGGTTTTCCGCAGAGTGCGCAAGAGGACCAAAATTTGTACATTCAATATGGGCGGCTATCCCCTCCGAAGCAAGCCAGGGAAGAAGCCCTGCGTGATTATCCGTGTCAAACCCGGGATTTAAGTGCAGTGCTATGAGTTCTATGGGGAAAGGAAGGATTCCCTGCCGTATACGCAGGACCTTGAGAAGCACAAAGCTGTCGACACCGCCGGAAACAGCCACACCGACACGGCATCCGGGCCAGAGCATTCCGCACCTGTGCATAGCTTTCCCGACGCTTTTGATGCACACCTCCTGGGCGTAGGAGTATTTACGCATGTTCGCTATGATCCCGCGAAATAAACGGCCAAGGCCAGTGCACGGGACGAATCACGGAAATAAGACACATGATAAGAATGACCGAAAGCTGCAGGGCGCCCTGCCACATATTTTCAGGCAGTATGAAGGCCCGTATAAAACGGAGAAGATCCGAAAGGAATCCCGGTGAAAGACTGGCTATGTATTGATCGCCAATCCCAGTCCAGAAAAACAAGCCCCAAAAGGCCGCCGTCAGACTCACAATCCACTTGAATCCTATCCAGAAGAAATGGAAAAAGCCTATGGAGGTGAAAATGGAATAAAAAAGACCGGTGGCCATGCAGCCCATAAGACCAGGCAGCACGACCCATGTATCAATAAAATGCGATGCAAAGGCCGTGTGCTGCCGAATGAGGGTATCTGCCGTGGAAAATTCCAGAAAGCTAAGAGCCTGCATGGAAAGAGCCCCACCTGCCCAACATGTTCCGAAGAGTAAATGGACTGCTTTCATGCATTTGATGACAAAATTGTCCGGGGCGCTCCATCCCCTTCCTCTAATACCAAATTTTCTGACGGTCTGACTGAGCATAGTTTTTTTGCACGCGATTTTATACCTGGTTTTGAAACTGTTCCGGAAGATAATGCGGGGGAGGGACATTTTCCCCCTTGGGGCCCAGCAGTTCCCGAAGGACTGAGAGCTCGGTCTGCATAACCTGAACCTGCTTTTCCAAGGCATCAATACTCTTCTGCTGGGCACGCAGCGCAACATCAAGTTCCTGAAGAAGGGTTTCCTGAAAATACTGTTGTTCCTCAAGGCGTGCGATACGCGTATCCAAATCCGCCATGATTCCCTACCTTATACCTGAAGCACTTTTATTATGCCTGTGAGACTCCCGCACCAGTCTTCTTTCAGAGGGTCCCCTTCCCTCTTTTCTGCTCCGTGAAGTTTTTTTGTCTCCCCCCCATGCCCCCATCAGTATGCGATGCTGGCGCAGCCGTTCGGCATCCGTCCTTGCGACATAGATAGCACGGCCCTGCTCATCAAGGCCTGAATAGTACATAGCAGTCGCCATGGTACCTGGAGTCGGGATAAAGCACTGGGTCTGTTGGGGGCTCCAGTTGCGTTCCGCAAGCCAGTCCGAAAGTGCCTGCATATCCGAATCCGTGCACCCTGGAAAGGCGCTCATAAGGTAGGGAACAATGTACTGTTTCCTGCCCAAAAGCCGGCACTGACGCTGAAAATGCTCCAGAAAACGCTCAAATACCGCCAGGGGGGGCTTATGCATCCGTTCAAGCACTTGCGGAACACAGTGCTCGGGGGCAAGTTTAAGCTGACCGCCCGTAAATTCTTCAATATAGGCATCAAGAGCTTCCGGCTCGCGCAGGGCCAGATCTGCCCTGATGCCGCTGGCCACCCGCACTGACCGCACATGTTTCTCCGCTGCAATACGGCGCAGAAGTGCCACATGTCCGTCCTGCGGTGTTTCAAAAAAGGGACAAACAGAAGGAAAGCAGCAGCTCACCCGCTGGCATTCATTCCTTTCCGCACTCCTCGCACAGCGCCCCATCCACATATTGGCGGTCGGGCCACCAACATCAGAAATGGCTAGCCCCTCTCCACGCCTGCTTTTCGGAAAAAGACGGGCCAGCTCCCGTGTTTCCCGAAGAAGCGAGGTCGACGAGCGTGAACTGATATAACGCCCCTGATGCATGGAAAGGGAGCAAAACGAGCACCCGCCCCCGCACCCTCTGTGGCTTGTCAAACTCGTTCTAAGCATCGTTTCGGCCGGTATGGCTTCCGTATAGGAAGGATGGGCCCGACGTGTAAACGGAAGGGCATACAATGCGTCCATTTCTTCAGTCGTAAGCGGAGAAGAAACAGGCGCCAAAATCAGAGCCCTGGAGTCAACCTGTTCATACGCCCATGACCCACTGCTGTGAACCTGCTTTTCTACATCCCTTGTCAGACAAATAAGAGCCTTTTTATTTCGGCACACCTCTTCGTGAGAGGGAAGTACGATTCGGGGCATGTCCCCGTATGAGGGGGGAATAGACGTCGGGCCTCCGGAAGACAATGCACTGATCCAGGCTGTTCCGGGAATGCCTTGTGGTATGGAGGGGGACTGGGACAGCGCGTTTGCTATGGAAAGAATCGCCCGTTCTCCCATGCCCCAGACCAGGAGATCCGCCTTGGCATCAAAGAGAATCGGACGTCGTATGCTGTCTGTCCAGAAGTCGTAGTGACTGGCCCTTCGAGTTGACGATTCAATACCCCCAAGTACAAGGGGAAGGCCGGGGAATGCCCGGCGGACGAGATTAGCGTATACAATCGAGGCTCTGTTGGGACGCTTTCCGGCCTTACCTCCAGGAGTGTAGGCATCATCAAAACGTTTTTTTCTGAAAGCGGTGTAATGGGCAAGAAGGGAGTCGACGGCACCGGCTCCAATCCCCGCGAAGAGACGCGGACGCCCCATGGCAAGAAGGTCATTCGTACTCCGCCAGTCAGGCTGCGCACACAGGCCTGTCCGGTAGCCGTGGTCTATCAGAAGCCTTGCTAAGAGCACGATTCCGAAAGAGGAGTGGTCAACATAGGCGTCGCCTGAGACAAGAAGGACATCCAGGTCATCCCAGCCAAGCGCATCCATTTCCCGACGTGACATGGGAACAAATGACGGTTGCGGACACCCACTCCCCACCAAGAGCGACTCCGTCTGAAACGCCCGGTTCACGGTCACCTTCTCCCGGGGCTGCCCCTACTTCGCGGGGGGGGTAATCAACGGGGGCGTGGCCGGCTCTTCGGTCGGAGCATTTCCCGGCATACCCATCCCCCCCATTCCGTTCTTCTTTGAACCTTCATGACGTCCGAGAAAAGCATCCCATTCCGCACCGTCGATGACACCGTTCCTGTCGGCGTCAAGCATGGAGAAAGCTTCCTTGGTCATATCGGGAAAGGCCGTCTGGAATTCTTCGGGTGAAAGGGAGTCACTTTTATCTGTGTCAGCCTTGCAAAAGCGTTCGCTTGCGCCCGGCATGGAGCAGTAGGGGCCAGCCTGTACGGCGGAAGCGCAGAAGCAGAGGAATAGAAGGGCATATACGATCTTCACGGGATCTCTCCAAAAAATAAGTCCTGGGGCAACAGATGCTGTTTTTTTAATGGAAACACTGCGATTGCAGGGCATGGCTGCCATTCACGGATCAGCCGGCACGGACAAACCTGTCTCCCACGTGCAGAGAAATCAATAGCGTTCGCAAACAGAGGTCAAAATACGACTGCATCACTCCGGAAAGCGGCTTACGGATGAGATACTTTATGGGTTCATCTCTTCGTCAGCGTTACGATTGCCGTATCGCAAAAGCATTACAGATGGGGCCGAAAGATAGGGTGGGGCTCCGGGATCTGCATGTTCGCGGCAATTACGCTTCATACTGCAACCGGAGAGAATCAATGTATACCTGCAATAGATCAGGCTCTCCCTGACGGTGTTCATCCCTGTAGAGCAAAGCGCTCATATAAAAAAGTGATCCGAGCTTAAGACCAAGGGATGCCGAAGCGGAAAATTTCCGTAATCTTGCGTGGATATCCTCACGGTCCTTTTCCGGAAGCTTTAAAAGAAGAGGGAGTGCGTCCTTGGCCATAGACGCCAAAAGCTCGGCTTTTTTTCTGAGCGCGTCCTCGTAGGCCGCTTGCTCCCGGGGAAGAGCCGAGAGGCACTCCAGGGCTTTTTGCTCTTGGGCCATCACCTCACTGTGACGCGCGGAAAGCCAGTCAAGAACGGTACGCAGATCCGGATTCATATCTCACCTGTTAATCCCACTTGCGCTTATCGCTAATGGGCTGCAGCTGGGCCGGCAAACTGCCTGGCGTTTTTACGTAAAGGGTTGGACGGAGCTTAATTTTCTCACGGAACTGGTGAAGAAGCTCATCCTGGCGCTTAAAATCCGTTGTTTCAATATAGAGAGACATCTCATCGATACCGTCGGGATTCGTTACCTCGATCTGCCACCGCTTGATCTCCTCAAAACGGCTCATAACCTGCTCAACCTGATGAGGGTAGACAAACATTCCCATGATGCGTGCAGTGGTATCCACACGCCCGACGATACTCCCGAGTCTCGGACTCGTCCGTCCGCAGGGACAAGGGCTGCGGTCAATATAGGAAAGATCGCCCGTGGCAAGACGGATCAGGGGATAGGTTTTGTTGAAGGCCGTCACGACTATTTCACCGACTTCTCCGTCCTTCAGGGGGATACCGGTATCGGGATGACAGATTTCCACAAGGCAGCGATTGGCGATGTGAAGTCCGCATTTCTGATAGCATTCGTAGCCAATACAGCCGACATCAGCCGTGCCGTACCCCTGACGCAGAATGATATCAAATTTTTTCTCAAGCTGGGTACGCATTTTTTCCGTAAGGCGCTCGCTTGTGACAAAGCCCACCTCAAGAAAAAGTTCCTTGCGAAGGTTGATCCCCTTTTCCTCGGCCTTCTTTGCCAAATGCATAAGAAAGCTCGGTGTTCCCACATACCCGGAGACCCGAAGCTTCTGCAGAATATCGAGTTGTGTCACGGCATCCGAGGGTCCCGAAGGAATGACGGCGCAGCCAAGATTGCTCAGAGGCTCTTCAAACATAAAACCGGCAGGGCCAAGCTGGTAATTGAAGGTATTCTGCACGCAGTCTCCTGGTCTGAAGCCCACGGAATAAAAGGCTTCGGTATATCCCCAGTAATCCTCGGTCCTGTCTTCGGGATCAAAAATGGGTCCCGGCGAAAGAAAAAGGCGTTTCAACTCTCCTATATCGCGCGTTAGAAGACCTCCAAGGCGTGGCCCCATTGACTGCAAAAAAATCAGCTCTTTCTTTTTCAGTATCGGAATATGCTTGATATCAGAAAGATTCTTGAATTTCTCAACATTGAACTGCGCGCGGTCAAAGCGTTTCTTGACGTCTTCCGAATAGCGGTATGCATAGGAAAGCAGGTCCTTCAGCTGAATAAGACAATACTGACGACGCTCGCCCTCGTCCAGGACCTCGCGCCTGCTAAATATTCCTTCGGTACGATCTTTACGTGTCATCCTTACTTTCAGCGTGTGTCCCCGCAACGGGGAAGAAAACGCTGCCTCCACTGTTTAAAAATCAAGGGCATATTGCCCGTTATATCCAGGAAAAACGATGTTTGTACTTCGCAAAAGGTCAGGAACACGGAAGGCCCTGCGGAACATCTGCGACAATTTTTAAGTCTACTTAAAAAAATGACCAACTTCAAGGCGTCTGCAGCTTCTGAAATGGCCTTTAGGCGGAACCCATCCGAAATATCTGCAGAGGAGTCCGCAGGAAATCGTGTCAATCTAAAAAACATAAAAAATTATGCGAAAAAGTCTCTGCACACAAAGCACCAAACGATAACGCAGCAATATCTACTGAGGAGGCCGCCTATTCTTCTCCTTTTCCTCCCTTTGGGACCGCAGGCGGAGAATTCGCATTGAAAGACTTACATAGACGGGCTTTGACCCCAGGCGATTGGCCACGAACACCGCAGTGAAGGCGACAAAAAGAAGAGACGGGGCGTGTTGCCAGGCACCTGTCATTTCGAGAAGAAGAGCGGAAGCAGTCAGGGGAGCTCTGACGGTTGCGGCAAAAAGGCCCCCCATTCCCAGCAGGAGCATGGTTCCGGTCTGCCCGTCTCCGATGAGAGTGCAGGAAAGGAGAATGCTTGCGACGGTGGCGCCAAAGATGGCACCAACAAGAAGCATGGGCATCAAAATGCCACCAGATGCCCCCGAAGCAAAACTTATGGCGGAAAAGAGTATTTTGAAAAGAAGCAGAACAGAAAGGGCGAAAGTTCCCGGCAATGTCCGTTCAAGATCGAGAGCCGTCACACCAAACCCGGAAAGGACATGAGGGTAGGTGATAAGAAGAATGGCTGAAAGGAAAAAGGGGAGAAGAAGGCGGAGAAAGGCATTGGAGAAAAAACGATCCTCAAAGTTTGTCAGGCCGACCAGAACGCCGTTGTACAGGGCACCGCAGAGTCCGCAGAGAAGGCCGAGGACGGGATACAGCCAACATTCGGAAATGGAAAGGGACTGCATATGTCCAAACGGGAAAACAAGGCCGAGGCCCAAAACACCGTGTACAATAAGGTAAGAAGAAAAGGACGCCAGCGCACAAAAAAGAAAAAGGGGGAAGCGAAGAACCATTTTCATTTCTTCAAAGGCAAAAAAAAGGCCGGCAAGCGGCGCTCCAAACGCTGCAGCCATACCGGAAGCCGCTCCGGCAACAAGGAAACGTGCGGATCCCCCGCTCTGCTCCCTCCCGAAAAAATGAGCGACTCCAAGCCCGGCAGCGGCACCCATCTGGATGCACGGCCCTTCACGCCCGAGAGACAGACCCGCCGAGAGGGAAATAAGGGTGCCCAGAAATTTTGTGCAAAGAAGGCGTCGCCAGGACATCAAAGGGAGACGACCGGCAAGCATAAGCTCTACCTGTGGTATGCCGCTTCCGCTGATCAGCGGTTCAACCCGTAAAAGCGTATAACTCAGCGTAGCCGCAAGCGAAACCGCTACAAAAAGCGAAAGGAGGGGAAGGGGGGCTGTAAGCTCAAACGCGGCTGCAAATGGCAGAAGTGCATTGCTTACGAGCGTGTAGACAATGCGGAAGATTCCGATGGTGAGGCCTGCAAATATTCCGGTCAGAACGGCTTCAAGAAGGAAACGGTGAAAACTCAGTCTGCTCGTGTCGGCAAGCTCGCGCAGAAGTGGAGGAAGTTGAGAAGGCATGCCTACGGCTCTTTCCTCATCTTGGTCTGATGATACACCTGCGGCACCATGTACATGAGACTCATCTGTTTCTGCTCCGGCATGTATTGCGTAGCGATGACGACGGAGCCCATGTTCCAGAGGCTTGAGGCATCGCTCTCGCTGGCCGAAGGCTTCCCGAAACGACCAGCAACCATGGAATGGATCTGCGAAGCGACCGCTTTGGATGGGGCCTTGTAGTCTATTTTAAGAAACCCAAGGGGTTCCGGCTTGCCCGAGCCGTAACATATGGTCATCTGCCCTGCGCCGGGTACGGTTTTGCTCACATCGTAAAGATCGCAGATAAAGGCGTCGTCGACCCGAAGAGGGGGCACTTTGGTGGTGGCAAGGACTTCTCGCATAAGTGTACGATCCGTCTGATCCATGCGTTGCCCAAAAAGTGCAATACCGCGCTGGGACGAATCAGCGGGGGCCATTTCGGCAAGCTCGGCGATGGCTCTCTTACTGCCGTTCATCGTTGCGGCATACAGGAGAAGCGTCGCCTTTGCGCTGTCCTTCGGGACACCCTCCCCGACTCGGTATAAATGTCCTAGCCGGGCGAGCCCTTCGGTTTGATGCTGTTCGGCAGCTCTGCTGTACCATGCAGCGGCACTGACCATGTCCCTGGGGACACCACGCCCCCGCTCATACATAAGCCCGAGATTGTACTGGGCCTCCCTCTGCCCAGCTCGCGCGCTCTTATCGTACCAGCGTGCCGCCTCTTCTGGATTCGCGGCAATACCCCGCCCCTGATCAAGCATCCATCCGTAATTGCTCATTCCCTGGGGGTTTCCGGCCTTTGCGGAAAGGGCAAACCAGTGAAGGGCACGGCCAAGATCTATGCTTACACCCTGACCGCGATCATACAGGATGCCAAGATTGTTCATGGCATAGGCGTCTCCCTTCTCCGCCTGCTTTTCCCAGAGAAGTCTTGCCCTGGCAAAATCGCCTTTTTTGTAGGCGTCCGCAGCTTCATCTACAGTCTTTTTTTCAGAGGAAGCCGGAGCAGGGCCCGCACCTTCGGCTTCACGGGGGAAAAAAGGACAGATAAGGATGGGAAGAGACAACGAGAGCCAGACGCACAAGAAACGAATAAAAGAGGAGAAGGGGGTGTGCATAGAAAAATACGGGAGCAAAAACGTTTCAAAAAAATACATTCAGCTGCATTGGGTAATACAAAAAAATGGGAAAGCAGACAAAAGATCCTGACCGTGGAAAAGAAGAAGCTGGGAAATTAACGGGAATTCCTATGGCTTTCGCCATGCCGTTTTTTTTGCCGTTCTGTTTTTTCGCTTTTTTTCTCCTCCTTGTCACTACGGGGAGGATCATTTTCTTCCATAACGTTCTGATCCTTTGGCTCAGGCGACGGAGGGGTCACACTTTTCTTTTTCGGACAGCCAAAATTCTGGCTATCCACCTCAAAAAGCGGAGTCAACCGGTCGTCATGAACCAGGGTATGCCCCTGCCACTCAAGGATACGGCGATTGAGTTCATCGATATCCACATACGGAAGGAGGGCAGCCCACTGGTCACAAAGCGACCGTAAAATTCTAAGATAGGTAACTTCTCCGCCGTGGAAGCCATCAACAAACTCACAGTCTCCAGAAAAAAGACGGCGGGGATCGGTTACGTCCAGCACATTGATCCCCCGGGACTGCAGTGCTCCGGCAAGAGAAAAAAGATGCGGATAGAAAGCCTCGCGCTCTCGCACCGCGAGATAGATTTTCTCCGCAAGCGGCGGAATAAACACAAAGGTCCTGATACCGCGGGACTGCAGACGGCAGTAAATTTCCGCAAAGGCATCAAGATGGCGGGAGGAAGGCGCATCGGCCGGGTCCTTCACATGATAGAAAGCTTTTGCACCCCCGACAACCTGACTCATGGTATCCTGAAAACGGTAATCAAAGGGTTTCTTCTGCCCTGTACTTTCTCCTGTGTAATACCACGATCCGTCAGGACCGAAGCCATCGTCCGTCTGCTGGGCCATGATTCCGAAACGATCGCCGCGAAAGCCCTCCCCCAAAAGACCTCGAACCGGAGCAAGGAAATCCCGCCAGGAAATTTTTCCCTCAAGAAGCCAGGTCCATGGTTTTTTCAGGGCTTCCAGGCCGTAGGCATAGGAACCGCTTGTCGGAGGCTCCTCCATAAAAGGATCCGCATTCCAGGCAGGCATAAACCACCAAAAATCAAGACCTATTATGACGGCCTCTGGTTTATGAATCCGAAGCATGGCGTCAATTGTTGAGCGCAAGACGGGAATGTTGCCGGCAACACCGCCCATATTCAAAAATTTGGAGGAAAACGCAGAGGAGCGAAACTGCATTACCCGGGAGGAACCAATGGCAACTATGGTTGGCCGGACCTCTTTATAGAGGCGAAGCTTATAGTCGACAAAATCCTGCGAAACACCGGAACCAAAAAGAACAAACGAGCCTTTTGCCTGCTCGTCAACAGCCTCTTCAACAGCCAAATCTCCGCTTTTGGCAAGCCACCATGCAGAATAGGGCAAAAAAAAGAGAAAAAGGACAGCAAGAGAAAGAGCACAAGCCCTTCCGCACAAAAAAAGATACGCCTTTCCGCTCAGGTCCTCGCGCTTCACAATATTGGAAAAAGGTACTTTCATCACAGCCTCCCTCAAAACTGAAAATACAGGAAGGCCGTTTTCCGCGTCAAAAAGAGCAGCGATGCCATGAAAAGGAGGGAAAGAACAATGGCCCATCCGCGTGAGGGACGAAAACGCAGCCAGGAACGAGGCGCATCAAAACGGCGTGAAAAGATTTCGTGACTGCAGGGAAGGCCCCAGACAATGAACGCCGACACCGCAAGGAGGGCAAACGGGATCCACGAGGTAAAATAATGATGGGGAAGAATCCCGGAAAGTGTATCGTGAATGCCGGCACTCGCAAACGGCCCTGTCAGCATGACTTCATAAAGACGCCAGGCCCCCTCCACACTCTCGGCCCTGAAGACAACCCACGTGAGAGTGAGACATGTAAAGGTCAAAGCCGTAAAAAGAAGACGGGCCGGCCATGTCGAAAAAGGCTTCTCGAAAACGGTGTTGGCGATCTTTGCCCGGAAAAAATGATTTACCGCAAGCATGATTCCGTGCAGGGCACCCCATATGATAAACGTCCATCCCGCTCCGTGCCAGGCTCCGCCTATAAGCATGGTCAAAAAGAGATTACGGTACTGCCGAATTTTTCCCCGTCTGTTCCCACCAAGAGGGATATAGAGAAAATCACGCAGCCAAAGTCCGAGAGTTATGTGCCAGCGCCGCCAGAAATCAACGATGCCCGTTGCCTTATAGGGTGAAACAAAATTTTCCGGCAGCTGGACGCCTATCATAAGTCCGATTCCTATGGCCATGTCGGTATAGCCTGAGAAATCAAAGTAAAGCTGAAAGGTGTAGGCAAGGGCTCCAAGCCAGGCTTCGGAGCCCGTGAGCGGCCATCCCTTTTCTGCCGCGGAAAAGATCCCGGAAGCGAGCGGCGCAAGACTGTCAGCCAGAAGAACCTTCTTGGCGAGCCCCACAGAAAAAAGGGAGAAACCAAGAGAGAGGGAATCGGCTGACGGCCCGCGCACCGTATCGTACTGTGGGCCCATCTGCTCATAGCGGACGATGGGACCCGAAAGAATGGAGGGGAAAAATCCAGAAAAAAGGGCATGACGACAAAAGCCCTCGGGACGAAGCACGCCACGGTAGACGGAAACAAGCCAGGCAATTTGAATGAAGGTATAGAAGGAGATGCCCGGAGGAAGAGAAGGAGGAGTAAAAGAAAGCGGTTCTCCCAGCAGGTAGGAGATATTGTCGGCAAAGAAGCCCGCATACTTGAACCACAACAGTGGAAAAAGATTGCAAAGCAGGGCCACGACCAAAAGTCCCTTACGTGAAAGAAAGGGTGAAGGCCGTGGGGAATCAGCGGGAGAGGCAAGAAGCAGGCTTATGCAGTAGTTGAAGCTTATGGTAACAAAAAGGAGGCTGAAGGACGAAAGATCCCAGCTTGCATAAAAACAGACAGAGGCGGCAAGAAGAAAAAGTCCGACCCCTTTTGGACCGGAAAAAGAGGCGATTTTAGAGCCTGCAAGGACAATGGGAAGAAAAAGAAAAAGAAAAATAGGAGAGGTAAAAAGCACGGCAGCAAAACCTTTTTACGATAAATACGTGTTCAAGGGGGCACCTCGAAAAAGCCGTATTTTACCCGTTCAATTCGTCCTTAAAGAGGCGGGAAAGATGGAAGCCAATAACCTTTCTCGAGGGCAGGGTAATGACTTCATTCGTATGGGGATTGCGTCCCTGCCGGGCTTTTTTTTCAACACACGTAAATTTTCCGAACCCCGTCAACAGCAAAAAATTTTCCCTTTGCAAGGCATTGCTCATAATAGTCAGGAGTGTGTCCACGATTTCCTTTACTTCCCGATGTGGTCGTTTTGATGGAAGTAATTGACGGATTTCTTCTACAATATCGGCTTTTGTAAGTGTTTTATTCATATTTAATATATGTGTGAATACATCACAGAATTAAAAAATGTACAGCAAAATACTCTAAAAGTATCATGCTCAGCACAGCTGCTGAAAAAATAACGATAGAGCGACATGGACAATTAAGGGATATTCAGGACATCCATCCCAAGGAGTATCTTCAATGAAGTATTTTAAGAGTTCTTACAAAGCATCAGGAACGCTACCATCACACCGAAGAGAAACAAGTATCACCTAGTTCACGAAACATGGCATCATGGGATTCTGCATGGCAGAGTACGCTCCGCAAGACAACGTCTCTTGTCAAAACGCCGGTCTTTTTCGTACCATGAGGAGAGAGACATGAAGTACATTGGCCATGTCGACTGTGCGAAAATACACAGTTGGATGAGATAGCGCAAGAGTACGCGCCCCTGCACCCGGTAAAACAGGCCTGGAAAATCCCCAAAGAGCGCCCCCCGTGCTTTCCTTGTAAACCGCGGAACAGAGAACCGCACACGTTTTCATCTTCATACAGCTCCCATGAGACGTCTATCACCCGACAATTATCGTGATAATCCATGAAATGGTGGCAGACAAATAATGCAGCGGCTATTGCTGGGTTTATTTCATACTTGAAATGTATAACACGAACCCATACCTGCTCAGGACAGCCATATCGAAAAGGCATGAGTTCATACTACCATCAACCAAAGACAGGGCATATGCGCCTTACCCCACCCGTATTCTGACGCGTTTCCCCGCAGAAAAAGAATGAATATTTTTGCTACTGATCCTGCCCTGCTTTTCAGCTTTCTGCTGACACTCATGCGCATAAGCATAGTACTTTTCATGCTGCCCGTCTTCAACACCAACAACATTCCTTTTCAGGTCAAGGGCTGCGTCTGTTTTGTGCTGACCATGAGTCTCTGGCCTTCTCTTTCCCTGCCTGTCGCCTCGGTCAGTCTCCACCCTCTTGCTCTTGCCCTCATGCTTCTTGGCGAATTTTTTATGGGTCTTGTACTCGGCCTTGCCATCAATCTGACATTTATGAGCATACAGGCCGGAGGGGAGCTTATCGGCTATCAGATGGGATTTAGCATGATTTCCTTTGCGGATCCCCTAACCGGCAATCAGACAGGCTCAACGGCCTTCTTCCTCTGGATGGTTACGCTCATGATCTTCCTTTCCCTGGACGGCCATCTCCATATGCTTAAGGGTTTTGCCGAATCCTTTAAACTGATCCCTCCCGGCGGTCTGCTCATCTCGAAGACCCTTCTTCATCAGGTCCTTACCCTTTCATCCGAGCTCTTCATTCTCGCCATCAAAATCTGCGCACCCGTTATGGTTCCGCTCTTCGCCATTGAGGTTGCACTTGGCCTCGTGGCCCGAACCTCACCACAGATGCATATCATGGACTTCGGCTTTCCGCTCAAGATCGGGGTCGGATTCTTCTTTCTGGGCATTATGCTCATTATCATTGCTGACCATGTACGCAACTTCACCCATGGTGTTGAAGGACTGTTCATCAATTTATTACGCGCCATGAGTCCTTTTTTTCAGAACTGACGTTGCCTGTACCCCTACAAAAAAGGCCACATTCCAACATTGAAATGTGGCCAAAAGCTGTAAAAAGACGGTAAGAAAAATTCAGAGGAACATTGCTGGCAAGTTACGAGCCCTTTTAGAGACTTGCCAGCTGGTTTTTCGCCACCGACGCCTCGGCTTCAAGTTCCCGGGCACGATCATCTGTAATGGAAAGTGCGCTTGCGAGTTCCGTGAAGTATCCGCGTTCCATAAAGTTATCGACATCAACAATAATGCAGGAAAGGCGATACAGATCCTCGGCCTGCTCCTGACTCACCACCTCTCTTGCAAGGGCTGCGATATCGGGGGCTTCGGACAAAAGCCGATTCAAAATTGGCCGTACGTCCTCATCGGGGAAAAACTGCGGCAAAACTTTCGCAATGCGTTCCTGCTCCTTTTCGTCAATATGACCATCAGCACGTGCCGCAAAGACCATGGTCCGCAGAAGAAGCATGGCCGTTTTGTCCTGTGCGGTTTCCTGACCAGTGTTCGGTCCGGTATAGAAAAACTGTGACTCCGGGCCAAAACCTGCCGGATCGCCACCTGCCGGCTGTTTTTCCTGCTGTCCGGCGGCCCATTTCTTGTAAAAATTCCACGCAATGGCCCCAAGACCAATCATGCCTGCCGTGCGTGCTCCAGCCTTGGGGAGCATGCTCCCAACAAGCGCCCCCAGAGCTCCCGCACCAAGTAGTCCTCCCATACCTTGCGGCTGCTTCTGGCTTATCTGACGAAACCCCTCCTTGGCCTGTCCAGTAAGGGAAGTTAAGACTGAACGGATTTCCGGATTGTTCAAAATGTCAAAAAGGCCCATTCCCATTGTAGTACTCCTTGGCCTGAAACGACAGGGTCAAACGGTTAAAAATCCGGGAGGCCTTACGCAGGCGAACACGGCACCTACCCCTTTTCACAGAATGCGCGGGCACGCGCGAGGCGCTGTACGGTTTCCTCCTTTCCTAAAAACGCCATGATCTCATTTAAGTGAGAACCACCCATAAAGCCCATCAGGGCTGTGCGAAGAGGTGGAGCGACCTCCTTAAAACGCAAGCCGTTGTCCGCAACGTAGGCATTAAGTACAGCATCAATATGCTCCGCATCAAAGGGTTCACACGATGCAAACAACCCTTCAAGAACCTTCAGGTGTACGGCAGCAGCAGGAACAAAGTGTTTACGCGCATCCTTTTCAGCGTATTCAAGAGCAGTTGCGTTCAAAAGAAGAGGTCTAAAACTTTCCGCAAGCCCGAGCAGATCACTGGCCCGTTCGCGGAACATCACGCACAGGGGCTCCAAACGTTCGCTCTCCAAAGTTCCAAAACCAAGAGTGCTGACAAAAGGACGCACCTTGGCAACAAGCTCTGAAAGCGGCATTTCTCGCATGGTGTGAGCATTACACCATGCAAGCTTCACGTCGTCAAAGCAGGCCGCCGACGGATTCAGGTTTGTTCCGTCAAAGAAACGGATGAGTTCGTCACGGCTAAAAAGCTCCTGGTCTCCATGTGACCACCCAAGCCGGGCGAGATAATTCACGAGTGCCTCTGGCAGAAGACCGTCTTTTTCATACTCGATGACGGCTTTTGCCCCGTGACGTTTTGAAAGCTTTTGTTTATCTTTTCCAAGTATCATGGGCACATGGCCAAAACGCGGCACGGGAAGACCAAGAGCCTGGTAGAGAAGAATCTGCTTCGGGGTGTTTGAGACGTGATCATCACCGCGAATAATATGCGTCAGCCCCATTTCGTGATCATCAACCACAACGGCCATGTTATAGGTGGGCATGCCATCTGCCCTGCGGATGACCATATCGTCAAGTTCCTTCACATCAACCGCAATGGAACCCTTCACAAGGTCGTCAAACACAACACGACCCGAGTCGGGTAAACGCAGACGTACGCATCGGCCATCCCCAGGCCCCAAGCCAAGGTTTCTGCAATGTCCGTCGTAACGGGGTTTCAGTCCCTGAGCTTTTGCTTTTTGACGCATTGCTTCAACTTCTTCAGATGTACAACTGCAGTAGTAGGCGTTGCCGGACGCCAAAAGCTTCTCCACGTAGGAGTTGTACAGCTCGGTACGGGTTGTCTGATAGACAATCTCCCCGTCCCAATCGAGCCCGAGCCAGCGCATTGAAGCCAAAATGGAATCCGTATATTCCTGTTTGGAACGCAAAAGATCCGTATCTTCAATGCGCAAGCGAAATGTACCGCCAAAATGCCGCGCAAGAAGCCAGTTAAAAATCGCTGTCCTGGCACCGCCAAGATGCAGGTGCCCAGTAGGACTTGGGGCAAAACGAGTCACAACAGAAGCCATATAAAGATCCTTTGTTTTCGGACAACCAGTAACTAAAAAATCCGATCAGTAAAGAATACGCAAGTTCAACGGCGCGGGCAAGAGCGACAGGGTAACGGTGAAATCCACCAATGGGAAGACTGAACGCCCAAGCGCAACGCAACAACGGAACAAAACAGCAGAAAACAGTAAAAGAGCATAATCAGCATAAAATTTTATCAAAAACGTTCTGCCGTCCTCAAACGAGCAGGCAGTGACATACCTTGGAGGACTCCATGCAACAAACAAAAACCGTCATCAAGTACGGCGGACACGCCATGACCCACGAGGACCTCGCAAAAGCCTTTGCGGATGATATTGGCCATCTTGAAAAAACGGGTGTCCACTGTGTGATTGTACACGGAGGCGGCCCGCAAATCACGAGCCTCCTGGAACGTCTGTCCATTGAATCCCACTTCGTGAAAGGACTCAGGGTGACGGACGCCAAAACCATGGAGGCCGTTGAAATGGTCCTTGCCGGGCAGGTAAACAAAGAGGTTGTCGCTCTGCTCAGACGGCACGCGGTCAACGCCGTGGGCATTTCCGGACGGGACGGAGGACTTCTGCGTGCCCGTCAAAAGGATCCACTTCTGGGCTTCGTGGGGACCATCACCGGGGTCAACCCCGAAGTTCTGACCTGCCTTATCGGGGGCGGCTTTGTCCCTGTTGTCGCCCCCGTGGCTTCCGGAGGAGATGTCTGTCTAAATGTAAACGCTGACACCGCGGCTGGAGCCATAGCAGGAGCGCTCAATGCCGAACACTTTGTGCTGATATCCGACGTCCCGGGAGTTCTCGATGCCGAAAAGAAGCTCATTCCCAAACTCAACGGTGCCGACATCAGACACCTTATGGAAAAAGAAGTGATTACGGGAGGCATGATACCAAAGGTAGAGGCATGCCAAAACGCCCTTGCAGCCGGGGCGAAGCGGGCTCTGATACTTGACGGAAGGGCGCCTTCAAGCCTCAGACGATTTCTTCATGACAACGAGCCGCTCGGGACCATCATCGCACCCTGAGTTCGCCCTGGCGACAATCTGCCAAAAGAAATCGGTGCTACTTGTGGTGAATCCACCAGTCTTTCGGCACCTGATCATACCACCAGTGATTGGGATCCGTGTGAAGAATGGCGTCACAGAGTTTTTTCCCCTCCGTTGTTTCAATTCGGGGAATGGCGCTGTCCAGCCAATCACGTGCAAAGGCATTCCCCTTCGACAGCTCATGGACCAAATTGGCGATGAGATCAATCTGGTCGGCATCATTGGCAAGGAGGGCAATGCGTGTCTTTTTCTCGTTGAAGGCATCAAAGAAGGCAAGCACTTCTTCAGCAAACCCTGTACCCTCCGTGGCATCGGAAAGAGCCTCGCGCGCTTTTGAGGTGTCATAACGATGATAGACATAGTTGAAATCACCGGTACGAGCTTCATGAAGGTCGTGAAAAAGACAGCACTGAACAACGGCTCCCGGATCCTCACCGGCCATTTTTGCCAGAACATAGGCTATCACGCAGGTACGGAAGGAATGCTCCGCAACGCTTTCCTTATTTGTTCCCAAAAAGGCCCACCCGGTCCGGGGGGTATTTCTAAGCATTCCGGCTTCCTGAATAAAATCCGCGAGTCTCGTCAGCTGATCCATGCTTTTCCCTCCGCAGAAGCACAGGGGGCCCTGTATTTTTGTTGCAGGAAGGTGGGGCTCCCCCCGCCGCCTGTTTACCTAGCCGTTCTCAAATTTTTTCAATTTACTGTGAAGCGTTGAGCGTGTGATCCCGAGCCTGCGCGCGGTTTCACTTTTGTTGTCATGCGTCACTTTAAGCATCTGCGTTATGGCCAGGCGCTCCACATCGTCGAGGGTCATATTCTGCAGGCTTGACGTATCGAGGGGAGCATGCCCTGCCGACGTAATGGAAAGCGGCAGATCGTCGGGAACGATAAAATCTCCCTTGCTCATGATAAGCGCGCGTTCAACGGCGTTTTCTAGTTCACGCACATTTCCCGGCCATGCATGACGTAAAAGCGCGTCCATGGCCCTCGGCGCGAAACCTTTGACTTTTTTCTTGTTGCGGGCCGCACAGCGCTCAAGAAAAGAAGCCGCCAGTAGAGGAATATCTTCACTCCGCTCCCGTAACGGAGGAACCGCAATCGTAATGACGTTCAAGCGAAAAAAAAGATCCTGACGAAATCTTCCGGCAGCGACCTCCTCCTCGAGATTTCGGTTGGTTGCCGCAATGACACGCACATCCACGTTAATGGGGACATCCTGTCCTACCCGCTGTACTTCCCCCTGCTGCAGCGTGCGTAGAAGCTTTGCCTGCAGGGTAACGGGCATTTCTCCGATCTCATCAAGAAAGAGAGTCCCGCCATGGGCCTGTACAAAACGGCCGTCCCTTCGCTTTTCAGCTCCCGTGAAGGCCCCTTTCTCATGACCGAACAGTTCGCTTTCAAGAAGGGTTTCCGCCAGAGCTGCACAATTCACAACGACAAATGGCTTTGAGGAGCGGGCACTCTTTGCGTGCAGGGAGGTTGCGACAAGCTCCTTGCCCGTCCCGGACTCCCCTGTAATCAGGACCGTTGCGTCTGTTGAGGCAACCGTATCTATCATATCAAGGAGATCCCGCATGCAGGGACTTCTGCCAAGTATAGACGGAAGGGCACCGGAAGGAGAAACGGCAGCAAGCTGTTCTCGCATTCCCCGCTGCTCAAGGGCTCCCTGGAAGACGGAAAGGGCCCGGGCAAGTGTCGCCTTGAGGGCATCGAAATCAAGGGGCTTTATAAGATAGTCAAAAGCGCCCCGCCGTAACGCCTCAACGGCCGTTTCCACAGAGGAATAAGCCGTCATAAGAATCACCGGCAAGGCCGGATTGAACTGCTCGATCTCTTCCAGAGCGTGCAGTCCGTCCATCTCTCCCATTCGGACATCACTCAACACAAGGTCAAAGGATTCCTGTTTAACGGCCTTGACGGCTTCCTCCCCGCTTCCGGCCTCGACGGTCTCATATCCCCAAGAACGCAACAAGGTTTTGAGCATATTCCGGTGGGCATGATCATCGTCAACAAGCAATATCTTTGAGGACATGGTCCTCTCCTCCCGTGTACGCCGGAAGCGTGATGCAAAAGAGTGTCCACCCCCTTCCCCCCGAAGCTTCTTTCGAACGGACTGTAATGGAACCTCCATGGGCGTCAACAATTTTATGCACAAGGGCAAGACCTAGCCCCGTACCCTGACTGCGTGTTGTAAAATAAGGGTCAAAAATATGTGGCAAGACGGACTTCGGAATGCCTGCACCCGTATCCCTGACAAGAAAAGAAACGCGCCCCTCCCGTTCTGCGGCCCCAAGGGTCAGAGAATCCCCCCCGGACATGGCCTGAAGCGCATTAAGACACAGATTAAGCAGGGCCTGATGAAGACGTTCACGGTCCGCGAACACCTTGGGAAGCCCTGCGGACAGTCTCGTACGAAGGATCACACCTTGATTTCTGGCATCCGCGGAAAGAAGCCTCGTAACTCCAGAGATGATATCAGAAGGGCTTACGGGACGGCAAACGATATCGCTTGGTCTGGAAAGACCGATGAGTTCCGTGATAACCCGGTTTAAACGGTTCACCTCCCCGACCATGCTCTCGCAGCTTGCTCTGTCTTCACTTCCCTCGGGAAACCGCGTGGCAAAATAGGTAGCGTATCCCTTGATGGAACTAAGGGGATTGCGGATTTCGTGCGCCACTCCGGCCGCAAGACTTCCGATAGCAGCCAGTTTTTCCTTCCTGCGGACTTCCTCTTCAAGCTGCTGCACACGGCCAAGGGCCTGTTCCTGGCCAACCTTTGATTCCCGTGCGCGCTGCGCAAAAAAAAGTGCCGAAAATCCAGCAAGCACGACGAGAAGGCTGATTACGGCAAGCATGCTGATGTAGGTGTTGTTTTGTCGGCGGGTGATCTCGAAGGGAGAGGGATCAAGGCCAAGAACAATAATGGGAAGAGAAAGGCCTTCCGGGAGATGACGGAAACCCGGTGTAAAAAAACGATACACGGAAAAGACCATCCGACCTTCAACCTGCATAAAACGCCACTGAGTGGTAATGGAAGGCGCAAGGGCCGCAATGCGTTCTGGAGAAGCATCCCTCCCGTCAATCTGCAGGATCTCACCGGGTCTTGAGCCGTCGCTGTGGGCAAGAATCGTTCCGTCTGGCATGATCACAGCTGCGAATAAAATATCGTTGCTTGTGGCCATTTCTTCAAGGAGAACCTGAAGCCGGACCCCTATCTCGTGGCGCATGCCAGAACGCAAAATGCTTTCACACACCGTCAAAAGGGAAGAGCCCTTTTCGCCAAGAAGTCTTGACATTGAGTGCTCGGCACGATCAATGGCAAGCATGGTCGCGGAAGCAAGAAGCAGGAGCAAAACAACAAGAAAGGCGGCCAGAATACGAAACCCTGCCGCATTGGACATAATAACGTCATTCAGCGAAGAACGCATCCGGGAAAGGAAAGAGGTCGTAGCCGCCTCCATCAACACGCCTGATCCCAAACGTGATTTTATAATGATACCACGAAACTTGTACCTGGCCGTTTCCGCCCGCACTTCTGACCATTGACACGCTATTTTTCTTGTACCATTCTACAGGAAAATTGCCTACCGTCCCGGCGGTCTCCCAAAGCCTATACGCTCTGCCTGTTCTGTCATACCAAGGCACGCGGAAAGCCTTTCGGTTTTTAGAACGCCTGTTCATTCAACGTTCAAACCAGCGGTTTTTCCTGCCAAACAGGCATTTCCGGGCGTCCATCTTGTTTCCATGAACACGACCCGACACGCGATATTTTTTCCTGCGACGCTGCTTTTTTTCGTCATGCTCTGCCTGCTTTTGGTCGTTGCACCGGCATGGAGCATCGCGGAAGGAGACAGTATCCCCCTCTTTGCGGAACTCGCTCCCTGGTACGAGAACCTTCCTCCCGAAAAACAGGCGAAAGCTTTTGCCATTCTGAAAGAAGGGGAGACACGTATCCTTAAACAACGTGCATCTCTCCACCAAAAAATTACTCAGCTACGCTCTCTTCGCTACGTCAAGGGAAGCTCTCCTTTAGCCCTGCCCAAACTGGGACAGGAGCTGCAGGAAAACCGTAAAGCTCTTGAAGAAGAAATACGGCGCCTGCAGGAACGTCTCGCAGCGGAAGTCGGATCAGCCCCAACGCTTTCAGCCCGCGGGCATTCACAGGCTGAGGTTCCTGCCGACTAACCACAGAAAGGCCTCCACCTGTCCAAAAAAAAGACAGTCAGCAATGAAGTGTCCGGAAATCAGACAGGCAAGGGCAGGCTCCTTTTCTCCTCCATCCCCGATTTACCCTGAATTTCAAAGTCTTTCGGCAAACGCCACCTCTTGGCACGGCCCGTGCAATACGAGGACATTCCTCCTCATACATTTCATACATTCTATTACCTTTAAGGAGTCTTTTATGAAATCGTTCAATCGCACATTGCTGGGCATTCTTGCCATGGCTTTTTTGACCGCGTCATCTGCTTTTGCCGCACCTGCCGCCGGAAACCCCGGGGAAGCAAGGCCCTGCGACCAGGAGAAACCATGCCTGGAGCAAAACGGCCCAAAAGGCCATCACGGGAACATACCTGCCCTGACAGCTGAACAGCGTGCCGGTTTCAGGGCAATCGTTGCTGAATACGAGGCCAAATTCCGTGAGATTGCAGATCAGCTTTTTATCAAGGAAAACGAATTGCAAGCTCTGAAGCACGCTGTGCAGCCTGATGTCAAGGCTGTCAGTGCCACGGCGAAAGAAATTGTGGATCTGCGCAATGCCCGTCGCGATCTGCTCCGCGTCATTGATGAACGTGCAGAGAAGGAACTGGGCATTAAACGTCCTCAGCGCCGCGTACCGGGCATGGACTTCACTGGTCCTCATCACGGTCCCCGCGGACACTACGGCCATCGTGGTGGTCACAACGCGCGTCCCTGCGGTGACTAGGACGTAAAATAGGTACCAAAACGGGGGCAAGCCCTACCTCTCTCCCCCAAAACAAAGCGACCGTTCAGTTTTTGAGCGGTCGCTTTGTTGCGTGAAACGCAATGCCATATTGCGGACTTTCTTTATCCTATTCATTTCTCACGGAACAAAAAAATACAGACTCTATCCAGCAAGTTGTACAATCAGATTCTGGCCCTCACTTACGAAATGCACGGTATCTCTTGCAAAGCCAAGCTCACGCCATTTTTTCTCCATCTCTCCCCTGTCCCCCCAAAAAAAGCCCTGCATACGTCTGGGAAGAAAAAGAGCAAGCGGCTTTTCGCTTATGCACCGAAGAGCGTCCCTGATTGCCAGGAAAAGTGCCCGCGCCCTGATCCGTGCCCCAAGGGATGGGTGGCGCGGACCCGCAAGAAGCACCTGTTCTTCGTCACGGCTGACAAGAAGTCCAATTCGGATAACGGGGACCCCTTTCCTCCACGCCGCAAGAAAGCCCTCAGCAAGCGTGTCAAGCGTTATTTCAAGGTCCCATGGGCGGTACTCGCCCTTTCGGTAGCGTTCAGCGAGTCCGGTGTGATCAAAAACAAGACAGGGGTAAAAACGTAGAAATGAGGCAGAAAGCGAAAGGGCACGAGTAACATCCGAAAGAAAGCTTGCGGGTGTTGAGGCGGGCATTCCCGGTAAGAGCTGAACGCCAAGCTGGAAACCTGCCCCCAGCACGGTTTCGCAGGCCTCCTCCGCAACACGCCCGCTGTAACCACGCCTTGACGCATCAAGAGACTCCTCATCAAAGCTCTGCACACCAAGTTCAATTGTTCTGCAGCCGCTTTCAGCTAGTACCGAGAGACGTTCCGGGGATAGCCGGTCCGGCCTTGTGGAACAACGGTAATGGCTTATCAAACCCGCTCGAATAGCGCGCTCAGCGCTCTTGACACAGGCCCTAAACTCTTCATCTTCAAGGGCCGTAAAGGTTCCCCCGTAAAAGGCAAGCTCACAGGGTTTTCCGTCGCGTTGTCTCTTTTCATAGAGGGCCTTCTCGAGACAATGGAGCTCTGTTTCCAGGGAAAATGAGGCGCTTTTGCCCGTCACCGATTCCTGAGCGCAAAAAAGGCAACGGTTCGGACACCCTCTAAACGGGATGAAAAACGGGTAGAGAGAGGTGGAAGGGGTGAGAAAGGAAGAAGGAAGGTAAAGTTCAAGAGTCCGCAAAAGGCCCCCGGCAGTTGGCGTTAGAAAAGAAGGCGAAGGAAAAACGGCTGTGAAGGGCGGCAATTTTCCCCGTACAAGCACCTTTTATCTTACGCCCGGGGCAATTTTTCCTCAAGGAGCTCGCAAATAATCTTATTAAGCCCCGGGAGGTCAGGCTTTGACACCTGTCTGTCCGCGCCGGCTTTGACGCCGATTTCACGAACCGCATCAGTGATAAGTGAAGAAAAGAGAATAATGGGAAGGTCCTGGGTGAAGGAAGAAGCACGGACCTTTCGCGTCAGAGCATGACCGTCCATTTCGGGCATTTCGATATCTGAGATCAGAAGCTGGACAAGATCCGTAATTTTCTGATGTTTGGACTGCGCTTCCGCCTCTAGACCACGCAGATAATCCCACGCATCCCGTCCGCTTACTGCCGTGGTCACTCGAAATCCGGATTTCTCAAGTGCGGACTTGATAATATGCCGCAACGAACTGGAGTCATCTGCAACAAGAAGATGGTATTGTTCAGCGTCGTCTACCTTGGTGGTATCCACCTCGGCCGTGCTCATATCAAGACGTGAGTCAAGGCTGCTCAGCACTTTTTCCATATCAAGAATAAAAAGCACACGCTCGCCTATACGCAGCACGCCCGTCACACTTTCGTTGGAATACACATCCACGTACTTATTGGGTGCCTCAATGGCATCCCAGGTAATCTGATGGATATTGGCCACATTGGAGACGAGAAAGGCTGACTGCACACTGCAAAATTCAGTGACAATAACTTTATTGTTGGGATTTGGGATCATCTTCTTTCCCATCCATGCCGCGAGGTCAAGAATGGGAAGGACATTGCCCCGAAGATTAAATGTGCCGAGCACGGAAGGATCCGCCTGACTCGGCAGACTCGTAATCCCCGGCTGCCGAATAATGCTCACAACTTTTGCCACATTAATACCGTAATGGCCGACATAGGTTGAACCGTCGGGCAATTCTTCTTCGATAATGAACTCAATAATCTTAAGTTCATTATTGTGGTCCTGGGGCAAAGAGTTCTGGCTCATGGTACCAAATCCTTAAAATCATTGCCATAGCATTCCTGACAGATAGGAATGCGCTACTGCGTGTTGACGTAAACCAAAGCGTTTTTCGCCTTGGAGGGAAAAGGACATCCGATGAGGAAGAGGACGAAAACACACGGTCCGTTGCTGAAACGCTCTGGCCCCCGTTCCCCGCTCACCCCTCGTATCGGCGAAAGACAAAGTTTCTTAAGGCCGGGAGAAAAAATAGAGCGGTCAATTCGTGCTGTACGGTCTGCCCAGCAAAACGACAAGATCAAAGACCGTTGCGTGCGCAGAAACCATGCATGGTGCAGGTGGGACACGCAGGGCTTCGGGCCGTACACACATCCCGGCCGAACCAGACCATGCGGTGATTGACATTGCCCCATTCCTCTCTTGGAAAAAGAGGGAGCAGATCCTGTTCAACACGCTGCGGATCCTTTGCTTCCGTGAGGCCGAGGCGGAAACTGATGCGCTTCACATGGGTATCCACGGCAAGACCCTCGTTGATGCCGAACGCCCCCCAGAGAACAACATTTGCGGTCTTGCGGGCAACACCGGGAAGGGTCATAAGATCCGCAAGTGTTGACGGCACCGTCCCATGAAAAACCTCAACAACCCGTCTCGCTGCCCCAAGGATATTTTTTGCCTTATTATGGTAGAAACCCGCCGGTTTGATCATGGGCTCGAGTTCCTCCAGGGTCGCCGTCGCCATTTCGGAAGGGCCAGGCCATCGTGTAAACAGTGCCGGAGTGAGCATATTAACCCGTTTATCCGTACACTGAGCGGAAAGAATGGTTGCGCACAGAAGCTGCCACGGTGTGCCGGCCACAAGATTGGTCGCCGGAGTGGGATAAAGCTCCTTTAGAGCATCTAGGACCTTTGACGCAAGCGTATGCAAAGATTTGGATGTTGTAGCCATAGAAACGGAGAATGCCATACCTCATTCTCCACCGCAAGAAGGAGCACAGAAAGACAAGATACCGGCGTCTTGCCATTGCCGGCGCTTTTTCCTACAAAGAAGTGTGCCGATCTGCTTTTTGCAGCACCCGATGCCGTTGACACAGCAAAAAAACTTTTGTTATCCGGCAGTTTTTTTGTAGGAAAAGAGATGCTCACGGACATACATACGTTTTTTTTGGTGGCAAAAGAGGAATCCATAGTGTACTTCTTTGCTGACAAAAAATCTGTGCGCTTCCGCCTAGTCTCCTTCCAGCTCTCAACGACAACCTGACTTCATGAACCCAACAGGACGCGACCGGAGAGGCCCCTGCAAAGGGCAGAATACCCTTCTCTTTTATCCTCTCCTCTATAAAAGGCTCTTTCAACCCAACCCCGGCATGTCCGGGCAAGCAAAGCGAAGCCGAATCCGTGGGCTCTATCATTGATTCAGGAGAAATCCATGCCAAAAACCTACACATTTATTCCTGCCCTCTCCGACGATGAGATCGCGGACATTCAGCTCAACGGGCTGAAAAAAACGCTTCGTCAAGCCCTGAATTCTCCCCAGTACCAGTCAATACTTGCCCCTGCCGACGTACAACCTGACGATATCAAAAGCCTCGACGACCTTCGAAAGCTTCCCACGACGGACGTTGAAGACCTGCGGCGTGGATATCCTCTTCCCCTTCTCTCCGTTCCTGAACGTGATGTCGTCCGTATTCACGCTTCAAGCGGCACCACGGGAAAACGCAAGATACTTTCCTACACAAAAAACGATACCGAAACACTTGCTCTTCAGATGGCACGCTGCTTTGAACTGGCAGGTCTTACAAGGGACGACCGACTGCAGGCGGCGGTGGGTTACGGCCTCTGGACGGCTGGCGCGGCCTTCCAGTCGGGCAGTGAAAAAATTGGGATGCTGACCATTCCCGTAGGTCCCGGGAATCTGGAAATGCATCTGCAGCTTCTGCAGGATCTTCACGCCACCTGTTTCGGGGCCACGGCATCCATGGCCCTTCTCCTTGCGGAAGAGGTCGAACGACTCGACATCCTTGATAAGATTTCCCTGACACGTATGATTTGCGGCTCCGAAACCCGCAGCCAGAAAATGACCGAGGCCATTGAATCAAAACTCGGTCTTAAAGGCTGCTACAACATTGCCGGCATGACGGAAATGTACGGTCCCGGTACTGCCATTGACTGCGACTGCCATGAAGGGCTCCACTACTGGGCGGATCTTTTTATCATCGAGTTCCTCAACCCCGAGACCCTTGAGCCCGTTCCGGACGGTGAAGTGGGGGAAATGGTCGTCACGAGCCTTTGCAAGGAAGCGGTTCCGCTTATCCGTTATCGCACCCACGACCTCTCCCGGCACATTCCCAAAAAATGCTCTTGCGGCCTCAATATGCCAATGCACGACTGTATCCTCGGACGTTCTGACGATATGATTGTATACCGCGGGGTCAATATCTATCCGGGCCAGCTTTCTGACGTCATCGCCAGATATCCAGAACTCGGTGGCGAGTATCAGGTTGAACTGACGCGAGACGATCACTCTGTCGACCATATGACACTGACCGTTGAACGCTCACAAGGCTTTTCCCACGATGGAGATGAAGCACTCGCTTCGACCCTCTCCCTCGATCTGCACAAAAGCATCCTCGCCCGCATCGAGGTCAAAATCGTCGACTACACAGCCCTGCCGAGAACCTTCAGCAAGGCAAAGCGCATTGTGGATAAACGTTACTGATCAACCCCCTCTTAGTCAGCACATCTTTCTCTCCCAGAGAGGGGAAAACTTGTACACACGAGCAACCTTATGCCGGTTATTCTAGGAACAGCGGGGCACATCGACCACGGAAAGACAAGTCTCATCCGCGCCCTCACAACCATTGATTGCGATCGACTGCAGGAGGAAAAAAAACGAGGCATAACAATTGATCTTGGCTTTGCCTGGCTTGATCTTCCACGGGGTGACAGACTTGGCATCATTGACGTTCCCGGTCACGAGCGCTTTGTACGTACCATGGTGGCAGGAGCATGCGGCATAGACATGGTTATGCTTGTCATCGCCGCAGATGAGGGAATAATGCCGCAGACACGGGAACACCTTGAAATCTGCAGTCTCCTTGGCGTGAAACGAGGACTTGTTGCCATTACCAAGATAGACATGGTCGATGTCGAATGGCTTGAAATGATCAAAGGAGAAATTGCCTCCTTTCTGCACGGAACATTTCTGGAAGGTTCGGACATCTATCCTGTCTCGGCCCACACCAGCAAGGGCATAGAGGACCTGAAGAACGGAATCATCCGACTGGCGGAGGAAAACGTCGGGAAAAAAGTCACTGATATTTTCCGTTTGCCCGTTGACCGGGTTTTCACGCTCCACGGCCACGGCACAGTTGTCACGGGAACGGTGCTGTCCGGAACCCTTTCCGCAGGAAGTGCCATTGTCTGCATGCCTGGCGGCACCCAGAGTCGCGCACGGTCCATTCAACGCCATGGGGCCAACGTTGAGGAAATCGGGGCGGGATGTCGCTGTGCCATCAATCTCCAGGGTCTTCTCACTGAGGATGTTCAACGAGGTCAGTTTATAACAAAGCCCGGAGAGCTTTTTCCATCAACGCGTTTTTTTCTTTCCCTGAAAGCCCTACCCTCCTCACCCCTGCTGTTGAAACAGAGAGGGGAGATCCATTTCCATCACGGCACAAAAGAATGCTCGGCAAAGCTTATTTTTCGTGACAGGACAACCCTAGCACCGGGAGAGGAAGCTTTTTGTGAAGCAGTCTTTTCCGAAGAACTCTGCGGGATTTTTGGAGATCCCTGTGTTCTGCGATCCTCGTCACCGTTAAGGACAGTGGCCGGGGCAACCATACTCTCTCCCTGTCCTCCGCTCTGGGGGAGAAAAAGAAAAGATACGACCGAACGCATTGCGGACTGGCTTTCCCTCCCTGAGAAAGCCAGTGCCATCTCCCTCGCAGCCAAAAAGGATGAACGCATTCGTCTCGAAGCGGACTTCCTTCACACGATTCTCAAACTCCATGGGCTTCCCGGAGCACATGTAGGATGTCTCAGGGTCCTCTCAGCCCTGTCACTGAAGGATATCGAAAATGCCCTATCACTTCTGGCATCCAAAGGACAGGCTGTCCTCTGGAGTAAGGAAGAAAAGATATGGATCTCTATCGAAGACTTTTCGACCCTTCTTGAAGCATGTCTCAAAAGGGCAGCCCTCATCCACAAAAAGAATCCGCTCAAAACGTCCTTTGCCCGCAATGCGCTCAACGACGCATGGAGTAAAGACCTTCCAGAAAAACTTGTCCAAAAAGTCATTGATGATCTGTTAAAAAAAGAACGTCTGGTCTGTGAAGGAGAGGGTCTCAGACTTCCGTCGCACGCCGTCACCCTTGCTTCCGACGATGACTCTCTGCGCAAAAAGATTCTGGCCGCCCACGCCGACACCCTTTCTCCGCCAAACTATAAGGATGTGCTTGCAGACTTGAATATCACCGAAAAAAAAGCGCAGCCTGTCCTTGCCCTTCTCTGCCAGTCCGGAGAGCTCATACGTGTCAAAGACGGTCTTTATTATGAACGGAAGGCCTTTGATCGCATTATGGATGCGGTACGCACATGGTTCGCGGAACACGACAACCTTGGCATTGCGGATCTCAAAGGATTGCTTGGTCTTTCCAGGAAATATCTTGTGGCACTGCTTGAACACATGGACAACACGCACATCACCATCCGTGTAGGCGATAAACGGATGCTCCGCCGCCAGTAAGAGCCCTTCACATAAAAAAAGAGACATTGCAATGTACCGCATGGAGATCGCGCGCGCCGTCTTTTACGACAGCCTCCCCCTGGCGCGACAGGGCCAGCTTTTCACAGCGAATTCACTAAAATATCTTTATTCACGTCTCGTCAAGGCCCGGACCTACGTATGCGGGGATGAAAAAAATCTTCTTCCCCTGCGGCTCAAAGATCCGCCGCCAACCCTTTTTCTGAAAGAGGAGAAAGCTCTCAAGCCCCTGCCTGAACGCGATATGCTCCTCGAATTCACGGCCGGGGACAAAAACGCCGCTGGTCTTTTCTCAACGGCCCACGGCGGACTTGAACTTTTCATATTCCGCTTCGATACGGAACGAAACCGCTGGATGTGGCCGTTTATCGGCATGTGCTATGGACCAGAGGAGAGTGCCATTCATCAGATCGCTGTCCTTGAGCCAAGAGGACTGTCCGCCATGAGCACCAACGCCAAGAACGCTATGGTGCAAGAACACGCACGTGATGCGGCCCTTCTCATTGCAGCGCTCGAGGAAATCCGCAAGGGGGTCATCCTCCCCGTCGAAGAACGGGACAACGAGAGCGCGTTGGGAAAGGGCACAAAGCCTACCATATCCCCTTCTTCGCTCGCGAGAAAAGCACGCACACAGCATAAAAGGCGGGGACAAAGCAAAGGGGCAAGACGCCTTTGACCAAAAGGAAATTTGGCCGCCGAACACCGCACGCCGAACAGCTCGGAAGACGGCAATGCGGCAAAAAAATCTGACCTTGCCACAGGCCTTTGTACAACAGCGGCCGGGCACAACCTTTTTCATGAGGAAGCCGGTTTTGACCACCGGTGAGGTATACTATGCAGGACTGTATTTTTTGCGCCATCGCAAAGGGGCTCATCCCCTCATCTTCCGTCTATGAAACGCCTTCACTCTATGCTTTTCTTGATCTCAATCCCGCAAACAAGGGGCACACGCTTATCATTCCTAAGGCCCACTACTCCAATCTCTTGGATGCGGATCCGCAACTCGGCAATGAGCTGATAGACGCAATGCAGAGAGTGGCGCGAGCCATTATCACGGTAACAGGAGCGGAAGGTTTCAATGTGATTCAAAATAACGGACGGGCCGCGGGCCAGGAGGTTGACCACCTCCATTGGCACATCATTCCGCGTTTTGCCAACGACGGGCTTACCCTCTGGAAACAGCACTCCTACGATTCTCAGGAAGAGATGAACCGCCTGGCCACAGCCATCCGCGTACAGGTGATGCACTAAAAAACGTATTTTGGGACAAGGGGGAGGGGCTCACCAAGGGTGATGCCTGATAGGGAAAAACGGGTCGTATACGCAAAAATCTCAACACCCGAGTCGCGTGCTTCCGAAAAAAGCGTGGCATAATGACGGTCAATATAATCTGCCGCGCCGAAACAGTGTGCGTCGTTTCTCTGGACAAGCAAGAAAAGGCCTGCACGCTCTCCTGAGCGTACAATATCCATCAGTTCTATCAAATGTTTGCATGCCCGTGCACTTGGGGCGTCGGGAAACGCAGCGACGCCGTCCTCAACAAGAGTGACGTTCTTGCATTCAACCCAAAAATCTGGGCCGTCACTTCCGGAAAACCAGGCGTCAAGCCGGCTTTTTCCCCGCGTCTTTTCTCGTTGCATGATTGTAAAGGACGCAAGAAAAGGCAGACGCCTTGCCAGAAAGCCTGCCTCAAGAAGGGCATTTGGAACACGTGTGTTCACACCGACCCATGTCTCGCGAATTCCTTTTGGGAGGCATTCCCTACGGCAAACTGCTTCAAGAGTGAACGGTAATTTTCTTGCTGAATTCTCTGCCTTCGAGAGCAAAACACGTTCTCCACGACGCAAAAGTCCAAGCATGGCACCGGTATTATTGGTATGAGCCCAGCATTTTTCTCCTGAATCAAGCTCGACAAGGACGCTGAAACGCTTTTCCCTTGTAATAAAACGCCCAAAACAACACGCGCCAAACGGCAACAGGACATTACTTTCTTCAAACCGTTCCATTGGCAGTACACCGTTTCGTTCCTCGGCCCCGGACGTGCAGCCCCCGCACGTGACCTCCGGGGTTCCGGGATCTGTAGTTCTTCATCCTGGTTTATAGAGTATTCAGGCAGATTTTTCTCGCAGGATAAAGACATAATATCACTATAGATGCAGCGTTGAACTTTTGAGGGTCAGGCAGGCATGATTCTGTCTTTTAGAGCGAAAGCCCGGCCGTTGTGTACCCCAAGAGGCACCTGAGAGAGGATCCCTCGTGTGTTTAACGAAGGACGGCTGGCCTGCGGTGCACGGCCCGTATACGTTCTGTCAGCAAGCATTTCAACGTGACTCGGACACATCGCTCACCGCCCTTTTGATCTTCTTTCGCAAAATGCGGAACAAGGTAATAAAAACCTCTGGCCCGCATGAGAAGATGCATGGCGTAAACTATTCTCTGGATCGCCCATCCTTGGTGCCGTTCCAGACAGCGATACTTCACGGCTCAACGCTTTTCAACAAAAGGAGCTCTGCATGCAAATAGCCGACCGTCTCCAAACCATCAAGCCTTCCCTTACTCTGACCATCAACAGTCAGGCTCTCTCGTTACGCGATCAGGGGGTGCATGTACTGAGCCTTGCTGTCGGCGAGCCCGATTTTCCGACGCCTCCCCACGTCTGTGCCGCAGCAAAGAAGGCCATTGACGAAAATTTCTGCCGTTATACGGCTGTTCCGGGCATTCCTGAGCTGCGACAAGCCGCCGGCAACTACTTTGAAAGAGTCCACGGGGTATCGGTTCCCAAGGAGTCCATTATCATCGGCCAAGGGGGCAAACACTGCATTTATAATTTCTTCCAAACTTTCTTGAACCCCGCAGACGAGGTCCTCATTCCGGCCCCGTACTGGCTAAGCTATCCCGATATGGTTCAGCTGGCCGGTGGCGTTCCCGTCTTTGTCAAGGCGGGTACCGAAAACGCCTTTAAGGTCACACCAGAAATGCTCGAAAAAAAATGTACGCCCAAAACTAAGCTTCTGATCATGAATTCACCGAGCAATCCGACCGGAGCCGTCTACAGCCGGGAAGAGATGGAAGCGATCCTTGATTGGGCGCTTGACCGCGGTCTTTTTATTCTCTCCGACGAGATCTATGAACAGCTTGTCTTTCCTCCCGCAACCACAACTAGTGCAATCCACGCCTTTGCCAAGCACCCGGACCAGGTTGCTGTCGTGAACGGTCTATCCAAAAGTTTTGCCATGACAGGATGGCGTGTGGGATTTCTTGCTGCCCATTCCGATCTTATCAAAAAAATTTCCTCCATGCAGGGGCACAGCACCTCAAATATCTGCTCCATTTCACAGAAGGCCGCTCTGGCTGCTCTCGAGGGGCCTCTTGACTGTGTTGAAACCATGCGCAAAGCCTTCCAAAAACGTCGCGATGCGGGCCTTGCCATCATTGAGACATGGAAGGACGCCATCTGCCCAAAACCCGACGGTGCCTTTTATCTTTTTGTAGATGTCCACGCCTATTATGGAGAAACCGTACACAATTCCACCGAACTCTGTTCGTATCTTCTTGACAAAGCCCATGTGGCCCTCATTCCGGGGGCGGCCTTTGGCGACGACAATTGTATCCGATTCTCGTATGCCGTGGCGGACGAAGTGCTCGAGGAGGCCCTCGAAAAAGTCGGGAGCGCACTCCGGGATCTGAAACGTTGAAAAACCATCCCAGCAATCGAACGGTGTGCCCCAGCATTGTAACGTATTGCTAAAACGACGGGGCCGTCCCTCTAGCACGTATTCTCTTGATGATGTACATACTGATCAATTACCGCAGAAACGACCGTCTAGCGACAACGTTTTAAATACTATAATCAAAAAAGAGGAGAAATGCGGTCCTTGCCACGGAAAGACCTGTGGTGGTTTCCGCATAGAATTTTGTATGACACAGCAAAGTCAAAACCTGGTCATAGGACTTGCCGGTCTCGGAACCGTTGGCGGCGGGCTTGTATCCCTGCTCGCATCCAACGCAGACATCATCGAACGACGCACGGGGAAACGCATTGTGCTCAAACGCGTGCTTGTCCACAATCTGGCAAAACCACGAACAGTCCCCCTGCCGCCTGACGTTTCCCTGACAGATGATCTGACTGCCCTGACCGACGATCCGGAAATTGACGCCATCGTTGAAGTCATCGGTGGCAAGACAACCGCAAAGGATCTGATCAGCCGGGCCCTCGACCACAATAAACATATCGTCACAGCCAATAAGGCCCTTCTTGCCGAGGAAGGACAGCCTCTATTCAGTAAAGCGAAACAGAGGAACCGAATCCTTCGTTACGAAGCAAGTGTTGCGGGTGCCATTCCCATTGTGCAGGCGCTGAAGGAAAGCCTCGCCTCAAATCACATCCATTCCCTTGTGGGTATTCTGAACGGAACAAGCAATTATGTGCTTTCCGAAATGACCAACAGACACCTTGATTTTACCGAAGCCCTCAACGGTGCTCAGAAGAAAGGCTACGCCGAAGCTGATCCGTCCCTTGACATCGACGGCCATGACGCGGCGCATAAACTTGTCTTGCTTATCCGCCTTGCCTTTGGTGTCCACTACGACTTTACGGCTCTCCCCATTCACGGAATTCGTGGGCTGTCCAAGCTGGACATAGAACTTGCCGATCAGCTGGGCTACCATATTAAACTTGTCGGACAGGTACGTGAGGCAGGAACCAACAGTACACCGGGAGGCCCCATAGAGGCAGGAGTCTTCCCGGCCCTTGTCCCCCACTCCTTCCTTCTGGCCCGTGTTGAGGGAGCTTTCAACGCCATCCATATCAAGGCCGATGCGGCAGGGTCTCTCTTCTTCCATGGGCGGGGAGCCGGTGATCTGCCGACGGCAAGCGCTGTTCTGGCTGACCTGCTTGCCGTTGCACGGGAGGAATACCCAAATAATACGGGTTTTGCCCTTGATCTTCCCGACGCCACAGTCGCCGATCCAAACGACTGGACATCCTGCTATTACGTACGCATGATGGTAGAAGACACACCGGGAGTCTTGCGTGACATTGCCGGTTGCATGGCGCGTTTTGGTGTGAGCATGAGCCATGTCATTCAGCGTACGACAGAGGACCTTGACCTCGTGCCCCTTGTCTTGCTCACACACGAAACCACGGAAAAGGCCATGCAGAGTGCCCTCCGTGATATTGAAACGCTGCTGAAGCCAAAGGAGCTTGTCTCCTTCAAGGTACTTTCCTAAGGCCTTTGCCGGGCGGGGCACCAAGCGCTGTACAGGTTGACAGGTACATCCCCATGTCTCATTTTGCTCCTTTTCTCCAAAAAATACGCAAACACGGGCTCACGCCGGCCAATGTTATCTGCTACCTCTCTCAGCGCTGCCCCTTCGCGGTCGGTCTTTTTTGGGGGACGCTCCGCCTCCGTTTGAAGGCTGCCCTTTTCGGGGTATCCTTGGGGGAAAAAACCACGGCACACGGGACAGTCTGCCTTATGCGTTGGCCTGGCGGCGTCATACATATAGGCAATCGGGTCCACTTTATCTCCTCTTGGCGCAGGGCAACGGCGTCGTCGCTCTGTGCTCCGGTCAAGCTCCGTGTCTTTGGTCAGGGATCCTCCATTTCTATAGGAGACGGATGTGAACTGAGCGGCACTTCGATCACAGCCCGATCCACGTCCATACGCCTTGGAAAAAATGTTCTTGTGGGACCAAACTCAGTCATCACAGACAGTGATTTTCATGCGCCCTGGCCGTGTACCGCACGAAGTGAAAACCCCGGCACGGAACGGGATCGTGAGGTTGTCATCAGTGACTACGTCTGGATAGGCATGCGGTGTATCATCCTAAAAGGGGTCCACATCGGAACAGGTGCCGTGATAGGGGCCGGAAGCGTGGTAACACGTGACATTCCGCCTTACAGTGTGGCCTGCGGGAATCCCTGCCGTGTTGTTAAACAGCTTGCCCCTCCAGTTGCAGAAAAACAAGGACTGCAGGACAGAGTATGAGCGTCGCGGACTTTGTGGAAGCCATATGTTCCACGCAGCGCCTCTCGGACATCATTACTGACCACCGCGTCATCAAAGGCACTCCGTCACACTTTGAGGCAACCAGAAAGCCGTGGCCGCGGGCAATAACGACTCTTCTCGACACACACCACATCCGCCTGTTTTCTCATCAAGCCCTTGCCACTGACCATATCCGTGCCGGTCATTCTGTTGTGGTCAGCACTCCGACAGCCAGCGGAAAAAGCCTCATCTATAATCTTCCCGTCCTTGAAGAGTGCCTTCTTGACCCGGAAGCCCACGCCATTTACCTCTTTCCTCTCAAGGCCCTCGCCCAGGACCAACTGCAGACCTTTATAAACCTTTCGGCATCATGGCCCGATGAAGTACGTCCAAAGGCCGCTCTGTACGACGGTGACACACCGGAAAATGAACGGCGACATATACGAAAAAATCCCCCCCAGGTTCTCATCACAAATCCCGAGATGCTCCATCTCGGGATCATTCCCTGGCATAACAGCTGGGCAACGTTTCTTGCCGGACTGCGCTTCATTGTTGTGGACGAAGCGCATACGTACCGGGGAATTTTCGGCAGCAACATGGCCATGCTCTTCCGCCGCCTCAACCGTCTCGTTGCGCGCTACGGGCAGCGCCCCACCTATGTGCTCTGCACAGCCACGGTTGGCAATCCGAAGGAACTCGCCACCAGCCTCATCGACCCGCCAAAAACAGATGAACCCGTTGTCATAAGCAAATCTGGAGCTCCGCAGAGCGACCGCCATTTTCTCTTCATGGACCCCCTGCTTTCCCCATCGACCACGGCCATTGATCTGATTCAGCTGTCCATAAAATTGGGACTACGCTCTATTGTCTACTGCAAGTCCCGGAAAATGACAGAGCTGATCAGCATGTGGGCCGATAATTCGGCGCCGCCCCGCTACAAAAGCCTGATCAGCGCCTACAGGGCTGGCTATTTGCCCGAAGAACGTCGCGACATCGAAAAAAAAATGGCAAACGGAGAGTTGCGTTGCGTTGTATCTACCAGCGCCCTTGAACTTGGCATTGATATAGGCGGACTAGATGTCTGCATACTGGTCGGCTATCCGGGGACAATTATGTCCACTTTGCAGCGGGGAGGACGAGTAGGGCGCGCAGGGCAGGAATCCTGTGTCATTCTCATCGCCGGCGAAGACGCCCTGGATCAGTATTTCATCCACAATCCAGACGATTTTTTCTCCCGCCCTCCGGAAAAAGCCGTCGTAAACCCTGACAATGAAATTATTGCCTCACGGCATCTTGAATGTGCGGCAGCGGAACTTCCTCTCAACATCCACGAGGAGTGGCTCCAATCAGAGCCTATGCAGTCAGCTCTCAGCTCCCTGGTGGCTCAGGCCAAGATTCTCTATACACACGACAAACAGTCTCTCGTCGCGCAGGCAAGGAGCCCACAAAGGTCCATTTCCCTCCGAAGTGGCGGCTCAACCTGTATCATCGAAGACCAGAACGCACATATAATAGGCTCCATAGACACCTTCAGGGCCTGGCACGAGGCGCATCCAGGAGCCGTCTATCTTCATCGCGGACAATCCTACGTTATCACGGACTTTGATCCGGCTAAAGGACGTATTAAGGCTGAACAGGCAAGAGTGCCTTGGTTCACACGGGTCCGTTCAAAAAAAAGCACCGTCATTCTTAAAGAAACAGAACGAATGGGGCTTGGACGTTCCCTTCTTGTTCGCGGGTGCCTCCGTATCACTGACACCATAACAGGATACGAAAAACGCTCAAACAGCGGCAACAAACTCCTCGACATCGTTCCGCTTACGGTTCCGCCTAATATTTTTGAAACAGAGGGCATATGGTACGTCATTCCGGAACAGGTGCGTGGCGTTCTTGAAGATCGGTTCATCCACTTTATGGGCTCCATCCATGCCTGTGAACACGCCATAATTGGTCTTCTTCCCCTTCAGGTCATGGCTGACAGGAATGATTTTGGTGGCATTTCGACCCCCTTGCATCCCCAAGTCGGAGCATCCTGCATCTTTATTTACGACGGAGTCCCCGGAGGCGCGGGTCTTACAAGGGAAGCCTTTCACTATGGAAAGACCATTCTTCTTGACACCTTCAAAGGGATCAGAAGCTGCCCCTGCGAATCAGGCTGCCCATCCTGTGTACATTCCCCAAAATGCGGATCAGGCAACCGTCCGATAAGCAAAAGCGGTGCCATCACACTCCTTGAGGAATTGCTGAAGGAGGGTGATGAGGGTGACAGGCTGGTAAATACCCTGCAAATTTCCCTGCCCCGCTTCCCCGATGATTCCGGGAAAGGAACAGAACGCCCTGCCAAGGAAGGCAGCCTGTCGTTACAAACCCCATCTGACGAAATTTCCCCAAAAACAGGCAGATATCCAAAATCGAAAACACAGGAAGCGTGCATTGCCCAAACAGCGATCTCCCACCCAACTGTATCGAATGCTAAGCACTCGTCCCCCCTCGCCGCCCCGCCCGATCATTATGTGGTCTTCGATGTTGAGACAAGACGTTCCGCCGGTGAAGTCGGAGGATGGACGCGAGCCGAAAGAATGGGCGTAAGCATTACCATTGCCTATGACAGTAAACGCGACAGCTATCTCCGCTTTGAGCAAGACGAGCTGGGAGGACTCTTCGACCTTTTCAAAGAGGCCGATGTGGTCATAGGTTTCAACAGTCTGCGCTTTGACTATGCCGTTCTCTCGCCCTTTGCACCCTACGATCTCTGGTCTCTCCCAAGCCTTGATCTGCTCCAGAAGGTCAAAGAGCGGCTGAACTACCGCCTTTCACTCGACGCCCTTGCTATGGCAACGCTCGGGAGTCATAAAAGCGCCAACGGGCTTCTCGCACTCAAATGGTGGAAAGAACAGCGCCTCGACGACATCGCGAAATACTGTCAGGAAGATGTAAAACTAACCAGAGAGCTCTATCTCTTTGGACTCGGCGAGGGGCATCTGTTCTTTATCACAAAAAATAAACAAAAAGTCCTTGTGGATGTCGATTTTCAGTCTTTTAACAGCGGAATCGGCACAAAGCGCCAATAGCACCATTTCCCGGAGTTCTTTATGTTACTGCAGGACCTTGACCATATTGTCTTTGATACAGAGACCCTTACCCTCTCCCTCCTCGATCAGCGTCTCCTCCCAGAAGAGGAGAAACGTTTTCTCTGCACAAGCGTTGACACATGTATTACGGCTCTGAAGGAAATGGTAGTGCGTGGCGCTCCGGCCATCGGTGTGACGGCTGCATGGGGGGCTGTGCTTGCCGTCAATGAAGTTCAAGGGCTCAAAAACTGGGAAGAGCGCCTCCAGGACAAACTCTCCCTCCTCGCTGCCGCCCGCCCGACCGCGGTCAACCTCACCTGGGCCGTACGTCGTATGCGGGAGCTTCTTGACCGCACGAATCCTAAAACACCGGCCGAAGCGCTGTATAGTTGCATTGAGGAAGCACAACGCATTCAGAGGGAAGACGTGGCCATCTGCCGGCAACTCGGGGCCAATGGATCGTCTCTTATTCCGGACGACTCGTGCATTCTGACCCATTGTAACGCTGGAGCTCTCGCAACGGCCGGCTACGGAACAGCCCTCGGGGTGATCCGTGCGGCATTTGAGGCAGGAAAGAATATCCGCGTCATTGCCGACGAAACGCGCCCCTTCTTTCAGGGGGCTCGCTTGACAGCCTGGGAACTGGCACGGGACAATATTCCAGTAACTGTTGCATGTGATAATGCCTGTGCGCTTCTCATGCAGCGGGGACGCATTGACGCATGCGTTGTCGGAGCGGACCGTATTTGTGCCAACGGCGACACGGCAAACAAAATAGGAACCTTTGGTGTCGCCATTCTCGCAGCCCATTTCCGCATTCCCTTCTATGTGGCAGCACCCCTTTCAACCATTGACCGAAGCCTTGATGACGGCAGCCTTATTCCTATTGAAGAACGTACTCCCGATGAAGTAACCCACTACGGGACGCGCGCAATCGTTCCGGATCATGTTCCTGTCTTCAATATGGCATTCGACGTAACTCCCAACGATCTTATAAGTGCCATCATCACCGAAAAGGGTGTACTGCGCCCCCCCTATACCGTATCCATCAAAAAAGCCTTTTCCTGACATATCCGCCACGTCCAAAAATAGAAAGCTCCTCCGCAAAGCCCTCTCCCGGACGCATCCGGATCAACTTCCTGACTCGGCGCAGACGAAGTGCAGGCAGGAAAAAAAGGACACCGACTAGCGACCTTCGACAGCACATCTGAACACCACGTACCCACGACCGTAACAGAAAGGACTCTCACGATCGCCGCTACACCGGATACCGCCGTCTCTAACAACGGTATTCGCGGGGCACTGCAACAACACGCGGAATAAAAGCCCCCCGTTTCTCAAACCAGGGGGTATGACCGAACAGAAAAGGAGGCAGCACGGCCGTGTAAGTCCCCGGCCTCTGCGTATCTCATCATGAAGAACCTATTTCTTCTTATGTCGGCAAACAGTCCCTCACCGCTGAAAGCACAACAGCACGATCAGGACGAAGATATTTATATGCATTGGGACCAATGGGATGTCCCTGAGACGCACTATTCCCTGCCCGCTCTCATGCATCAGGATCTCACGCGCATCAGACGTGAGCATGCTGCCTGGGCATATGAACTCGGCAAGACGACAATTGACGGAAAGCGGGTCGACCAATGGCTTTGCCAGGGAGCGGAACTGTCCATGTGGTGGTGTTCGCTCCTCTATGAACGTCATCCGAAAATGACACCGTTTCTGTATCCGCTCTTCAAGCTTCTCACTCTGGAACACTTTCTTGCGGGAAAAGAAACTATCGGGAAAATCGTTCAGCTTGGCGGGGAGGAAACGATTGCCGGGATTCTCAGGGATTTCTGCACAAAAACGGGAAAAGACTTTGTTTGGGAAAATAGCTCTTCCACCAAAAAAACCATTACCCTTTCTGCTGTCTACAGGGGGCTCCCGGCACTTATCCGCGCCGCTGTCCGTTTTTTTGACTGGCTTATTCGCGTAAAGCGTCTACTCCCCCGCAGAAGACTTCGGAAGGCCGAGGGAGAGACAGCCACTATCGCAACCTATTTCCCAAACATCGATTTGGAAATGGCCAAAAGTGGACGTTTCCGCTCCCGATACTGGGAAAAGCTTCATGAGCTCCTGAATGAGGAGGCGGAACGCCTGGGGCGACATTTCGTACGCTGGCTCTTCATTCGCTTTCCCTCACCCCAGGGAAGTCTCAAAGATTGCATACGCTACCGTGACGCCTTTGACGCACAGAAAAAAGACGGTATTTCCTTCCACTACCTAGAAGAATTCCTCTCCTTCCGTGATCTTCTTAAATCCTTGCGGGACTTTCTCGCCCTGAGCTTCACGAGCCGACGCCTTGAAAAGAAAATTTTTCCCCATTTTCATCTCACGAATTCCCATATCGACTTTGCCCCTCTTGCCAAAGCCGACTGGATAGAATCCTTCAGAGGCTGGCGCTCCCTTGAGCGGACAATGCAGCGACGCGCCTTCATGAACTTTGTTCAGGAATGCGGTCCGTCTCGGTTCACCCTCTTTCCCCTCGAAAACTGTCCCTGGGAACGTATGCTCACCTTTGCCGTCCATAAGGCCCACAACGGTCCCGTCTACGGGGCCCAGCATTCGACGCTAAGACCAAGCGATCTTCGATATTTTGATGACCCGCGTATTTTCCAGGGGAATCAGGACGGTCCTCCTGTTCCGGACAAAATTCTGGGCAACGGCAGAAGTGCCTGTGAACAATGGAGGAACGCGTTGGTCCCCCCCGAACTCCTTGGCAAGGTTGAAGCACTCCGCTATCTGTACCTTGAAACAGCCCAAAAAGAAGAAGTCCAACAAACAAGCATTTCACCGGCCCGATGTGAACGCCCGAGGCTCCTTCTCCTCACGAGTTTTTTCAGAGATGAAACAGCAGAGCATATGCGACTCTTTCTCAAGGCTTCTCAGGCAGGTCTTCTGGACGGCTACACCATTATTCTGAAACCGCATCCATATCTTCCGCTAGCCCCGTATCTGACAGGTCTCAATCATCCGCACTGCACCATCGGAGAAGGAAAGATAGAAGACTACCTGATACAGGGAACTCTCGTTTGGGCCTCCAATTCCACCTCGGCAGCTCTTGAAGCTGCAATAAATGGTCTCGCTGTTGCGGTCATGCGTCCTACAGGCGATTTTGACCTTTCACCGCTCCAATCATGCAAGGACCTTTTGAGAACGGGCTCTCTGAAAGATGTGGCGCTTATGCTGGAGAAAGCTGCTCCACTGACCCTTCCGGCCGACTATCTTCTCCTTGACAATACCCTCACGTCGTGGAGGAAGCTTCTTATCAAAACACGCTGAGTTCAGGAGAGGCCCCCGCGAACCGGATACGCCGGACATGTAAGAATAAGAAAAGCCCCTCCGGCAGTGCCGGAAGGGCTTTTCTTATTCGTGCTCTATTCTGAGCAATATCAAAAAAGGGCTGTTATTCTGCCTTTTCACCTTCAACGCTTTGTTCCTCGGAGACGGGGTCAGCGGAATCCTCTTGTGCGGCCTTCAAAAGGTCGCCAAGATTCTGCCCACTTTCCTGGGGACCAGCATGAAATTCCTTTGGTTTACGGCGCTCTTCCTCGTCACGGATCTGCTTGATCGAAAGACCAAGGCGACGCTCTTCGGCGCTGACGTGAATGACCTTGGCCTCAATCTCCTGACCTTCCTTATAGGTGTCAGCGGGTAAGGGTTTCCCCTTCTTGCCACCGGAGAGTTCGGAAATATGCACAAGGCCTTCAATGCCGTCTTCTACCTCAACAAAAAGGCCAAAATCCGTGATGTTTGTGATCACACCCTTCACGGTGCAGCCTTCAGGATAGGTTTCAGGAACATGGGCCCAGGGATCATCGGCCAGCTGCTTGATGCCGAGAGTGAACTTTTCGTTGGCCTGATCAACCGTTAAGACCTTGGCCTGCACGGTGTCACCGACCTTGTACACTTCATTGGGATGGCGGATCTTACGCGTCCAGGATATATCCGACACGTGAATCAGGCCATCAATGCCGTCCTCAATGCCGATAAACATGCCAAATTCGGTGATATTCTTAATGACACCCTCAAGAATGGTTCCTTCAGGATATTTTTCGGCCACAAGTTCCCAGGGATTGGGACGAACCTGCTTCATTCCAAGACTGATCCGCTTCTTCTCGCCATCCACACCGAGAATGACGACCTCAACCTCATCACCCACATGAACCATCTGTGAAGGATGACGAAGTTTGCGGGTCCAAGACATTTCGGAGATGTGCACAAGACCTTCAACACCGGCCTCCAACTCGACAAAAGCACCATAATCCACAAGGTTGGTGACCTTGCCCTGGCACTTTGTGCCTTCAGGATAGCGCTCTGTAATGTCCTTCCACGGATCGGGAACGAGCTGTTTGAGTCCCAGAGAAACCTTGTTATTGTCACGATCAAATGAAAGCACTTTCAGGGTCAGTTCCTGACCAAGAGTGATCATCTCTCTCGGATGACGAATGCGCTTCCAACTCATGTCCGTAATATGAAGCAGACCATCAAGGCCGCCCAGATCGACGAAGACACCGTATTCGGTAATGTTTTTCGCCTTGCCCGTAACCATCTGCCCTTCCTCAAGAGTGGCGAGCAGTTCTTTACGCTTGCTGTCACGCTCCTCTTCCAAAAGGACGCGCCGGGAAACAATAACATTGCTGCGCCGACGGTTGATTTTCAGAACCCTGAATTCAAATTCCTGATTCACAAGCGCATCCATATCGGGCACGGGACGCAAATCCACATGGGAACCGGGCAGAAAAGCCTCGACGCCACCAATGTTGACGGTATAGCCACCCTTGATGCGGTGCATGATACGGCCTTTGATGACACGGTCGTTCTCCTGCACTTCCTCGAGTTGGTCGAAGACCTGCATTCTTTTGGCACGCTCAAAAGAAAGGGTGATTGTGCCGTCGTTTTCGTTCTTGCGTACAACATACACATCGATCTTATCACCGACCGCAATGGACATGTTGCCTTCAGCATCACGAAATTCCGCAGCAGGGATCTGTCCTTCTGACTTAAAGTTTACATCGACCAAAACGGTGTCGTCGTCCACGCGGACAACTTGGCCCTTGGTAATGGACCCCTCTTCGAGATCTCCGAATTCCGGGGTCATATAATTTTCAAGAGCTGCTTCAAAACTGAGTTCTTCTTGTCCGCTATCCTTATCTGCCATAGCCAATTCCTCCAAAAAAAACTTCCCTATTCAGGGTGGCAGATTCATAGCAGAAAATACTGTCTTCGACAAGACCAAAGTCCCAAAAATGCGGGGTAGAGGACCTTTTCGACAAAAAAAACAACAAAAAAGAGCGGAAAAAATCCGCTCTTGGATTAGATATATGGATGACACGGCATTTCCGATATGAACGCTGTGTCGGGGCGTTCTCTACAGGGCCGCCGCGATCTCGTCCCCGAACTCCGAGCAGGAGACAAGCGTACTGCCTTCCATCTGGGCCTGAAGGTCAAACGTCACACGACGCGTCTGCACGGCCTTGGCTACCGCCTTACGAATCATAGCCGCCACATCGTTCCATCCCATATACTCAAACATCATTGCGCCGGACAAAATTACGGCGCTCGGATTGACCTTGTTCTGTCCTGCATCCTTTGGAGAAGAACCGTGAGTGGCCTCAAAAATGGCAACGCCCTTGCCTATATTGGCCCCAGGAGCCATGCCAAGACCGCCAACCTGTGCAGCAAGCGCGTCCGACATGTAGTCACCGTTAAGGTTTGGAAGCGCCAGGACGCTGTAATCCGAAGGATTCAACAGAACCTGCTGAAACATGGCATCGGCGATCCTATCCTTGATCACAAGCTTTTTGCCGGCTGGCATAACCCCGTTGTGCTGTTCCCAAAGCTCAGCCTCGGTAATGGTCACATCCCCGAATTCCTCGGCCGCGACTTCGTACCCCCACTGCCGGAAGCCTCCCTCCGTGAACTTCATGATATTTCCCTTGTGAACAAGAGTGACACTCGTACGAGAGTGATCCAGCGCATACTGTATGGCCATACGGACAAGCCGCTTGCTGCCAAAGGGGCTCATGGGCTTGATTCCTATGCCCGAGTCTTCGCGAAGTTTCCGGCCCGAGAGCTTTTCAACAAGTGCAATGACTTCCCTGGCTTCCGGAGAATCCTTCGGCCATTCAATTCCCGCGTACACGTCCTCTGTATTCTCGCGAAAAACAATCATATCCACGTCTTCAGGATGCTTCACGGGCGAGGGGACAGGGGGGAAATACCGCACGGGACGCACGCAGGCATAGAGGTCAAGGGTTCGGCGCAAGGCGACATTAACGCTGCGGATACCTTTTCCGACAGGCGTCGTCAGAGGGCCCTTGATGGCCACATGATACGTCCGAATCGCATCGAGCGAAGCCTCGGGAAGGGTATCGCCTGTCTCCTTAAGGGCCTTTTCTCCTGCCTTGATTTCAAGCCAGTCGATGGCACGCCCACCGCCTGCCCTGACCACGGCTGTGTCAAAGACCTTTTGCGCCGCAACCCAGATATCGGGACCGATCCCGTCCCCGGGAACAAACGGGATAACAGGATTTTTTGGCGTACAGATTTGACCGTCCCCAGTCACGGTAATTGCCTCACCCATAGGACCTCCAAAATGGTATTTAAGATAACAAAGGATATTCCAAAAAAGTTCAAGCCCCACGATGGCAGGGAGCAAACGTATCCTTAAAAATATCGGCCCACTGCTTTCCATAAATTAAAGAAGGAAAGCAGGTAGTATGTACCACTTAAGCCCCTCAGGCAAGGAGACATTGCGAACACAATCCGCATTCGTGCGAGGAAGGAAAATGGCCCGAAAAAGGCAGGATCGAAAAAAAGATCTTAAAAAACGCGTATTTTTTTGCAAACCAGGCCGAAGGAGCTTGACATTTTCAGACAGTTCATGCATGAGTTTACTTCTCTTTTTGGAGGTTCATATCATGTATGCAATTATCGAAACGGGCGGAAAACAATACCGCGTTGAAGAAGGCTCCCAGATCATGGTGGAAAAACTTGCCGGTAAAGCAGGCACCACCCTCACGCTGGACAAAGTCCTGCTGCTTGGCGGAAACGAATGTAAGGTAGGGAAGCCCTACTTGGAGGGAGCTCAGATCACGGCTGAAGTCGTGCAGCAAAGCCGCGGCCCCCGTATCCGCGTTTTCAAGCGCTGGCGTCGCAACGATTCAAGATGTCTGAACGGTCACCGTCAGCATTATACCACATTACGTATCACGGGCATTGCATAACTCTCAATACTGCTTTTGTCCGCTAACTGGCTCACATTCTGTAAAAATACACAACACAAAAATATATCCTTGAGGTCACCGACCTCTTTAGGCAAACTTTTTGCACGAGTCATCCCCAGGGGTAGTATTTCGGAAAATTTTTCTGTATACTCCCTGAAGAGCTCTTGCAAGACAGCGTAAGAACGTGCTCTTTGTTTTCAGCTAATGAGAACAGAACAGCAAAAATTCTTGCCTCATCCAACAAAAGCTTTCTTTTTCTTCGGCCTTATACGTATCCCCCTACTCAGTTCGGGATATCTCTTACTGTTGACAGAGAGCCGAGTAAAGATAACGAAAGATCGTTGATTTTTGTGTTAGGAGGATCATATGGCTCATAAAAAAGCTGGCGGCTCATCGCGAAATGGGCGAGATAGCGCCGGTCAACGACGCGGCGTGAAGCGTTATTCCGGCGAACACGTTCTTGCGGGCAATATTATTGTGCGCCAACTGGGCACAACTGTATACCCAGGAGAAAACGTCGGCATGGGAAGAGACTATACGCTCTTTGCCACGTCCGATGGTGTTGTTCGCTTCGAAAAATACGTCCGCAAACGTCGCGTTATGAAACGCGTTCATGTGGATGCTGTGGTGGCGAATTAGAGTTTTTTCACGATACTATGGCGGACATGCCATTTCCGGAGATGATTGTCGCTGATTTGCATGCTTTTTGCTGTTTTCATGGTACCACCTTGGCTCATTTGGTTTGAGCCATTGTTGAAGACCAAAAAGTTTCTGCATTGTTTAGAGCCTGATTCTTTTCTTGGAAATGATTGCCTCGCTTTGTTGAACGAAAAAATTCATAAGCTGCCACTGTTTTCTCCTGTTTATTGAGGAAGAGTCATATGACTCTTCCTCTTTTTTCACCTCTTTCCCCCGGAAATACCCATGCGATTTATCGACGAAGCAACCATTCAAATCAAAGCAGGACATGGCGGACATGGCTGCGTTTCGTTCCGCAGAGAAAAGTTCATTCCGAAAGGTGGTCCAAACGGTGGTAACGGGGGAGACGGAGGAAGTGTTTACGTTCGGACCGACACGCGACTCCTTTCGCTTTACGACTTCAGACTAAAACGGTCCTACGCAGCGCAGAACGGCCGTCCTGGACAGGGAAGTCAGTGCGACGGGGCGAAGGGTGAAGATCTTGTACTGGGACTCCCCCTGGGAACCCAAGTCTATTTGGAGTGCGAAGAAGGACGCCGCCTTATGGCCGACCTTTCGGAAAAGGACCAGTGCGTCCTCCTGGCAAAAGGAGGACGAGGCGGAAAGGGCAATGAATTTTTCAAAAGCGCGACAAACCGTTCACCACGCTTCTCCCAGCCCGGCGAAGAGGGGGAGGCCTTCACCCTCCACCTGGAACTCAAAATTCTTGCCGATGTAGGTCTCCTCGGGCTTCCAAATGCCGGCAAATCAACCTTTATCTCCGCGGTTTCTCAGGCCAGACCCAAAATCGCGCCCTACCCCTTTACAACTCTGGAACCAAATCTCGGGGTGGTCCAGCATGAACAGGATATCGACAAACGCCTCGTTATGGCAGATATTCCTGGACTGGTAGAAGGAGCCCATCTCGGACAGGGACTTGGACTCCGTTTCCTGAAACATATCGAGCGCACCCGATTCCTCATCCACCTGCTCAGCTGCGAGGACATGGACGCGGAAGATCCATGGGCGGGTTTTGCGCTGATCAACGAAGAACTCAGCACCTTCAATGAAGAACTTGGAAAACGAAAACAGGTTCTCGTTGTCAATAAAATAGATCTGTTGTCCCCGTCGCGCCTTGAAGAGCTAAAAAACAGCGCGCAGCAAAAGGGAATCAACGTCTTTTTTATTTCCGCAAAAGAAAGAACGGGAATAGAGTCTTTGATGGATGCGGTATGGGAGGAGTACGAGAAGTTGGAAAGAAATGCGCCGCTGCTTTCCAAACAGCCGTCCAAAAAAGAACCGGCAATGGATACAGAAAAGTTCAACGATGGAGATGTTGAATACGAGTATGTGACGTCTGATCCGGCGAGATCTCGCGTCGAGGAGCAGTCTCATGACAGATAGCAAGGATCTTCAGTCGCTGCGTACCGAAGCATCTGCCATTCTTAAGAAAGCCCGGACCATTGTCTTTAAGGTCGGAAGCGCTGTCATCACCGATTCGCTTGGCCTTAAAAAAGACCTTATGAGGCAGCTTGCAAAAGGCATGAGTACAATCTGGAAAATGTCTGCTGGAAGGACTCTTGTTCTAGTTACAAGCGGTGCCGTTGCCGCAGGACGGACGGTCCTCCGAAAACTTGGGACGGAACCCGATACCGGGCTTTCAGCCAGACAGGCCATCGCCGCCATCGGCCAGGGACTACTTATGCAGGCGTGGGACCAATCCTTCAATCAGGAGGGTTTTGCCACTGCCCAGGTGCTCCTAACCCGCGATGACACCCGGGCGAGACAGCGCTACCTCAATGTCCGCAACACATTTGCTGAACTCTTCTCCTGGAAGGTTCTTCCCATCGTCAACGAAAACGACACCGTTTCCGTTTCCGAATTGAAATTCGGGGACAACGATTCTCTCTCAAGTCTTTTAGCCAATCTGGTAAATGCGGACCTTGTGGTCAATCTTACATCTGCACCAGGAGTACGTGCCGAGGATCCGCAAAAAAATCCATCAGCACCCGTACTACCGTTTATCACCAATATTTCCTCCATCGACATCACAAAGATGTGTGGATCCAAGACAAATCTGGGAACGGGAGGGATGTTTTCCAAGCTGCGTGCCGCACGCAGGACAGCGCAACTTGGTGTCCCGACCCTCATTCTCCCCGGCAGGGAGGAAGGAATCATTGAACGGGTGTTCTGTGGGAATGAACTGGCCGGAACACTTGTTTTTCCCGCATCTAAAGTCGTCACGCGCCGCAAGTACTGGCTCGCGTATCAGACGGACCCGGCCGGAACACTCTTTCTTGACGAGGGAGCCGCCAAGGCCCTTCTTCACGAAGGAAGAAGCCTCCTTCCCGGAGGCATCGTTCGGGTCGAAGGCTGCTTTCAAAAAGGAAGTCTTGTAGCTCTCCGCGCGGAGCAGGGAGAGGAAAAAGAAATCGGCGTCGGACTCAGTAACTACTCTTCCCAGGAGATACTGCGAATCATGGGACTCAAGCGGCATGAAGTGGCCGCAGTATTGGGCAACGCCCACTATCCCGATGTCATTCACCGCGACAATATGCTGATCAACGCGGTTCTTTAGCCATAGCCTCTAAGGCCAGCTCACTCACGGTCTTTGTATACGTGGTGTGTCCGTCAAAAAGTATGCACTCCTCATGAAACTCAGCCTGTGCGAGTTCACGGAGAAGAGGCTGGTCCATAAAATCTCCAGGCAGCTGCCCGAGCGCCCATGCAGCGTATCCGCGGCAGGGGATATCCACGTCGCGAAGTCCCTTCAAAAGCCATTCCCGCCATGTAAGACACCATTCCGGCTTCGCTCCGCAAAACCTGCCGCACGCCCAGTAGCAGGAACGCCGCAGCAGGCCGTTATCACAATAGTTGTCCTCTTTCCCCAGATCGATCACATAGGTTATTAGAATACGGTGAAACTCTTTTGCCAAAAGAGGACTTTCCACAAGGGTCTCCGCAAAGGCCTGGGGGATTCCCCATCCGATGTTTCCAGATTCTTCGCTCAGATGCCACATGTATCGCCGTACAACATTACGTGCTTTTTCCGGCTCGTGGCACGCCAGGACGGCACACGTGTGACCGAGAGCTACTGCTGCACGGTGCATCATGCACGGATCCAGCAAAAGAAAAGAAAAAAGAGGTCCCACACTGGTTGTGCCCGCCTCAGCGATCTCGGGTAAATGAGAACGCCAGTCTTCTGACTGAAGACAGGAACGCAACTGTGCTTTTGCCGCTCGCATACGTGCCATCCCGTTTCTCCTTCCGGATAAGGCGCTTAAGAGGGGTGAGTACCCGCATATCGGATAATCACATCCACTGCCATGGCGTGCATCCGGGTAAAAAGCGCGTTGTCCGCGTTCAAGATCTCTACTGACTGAAAAACCGTCACGTGCACTCCGTGCATTCGCGTCTGAAAATATGGCGGCCTCTTCTTCAACAGAAAAGCACAGGCCTCTTCACCCAGAATCATCACGACACGGCCTCCGAGAGCCTGCACTCCGGCCCAGAAAAGATCGGCGTCAGCACAGAGATCCCCGGCCTCATTAGGCAGGACATACGGCCAAAAAGTGTGGGTTCCGGCAGGAAAGGTGGGTTTTTGCGTCAAAAGCCGACGTAAGAAGCCCCTGCGGCCATCAATACCTTGTGTTTGCCGCTGCAGAAGATCCAGGCCCAGTGAGGAATACGTCCAGACAACGGGTCCTGTTTTTGCCCCATCAAGGAGTTTCTTCCACACATCGGGCCAGACGGCAGGGGCTCCCACCGGTGCAAGCAACGGATCCTCCGGTTCTCCCTGGCGTTCACTGACAGGCGAAGAGGATGTCGGTGGGGATTCCCTGCGGGGCATTGACCGCGCAGGGTTTGCACGTAAAAGCCTCCCGTTTGTCTCCTTGCCCCGTTGCAAAGCACGTCCGTACCTCAAAAGAGAAAGCTCAGGAGGAACAGGATTCTCCGAAAGAAGAACCCGCAACCCTTTTGCCTGCCAAAGTCTTGCAAGAAGCCCTATTGTTCCAAAAGACACGAGCACAGCCTCCAGGCAAGATCAGACTTCCGCATAGTAGGCCAGCATTTTGCTTCCCCCCTTCTATCGACAACAACCATTGTGTTCTCTCTTGCCCCAAAGGCTCCAGTACTGCCGTTGACACGGTTTGCCGCCAGAATGCTTGCCCCCTTACGCCGGTGTTTTTCAAGAGCAAGCGGGATAAGCGTTTCAAGGGAGTCCGTTGTTTCAGCGGCAAAGGCAAGAATTTTCTGTTCGGGTTTTGCGACGGCCGCCAGACTGGCCAAAATATCCGGATTTTTATCAAGGGAAAGTGAAAGAGCACCATTGACATTCTGTTTTTTTACCTTGCCGGACGACAGAAGATGCGGAGCAAAATCAGCTACGGCTGCAGCAAACATGCCCATATCCATATCAGGCCAGAGGGCCTCGGCCTTTTCGTACATCTCCCTGGCCGTTGTCACATTGTAACGTGTAATGCCGCGCGGAAGGGTGAAGTCGACGCCCGGCCCGGCCAGAACATGTACTATGGCCTTTCGCAGGTAACAGGCAAGAGCCAATGATGCACCCATCCGCCCGCTTGAAGGATTTGACAGGAAGCGTACTCCATCCACGTATTCACGTGTGGGGCCAAGGGTGATCAGAATCTTTTTCCCCTCCATATCGGAAGGAGACAGGACGCGCAAAACGGCCCAGAAGAGCTCCTCTAGTGCCGCAAGCTTCCCGGTCCCCTCATCACCGCAGGCTGTTTTTCCGCCTTCCGGAAAAATGCACAAACACCCACGCTCACGGAGCTTGGTTACGTTCTCCCGGACCGAAGGATTGGCCCACATTGTCGGATTCATGGCCGGTGCAAAGAGAAGTGGTCCTGGAAAGGCAAGGGCCTGGGCGGAAACCATATCACAGGCCATACCATTGGCAAGTTTTGCAATCATATTTGCTGAGGCAGGGGCAAGAAGCATGGCTTCGGCCCTGTGACCAGGCTCAAGATGGGCAAAGCAGTCCTCACCGCTTTTTACCATATCCGTATACACGGGAAGAGCCCCCAGAGCTTCAAAGAGGGTCGGCGTAACAAATGTCCGCGCCCCATTACTCAACGTCACGGACGAGTGCACTTCAAGGCGACCAAAGGCCCGAAGCAAATCACATATTTTATAACAGGCAACAGAGCCCGAAAGGGCCAGATGAAGTCTGCGGTGAGCAAAAAGCGTGGTATCGTCAAAAAGAACAGGGCTAGGCATAGTTCTCCTCGGAAAACCGAAAAAGCGTAGGAAAGGCGAGCATGAAAAAAATAAGCCATTCGGAAGAAGAGCACAAGACTTCAGGGGTCGCTACCTGAGCTGCGAAGAAAAAAACTCGGACAGATATCGTAAAACTTTGGCAGAGGGATAGGCCGCATTGTGCTCAAAAACGTTTAAAGGTAGACTCTCGGCCGCGTTCTATGTCCTAACTGTACAAAGACCTTGCGGATTTTTCGACGCAACCACGCTGCGGGTGTCTGCGGATCTCTCTTTTTTCACATTTTGTGCCATTTTTCTGGCGAGGCAAAGATGCATGAATCTCCCTGCACACCGGATGACTTTTTCCTGAGAAGCTATAATTTTGACCTGCCACAAGAACAGATTGCCCAATTTCCCGCAAAAGCGAGAGGTGACTCACGACTTCTTGTCATGAACAAGGGCCCAAAAGACGACATTCCCCCCCACCTTATCCATACGTCTTTCAATGAAGTGGGGGCATATCTTCCGGACGGGGCCCTTCTTCTGGGAAATAATAGCAGGGTCTTGCCGGCACGCCTTCTGGGGCACAGGGAAACAGGCGGGAAAATGGAATTCCTTCTTCTTACCCCCCTTCCCCTTCTTCTTGCCGGGGCAAGACGTGAGCAGGACATGTTTACAGCACCGGCCGAAGGGCTTTTCCGTTCCGGCTTCCGCGTCCGTTCGGGTGACACCTTTTTCTTTGACCCTGCCCTTTCTGTTACCATCCTCGAAAACGGCCCCTTCGGACGCAAAAAAGTCCGTCTCACATGGCGTGGTAATCTAGAGTCAATCTTTACCCGTATAGGGCATATTCCCCTTCCCCCTTATATAAACAGATCCGACGAAAACCTTGACAAGGAACGCTACCAAACCGTGTACGCGGATAACGAGAAGACGGGTTCTGTTGCAGCCCCGACAGCTGGCCTGCATTTTACCCAAGAGATTCTTTCGAGCCTCAAGGCCCGTGGCATACTGTGGGAATCCGTAACGCTTTACGTTGGGTACGGGACATTCAGCCCCGTCCGGGTGGATGATATCCGAAAGCACACCATGCACAAGGAGTATGTTGAAATTTCAGAACAGACATGCCGTGCGTTGGAAATGGCAAAAAAGGAAAAACGTCCGATCATTGCCGTTGGCACAACAAGCCTCAGAGCCCTTGAGGGAATGATGCGTGCAAAGGGCGCAATTGTACCCTTTGGAGGATGGACCGATATTTTTCTCTACCCGGGCCAGCCCATCAGGCTGGTGGACGGTCTCATCACAAATTTCCACCTGCCTTTTTCCTCTCTCCTCATGCTTGTTTCAGCCCTCGCCGGACGCAAGCGTATTCTTGCAGCCTATCAGGAAGCCGTAAGGAAAGGATATCGCTTTTTCTCTTACGGCGACGCCATGTTCATCCGACCATAACAGGCAAACACGTCGTTTCTCTTCCAGGTCGGAGGACACCTTATACAAATGCGCCTGCCCCCCGTTGTGCACGGGAGGGCAGGCAAACAATCTCGGTCAGATCGGTCTGAAATAAGGACAATTGCAATTGAAAGGAACGCTAGAGGCCCTTTTTCTGCATGAGGCAAATCAAATCGCATACGCGGCAGGAATAGCCCCATTCATTGTCATACCACGCAACCGCTTTGACAAGTGTCCCTTCCTGAACTGTCGTGCAGGATGCCTCAAGAATGGAAGAGGCTGAATCGCCTTTGAAATCCATTGAAACAAGAGGTTTGTCGTTGTAGGCAAGGATACCCTTCAAGTACGTCTCGGACGCTTCCTTCATCTTGGCAAGCAGGGATTCCGTGTCCGTGGACTTTTCCAGAATGCCTGTAAAATCAACGGCAGAAACTGTCGGAGTCGGAACACGAAGGGAATAACCGGAAAATTTTCCGGCGAGTTCGGGAATAACCTTGGCAACGGCTTGGGCAGCTCCAGTTGTTGTGGGGATAATATTGCAGGCTGCAGCGCGTGCACGACGAGGATCCTTGTGGGCCTGATCAAGGATACGCTGGTCATTCGTGTAGGAATGGATGGTCACCATATTGCCAAGTTTGATGCCATATTCTTTTTGCAAAACAAGAGCAACCGGGGCAAGGCAGTTCGTTGTGCAAGAGGCGTTGGAAACAATATTATGTTTTTTGGGATCGTAAGCATTGTCGTTCACGCCAATGACAATAGTGATATCCTCTTCCTTGGCAGGAGCGGTAATGATGACTTTCTTGGCGCCGTTTTCAAGATGAACGGCAGCCTGGGAGGCTTTACGGAAAATGCCGGTACTTTCAACAACAATTTCGGCTCCGTATTTCTTCCAGTCAAGGGCTTTGGGATCTTTTTCTGCAAAGCAGTGAATATGCCAGTCACCGACTTCAACCTCTGTCCCGTTGACTTTGGCGTTCAAATTGCCACGTCCGTACACTGAATCATACTCGGCAAGGTGAAAATTCTGCTCGGCACTATACAAATCATTGATAGCAACTACTTCAACCTTGTCTTTGTAAGATTGATGTAACGCCCGAAATACTTGGCGTCCAATACGTCCAAAACCATTAATAGCAACTTTTACCTTACTCATAACAAACCTCCGAAATATAGGTTAAAAAACGCTTATTTCTATCCTTTAAACATAAAACGCCGCATAGATACGTTAAGGACAATTCCGAGAAGTGTAAAATTTACAAGCGTAGCACTGCCGCCATAGCTGATAAAGGGAAGAGGGATTCCGACAACCGGCAAAAGACCAATAACCATGCACATATTTATGAGTATCTCCCAAAAAAAATAAAAGAAGATACCCACGACAAGCATGCTTCCAAACCGGTCCTTGGCCTGAATTGCCGTCGAAAATATTGATAGCAAGAAGAAACAAAACAGGGCAACGAGAGATACACAACCAACAAAGCCCCATTCTTCTCCAAAGACAGCCAGTGCAAAATCGGAGTGTCGTTCGGGTAAAAACCGTAACTGGCTCTGTGTCCCTTCGGTAAATCCCTTTCCCCAGAACTGTCCGGACCCAATGGCAATGCGTGACTGTAAAATATGATACCCCGTCCCTCGGGGATCTATGCCCGGATCGAGAAAACTTAAAATACGCTGTCGCTGGTAGTCATGCATGCCAACAAACCAAAGCAGAGCGGCAGCACAGGGGACCGCTACAAGGCAGCTTCTAAGCACAGAGGCGCGCAATCCGTGGAAAAGAATCATGCCCCCAAGAATCAAAAGAAGCATCATGGTTGTACCGAGATCTGGTTGCTTCAGAATGAAGACACAAGGTACAAGACCCATGAGGAGCACCGAAAAAAAGCGTTTCCAGCCGAGTTCCTGTCCGTCCGAGGAAAGCAGACGCGCCGCCAGGACGAGAACCGCAATCTTGGCCAGTTCGGAAGGCTGAAGGGAAATAAACCCAAGGGAAATCCAACGGGTTGCGCCGTACACGGTTTTTCCCATAACAGCAACGAGTGCCAGGAGAAAAAGGGTCACCCAGTAAAAAGGCCAGGCAAAATTCCGCAGGCGCCTGTAGTCAAAGCTCAAGGCAGCGATCATGCAAAGAAGGCCGCAAACGCCCCAGATAATCTGCTTTTGATAAAAACTCGATACAAAAATACCGTCTTCAAAACGTGTCCCGCTGGCCGAATAGAGATTAAGAAGGCCAGTCAGAAAGAGAAGGAGCATCCAAGCGATCAGAGACCAGTTAATGTGGCTAAAAAGGCGCGTGTCCATAAAAGCCGCACTCTCCATATTCATGCCCGCGTGCATAGCACTTACAGGTAAGACACCGAACGACAACACAAAACCCGCAGGAAAACGACAGAAAAAAAATGAGGCGAGGGCTATTGACCACCTGCGCCTTTTTTGTTTTTTCCCTGATCAGGGCCAAAAAGGTACTCGTATACCTTCTTGGCAACCGGTCCCGCAACCGACGAGCCTCCTCCTCCGTGTTCAACCATCACGACAACCACATAGGTTTTATCCCCCTTTTTCCCCCACGTGGCAATCCAGGCATGGTCGCGCATCAAATACTGCAGATCCTTGTTTTTGACCCTTCGGCTGCCTCCAAGAAGACGCAATTTCACAACCTGTGCGGTTCCTGTTTTCCCGCCCATGACAGCATCCTTACGGGAAACGACTCTCGCCGTGCCGACGGTCGCTGTACGGTGCATGGCCTGAACGACAAATTCAAGGGTCTCCTTGCTGCAGGGAAGGGTCCCCATGACAACACGGTCGTCCTTTTCAAGAAGCTGGGGTTTAAGCAGGGAACCGCCGTTCAAAAGAGCTGAGACATAGACAGCAATCTGTACGGGAGTAACCAAGGTAAAGCCCTGGCCAATCGAAACGTTGAAGGTGTCCCCACGTAACCAAGGTTTACCAAAGCGCTTTCTCTTCCACTGCTTTGAAGGCACGAGACCTGAACGCTCGTGAGGAAGGTCGATCCCTGTCGGCCGGCCAAAACCGCAGGCTTTCGCAAACTTCTCAAGATTGTCGATGCCAAGCCGCTCGGCCATGAGGTAAAAATATACGTCACACGAGTGAATCAGCGCCTGCTCAAGATTGAGAGAACCGTGGCCGCTGTGCTTCCAACAGCGAAAGATCTGTTTACCAAGTTTTGCGTAGCCCGGACAGAACACTGTCTCTCGCGGATTGACGCCGTGCTCAAGAAAAAGGGCCGCCATAAGCAGCTTCCACACGGAACCAGGCGGATAGACACTCTGAATGGCCCTATTCTGCAGGGGAAAGGTTTTGTCATTGCGCAGCATTTCCCAGTCTTTATGGGAAATGCCTCTCGCGAAAAGGTTGTTGTCGTAAGCCGGAGTGGTAACAAGGGCCCTCACCTTCCCCGTATCAGGCTCCATTACAATAACACATCCGGACTTGTCCTGGAGGGCCTCCCAAGCCGCCTCCTGCAAATCCCGGTCGAGCGCAAGCTGAAGATCGTGGCCGCCCTGTGGCTCTTCGCTCATAGATCTGCCCATAACGCGTGCATGAGCGTCGACTTCCACTTCGTAGAGGCCCTTGCTCCCCCTGAGCCGCTTCTCCATTTCCAGCTCTAGGCCCTGCTTGCCGACAAGGTCACCCATGGCGAGCTGGGGATCCTTCTCCATCTCCTGTTCATTGACCTCCGCCACATAGCCGAGGATATGGGAGAAGAGTTCCCGCTCAGGATAGCTTCGCTTCGTCCGGACATCTATCTTCAATCCCGGCCAGGCATGGATTTCACCTTCTATTCGTGCAACGAGATCAAAATTTATGTCTGTTATCATGAGAAGCGGTTCATAGGGCTTTATTTTGAACCGATCCTGCTGGTATTTCTCAATTACTTTTGCAAGGGGAACGCCTGACCAGGCACTGATCTGCGCGAGCGTAGCAGGGATATCGTAACAATCTTCGCGCACAAGGTAGAGGCCGTATGCTGTACGGTTATCAGCGAGGATATGATCATGAACATCAAGAATGCGTCCTCGCGGAGCGAGCACCCGCTCCTGACGCATCCGATTCTCGATGGCCTGTCTGGCAAAAAAGTCGCCTCGGTGGACCTGCAGATACCAGAAACGGATCACCACCACGAAAAAAAAGATGCCGACCATCACCTGAAGCAAGACCACTCCGAAACGCGGAGGCTGGTAGTGCTCCTGCTCGACTGGTATCTTCAGCCAAGAATGGCCCTGATCTTCAGGTTCCTGAGCGTCAATGATTTCTTGTGTGGCGTTCTTTTTCACAGGGCCATGCCTTTATTGAGTGAAGCCATCAAACACGGAAAAAGCACTGCCGTTTTTTTTCGATAATGCCGGAACAATCAGCCATCATCGTGATCCGGATGGAGCTCCTCTTTAGGACGCAAAAGGGAGCATATACGCCAGAAAAGAGGCAGAAAAAAAGCCTGCAGAAAACTTGCGTCCACAAGCTGTTCCACATTGACGTCCAATTCCTGCAACGGAGCCATGAGTAGGTGAATCCCATAATATGCTGCACCGCCGGCTGCCGAAAGAAAAAACACAAAAACAAAGGTGTCTGACCTGAAAAAACGCTCGCCAATATGAAAAAGCAGAAAAATCAGGGCATACCAGACGATACTGCTCCCAAAACGACTTGTGCCGAGTCCTTCCTGCAAAAAAATGAAAAGGGGGAGAACCCAAAGAAGGGTCCTGTAGTCACGCTGCTGCAGGAGAAGAATAAGTCCGGCCAAAAGAGCATCTATACGCGGAACAAGCATCTGGCAAACAATGCCTGTGCACGTGAAACCCAACCACCATAAGACGTTTCCAAACCAGCCCATGCTCTTCAAGCGCCTAGCAAAGCCGCCAGAGGCCTGCCTCCAGATACGTGCACGCTATTTCCGGGCGCGCTTTTCAGGTTTTGGCGGACCGACAAACTCCCTTGGCGCCATCACGCCTTCCTCAACCTCGGGAGCAGCTCCGGTGTGCTCAAGCAGCAGAACTTCTTCAAGATGCTGCAGATCTACCAACGGTTCTGCGGTAATGGCCAGAAATTCGGTATAATTTGAAGGTTCGACAGTGACGACCCGCGCTGTAGGCAAGCCCTTGGGGTAGACACCATCCAGTCCGCTTGTCACTATCACTTCACCGATACTGACCAAGGTGTCTCTCGGGACAAAATCCAGAGCCAGACGCTTGGCGGCACCGGCCCCCCGCAAAACACCAAGCGCCCTGCTTTGCTGTGTATAGACGGCGATATGGCTTCCGGGGTCCGTCATAAGCATAACACTTGCGCTGTGGGCGCTGGCCTTCAATATTCGCCCGATAAGCCCCTTGCTCGACACAAGGGGAGTACCCGGACGTCCACCAGTAGCGTACCCGCGGTTGATCGTAATACTGTTCAGGACAGCGTTCGGGCCAATCTGGCCTGAAAGCACCCTGGCCGCCAACGGCCGCCAATTTTTATCAATGGGAACCTGGAGCAGCACGCGCAACCTGCGCAGTTCAGCTAGATCCTCCCTGACTGTCAAAAGCTGGGCTTCAAGCTGAGCCACTTCGGTCTTCAGGACCTCGTTCTCCTCTCGTACCGCAACGAGATCCGCGTACCGCGTCCACAGCGTGCGCACCGCGTCCTCCAAAGCACGCACGGGAGAAAGAACAGCACCGCCAAGCTCAAGGCCTGTGTCTGTCGCAAAATCATCAAGTGTATGCGTTGTCTGATTCCAGGAATACATCCCCAGAAACAGCATCAGCAAAACACCAGAAAAAACCAGTATTCGACGTAGGGACACGCGCGTCTCTTCAATAGGACCGTAGATAAAAGAAATGACAACACTTCAATGCCCTTTCCGTAAAAAAGAAGCATTTACCAGCGTTGTCACACAAAACAGACAAATGGACCAAGAAGAATTCCAAGATAGAACCGCTATGACGGAGGATAAACGCACGCCCTAGTCTATGCAGACATCCCGTAGCAGATGAATATTGTCGAGAGCCTTCCCTGTTCCGAGGACAACAGTTGAGAGAGGGTCATCCACAACCGTGATAGGCAGCTGGGTCTCGTCACGCAACAGGGCATCAAGCCCTTTTAAAAGGGCACCGCCTCCTGTTAACACGATGCCACGGTCCACAATATCAGCCGCAAGTTCGGGAGGTGTCTGTTCAAGAGCTATGCGCACGGCGGAAACAATGCTGTCTACCTGCTCTGAAATGGCCTTGCGAATTTCTTCCGAGGAAATGATAATATTCTGAGGAATTCCTGTAGCCAGATCCCGCCCCTTCACCTCGATCTGCTGCTCAGGATCCATAGGGTAGGCCGAAGCGATCTTGAGTTTGATGGCTTCGGCCGAAGACTCGCCTATTAGCATTTTATATTTTCGTTTCACATGGGTGAGAATGGCCTCATCCATCTTGTCCCCTCCGACACGAACGGAACGCGAATACACTATGCCCGAGAGGGAAATAACCGCAACCTCTGTCGTTCCGCCACCAATATCAACAACCATATTGCTCGTGGGTTCCTGAATGGGCAAACCGGCACCGATGGCCGCCGCCATCGGTTCTTCGATCAAATAAACCTCACGGGCACCTGCAGACTGGGCAGACTCCTTAACGGCTCGTTTTTCCACCTGCGTTATACCTGTCGGCACACAGACCATGATCCGGGGACGCACAAGATACCGTGCGTTATGCGCCTTGGCGATAAAATGGCGCAACATGGCTTCCGTGGTCTCAAAGTCAGCGATAACACCGTCCTTCATGGGACGGATGGCCCATATATTCCCGGGGGTACGACCAAGCATACGCTTTGCCTCGTGACCAACAGCCACAACTTCAGTATTATTGCGGGAGTCTTTCCGTACGGCCACAACCGACGGTTCACGCAGGACGATACCTTGCCCTTTCACATAGACACAGGTATTAGCTGTGCCAAGATCAATAGCTAGATCGTTGGAAAAAAGACCAAATGCAAAATCCAGAAACTTGGACATCCTTGTATACGCCCCTCTCTCAAAATGGTCGTGAAGAAACCAGAATGGGTGAAATCGTTTCATCAGCGCTGACAAACGGAACCGTGGCGTGAAACGGCACCCCACCCAGAAGTATCTTCTCACCGTTGCCACAAAAATCGCTCAGGCGATGAGGATGAAATCGAAGAGAAAATACTCAAAGCACGCCCGTCTGCACCCAAAGAAATCCTCATGCAAACGGCCCGTACAGTTCTATTATGGAAAATACAGATATTGTTCTTTCTCTTCAATCTAGTCAAGGTAAAGAACAGAAAGTTCAAAATCTTTGCCCAGCCCTGGCTCCCGATGGCCACATAAATGTGCGGTGGGACACGCAATCCACCGGGGGGAGGAGGGCGTGAGAAAAGCTCCTTTCCCGAGGCAGCTTCCTGCCATTTTCTAAGGATCAGATAGACGTGAAAAATGAACACCTCCATGGCCTTACCATAACAGCGCTAAGCCACGATGGGAGAGGCATTGCACGACTCGCGGAACACTCCACTCATACGGGTTCCCTCACGGTTTTTGTGCAGGGAGCTCTCCCTGGTCAGAAGGTTGACGTTAGAACAGTCCGCGTCAGCCCTCGTTTTATCGAAGCAGAGGTCGACAAAATATGCGCCGAGAAAGGGCTGATCCGCCCCCTCTGCCCACACTGGGAGCACTGCGGCGGATGCCCACTGCAACGCATGCCGTATTCAGAGCAACTTTTTTGGAAGAGGGATATCGTAAAAAACGCCATGGCCCGGATTGGAGGGCTTCCACAATCTCTTCTTGAAAATCTCGTTGCACCGGTACTTCCATCTCCTGAAACCGAAGGGTTTCGCAATAAAATGGAATTCGCCTTTGGCGAGACGGAAGGAACTCTTGTCCTTGGGCTACGTTCTGCTGCAAGTCATAAGGTTTTACAGACAAGTGACTGTATTCTTATTAATAAAGAAGCTCGCAAAATTCTGACCGCCCTTGAAGAGGAAGTCCGAAAATATGGAGGTAGGGCTTACACATTTACGACCATGGGTCGCCGCAAAAAGGAAGCCCGTGGTTTCTGGCGCTTCGCTGTCCTACGTACAGGTTTTGACATACGAGAATCTCGTCCCGGGTATTGGCTCCTTTTGTTAACAAGTCACGGCAACCAGAGGGAACGTGCCATTGTTCGCAGGGTCGCGTCTGAACTTCTCGGACGCTTTGAGGCCCTTCGCGCCACAGTCCATGAGGAGCGTCAGAGCCCTGACGGGCTTTCCACGGGGGAAAAAAGGATTTTTGTTTTGGGGAAAAATGGCGAAGACGATGAACTCCTTTCCCTCCCTCTTGCAGGGAAGCAGTTTCATCTTGATGTAGCCTCTTTTTTTCAGGTTAATTCTTCTGCCGCGGACAATCTGGCAAAACTAGTACAGAATGCAATGGGACAAAGGACGCCGGATACTCTCCTTGACCTTTTTTCAGGTGTCGGGGCACCCGGACTTCTGCTTGCCAAGAACTTTTCGAAGATACACGCTCTTGAAGCGAACCCGCGCTCCGTCGCACTGGCAGCGAGAAATGCCGCCCGCTTTCACGCCGGCAACTATATTCCTTACGCTCGCACTGTAGAGAAGAAACACCTGGCTTCCCTTCCTCTCTCCACTCCTTTTGCGCTTCTCCTTGACCCTCCAAGAAGCGGTCTAGCAAAAGAAAGCCTTGAGTGGATTATAAATAAGGTCCCCCACCGGATTGTGTACGTATCCTGCAACCCTGCCACACTTGCAAGGGATACCGGGATGCTTCTGAAGGCTTACCATCCTGTCTCCTGCGCTCCCGTTGACCTTTTTCCCCACACCCCGCACGTCGAAACCGTCCTCGCTTTTCACAAACGCTGAGTGATGTGCTTTACCGCCCCCTGCAAGCCATTACTCCGGCATCATCAACGTAGCGAAGAAAAGCTTTCAAAAAAGAAGGGATGATGGAAAAGAAAGCAATTGCAAAAATCAGTCAGAGGATGTAAAGTAGTCGGAATTCCTCAGGAGTGGTCATGCTACTGACTGCAGCCGCCGTGTGCCAAGATACGATATAACCGTAGCAGCCCGTAACCACTAGACAGACCAACGGTCACGGAATTACCGTGAAAGCAACGTTCAGAGATTTTCTCAGGCAGCAGCAGGAGGGCATGTCAGCCCTAGCGAGCGCCGGCGTCATAGGCCTCCATATGGTCAGCGGCCCCATGGTAGGCTTTGTTATTGGATACGGTCTTGATCACTTTGTCGGGACGCACCCGTGGGGGAAAATCATTTTTCTGCTCATCGGAATTGGAGCCGGTTTTCTAAACGTCTACCGGGATACGCAGATTTTATTGCTGAAACTCAGACAGCGTGAACAAAGGGGAAATGACGCCGACACGTCTTCCCCTCAAAAAAAAGCATAGAGCATGTCTTTCGCCCTGGCCTTTCATCTTGACAAATGGCTCTGGCAACGGGGACTCGGTCATCCGGTTTTGATGCCGATTTTAAGAAACGAAATTCTTCTTGCCGCTCTCCCCATGGCCTTAGGCCTTCCTCTCTTTGTCATTACACCATGGCTTTTCTGGTTTGGCTTTGGAGCAGGCATTCTCGCCTATACTTTTTTCGGGCTGACGCACTTTTTTTTGCATCGAAAAATTGATACGTATACCGCGGCCCTATTTCTTTCGGTGCTCCTTCGCTGGAGTCTTCGATTCGGGCTGACCGTTTTGCTACTGTATGGAGCTTTAGTTCTCTGCGGCGCACCTGTGACCGCCATTCTGGCAGGTCTGGTCTGTGCCTCAGTCGTAGCATTGCTTACCTACGCTATAACGCAACGCAACACATAAGTTGCTAGAGGGGGTCTTTATGGCAGGCGCTTTGCCAGAACCGGTACTTCTCTCCACAGCCCTGGGCTTGGATGAGATCACGATTAATGGACAGGTGATTGTGTTCAAACACGTGTTTTTCTCGTGGGTCGCCATCGGCATTCTCGTTGTCCTGGCGCTTTTGCTCAGATCCCGTCTGACCGAGAAAACACCTGGAATGTTGCAGAATGTCTTTGAGACGGTCGTCGATGCCATCGAAAACTTCGTCGTCTCGAATATGGGCAAGGATGGTCATTTCTACACGCCTCTCCTCGCCGGCATGTTCCTCTATATTTTCTGCATGAATTTCCTCGGTCTCGTTCCCGGCTTTGATGCGCCTACTGCAAACCTTAATTCCACGGTCTGCATGGCCCTCTTTGTATTTGTCCTCTACAATATTGTCGGAATTATTCGTTGGAAAGGACACTACATCAATCAGTTCACTGGACCGTCAAAGGTTCTCATGCCTCTCATGGTTCCGCTTGAGATGGTGTCCCACCTTGCAAGACCTCTTTCTCTTTCTCTCCGTCTCTTCGGCAACATCCGCGGTGAAGAAATCGTCATGATCCTCTTCTTCTCCATGGCGCCGATTCTGAGTACGGTTCCGATCTATGCTCTGTTCCTTCTCGGCAAGACAATGCAAGCCTTCGTCTTCTTCATGCTCACCATGTTCTACTTAAAGAGTGCCCTTGAGGGACCTGAGCACTAGAACCAAGCGGGGAATGGTCGCGTGCGACCCAAACATATAACTCAACTCTTAGGAGTGTATCATGCGTAAAGCACTTCTCATCATCCTTAACACTGTCGCCCTGATGGGCATTGCTAGCCTCGCCTTTGCTGCCGGTCTTGATCCCATGGCTATGGGCTACAGCAACCTCGCTGCCGCCCTCGGCATCGGTATCGCCGCCTGCGGTTGCGGTTGCGGTATGGGTCTCGGCCTCAAGGGCGCCTGCGAAGGTGTTGCTCGCAATCCTGAAGTAAGCGGCAAAATCACCGGTACAATGATCCTGGCCTTCGCATTCATCGAATCCCTGGCCATTTATGCCCTTGTTATCAGCTTCATTCTGCTTTACACCAATCCCCTTGGTGCGTAGTAAGCGCAGCAAAATGATTGTTCGAGGCCCCTTTCAGGGGCCTCTTTTTTTTCGTGCCGCCACAAGATCGGGCACGGAAAATAATGAAGGCTAAAGATCCAAATTTGCGCGAACGCGTTTTTTAGCGTATCCTTGTGATTCTTTTCTCAAGTAGTGCTGGACAACGTCTTGATCGACAAATAGTGAGGCCATGAAAGCCGCCATTTCTGCCGACAGTACAGAAATCATTGTCCGCGTTCGGGCATAACAATATCGCGATTGCCAAAAAAATAGGCACAGCGTACGCCCTGGTATTCCTGAAATGAAAACCGTCCTGCAGCGAGCGCTGCGCACCTAAACAAAGACACAATTTTTTACTTGCAAAGGGAGAATGCGGTCTTCCCGTAACAGTTCGGCTGTGGGAGTAACCGCATAGAAATGTATGACTGATACGCCGCAACCTAAGAGAAAACACATACCGCAGGCCACGATCAAGCGCCTGGCAACCTATGTCCAGGTTCTGGAAAGTCTTGCGAGGGATAATGTCTCCGTCATTTCCTCAAACCCTTTGGCCGAGGCCTGTGGCGTGCAGGGGTCACAGATACGGAAAGATCTGGCTTATTTCGGGGAATTCGGCATACGAGGTGTCGGCTATCAGGTAAACCATCTCATATCTTCCATTACAAGCTCTCTTGGTGTAGATCACGAATGGCCAATGGTACTTGTTGGCGTCGGGAATCTTGGCAAGGCAATGATCAATCACATCGGCTTTCACGCGCATGGTTTCCACATCAAAGCGATTTTTGACTGTGACCCCTTTAAAATAGGAGACAAGGTTCACGGGCTCGAAGTCTTTCCAACGCAGGAAATCAAGCCTATTGTTGAAAAGTTAGGTGTTGAAATAGCTGTTATCACAACGCCTCCGGAGAGGGCACAGCGTGCCGCGAGCTACCTTGCTGAAGGGGGAATCAAGGGAATTCTCAACTTTGCTCCGGCCCGAATAAAGGTACCGGACCATGTTCATGTCGAATACGTTGATTTTTTCAGACATATGTACAATCTGATATTCAATCTCACACAGGATCCAAAAGAGGCAAAACCGGAACGCGACGCAATGGACATAAAAAAACACCTCTTTGATTCCGATCCCGGACAGATACGTGATTAAGCGTGCTACGATGCCCGCTCGTTGCAGCATTTTACTTCAGTCTATGACCGATGCGCTCTCCTTTCTCACTTGTCTTATACGGGCAAAAAACAGGGCGCCTCACACCCTCTCCGTATTCTTTTTTCCCCTAGCGGGTCTTGTTCTTGGATTCTGCCTGTACCTTATTTCGGTTCTTGGTATCAGACTTCTTCCGGGATCCCTTTCACAAACAACAACTGCTTTTCTTGCAGCCTGGTTCTGGCTTGTCGGTGACTGCATCCTCACCCGTGGCATTCATTGGGACGGGCTTGCCGACATTTTTGATGCGGGAGGGGCAAAGGACCGAGAACACTTTTGGGCCATTCTCAAAGATAGTCGCCTGGGTACATTCGGAGCTTTGGCACTCTTTCTCGTATTGCTCGGGAAGTGGCTTCTTGTCAGCATTCTTCTTGCGCAAAGGAGTTACTTCTTGCTTATTTTTGCCCCTGCCTGGTCGCGTCTTTTTCCTCTTTGGATCGGCTCACGAGTTCCCTGTCATCCATCCTCGTACCTTGGTCTTTATGTGGCAAATGCCCTGAACGCACATCCCTCGTTGACTAAATGCTGCGCATTTCTCCTCCTGCTGATTCCCCTCCTGCTCTCCATCGCAACGTTCTCTCTCCGATTTCTTCTCCTCCTCCCCTTCGAATACGCCATTCTCTTTATTTTTATCCGCATGGGCACCGCACGTGGTGGAATTTCTGGTGACTTTCTTGGGGCCGGCATCTGCCTCAGCGAGCTGGCTTTTTTCTTCTCAGCCCTATAACCAACCAAACCTGCCTGCTTAGCGGCCAACTCAGTTGCAACATTCACTTTTCCTTCAACACAGGAGCGCTCTATGGATTTTCTTCCCTTTGTACAAAAGGCCAGGACCTGCAGACGTTTTGCGGAAGACAAACCTCTCCGGAAAACCGATCTGGACTGGCTTGTGGAATGTGCCCGATTCACCCCCTCCGCCCGAAACGCACAGGTTGTGCGTGTAATTGAGGTACTTGACCAAAGCGCCGAGGCCCTCTTTCCTCTGACGCACTGGGCCATGGCCCTCAAAAACTGGAAAGGACCGACGGAAGGGGAGCGCCCAACGGCATTTCTTGCCCTCCTTCTTCCGGAAAAAAGCCCTACAATTTCCTATATTGACCTAGGAATCATTGCCCAAACCATACAGCTTGCCGCCACAAGCCGGGGCTGGGGGTGCTGCATCATCAAATCTTTTGATCAGGAGAAAACAACAGCGCTGCTCAAACCAGAAAGTCCCTATGAAGTGGAACTGCTGCTCGGACTCGGCCAGGCCGTCGAGGTAAGAAAGGCGGTAGATGCGGAAAGGGGGAAGGATTTGACTTACTGGAGGGATGAGAAAGGAATCCACTTTGTCCCAAAAAGAACAAAGGAAGAGCTCGTGCTTCAAGCACTCAGCTAGGAACGCCCCGGCGTCTTGCCGCGTTGACAAACATTGAGGCCCATGATGGTACGGCAGGCGCAAAAATATGAGTGTAGGCGGCCCATACACGTTTTTTTACAAGGCCATCAAACGCATGGTCACCTTCGCTACACATGCCGTGCCCGCGGCAAAGCCTGAGGGAAAACTGCTCGTTTCCCCTGATAAAGGGGCGCGAATAATGAAATTCGTGCCCCCGAATCCGTTCTCCTCTGACAAAAAAGGGATTGTCTATGCACACGACGCCTTCAACGTAACCAAGCCCCTGCGGTTTAGCACAAAATTCCACATCAAGAGGAAAAACACCCGTCATGGGATAACGCACCCCGTGATGTACGAGCGCTTCCGCAAGAAGCATAAATCCGCCGCACTCTGCATATATAGGGACATTTGCTTCGGCAAGGCCGCGTATACGGGGCAGTGCAACGCTTTCCGAAATGGCCTGTGCATAGTCTTCAGGGAAGCCTCCGCCAATGTAAAGGCCGTCTAGACGTGGCCATGGGGCTCCGGCATCATCACCGACAACTGCAAGAAAAACCAGTTCGGCCCCCTCTTCTCGCAGAGCCTGCAAATTCTCTTCGTAGTAAAACCAAAAGCATGCATCACGAATAACACCTATCCGCGGACGGCCGGGTCTCGAAAAAATATCCAGACTCCCGCCACGCCTAGGAGTATCGATCCCGAGAGTGGAGCAGGCAACGTTACTTAGCAGGGACTCCGTGTTCACATTCTCCGCTACGTGGGAGGCAAGCCTATCCAGGGCGTCTTTTCTCCTCAAAGAAAAGAAGTCTCCGACGCTTGCAATCCCCATATGTCGCTCCGGCAAAGGATTGACTGGAAGACGGGGGAGAACGCCGAAAACAGGAATATCCGTATACCGTTCAAGAACGGCACGCAGAAGCCCTCCCTGGCGTTCTGTGCCCACATTGTTTAAAATTACACCGCAAAAGGAAAGTCCCTCATCAAAGGCAGTAAGCCCCTGGACAAGGGGAGCCACAGTCCTAGTTATTTTCGTGCAGTCAATAACAAGAAGTACGGGAGCTTGCACGGCTTTTGCCACTTCCGCGGTCGAACAGCGACCCTCGACATCAAGCCCGTCAAAAAGTCCTCTGTTACCTTCGATAAGAGCAAGAAAGGGACCGTCTCCGGTCAAGCGTTCAAGCGTTTCCTGAAACAGGGAGGCAAGAGTCCTGGCATCAAGAAAAAAAGGGTCAAGAGGAGGGCAGGCCCGGCCCGCCGCAAGGGCGAGCCAGGCTGAATCGATAAAATCCGGCCCTTTTTTAAAGGGCTGCACCGTCATGCCTCTTTTGGAAAAAAATCTGGCAAGACCCAGAGAGACGAAGGTCTTCCCGCCTCCTCCAGACATGGCAGAGACACAAACCCTGAAGCACTTCCTACACGAAGGCTCATGGCTTTTCAGAAGGGCAGACATGGAGGAACGCTTCCAAACTTAGTGTTTGAAGGATCGCTGCGCCGTAAAAACCATGGCTATCTGTGGCGAACTTTCGTTGCAGGCCATGATAACCTCCCAGTCACGCATGGCCCCGCCAGGCTGAGCAATGGCAGTAACCCCTTCCCTCGCGGCCACATCCACTCCGTCGCGGAAGGGGAAGAAGCCGTCGGACACAAGCCGTGACCCTGAAAGCCCCGCGTGAGCCTTCTTAGTCCGCTCCTGAATATCCTGCAGCCGGTCTGATGCGCTCGAGTCATTTTGGGCCTTTTGCTTAAGTTCATACAGGGGAAGTCCCTCTTCGCGAAAGGAAAGCACATCGGCGTACTTGGTGTAGGCTTTATGAATAGCCAGCTCGACACAGCCAACGCGGTCTTGCTCTCCCGTACCAATGGCACAGGTCACCCCGTTCTTGACAAAAATCACGGAATTTGAGGTTACGCCCGATTCAACAGCCCAGGCGAAACGGAGGTCATCAAGTTCCTCTCTTGAGGGCTTGCGTGCGGCAACCTCAAGGCCGTCCTTGTTTTTGCCCACAGCAGGTTGAAAGTCCTCGTTCTTCGTAATCCGGTCGAGAAACGATTTTTGCAGCACAAGACCGCCGTCAGCCAGACATTTGATGTCAAGAAAGGCTGATTTGGTCAGTTCCTCAAGACGCCCGAGTCCCGGAAGTTCCATAATTCGCAAATTTTTTCTGCTCTTCAGAATGTCAACAGAACCTTCTTCAAAGGACGGAGCCGCCACAACTTCAAAGTAGTTGGCAGACACAAGTTCAGCGGCCTCGCGTGTAAAGGGGCGGTTGACGACGATGGCGCCACCAAAGGCCGCAATGCGGTCGCACCAGAAGGCATCGGAAAGGGCTTTATCAATTCCCTCGGACGACCATGCCGCACCGCAAGGATTGTTGTGTTTGATAATGATTGCCGCCGCACGTTCCGTCAGATACTGTAAAATATTGGCGCCGTTATCCACATCCGTAAGATTGGTCTTGCCTGGATGCTTTCCTGCCTGAATCATCTGCGCCTCGGTCATCGCCGAAACTATGGCATTGCCGGGACCGCGCCAGGAAAGTCCGCCTACGGAAATTGATCCCTCACGAAGCTGGTAGAGAGCAGCAGGCTGATCAGGATTTTCCCCGTAACGCAGGCCTTTCTCCTCTCCACCGAGGGTCCACGTACGTTTTTCATAGACAAGTTTCTCGTCACCGAGAAGAATGGTCAGATGGTCAGGGAACGAATCTTTGACAACGGTTGAATACATGGCCTTGAGGGAATCTGCCATACGTCCTCCTGCAACAGTGTCGAAAAGAATAAAGGTCTGCCCAGCGTTGACGCAGGGAGACACGGATACCCCGTGCCTTCCTTTTTCCTAGCACACTTTACGCAAAACAAAAACAGCTACTCAGCTTCCCGAACGAAAGAAGAAGCGCCGTAAAAAAATGAGGGCAGCCAAGATCTTCTTCGGCTCAGAAATAGCATCCTTGACAAAAAAAAATGCATCGAATAATAAAAAAAATTTCTGCACGGTCATTTTGTGCGACATTGATGACCGTCAAACTACCACGGCTCCGTGAAAGTCGATCCAAAAACGGACCTCTTTCACCTGCCGCTCAAACGCTCTTTTTACGCTTGTGGAGGATATCTATGGCCCGCATTACAGTCGAGGATTGCCAAGAAAGAGTAAACAATCGTTTTCTACTCGTCCAAATGGCCATCAAGCGGGTTCATCAGTACCGAGACGGATACGAACCGCAGATCGACACAAAAAACAAGGAATGCGTCACGGCATTGCGTGAAATCGCAGCCGGTAAAGTCCGACCCGATGACGAACGACTGTACACCCCCTTCCCGGACGAAATCGAAAGCAAACTTTCAACCATGCGGGATTTCCCTGAAAACTAAGCATTCATTCTTCCGTGCGGCATCTCCGCCGCATGCTCTTGATGCTCTACGAGACCAGAAACGTTTCTTCAGGAATTTCCAGCAACAGACCTAAGGCATACAAAACAGCATGTCCCAACGTGATTATTACGAAGTTCTTGGCGTCAATAGAAATGCCTCCGAAGATGAGCTCAAACGCGCCTACCGCAAGCTGGCCATGAAATACCATCCGGATCATAATCCGGGAGACAGTGAGGCCGAGCAAAAATTCAAGGAAGCGGCTGAAGCCTATGATGTATTGCGTGACCCGACAAAACGCTCCCGCTATGACCGATTCGGTTTCGCCGGTGTTCAGGGTGGCGCCGCCGGAGGAGGCTTCAACAACGCTGACGACATTTTCTCCCACTTTGGGGATATTTTTGGAGACCTCTTTGGCTTCTCGTCGACCATGTCCGGAACACGGGCGCAGTCGGGTGCCGACCTGCGCTACAACCTGACCATCAGCTTTGAACAGGCCGCAAAGGGAGACAAGATCACCCTTTCCTTGCCAAAGCACGTGACCTGCACGGACTGTAACGGAAGCGGAGCCGCGCCTGGAAGCCATGCGGAATCTTGCCGCCACTGCAACGGCACGGGCCAGGTCAGACGCCAGCAGGGCTTCTTCCAAATCGCCACCACGTGCCCCGTTTGCCACGGGCAGGGGAAAATCATCGTCAAGCCCTGTCCTCGCTGTAAGGGGGAAGGGGTTGTCGTCGATACCAAACGGCTAGAGGTCAACATTCCGGCCGGAGTTGACACGGGAGTACGACTCCGCGTCCGAGGAGAAGGTGAACCTGGGGTCCACGGCGGTCCTCCCGGAGACCTCTACGTCGTGATCACTGTCGAAGAGGACAAACGTTTTGAGCGCAACGGCCAGGACCTATTCTATCATCTTGAAATATCCTTTGTGCAGGCAGCACTTGGATTTAAAACAGAGGTCCCGGGCCTTGACGGCCCCCTTTCCCTCGATGTTCCGGCTGGCACCCAGGGAGGTTCTCTCCTTCGTCTTCCAGGTGAAGGGATGCCCTATCCGGGTCGCAAAACCAGGGGAGATCTGTACGTCGAGGTGAAAATTCTCACCCCGACACATCTGACCTCCCGCCAGGTGGAACTGCTCCGCGAATTTGAGGCATGTGCAGAAGAAGGATTCATGCAGAAAGCCCAGAAAACCGTCAAAAAAATCATCGGCATGCAAGATTAATAAGAATAGTCCTTGTATCTTCAGCCAAAACCGAAGGCACCGTTCCACGACACGTTGGAAACAACTATGGAAAAAATGCTCTCTCGTCTTGCTCAGCAGCTTGACGCCATTGACGAAGCTTCATTGATGGCCTTATGGAATAAGTACGCCAACGCTACCGTACGTTTTGAACCCACCAAGCGTTGGGAAGAGGCCACGTTGATATTTGCGCTTATTCAGGCAAAGCACTGGAAAAACCAACTCTTCAATTTTTACCTCTCAAAAATGCAGAAACCCTCAGACGAAACGCTGCGGGAAAATTCGGTAGAGAACGACCCGAGGTCAATGAATCTGGGCTTCAGCCTGGAAATTCCCCGCAAGGAAGAAAGCACGAAAAGAAGTTGCCATGTTCTCTCTTTCCGCGCGCGCTCCGAGTCGCCCGAAAAACGTTCATCAACGGACACGTCAAAAGACAACCCGGAAGACAAGGAATAGCTGCCTGCTGGGATTGTTTTCAAAAACCCACGGTGCGTGCTCGCCGTACAACGAACCCGCTACCGCCAAACGACAGGACAATAACCATGCCGAATACAATTATTGTTGGAACGCAATGGGGTGATGAAGGTAAAGGAAAAATCGTAGACATGCTCAGCCAGGAAAGCCGTGTCATTGTCCGATTCCAGGGTGGCAATAACGCCGGACATACAATTTGCGTGGCTGGAAAACAAACCATCCTTCATCTGATACCATCAGGCATACTCCATCCAAACACGATTTGTTTCATCGGAAACGGCGTTGTCCTTGACCCCTATGTCTTTCTTGAAGAAGTAGACACTCTGGCCCGCAAGGGCGTTGACGTATCACCGACACGACTTGGTATAAGCCCCAAAACCCATCTCATCCTTCCTTACCACAAAGCGATGGATAACGCCCGGGAGTCAGCCCGCACCAAGGACAAAATCGGCACGACAGGCCGTGGTATCGGTCCATGCTACGAAGACAAGGCCTCTCGCACCGGCATACGGGCCTGTGACCTCACGCATCCGGAACGAATCCGCGCGAAAGTAGAACGGGCGCTCCTTGAAAAGAATACACTCCTTCAGGGCCTCTACCACGCAGAACCCCTTGATCCCAAAAAGGTTGCCGACGACCTTCTTGCCATCGCCCCACGTCTCATTCCCTACGTGACGGATGTAGAGAACAAGATTGAGAGGGCTCAGAAGGACGGAGAGAATGTTCTTTTTGAAGGTGCCCAGGGCACGCATCTTGATATTGACCACGGAACGTATCCCTTTGTCACCTCCTCAAACACCGTTGCCCCCAACGCTCCGACCGGATCAGGTGTCGGCTTCACGGGGGACTCTCGGGTCGTAGGCATCGTGAAGGCCTATACCACACGAGTCGGCGCGGGCGCATTTCCGACCGAGCAGAAAAACAGTGAGGGCGAAGCCCTCCAGAAAAACGGCCATGAATTTGGTGCGACAACTGGCCGTCCGCGCCGCTGCGGTTGGCTTGACGCCGTCATACTGCGCCAAAGCGTCCGCCTAAACGGACTGACCGAAATCGCCCTCACGAAACTCGACGTCCTGCAAGGCTTTTCAACTTTAAAGATCTGTACGGCATACAACTATAACGGTGAACGCGTGGACTACCCCCCGCAGGACGAAGGATCCCTTGATCTCGTCACTCCGATCTATGAGGAGCTTCCAGGCTTTTCGGAGGACATCTCACAATGCAGCAGGTATCAAGATCTTCCAGAAACAGTTCGGACCTACGTTGAGCGCATTGAGACACTTCTTGGCGTACATATTTCCTACGTTTCGGTAGGTCCAAACCGGGACCAGACCATTGTGCGCTAGAAAGGCCGCAAAGCCAAAGGAATCTGCAAACTTCAGGGTATTGCATTCGGCAATGGAGGGGCTAAAACCCCTCCTTGCCAATCCGGATTACACTCATTTCACGCGACGTCTTCTCTCGCTTGCGCCCTCCCCGCCCCAAGTTCTTCTGATTGAGGGGGGAACTGAGGAGGAACGCCGACTGATTGCACGGTTATGGTCGTGTGCAATTCTCTGCAAGGAAAAAAACGACAATTCCCCCTGCCTCATCTGTCCTGTATGTGCCGCGGTACTCGAAGATAGGCATGCGGATATTCTGGCGTATGACGGTGCCGTCAGCAAGACAGAGGAAGATGAGCATCCGTCCTTTTTTCAGGCATTTAATGCCGAACACGCCCGCTCTCTCAAGGAGCATCTGCGGAGCGCCCCCCTCGGCCCCTACCGTTTTGTCTACCTCACCGGCATCGCCCAAAGCAGACCGGAAGCCCCGAACGCACTCCTCAAAGTCCTTGAGGAACCGCAGCTTTCGACGCTTTTTGTTCTCCTCGTACCTCAGCGCGAACAGATTCTCCGGACACTTGTTTCCCGATCCTTCTCCATCACCCTTCCGTGGCCTCAAAGCGATCCGTCATGTCCCGACATTGAGGAGCTAACGATGAGTCTCGCCCTTTTTCTCTCCAATAAGGACAACTTCCTCGGCAAAATCTCCGGTAAAGACGTGCTGACACCGCAAAAAGCCCAGATTTTTCTCAAGTCCTGCCAGAATTCCCTTGTACATGTCCTCTCAGACATGCCTCATGGACCTCTTGAAAAGGCATTTGTCACCCTCCCGAAACCTGCCCTGCAGTACCTTATAAACTGGCTCAATGAAGCAAGTATGATGGTCCGCAGTACCATCAGTCCAGTGACCCCTCTTCGCGTTCTTGAAGCATTTGCGATGCGTCTGTATTGCCTATTTAATGACGGACGGTAAAAATTTTCTGAATCGTCTTGCCGAAATACTATACAAACATTTTTTTCTGAATTAAACTTTAGTTTTCATTTTCGAATGTTATGAGGCACCAAGCATGGCAATGCAAAAATTTTCAGTGTACGGCATGAGTTGTGCCGCCTGCAGCGCACGCGTTGAAAAGGCTGTCAGAGAAATTCAGGGAGTCACTTCATGCGCAGTGAGTCTTCTGACAAACAGTATGGGCGTTGAGGGAGACGTCCCAGAAGATGTCATCATAAAAGCCGTTACCGACGCCGGATACAGGGCCGAAGTTGCTGGAAACGCAAAGCCGTCAACAACCGGGGCAGGGGATACAGCGCGACTTGACATTCAACACCTTGAAAAGCGCCTTTTTTGGTCCGTTATTCTTCTGTTGCCCCTTCTCTACCTCAGCATGGGCCATATGCTCTTTTCCTGGCCACTTCCCTCAATGCTCTCCGCCAATCCTGGAGGACTGGCCCTCACGGAACTCCTTCTTGCGGCCCTTGTCATGGTCATTAATCAAAAATTCTTTATAAACGGAGTCCGTGGCTTTCTGAATAAAGCGCCGAATATGGACACCCTTGTAGCGCTCGGCTCACTGGCATCTTTCGGGTGGAGTACTGTTGTTCTCTTTGACATGATGAACTTCCTTGCAAAGGGCAACGCAGGCGAAGTTTCACGTTGTCTTACCGACATGTACTTTGAGACGGCTGCTATGATCGTAACCCTCATCACTGTCGGAAAACTGCTTGAAGCCCGTAGCAAGGGAAAGACAACAGATGCCCTCAAGGGCCTCATGAAACTGAGCCCGCAGAAAGCCATCCTTGAAAAAAACGGAGTTGAAGAGGAAGTTCCGGTAGCACGAGTACAGGTTGGAGACGTCTTTCTTGTTCGCCCTGGCGACAATATTCCTGTCGACGGGGTGGTGATTGACGGAACCAGTGCCGTCAACGAAGCAGCTCTTACGGGCGAAAGCATCCCTGTCGACAAAGTCTCCGGGCAGCATGTTTCCCAGGCGACCACAAATATAAGCGGCTTTCTGCGGTGCAGGGCGACACGTGTCGGAGAGGATACAACCCTTTCACAAATCATCCGCATGGTAAGTGACGCGCAGGCAACAAAGGCCCCTATCGCGAAACTTGCGGACACGGTCGCGGGGATCTTTGTTCCTTGTGTTCTGTTAATTGCCCTCGTCACGACCATTATCTGGATCCTTACGGGCGAAAGTATGGGTTTTTCCCTCGCCCGCGGCATTGCTGTGCTTGTAATAAGCTGCCCCTGCGCACTTGGTCTTGCAACTCCTGTCGCCATTATGGTCGGAAGCGGAGTTGGTGCCCGACACGGAATCCTTTTTAAGACCGCCGTAGCGCTTGAAGAATCCGGCAGGACAAAAATTGTTGCCCTCGATAAGACCGGAACACTTACTGAGGGGAAGCCAGTTGTGACAGACATCCTTCCGGCCGACGACGGGACATCGGAGCGACTTCTCTCCTTTGCATATTCTCTGGAACGGTTCAGCGAGCATCCCCTTGCCGGAGCCATTGTCGAGGAGGGAAAAAAGCAGAACGTCCAGAAAAGGGATCTCGGGGGTTTTCAAGCCATTCCAGGCCAGGGGCTTCTGGCCAAATGCGCGGAAGGGATTGTCTGCGGGGGGAACAGGGATTTTATTACAAAAAAAGCCCACATTGCACCTGACTTGCTGAACCGCGCCAAAACCTGTGCGGAATCGGGTAAGACTCCGCTCTTTTTCAGCCTCGGATCTGTCTGTCTTGGGGTTATCGCCGTGGCGGACACGCTGAAAAAAGACAGCAAGGACGCAGTCGCGCAGTTGAAAGATCTCGGCCTTTCCGTTGTCATGCTGACGGGAGATAATGAAAAAACAGCCATGGCAATCGGCGAGCAGGCCGGTGTTGACACGGTGTACGCGGGCATTCTGCCAAATGAAAAAGAAGCCATTATCCGAACGCTCAAAAAAAGCGGTTCCACTGCAATGGTGGGCGATGGAATAAACGACGCACCGGCACTCACCCGGGCTGACTCGGGCATTGCCATCGGTGCAGGAACTGATATTGCCATAGACGCCGCAGGCATTGTGATAGTGAAAAGCCGTCTCACCGATGTCTGCGCCGCCATACGTCTGAGCCGTGCCACCCTAAAAACAATCCGTGAGAATCTTTTTTGGGCTTTTTTCTACAATGTTCTTGGAATTCCCCTTGCAGCCGGTCTTCTTTATCCCTTCTTCGGGATCGTTTTAAGCCCCATCATAGGCGCGGCGGCCATGAGTCTCTCAAGTTTCTGCGTGGTGTCGAATGCCCTTAGGCTCAATTTCTTTGATCCCTTTGCCGTAAGAAAGCATAAAAAGCACCTCTCAAAGCACCCGGTGGCAGGCGTTCCAGAACACGGTACGTTAACGGCTGAAGAGACCTCCGGGATCAGTGGAACGCGAACGCTCTCGGTTTCCGGCATGATGTGCGAGAACTGTGAGGGCCATGTGCAAAAAGCGCTTCTCTCAATTAATGGTATTGAGGAGGCCGTTGCGAATCACAAGGAAGGTCTTGTCCGTATACGCGTATCGGGTGAAGTCCCAGAAGAGGAGATACGGGAACGCCTTCTAAAGGAAGACTACGTTTTTGAAGGGTATGCAGACAGTACTCTCGTCAGTAAAAATAACGACACACGGCTTCTTTCGGTTTCCGGCATGATGTGCGAGAACTGCGAGGCCCATGTGCAGAAAGCCCTGCTTTCGATTAAGGGTATTGAGGAAGCCCTTGCGAATCACAAGAAAGGTCTTGTCAGCATACGCGTATCGGGCACCATTTCAGAAGAGGACATTAAAAGGGTCCTTCAGGAAGAGGATTACGTATTTGAAGGCTACGCGGAAAAAAAGAGCCGTTAACCCTTTTTTTACGCTTCAGATAAAACTTCTCAAAAAACCATGTAACCCGCAATGAGGCAGTGTCCCTCTTTCATGCGAAAAGATGTGAGGCTGAAACAACCATGACAAAGACGCTTACTGTAAATGGCATGAAATGCCCAAAATGTGAGGCCCGCGTTCAAAAAGCCGTTCTGGCTATTGACGGTGTTACGGATGCAAAAGCCGACCACAAGGCATGCACAGTGACGATCAACGCATCCGATACGGTATCCGACGAAACACTGCGCAAGGCAATTACCGATGCGGGATATACCTGCGCGTAGTGCCTTCCTGCGTCTTCAGCGGTGAAGCCTGCTCTAAGGGCTTCACCGTTTTTTGTTCTGCCTACATGCACGCCTGGCGCATGTCATTAAGTCTGTGCGAATAGGTATGCTTTTCAAGCAGGTGCGCCCGCCAGGCCTTTCTAAGCAAAAGGCCTTCCTCCCGGTGGTTTTTGAGAAAGCCGATGGCATTACCGAGCAGGGAGGGATGTTCGACCGTGATCGGACGCACAAGCTCCTCCGGAAAAATCGAGAGTCCCCTTGTTGCATCACTCAGCAGGAACCCGCCCGAGGCCCACACGTCAAAATGCCGCTGACTCAGACTTGCCGGCAACTGCCAGCTTGTGACGTTGAGCGTGGCAAGAGCCCTGTAATAGAGATCCGGCAGAGTCCCATAATAATCCACCGGTGCATCTATCTGGGCCCCCGGCAGAAGCTTCCTCCACCCCTCATCCCCGACAATACGCATACCGCATTTCAGTCCCCAGGAAAGCCAGCGTGTTCGATTCTTCTGCGAACACATCTCGGCCCCAAGACCCGGCATTCGCACATCATGACCTGGCCAGAAACACGTCCTTGCCTTTCGATACCACCAGTGGATATCGGGGACCTCACCCTTCCTGTCAAGCGAGCACGCCTCCATTTCCAAAGCCTTTGGTAGGCGAACTGCTGCAAAATAGCGGTTCTTGTCAGGAAAGGCGGAACGCCCGACGAACAATGGAGGAGACTCGGCGTGCCCTTGAAGTGCACGTGGATTTTCACAGGGGAGATCACGCCACATATGCCAGGCAACGGCAAGGGGTAAATGACGGACATGCCGGGCCCCTTCCGAGACAAGAAGGGGAATGAAGGATGCGTCCGTAACAAAAAGAGTGGCACGCTTCCAAAAAGGAAGCTTTATTCTCGAGAGAACGTGAAAGGGATTGTCAACGAACCAGATGACGACAGGGACACGCAGGGCCTCAAGAAGACCAAAAATGCGCCCGTCCGCATCAAGGCCACGACCGTTCACGCTCAGACAGAGAGATGGAACACTGCCCTGACAGGCATCACAAAGAAGGGTTTCAATGTTCGTTCCGGACTGGACGGGAAGGCTTGAGACAACGCGGGAGCCCTCATGCATAAGGGCTGTCAGAAGTTCCGAATGCAGAAGGTCAGAGGAGTTCCCGAAAAGAAGGACCTGGGGAGCCGCCTTGGAAGAGGGTGAGGACCAGGAATCAGCCGTGGCAAAGAGACGTCCAAGGAAGGGCTGCCAGAAAAATGGGTCGATGCGAAGGCCGGGCCTGTAAAAGTAGCAGCGCGCAGCAGGAAAAAGAGCTATTGCCTCTTCCGGAGAGGCCTTCCTCCACGAAGCCGGAAGGGTTCGCTCACGTCCTGTCGCTTCCAGAAGGGAGGGAGAATCAAGCCAAAAAACGGGACGATTAAGGAGAAGGGATGGAATGTCTGCCCCTGTCGGACCGAGACCCAAAAGAAGAACGTTTTCCCCTTCAGAAAGAGGAATCCATGCTCGCCAGTTTCCGTCCATAGCCATGGAACGGCCGGCAAAGTCGGAAACAAAAAAACGTTCAGGTCTCACCCTCGTTGTGTCTCCCGAAAGGCAGCGAAACCGCCTCAAAAACCTGTGGCCAGGCCGTCACTTCTGATATCAGTTCCTCCCTGTAGAACCCCTGTCCTCGGCTCGATAAGAATGGCTCCTGCATGCCCCATCATCTCATGAAAGCCGTCAACGGCAGATACAGAATGCCCGCGCTGGGAAAGAAGACGCTCGACCTCTTTTCCGAAACGGTCCTCGATCTTAAGGGAATTTGTTTGCTCACCAAAAGCGCTTCCGTACAGCCACCGTGGCTCGGAAATGGCCTCCATGGGCGTCATTCCGTAGTCTACGATGCGGGTCACGAGAGCGCTCTGGGTTTGGGGCTGCCCCTCACCACCCATGGTACCGTACACGAGAAAGGGCTTTCCCTCTTTCAGAAGCATAGCGGGATTGAGCGTATGGAAAGTACGTTTTCCGGGAGCCAGGGCATTCACATGGCGAGGATCCAGAGAGAAAAAGGCTCCGCGATTTTGCAAAAGAATGCCTGTTCCCTTTGGCACAACGCCCGAGCCGAAATCATAATAAATGCTTTGTATATAAGAGACGGCGTTTCCAAAAGCGTCGACGACACCAAACCAGACCGTGTCCCCCGCTGGGTCAAGACGATATGTCAGAGACATGGTCTTGCCTGCACACACTCTTTCCGCCTGTCTACGTCCGTGTTCGCGTCCGAGGAGCTTCTCAAGAGGAATAAGGGAGAAGTCCGGATCAGTAAGATACCGATCACGGTCACGGAACGCTTCTTTTGTCGCGCAGACAAGCGTATCAACATAGCAAGCAAGAGCTTCTGGCGTCTCAAGAGAGGATGGAAGAGAAAGATTGTCGAGAATATTCAAAATGCTGAGAGAAGCCATCCCCTGGCTGTTTGGCGGAAGATTCCAGGCCTCGAGGCCATGGTAGGAAACACAGATAGGGGAAACCATCGTGGCGGTATGGCTCGCAAAGTCCTCAAGGGTAAGAAGCCCCCCGAGCGTCTCAAGATCGTGTACGATGGCATGGGCTATTTCCCCTTCATAAAAAGCACGAGGTCCTTCTTTGGCAAGAATGGCAAGGTTCCTTGCCAGATCGGGTTGTCTGAAGACAGCACCTTCCTGGCAGGCGTATTCGCTCAAAAAAATCCGGCGAAATTCAGGAAGGACAGCATGGCCGTCGGCTTTTCGTTCACACCGTGAGAGCATCATCTTTCCGTGGAGACAGTAAGAAATCGACTGGGGAAAGCCGTCAAGGGCATACAGAAGCGCGCTTTCAAGAAGCTCAGACCACGTGAAGGTCCCCCCAATTTCCTGAGCGAGGTGATAGGCTTTTTCAAGACCTGAAACCATCCCTGGCACCGTGTTTGCCGCAAGCGGCCCCTTATAGGGGATACGCGTGAACCCCCTTGAACGATAGGCTTCGATGGTTGCCTTTGCTGCGGCCCTTCCGCTCGCGTTTATTCCCGTAAGATGCTTTGAGTCGGCATTATAGACAAGCCAGAAGGCGTCACCGCCGAGGGTGCACATATGAGGATAGACAACGGCTAACGTGGTCGCCATGGCGATGGCCGCTTCAACGGCGTTTGCTCCCCGGCGCAAGAGCGCAAGGCCCGCCTCGCTTGCAAGATAATGCGGTGACGTCACCATTGCGTGCGTTGTTTTCGGATTGACCCTCCAGTTTTTCGTCAGCACCCGTTCTCCCCCTTTGCCGGGAACAACGCCACTATGCTTTTTGCATCCATTGCAGGATCAAGAGGAAGACGAGCAAGTCTGGCGAAATCCGAGGGGCGGTCAATATCAAGCTTCAGATCCGGCCTGCAGAGCCATGGTTCTTCAGGATCAAAGGTCGATATACGGAAATGGTGCCTGTTATCCCAGATGTAGTTGAGGCAGTGCTCCCGCTGGGAAGACTCGAAGGCTTTTTTTTCAATGCCGAAAAGCAAATCCGCCGGAAGGATCTCAGCGCCGAGGCCATCGGGCCAACGGTTGTCGCGTGGGACATGATTGTAGGCATAATCGCAGGGATGGCGTTCATAATGGTCAATCAGCCTATCCACGGCCTCCCCCCAGATCAGGGGATTATCCGCGCAGACCCGAATAACGGTTTTGGCCTTCGTCTCCCTTGCGGCAAGACAATAGCGTGAGAGCACGTCGTTCTCACTTCCCATAAGACAAGGAATCCCCCGCCGGGCGAGATGTTCGTACAGGACCTGGTCAAGGGGAGTGTCGGGAATGGCCACAATGAGTCCATCAAGCCTTTTGGAGCTCTGAAGTCTCGTAATGACCCAGTCGATCAGCGGAAGATCACGCAGACATAGCAGGGATTTCAACGGAAGACGGCTTGATCCGAGCCGTGCCTGAACAATGGCGACATACGGAGCCTTTACGCCAGCCATAACATCTCCTTTTCCGTGCGCCAGTCAAGCGCGCAGTCAAACTTCATCCGCCTCAAGGACGCGCTCCATAAGGGCAATCACACGCGCTTTATTTGGCACAAAATCAAGGTTGTTCTGACGCTGCCAGAATCTGGCCCTGCGCGTCTGCTTCAACATGGCTAAAAACATATTCCTGATTCTTGTATCACTAACTTTTTGCATAATTCCGACAAAGGCAAAGCCGTTTTTTGGCCGCGCAAAAGAGTGCCTCGCCTCACGCTCATGGTGGGCAAGGACCAAAGCCGGAATACGCATATGAGCGAGTTCGTATACGGTTCTCCCCGCCGAAGAAATAGCCAGGTCAGCCCCCTCCATCATGCGGCTCATAATATTCGTGGCCCACGTGCATTCGATAAGTGGATTTTCGAGCTCTTTGACAAAGGCCGCGAGGGATTCCTTATGGGCATAGCCGGGACCCACAACAATTCGGACGCGGATACCGTAAGCACGGCAAATCGGTGCCACAATGGCAAGCACCCTGTGCGTGCAGTCATACTGATCCGTCCCACCAAACGTGATAAGAAGCGTCCGCACACCGTCGCGCAACTCATTGCGTTTTGCCTCCAGGAATTCATCTCGCAGACAGAAATAGGAAGGGCCCGTCCGCACGCGTTCGGTTGATGCACCGGCCTCGTAAAGAGCGTTGATGACAAGGGCTGCCAGAGAGGCTCCTTCACCATCGTCCTCAAAGTTAATAGCACGTATTCCTGCCGAAGAAAGAGCCTGCATATAGGTGAGAGGAGTATTCAAAAAATCGTTGATCACGAGATCTGGGCGAAGGTGCAGGACAGTCTCCTCCAAAGGCTCATCCCCCTGCCTCACAATGGGATAGTCCCGCTCTGCGATATTCTCGACAGCCAGTTCGCTTTCGCGCGTACAGACGAAGGTTATCTTGTGATTGACAATCTCGTGCGCCATCATCAGCGCCCGGAAAACATGCCCCATGCCGATGGCCGGAAACCCGGCCACGACAAAGACAATATGCCGGCGCTGCAAAAGACGCTCACAAATCCACCAATCCTGATAGCCCTGAATTTCAATGCCCTGTTCGTTGAGAAAGCAGGGAAGGATACGAATGTGCTGCTTGTCCCAGTCCGGGAGCAGGGCCAGTTTCAGCATAATGAGCGCCCTGTTCTCCACCACGAAAGGATGTTCCTTCTTTTCAAGGAAACGCTCCAGATTGCCGTCACGCATGTTCCACAGTCTGTGATGCACCTTCCTGACCGTCACAAGCGCGTCGGCACCATTATGACGGTATTCTTTCCATGCATTTTCAATGTCAACCCACGTGATAAGCGGGCATGATGCCCGATAGATAATGCAGTGGACGTACTCAGCGGCGAGACGGCCAAGGAAATCCTGCATTTCACGGACAATATCCCTTGACGTAAAACGCAGGTCCTTATTTCTGTGAAAACGCACACCAGCACGCTCACAAAAAAGGGTAATTTCCTGGCTGTCCGTCAGGACGATGATATCTTCTGGCAGACAGACTCCGCGGGCAGTATCAATGGCCCGTGAAATCAACGTTTTCCCAGCAAGCCGTTTCACAAGCTGGTCGGGAATGACCGCATTTTTTTTGATGGCGGGGATGACGAGACAGCGCTCTTTCACGGGTCGGCCTAGCGAATACTCGAGAGGACCTCTCGGGTCATTTCAAGCATGTAAGAAAAGTCCTCCTCACTCATCCAGTGCTGAAAGGGAAAGGAGACCATGGAGTCAAAAAATGCGTCGGCGTTGGGGCAGTCCGCCTTGGCAAAGCCGAGCCGTTTATAGAAATCATAACGATTAAGCGGAATATACTGCACAACGCATTTGATGCCCTTCTCCTCATACATGGCGCGGATGAAGCGGTCACGCTGTGACGGTCCCGTAGTCATCTCAGCCACCAGAAGATGGTAGTTATGCCTGGCAGTAGATTCACGATGGAAACGAAGCTCGGGGAACTCTGCTAAACCATCTATAAACCTGATGGCACGCTCACGCTTTTCGGCGTTAATACTGTCAATACGGTCAAGCATTTTGGCCCCGAGGGCGCACTCAATCTCTCCGAGGCACATATTGTTCGGATAGAGCATATCCGAGCCAAGCATAGGCATATCCACGTTGCCCATGGCCGGAACCCAGTAATCTGGCCGTTCAAATTCATAGGCGCAGTGACCGTTATGCCGAAGCATGGGCACAATGCCCCTCAGCGCTGGATCCCGTACGTAAAGCATGCCCCCTTCACCAAGAGTGGTCAGATTTTTATGAGAGTGAAAAGAAAAGATTGCCATATCGCCAAAGGAACCGGCCCGCTGCCCTCTGAGGGTGCTGCCTATGGCCTGGGCGGTATCCTCAATGAGAAGAATCCCGCGCTCCCGGCAAAGCGCGACGATCTCAGGCATGTCCGCAACGTATCCATAAAGATGGACAACCACAACAGCCTTGGTTTTTTCTGTCAGAACCTTTTCAATGCTTTCAGCTGTCACGACTCTCGTTTTCCGGTCGATATCAGCCCATACTGGCCGCCCTCCCTTCTTGATGTAAGGATAGCATGAGGCCGTAAATGTATGGGACGGAATGACAAATTCATCACCAGGCGCAAAGCGACAGAGCTGCGCACTCATCTCAAGGGCAGCACAGCCGTTCACGGTTGTAAAACAACTCCCCTCCTCTACTCCCTGGAACCGTGCAAACTTCCCTTCAAAAGCCTGCATGTATTTTCCCTGGGTGAGAGGTTCGGCGTTTTGCATTGCCTCGACAACGGTCTGAACCTCCTCGTCAGTATAGCGAATGGAACGACCGCTGAAATTAACTCTGATATCCATTATTCACCTTCATGGATGACAAGGCCCATTCGTATTCCGCAAGGAATGCGCGGGTGCTGCAGGGATACACAAATAGAATAAACGCTACATGCGTTTAAAACGCCCGATCACGTTGTCCTTCGTAAAAATTTTCTTGAAATCTGGTCCTAACCGGTTCGAAAGAGGCTTTTCATGAACAATGCTTGCCTCATAGAGGGCGTCGTACTGTGCCGGCTCAAGATCCTTACAGATGCCAGACGGCAAGTCGATTCGCTGACGTTCGATCATGGTCATGAAATCACGGTAGTACTCGGGATAAATATCCTCCTGCACAGAGAGCGCATAACAGTTGGCAAGGCCGTGGTGCATGTGCAGGACCATGCTTAATCCCGCCGAAACAGGGTGGACCGTCCCGACAAAACCGGCTGCCATGCCGCCAAGGAAGGAGGCAATCATAAGCAATTCACGATTTTCATCACTCATCATGTCTTTTGAAAGGAAAATTCGCTTGCATAGGTCAATGGCTTTTTCCGAAAGCGCGTCTACAACCGCATTGCGGTAGGTGCCGGTAATGCTCTCAAAACAATGCATATAAGTGTCAATACCGGTATAGAAATACTGATTGCGAGGGACCGTCACAGTAAGATCCGGATCAAGAATAACCTGATCAAACATAGTAAAGTCACTATTCATACCAAGCTTGAGATTCTTGGCTTCATTGCAGACAATGCCCGTACGAGAAGTCTCGGAGCCCGTACCCGAAAGGGTTGGAACGGCAATTTTGTACGGGGCCGGATTCTTAACGAGCTCCCAGCCCTGATAGTCCTCGGATTTGCCCGGATTGGTGAGCAGATTCCCCACGCATTTGCACGTATCCATGGTGGAACCACCGCCAAATGCCAGCATGGCGGAAGGAAGAGCACCATGAAGTTCTTCTTTTACCTGGGCTGTGTACGCGTCCACGCCGTGCGTTGTGGGCTCCTCAGTGGTATCTACGTAGAGTAGAATATCGTTAGGGGCCAAGGGAAGTTTTTTTGCAAGATCCTGGTTACGGAAAAAGTGGTCAAGAAAAAAAACGGCCGGGCCCTTCACTGAGGAACGGCGTTTTTCAAGGACATCCCCCAGTTGGGAGAGACTCCCTTTACCAATCATGTAATAGCCTACGTTTTTTGCATTGCGAAACATGAGAAGTCCTTCTTTGGCTTTTTTCGGTTGATACATCCTGACCTGTTGACAGCACACGGGTCTAAAATGAATAGCGGCGTTTTTAACCTGACATTTTCTCTCTTGCACATGGCTGTAAAAAAAAAGCGTCGCAAATTTTTTGGGTGCGATAAAAAAACGGGATCTCTTTTGTCAAATTGCCCCCACCGCTCTTCCGTCACATCCGGGTAGTGTCTCACGAAGAGATTTCTGTCTCTTTCTTGAGAGAGGCGGAAGTTCTTCCCTGCCACGCATCCACCGTATTTTTCAACAGCATAGCAACTGTCATGGGACCGATCCCTCCCGGGACGGGCGTGATCGCGGAAACATGATCTTTCAGTCCCTCAAAGTCAGCGTCGCCACAAAGTCCCGCAGGGGTTCTATTGATGCCGACGTCAATCACGACACTTCCCTCCCTGACCATGGAAGCGGTAAAGAATCGGGGCTTTCCGACAGCAAGGAAAAGAAAGTCAGCCTGTCTGCATTCATTTGCAAGATTACACGTCTCGGAATGACAGAGCGTGACCGTTGCATTGGCGTATTCTAAGGGTTCAGCCAAAAGGATCGCCAGGGGTTTTCCTACTATATTGGACCGTCCGACGACCACGGCCTTCTTTCCACGCGGCGAGAGCCCATAGCGGCGCAGAAGTTCTATAATTCCCTGGGGTGTGCAGGGTCTGAGACCGGGAAGGCCCAGGGTCAATTTGCCTGCATTTTCCGGATGGAACCCATCAACATCCTTGGCGGGATCAATCGCCAAAAGACAGATGGACGGGCGAATGTGCTTCGGGAGCGGAAGTTGGACAAGAATCCCATCGATGTCACTTCGCTGATTAAAACGGTCAATACAGCGAACGACCTCAGCTTCAGTGACGGATTCAGGAAGACGGCATGTCTCCACATAAATACCCACGTGTGTACAGGCAAATTCCTTGTTTCTGACATACACCTGAGAAGCGGGATCTTCTCCGGCAAGAATCACCGCAAGTCCAGGAGGTCTCCGGCCAGCGGAGATGGCCGTGGCAATAATTTTTTTCAGCTCTTCCCGCACTGTTTGAGCTGTGGCCTTACCATCTAGAAGAAGCATTGGCTATTATCCTTCGCGTTGTGGGAAAAACATAATGAAATCAACAGGGTTAAACATATTGAAGGACGCAGAATAGGTCAGGAAAAAACTCCCGTCCCCCACATTTTCCGACAGTGAAATATATGGCCGGGATCCCGGTCAGCACCAAAGAAGGCGTTGCATTCGCCTATCGCACCCGTTCTGAAATCCATTCCGGGCCCGGTGCAACACAGAATATGGTGGTCCCCCTCCACAAGAAAATAAGAAACAGACGCCCCTGCGAGAGATATGATACGCACCGTTTGCGATACTCTGACGCAGAGCTATGCTTCTCAAAGAAGCCGTGGCGTATTCCCTTCAATCACAGGGGTAAAAATCTACTGACAAGACAGTCCCTGACAATGATCCGGTACATAGGGGACAGCGAACGCGCAATTCTGCGTAATGTGCGTTTGTACTAAGGGGCAGCAGTGAACTATGGCAGGGTGAGGTTCAGATGAATAGTAAAAAAACGACAGACAGGCCAACAATGACCTGCCTGCCGTACAAAGATTTTCTACTCCTCGGAACTGTCATCGTCCATATAATAACTCTGGAGGGTAGGTCCAAAATATTCCGCCTCATCCTCAAGCTCTTCTTCGATTCGAAGCAGCTGGTTGTACTTGGCCATCCGCTCCGAACGGCACGTTGAACCGGTTTTGATCTGGCCGGCATTAAGTCCGACCGCAAGATCAGCGATGAAGTTGTCTTCAGTTTCACCGGAACGGTGGGAGATAACGGTTGAATAGGCGTTCTCCTTGGCCATTTCAATAGTATCAAGAGTTTCGGTCACGGTGCCGATCTGATTGAGCTTGATCAAAATGGCGTTGGCAATTCCCTTTGAGATGCCTTCGGCCAGAATGAGTGGATTTGTGACAAAAAGATCATCACCGACAAGCTGGATCCGACCGCCTATGGTCTGCGTAAGCATGGCCCAGCCGTCCCAATCGTTTTCTGCCATGCCATCCTCAATGGATATCAGGGGATATTTGTCGGTGAATTCTTCAAGCCAGGACGCCATCTCTGCGCTTGAGAACGTTTTACCCTCCCCTTTCAGAACGTATTTGCCGTTTTCAAAAAATTCTGAGGAAGCAGCATCTATGGCCAAAAAGATATCAACACCCGGATGGTAACCGGCCTCTTCTACGGCTTTGATAATATATTCAAAGGCCTGATCATGACTTTTCAGATTCGGTGCAAACCCGCCTTCGTCTCCCACACTCGTGACGTGCCCATCCTTTTTCAAAATAGCCTTAAGCGTATGAAAAACTTCAGTACCCATCTGAAGCGCGTCGCTGAACCGTTCGGCGCCGACAGGCATGATCATAAACTCCTGTATGTCCAGGTTGTTTGGAGCGTGAACACCACCGTTTATGATATTCATCATGGGTGTCGGCAGAATTTTGGCATTCGCGCCGCCCAGATATCTGTAGAGAGGGATACCCGTGTAGGACGCGGCAGCCCTGGCGCAAGCCATTGAAACACCCAGCATGGCGTTGGCACCCAGTTTTGACTTATTATCAGTACCATCAAGATCAAGCATGCACTCGTCTATCTGAATCTGGCGAATGACATCCATACCGATAACAGCATCGGCGATCTCTTCATTGACATGCTGAACGGCGTTTTGCACCCCCTTTCCCATATACCGAGTTTTATCGCCATCGCGCATTTCAAGTGCTTCGCGGGTTCCCGTCGAAGCACCCGACGGAACCGCCGCACGCTCCACAATCCCGCATTTCAGTCCGACTTCCACTTCCACCGTTGGATTGCCACGTGAATCAAGAATTTCACGTCCGTGCACTGAGACAATTTCACTCATTGTATCTGCCTCCATTATGCTGAAAGGTCAAGGGTTTGACATCCTCCCCCGCCTAAAGTCGGGGGATTCCTATCGGTGGGGGCCCTATTAGGCCGCACCATAGGCGGGTTCCTGCTTCAACCGCGGGTGCTTGAGCAGCCCTTCCCGCTCCACAGGCAGTCACGGCCTGCCAGGCCGCCAAAATGTTTAATGCCACATTAAAATCGGCATGAGTCTCAAAACCGCAAGAGGTGCGGTTGAAGAACAACCAGCAGTGTGCCGCCCCGCCACGTCAGTTTGCAGGCAAGCTGCCACCGAAACTCGTACCAGCACTGATCCGGACTGACCGGCTTTGTTCAATCCACGTTTCACCTGGATGTTTTTGCCAATTTTGGGAGCCCGAGCAAGTTAGCTGAAGCGGCACCGCGCATTTCAGCGGCAGTGCCCGCATTCGAGGTCATGGGAATAAAACAGCAAGAAACAAGGGGGCTCTTGGCAAAGAACAAGACTCGGGAGAATTCACAGGAAGACAAGCGCAACCGTTTTTTCCCCGACGAGCAGACAATGCACTCGACCGTACCCGATGCAAACGGTCCTGTCACAAATCTGTTCCAGACGGGAAATAGCATGCGTTTTGCGACTCTTCTGTGAAGAGGGCTATAACATGAAAACGGGAACAAGATACATAAATATTGGGGTACCTGATCGCTGTGCCTCCGCATAAGGCGCATGTTCAGAGCGGGGCAAGGCAAAATGCTGTTCCTGGGAAAAGATCGATGTCCGGAGGTGGTGCTGACGAAGAAGAAACGACTACCCTCGTACGATCCCTTTCATGTACACCCTGAACGCACACGACACAAGGTCAGCGATCAACGATGCGATCTGAAAAGCGAAAGAAGGCCTGTGAGTACAAGATCAGGAAGAACAGAGGTAAAAAGGGGGGGTTGATTCAGGCTCTGGCGTATGGCCTCAACCTCAATGGCAAAACCACCTGTTCCGACAATAGAGACCTCACCCTGAATATTTCTGGCAAGCTCTTTCAGCAAGCCCTCGAGCATGACCACAAAACCAAATCCTACTCCGAGACGTATACAGCTCTCAGTGGAACGCCCAAGTCTGAAAGGTCCCCGCACATCCTTAAGCGACAGAAGTGGTAATTTAGCGGTGGCCTGACAAAGTGCAGAAAGACTCGCCTCTGGTCCAGGGAGGATAAAACCGCCACAGAACATGTCGCGCTCTATGCAATCAATAGTCAGTGCGGTTCCGATATCAACCACAATGAGGTGTTCTGCAGAGAACAACGTCCGAGCACCGAAGGCCTCCACAAGCCGGTCTGCACCAAGCGACTCTGCAGGCTCGTAGCAGATACGAAGGGGAACGGGACAATCGGCTGGAACATCAACGACACATGCCCGGCAAATGCGATCTATGGCAGAATGAAACGAATCCGAACATGCAGGGACGACAGAAGAGAGATAGACCTCGGTAATTTCAGAAGGCGAACAGCATGCCTTCTCCAAAAACCGCAGCAGCGCTTTCTTAGCGTCTTCTCTTCTGCAAGACCCAACCGCGAACGAACAGCGAGAGAAGAAGTCGTTTCCGCGCACTAGGCCACATTTTACAGCTGTATTGCCGATATCAAGAAGCAGGGCTGTTTGCCCAACTGGATCCCTCGACACACCGTCCACTCCTTTTTCGTCCATGGTTCACGTTCAGGACTCAAAAATCCAGATTTCCGGGCGTCCGTGGGAACGGAAGCACATCACGAATATTGGCGATGCCCGTCAACAGCATAAGCAGGCGTTCAAAGCCAAGACCAAAACCCGCATGCGGCACGGAACCAAAACGTCTAAGATCACTGTACCACCAATAGCGCTCCGGCATCATTCCCATCTCATCCATCTTGGCCTCCAGCCTTCCAAGACGCTCCTCTCGTTGTGAACCTCCGACGATCTCCCCTATACCGGGGACAAGAATATCCATGGCGGCAACAGTCAGGCCGTCGTCGTTGTCCCGCATATAGAACGGCTTAATAGCGCGAGGATAGTCTGTGATAATCACGGGAAAACTGCAGTACACCTCTGCGAGGAAGCGCTCATGCTCGGTCTGCAAGTCAATGCCGTAGGAGACCGGATGCTCAAATTTTACGGAACAGTTCTTCAAAATTTCTATACATTCTCCGTACGGCAAATGGACAAAGGACCTGCTTCCGCTCCAATCTTCAAGTTTTTTTAAAAGGTTCGGCTGAACAAATCTGTCAAAAAGCGCTAGATCATCTGAGGATCTCTCGAGAAGGCTCCGCATTACGCCTTTCAGCAGGTCTTCGGCCAGGTGCATATCATCCCTGAGATCGGCAAAGGCCATCTCAGGCTCGACCATCCAAAATTCAGCGGCGTGACGGGCCGTATTGGAATTTTCAGCCCGAAATGTAGGACCAAATGTGTAGACGCGACCAAGGGCAAGAGCCAGCGCTTCAGCCTCCAGCTGCCCGGAGACCGTCAAATGACAGGTCTTCCCAAAAAAGCTGTCATCAGAAGAACTGTTTTGGCCACCGTCCGTCGACACACGGAACATCTCTCCTGCCCCCTCACAGTCGGAACCGGTGAGAATGGGTGTATGCACGTAGTAAAACGAATGTTCCCTCAGCCATTGGTGGATCGCAAATGCCGCTTCCGAACGGACCCGCATGGCAGCGCCATATTTGTTAGTCCGAACGCGTAAGTGAGCGATAGAACGCAAAAATTCGTCAGAATGGCGTTTTTTCTGCAATGGATAGGTTTCAGGATCAGCCACGCCCAGTAGCTCAAGATCGCGCACACGGATTTCCCAGCGCTGCCCCTTTCCCGGAGATGGAACAAGAGAACCGGAAAGGATGAGTCCTGCGCCGGTATTTGCTGACAAAAGTGCCTTGTGTGCAGTTGTGCCTTCGTCCACTATGCACTGTATATTGCTCAGACATGAGCCATCATTAAGTTCAAGAAAAGAAAATCCTTTCGCATCCCTTCGCGTTCTTATCCAACCCGCGATACGTATTTGTTCCAACGGGACATTGGATAGAAGAGCATCTTTTATAAGCACTCGTTCCATTGCTATAATTCCTATTTTACATTTATATATTTTACAAAATAATTTCTCTATTCCTATCGACAACACAATATTATTACAATACACTACATATAAAAATATAATAATTGTTATATACAAATGTATTGTACTGAAATATAAAAATATGGAAAAATTACAGGATATTTACAATAAAATAAAAATTATATAAAATCTAAATAGATTCGCATGCACAGACGATACACGTCTGAGATCAGAGATCAGGCAAACAAGGGTGCAGGTGAAAAAAAACGTTTTACTCATTGCGGCTCGTTGACTTGTTCCGTACAATCATCAAAAAGTAGGGCATATTTCTCTCAAGTCAAACTCGAACCCAGAATTGGAGGCAGCGTACCGTCCCGACCATCAAACCGGGGTATGCGCTGAAATGCATCTGATGAAAAAATACCTCTTCACATTTGTCCTGATGTTGGCTCTTTCTCTCGCAACACAGACCTACGGTGCACAAAGCGATGCACAGGCGCCTCAGGCAGGAAAGCCCGTAGCCGAAAAAAACGACAAAGCCCCTGGCACAGTGACATTCATCGGCCTTGAAAACGACGGAACGGACAGCCTCGGCGCCAAATTCGTCATGCGCCTCAAGGAACGCTTTAATCAGAGCAATCTTTTCAGCCTGGCCGCCGCATCCGATAAAGACAAACCTCAACTCGTTATATCGGTTTCAACGCAGACGGAATTTCCCTCGCGACCCAGCATAGGATCTATATACAGTATTTGTTGGGTCTTCAAGCAAGGCAAAGGCTATCTGCCATTCCTGCTGAAACACACAAGCGGAATCATCACAGACGATGGTCTCGGGGCCCTTGTGGACAGCATCTTCGAACGGACGGACGGCATTGCAAGCCGATACGCCCACCTCTGGAAATAGGACAAACATCTGTCTTTCGGGATAAAAAAAGTGAACCGCTTTCCGCGCTTGGCCGGATAAACAGTTCACTTTTTTGACCATGTGCTCCTTAACGTTTTTTCTGGCCGATCTCAGGAGAAGCTACCCCCTCAACAGGCACCTCTGACAAGGCGATTTCGCTTCTGTAACAGCAGCCGAAGCCCTTACTGAGGTGCGACGGACAAAAATGGGACCGGGAAGGAGCTCGTAAGCCTGCCCAAACATTTTCATGCAATCTGTGCAGCCGGAAGTGTCTGGAACGGGCACGGATCTTTTCGACTGCTTTCTTTCGGGATAATTTGCGGCGGCAAGGCAACTGTTCACTTCACGTTCTGCCAACAGAAAGATCCCGTCTCATACAAAACATGTTCATCTGCCGTGCTCTCGGCACCCGTCCAACACACTCATGGCCTGCCTGTATAAAATCTGAGCCCGAGTTCTCGGACCTCGACCTAAACATTCCCTTCTCGACAGGAAAGCCAATCATTTCATGAAACCGCATTGTTTTCCGTACGGCGCCGGTCAGACAACTTGGACCATATGACGTTTGTAAGGAAGTGAGCGACTTCTCATTGCGAGTTCCGCGTGACCTGTCAGGGATAAGCAGGCGATCATTTGCCAAGCCCCTGTGCCCACCGCAGGACCTCAGCCACAGGTCCGATAAGCTCCTTGGGAATATAGGAATCCTCCGTTCCTTCCGCATAAAGGCTTCGAGCCAGAGGCACATTGTGCATAATAGGAATTCCCTCCTGGCGGGCGACATCCATCATCCTCAGGGCCAGCTCGCCCTGGCCCTTCGCCAGGATAACCGGCAGGGGAGTCTTGTCCTTTTCGTAGTCCAACGCAACAGCATAATGGGTAGGATTCACAACTAGTACCTTCGCTTTTCTAACTTTCTGCAGGTTGTTCTGATTTATGAGCTCCTGATGTACCTGTTTGCGCTTGCTCTTGATGAGCGGATCACCCTCGCTCTCCTTATATTCGCGCTTGACCTCCTCCTTACTCATCATATTTTTCTTGGTGAACTGCCATTTTTGAAAAAAGTAATCAAGTGCGGCAAGGACACAGAAAATACATGCTGAGGTAAGAATAAGGTCAAGAGCAGCCGATCCAAGCACAGCCCACATGCTCCCGATATTGCTTTGCGGAATCCGGAAAAGAAGCGGCATGTAGTCTTTAAAGATAATGTACACCGCCACGGTAAGTACGGTCACCTTCAAAATGTTTTTAAAAAGTTCGAAGGCGTTTTTAAGGGAAAAAACCTTTTTGAACCACTGTGCCGGGTTAAGATTCTCAAGCTTTGGTTTGGCCGCTTCCAAGGCAAAGAGCACGCCCACTTGGGCCAGATTTGAAACAAGCACAACAGTCAACACCATTCCCATAAGTGGCAACAAAAGACGCAGGGAAGATTGCCAGACAATGGCAGCAGCACGCGGAAGAGCTTCCTCAAATGGCAGGCTCATAAGCTCTATGGGCGCCTGGGCCATATCAATGAGTGAGTCTAGCATATCCGGGCCCAAAGCCATAAGGTAAAGGGCAATAGCCAAAACAGAGAGCGAGGAAGCGACATCCTGGCTTTTTGCCACCTGTCCCTTCTTCCGTACGTCGCGTAGTCGTTTTGGGGTTGGTTGTTCTGTTTTTTCGTCGGCCATATCAGCTCTTCAGCATTTTTTCAAAAACTCCGAGCAGTTCGTCAACATACCGAAAGATATGCGGAGAATAGTTGACCAAAAGTCCCAGGTAGAGACAAAGCAACACGGCAGCCAAGCCGCTTTTTATAGGCATGGCAAGGACGTAGGCGTTGAGTTGCGGGGAAAAACGATTGATTAGACCGAGCGAGATATCGACAAGAAGGCAGGCCACCGCGATAGGCGCAGAGATGAGCAGCATGAAACTCATAAGCCAGGCGACCTTGCCGGCAAAGAAGAGGGGTACGGAGGAGGTTTTTGGCATCGGAAGGAAGTGCGTCACTGGCCAGAGTTCATAGCTGGCATAGACAAGACCCATAAAGGCCAAAAAAGCGCCTGTCGTGAAGAAAAGATAAACAAGACACTGAAAGAGCAGTCCGCCCATGGGGCTCACGCTCTTACCCGTGAGAATTTCCGTGCCCTCTGCCTGCGCTGCACCCCGCTGATTATCCATGAAAACGCCCGCACTCTCAATAGCCCAGAACGGAAGTCCCGCCAACAGGCCAAGAGCAAGTCCGAGCAGGGTTTCCTTGAGAAAAATAAGCCCAAGGCGCCCGGCCACATACATGTCCATATCTAAGGAAATGGTGACAGCAGGGTACAACTCAGCCATCACCGCTGGGTGAAGGGGGAGGTACAAACCAAGCACCAGTAGAAGCCATATCTGACCCTCAAGTACCCCCGTTCCGAGAAAAGGGGCAACCAGAGCTACAGCGAAAAGACGCGGCATGCCCAGAAGAAATGCCGTAAGATGCTTGAAAATGGCCAACTGCTCCAGAATGCCGAAAAGGTCCACTGTTCAGCTCCGCTTAAAACAATTGGAACCTGTCAAAAACCTCCCCTCCGAAGCGCAGGATGGCACCACATAGCCAGTCGGCCATAAGAAAAAGGGCAATGCCCACGGCAATCAGCTTAACGCCAAAGGACAAAGTTTGTTCCTGCAGTTGCGTAATGGCCTGAAAAAGGCTGAAAAGGATACCCACCACGGCGGCCACCAAGATGGGGGGCAACGAAAGCTCCATGACGAGCATGAGGGCCTGCGCGGCGTAGGAGGTTCCCGATTCCATGCCGACTCCCTACAGACGGATGCGACTCAGGGGCTGCACCGAAATTTCAGGTGTTAGTTCCTGATAGGACAGCACCATAAGATCATAATGTTTTGCTTCGATAAGACGTCGCACATAACGGCGGATATCCATACTGGCAAGAAGTACAGGTTTTTGGCTGTGTTTTCTGTAGTCGCCGGCAGCATCAGTTACCGCGTCAAGAAAGCGTTTGGATGTATCAGGATCCAAAGAGAGAAAGGCGCCGGCCGACGTCTGACGGACGGATTTGCGTATGGTTTCCTCAACGGGAGGATCCAACAGAATTGCGGGCAGCATATTCTGTCCTCGAGAATGCATGTAGCAGATCTGTCTTTTCAGCGCCCCCCTCACGTATTCCGTAAGCATAATAATGTCTTTCTCCTTGGCGCTCCATTCAATAAGAGCCTCAAGGATGCCACGAAGGTCCCGGATAGACACCTGCTCCTGCACCATACGCTGAAAAATCTCGGCAATACGCTGCACTGGCTGAAGACGCGTTGCCTCATGCACAAGATCAGGCGCGCGTTCCTCCATGCGGTCAAGCAGATACTTCGTCTCCTGCATGCCTACAAAATCCCCGGCGTGGCGAGAAAGCAGAAGAGAAAGGTGATAGGCTATAATCCGTGAGTGACTCATACAGGAAACACTACCCTTGGCAAGTCGCTCGGCGTCGGCATCCGACACCCAAAGACTTTCCACATCCGGCAGGAAATCCTCGCCCTTTTTAACCTGCACGCCCAGCATGGAGAGAGTCTCCTCACTTTCGCGGGCGAGCGACATATGGGGTTCAAGTTTGCCTGAAGTCAGAGGAATTTCATTGATCTGCAGTTCGTATGTCAGGCCAGTAAGGCGTCGTGCCACGCGCAGATTGATGCCAGGGAAGGGCACACCGAGATCAAAATAGAGAGCCCGGCGAAGGGCGGCAAGCTCGTCGTTCAGCTTGTCAAAGTCTAACGCCGTGGAGAGTTCTTCGGAAATATCAAGGATAATCGGCACGGTTGGCGAGAAATCGTCCTGCGGTTCGCTGGGATTTCGTCTCGGCCCTGCCTGACTTTCGGTGGAAGCGCGTACAGATTGCTGAAAATCCGACCTGGCGTCACGGCGGGATGCAGGCGCATTCTTGATGCGGTCAAGAACGTAGGCGAATCCACCAATAGCAAAAGCCAGGGTGAAAAGCTGTGGCTTGGGGAACCCAGGGATAAGGGCGAAGAGGAAAATGAGGGCACCGGCAATAAAGAGGGCTTTTGGCTGGTTAAAAAACTGCCCGCCAATCTGTGCCCCCACATCCACCTGAGTGTCGCCGGAACGTGTGATGAGGATGCCGGCCGAAATGGCGATAATAAGCGAAGGGATCTGTGAGACCAAGCCGTCGCCAATGGTAAGAATACCATAAATGTTCAAGGCTTCCGAAGCAGGAATGCCACGCTGTGTGACACCTATGACAGTTCCACCCACGATGTTGACCACGGCCACAACCATACCGGCGATGCTGTCACCCTTGACAAACTTCATGGCGCCGTCCATAGCGCCGAACATCTTGCTTTCCTGACTGATGACCTCACGGCGCTTCTGCGCCTCGGCCATATCGATGACGCCGGCACGCATATCGGCATCAATGGACATCTGTTTGCCCGGCATGGCATCGAGTGTAAAACGAGCGCCCACTTCGGCCACACGTTCCGCACCCTTGGAAATGACGAGGAACTGGACAATTGTCAGAATAAGAAAAACCACAGCACCGACCACGAAATTGCCACCCAGGGCAAACTCACCGAACGTCTGAATAATTTCGCCGGCATCAGCATTAAGCAGAATAAGACGTGTGGTTGTGATATTCAGTCCCACGCGAAAGAGCGTGGTGAAGAGGAGCATGGTTGGAAACGAAGAGAATTCAAGAGGCGTTTTCACGTACATCGTCATCATGAGGATGGCGAATGAGAGAGACAAATTAAGACCAATAAGCGTGTCCACCAAAAAGGTGGGCAGGGGCATGATCATCAACGCAATAACAGCAACAAGCAGACCCACAAGGGCAAGGTCACTGTGCTGGGTCGTGCGGGAAACTAAGGTCCTCGCAGTGGCAAGTGCGTTCACGTATCACTGCTCCCCGACTTGCGGTCATTCCAAAATGCAGCCACGGCCTGCTGCGCCGCTTGCGTATTGCCGGTCAACAAGTAAGCACGTGCCAAAAGCAAATGCAATGTGGCGTCACCGCCAGGAAGAGGATCTCCGGGAGCCAAACCTACAAGTGTGTGCAGGGCGGCTTCTCCGTCCTCAAGATGAATACAAGCGAGAGCCAAAGAACAACGTGCGTGGAGGTCCCCGGGGTCAATGGCCGCCAGAGCGGCGAAAAGACGCCGTGCACGGGCATACTGCCCCATACGCAAAAAAAGATATCCCAGAACACGCAGAGCGCGTTTTTGCTGGGGACCTACCGATGCCGGCGAATCAGCCACCGTATCACCCTCCGATAAGCAGCCCGGCGTAAGCCTGTAAGAGCGCCTCGTTTTCGATCAGCGGAGCCAGCTCAGCGCTCACGAAAGAACGAACTTCAGGCTGACGACTGTCCTTAAGCGCGGCGAGGCTCTCCTTCAGGCAGGCGCTGAACTCGGCCGGCTGCAGGACCGTGCCGTCGCCCACAGAAGGACAGAGGGTCTGCTCAAGAAATTTTTCAGTTGTCAGTGTGCCAAAAAGCTCCTCAAGTCCGGCCTCGCGCAATGCTGTTGAGGGCAATGGCCTGGCCTCGGGCATACGCGGCATATCCTGCGCATTTAAGACGCTCTGTATACCGAGATTCCCATCCAGAAGACGCAATTGGTCAGGCATAACTATTTACTCCTTTCACAGATGACCTTCAGACTGTCGGTCAGAAAAAGCGCCGCATTTTCCAAAACCTGACCAGTGGCCTCCCTCTCGCTGAAACGAGTAAGAAGGATCAGATCGTCTTTATAGATACCCGCCCAAAGCGCAAAAGGTCTTGGCGTGCTGAAATGGCAGAAGGCCAGCGCACGCTTTGCCAGATCGCGGTCATGGGCCGGCACAGGTCTAGAAAGGTACACCAGAAGTTCTTCTTGACCACTTTTGCTCAAAATTTCAAGGGTCAGGCGCCCCACATCAGAAATATCAAGTGCTGCAAGGCCTTCTGGCCCCACAGTCAGCGATGGCATACCGAGTCGCCTGCCGAATTCCTCTACAGCCGATTGCATTGACATGATCAGCTCTCCTCCGCCGCAAGCATGGCATCTTCTTCGGCAACGGCGTTGTCCACAGCGTCCTGCACCGCATCAAGCACGTGGGCACGGCCGTCCTCCTTATCAAAAACGAGGGGTGAAAAACCGCGAATATTCTGCTGCAGTTCCTGCAAAAAGAAAATACGGTGTTCAAGGTCTGCTGCCTTGGCATCACGGGCGAGGCCTTCCGCATCGGATGCTCCTATGTAGGACTGGGAGCCAAGGTCAAGAATCTTGCCAAGCAGATCAATTCCCTTCATGTCGCATTGAACATGATGCACATCTCCCCAACGTTGCAGCTGTTTGCTGCACTGGTCGTGGGCACTCTGAAAACTGCGCAACTTGCCCAGACTTGTATTCACGCTTTCTAGGGAAGCCTTGTCCGTGCTCGGCTCGTCACACCCCATGTCCGCAGCAAGAGAGGCGTAAAGAAAGTCCACCGCCTTGTCAAAATCGCCACCGTATTTGTTAACAATAAAAGAATAGAGATCCTTCGTGGTGGTGAATTCAAGAACGCACTGGCGGTACGTAGAGCCGAGTTCCAGGGGAGAGCCTAGGGAAACATAGTTCTCAGCAGCGGTCAACGTACCAGTGATGCCGGCGCGAATAGCCGCTCCGTAACGAATATCCATGAGTGCAAGGGCTTCGTCCAATTCCCTGAGCACCGCAGGCTCAGCGCCTTTCTGCTTAAGAAGATCGCGCGCTTCTTCCAGCGCAGCCCAGGCGTCTGCAGGTTCCTCATGTCGCTCAAGGGCGTCCTTTAGAATAGCCTCGCGTTCGGGACGTTCCTCAACGGACTGGGCAAGTTCCTCGGCAGCCTTCTTGGGATCGGCAGCATTTTTTTCCGCGACTTTGCGGTATGCGTTAAGTCTATCCTTCAATGAGCTGTCAGTACGGTTACGCTCTTTACGGCTCTTAAGGGCGTAGTCATCAGATTTATTGAAGTTAAAGCTGATCTCCTCCATTGCATCCTGGAGAATGGACTGGGGAGTAATGACCTCCACCACGGCCTTCCCAATGAGTTTGCCCGTGGCCCCCTGTGCCTGCCCGGCGCCAGGAGTATTGGAGAATGTGGCCTGCATCTGGCCGGTGACTTCATTAAGCATGGCCCTCCTCCTTGCAGTTTGCGGTTTTTTTAAGATTGACTATATGAGCGGTTTCATAAAAAATCAACGTACAGCGATTGTCGCCATTAATGCGACAGAAGGCCATCGTATATGATGAAACTTCGACATAATTGACGAAAAAAGTATTCGTTTCACGTTATTGACTTTTATAACCCTGTATAATTAAATCGGAAATAAGAGTAATTCAAACGGGTATGCAATTTGCTTTACGAAGAGGGACACGGTTTGCAGAACCTTGCAGCCACCCTCAAAAAGGATTATTAAAATTTCAAGAAATTTTCTTAACCCTTAACCCATTTTCAAGGTGGATTATGTTTACTCAAGAAGACAGCGACCGTCAGGATGCCGTATTTGCGGAACTTCAGGAAGAGTTTTCCCGGCTTCAACAAAAAGAAAAAGATCTTCGGAAAGCAGCTGGTCTGCCTGAAGACGATGAAGGGAAACTTCAACAGAACGAGAATGACATTACACCGGAAGTTCAGCGAGCACTTGAAGAGGCAAAGGCAAAGGCAAAACGTGATGGTGCTGCACGCGCTGCCCAATTCGCCGGAAGCATGTCGGCCGCAAAATCAGGCAACGGAGGCGCGGCACCAGGTGGGCGTCGGCATGGTGCCATGCGTATATAGCAGGAGTCAATCATGGCACAAGCAAAAAACACCGATATGAACAGTACTCTTGAACGTATTGCCGAAATTTCGGGTCTCTCGAAGGAAGAGGTCTCTTCCCTGTATGAACAGGCAAAAAAAGGTGCAAGTGTAGCAGAGATGTTCCATATCCCTGCAAAATCCCTTGAAGCCGGTTACGCTCTGGCCTGCAACCTGTTTTCCGCCGGAAAAATACACGATGCGGAAACCATGTACCGGGCTCTCTGCCAGTACGATAATGACGTGCCCCGCAACTGGATCGGGCTTGGCTGTTGCCTTGAAAAAAAAGCAGAATACCGAGAAGCTGTTTTCTGCTTTGCCCGTGCGGCGCAACTGGGCTACCCGATGAGCGCAAAGCCGCTCTATCTGCTGGCTCAATGTTGTTACTCCATTCAGGACAAGGAAGCGGCGCGCAAAGTGCTCGATATAGCTATCTCTGCAGGAAACGACAGCGACCCGGAACAAGCACGGTACCGTAAATTGTCCCAGGAACTGATGGCCACACTGGGATAGGAGCTCCTTATGTCTCAAGTAATTATGAATCAGCCAGCTCAGTCACAGGCTTCCCACTCGGCTGAAGAGGTATCCCTCACAACCGGCAAAGCAGTATCGGGTCCGGGAGCAGGTACCGAAGAAATCGTACCTCCCGCAAAGGATGGTACCAAATCTGCCAGTTCACAGGAACTTCCTACACTTCCAGCGCCGGCTCTGGCTGCAGGGGGATCCATTGCCCTGGATATTCTTCTTGACGCCATTGGCGACAAAGTACGAACAACGGAAACCAATGCCGGCATAGCCACTGTCAAGGCTAACGCGGAGGCGCGCGAGGCAACGAACAAGGAAAAAATCGCTAAGATCCAGGAACAGATCGACAAACTTGAAGAGGCCGGCTTCTGGAGTAAAGTCACCAGCGTCTTCAAGTACATCGGCATGGCTCTGGCGGCTGCAGGCTGCGTTGCCATGATCGCCACGGGAGTCGGTTCAGCTGCAGGAGTGGCGGGGCTCACGCTTATAGGCGTTAGTATCGCCGATTCCATCCTGGACGAAATAGGAACGGCCGTTAACGGCCAGGGATGGGGCCTGACAAGCGGGATAGGGAAACTCATCGAAAAAATTTCCGGGAGCAAAGAGGCAGGCATGTGGGTCAAGTTGGGCTTAGACGTTACCATTTCTATTGCCGCTCTTGTCTGCTCGTGTGGTGCCAGTGCCTCAAGCACCGCAGGCAATTTGGAACAGACTGCGCAAACCGCAAGCAAGGTAGCCCTGATTGCAAAAAGCACCGTAGACGTAACCAGTTCTGGCACAACCATTGCCAGTTCCGTCTACACATACGAAGCCTCCAAGGCACAGGCCGACCAAAAGCGTCTTCAGGCCATTCTGGAGAATATCCAGATGGTGAACGAACTCGTAACAAAGCATATGAAGCAAGTAATTGAAGACAGTCAGAAAACCGCTGAAACAGTTGGTGAAATCGTCAAGGAAAATACTGCCACCCAGACCGCCATCCTTACCGAGGGCGGCGGTACCGCCATGGCATAAGGAGAATACGTAATGTCTCAGGTACATTTCCCAAGCAACCATCCCGTCAATACCTATCAGGATGATGTTGACGGTGCCTCCCCAACCAAAAAGTTCGGGGCCGTTGACAACTCACCCGCAACACCGCAAACCCCGCCAGAAAGCCCAACCAACAACGATACGTCCGGTCGCGGCTTCGTTCCGGACGCTCCGAAGGCCAATGCGGACATGGCATGCCTCACCGGTCTTGTTGCCACTCTTTCGCCAGGAGCCCTTCTGGCTGCCCTCTGTGTCAAAGAGGCAGCCGAACAGAATGAGCTAAATACCAAGGAGCTCTTAAAGCATAACGATGCCGTGACGCAGACAATGCAAACGCAGGCCGATAACATCGAAAAGGGTGCCTTTCAGCAGATGTGTTTCGCCATCGCAGGGGCTGTGGCAAGTGCAGGCATGAGTATTGCGGCCGCTTCAACCGTCGCGGGCGGTGGAGGGGGAGACGCCCTCAAAATTGCCGAGTCAAAAGGGCAGGCCATGAATACAATCGGCGGTTCCTTTAGCGGAACACTTAATGCTATCGGCGGTTACCTTAACGCCGGAAAGCAGGCCGAAAACAAACAACTTGACGCGGCCATTGAAAATCACCGGACCATGATGGAGACTCTGAGGACCTCCATGCAGGCCCAGCGTGATCTTATAAACAAGTCCATGGAGTTCATGAACTCAATGCAGGCCAACATGAACCAGACCATGTCCAGAATCATGGGGTAACATTTATAAATCGCAGCATTCTTAGTCCCATCAAGAAATTATCACTATGAGCCAGGTCACCAAAGTTTCCTCCTCATATTCGGTATTTGGCACTTTTTCTGCTGCTGGAAGCCCGCAGCTGGCCTTCGCCACGCTTCAGTTGGATCTGGCTAAAGCAAATAAGGAACAGACTCTCACAGGCATCAAGGAAATCGAGAGCGGACAGACCAAGAAAAAAGAAATCACAGAAGCATAAACCAGGCGAGCGACTACTTGAACAGTGACGCAAACTATGAAAGCGGGCGTGAAGCCCTACACGAGCGCTGAGTTCTACAAAGCCGCGGAAGGGATGGGATTCTCTGTTCCTGATAAGGCCCGTGATAAAGAAGAAAACAACAAGAACTGGGAGAAGCTCATCGCTCAGATACAAACCAAGCTGGATACCGTGGGAGCGGATATTCAGACCAAAATGGTACAGCTTCAGGACTGCATGTGACAGTACAACAGCTACATGCAGGGTGTAAACTCGGCTATTTCTCAGTCTAATCAGGTACTCATAGTTCTTGCCAAAGGACAATAGGAGCATATTTATGACTCAACAAGTTAATAACACTTCAGCCTCACAATCCGTATTCGGCTCTTTTTCAGCTGCTGGAAGCCCACAGCTGGCCCTCGCCATGCTTCAGATGGAGCTGGCAAAGGCCAATAAAGAACAGGCTCTTGCAGGCATCAAGGAAATCGAGAACGAACAGGCGAAAAAGAAAGAATGTGCTGATGCCCTGAATATGGCTCGCGATATGAAGGCAGGCAGGCATTATACGAACCCCTGGGGAGACACAGATTATATTCCTGACGAACTCAAGAAATGGGCCAAAGAGAACGGCGTAAGTCTTCCTGATAACAACTCTGCAGGCAGAGCAAAGCAAAAGGATAAGCAGGATAACGATAAGCTCGACAAAGCGTGGGACTTGTGCATCGCTAAGATGCAAACCAAGCTGGATACTTTGGGTGCGGATATTCAAACCAAAATGGTGCAGCTTCAGGACTTCATGGGTCAGTACAACAGTTACATGCAGGGCTCCATCTCGGCCATATCCCAATCCAATCAGGTTCTCACCAGTCTTGCAAGAGGACAATAACGAACGATTTTTTCTCTCAACTCTCAACACTGGAAAACCACACTCCTTTAGAGTGCTGGCTTTCCAGCTTTTTGGTTCAAAGAGATCATATGGTATATTATTTCTCTCATGTTAGACTCCTTCATCACTGAGCGTAATTTCAACCTTTTTTACCTTTCTCCTGACTCTGAAAGAATAATACACTAAGCGAAATACACTAAGCGAAGATATAAAAAAAGATATCCTCAACATTCTGGCAATAGCAAAAATATTCCTGTCCATAATCATAACAAGCAAGAAATTTAACTACAATGCACGTGTATTTATGCTGTACAAAATCCTCTTTTCATCCTGACATTTTCAAAGAGAAAAATCCTACGATACACTTTTCTCCGCGAGTGTAAAACGAGCTCACATAATCTTTATTTTTTTCAAATAAATTAAGGAATAAATTTCAAAAAAAATGTACATGAAGAATTTGTAACTATTCAGTAGCCCTGCAGCGAGCGAGATGATTCGTAAAAAATGGTTTATTTTTTTGAAATTTCATCTAGATATTTTCTCGGCTATGTGAAATTATAAGGTTGCGGAGGAAGAAGAGATGGGACGCCTCGATTTC
>JAIKXS010000009.1 GCA_024683955.1 Desulfovibrio sp. | reverse complement strand
TCCGTCTCGGGGAGCCAATACTTAAAAGGGTTTACGAGAAATCGTAAACCCTTTTTTGTTGCTTTTGCTCCACTCAGCGAAGACTTACTCCAAAAAACGGAGTTTGCTAAGAGCATCCAAACATAGTTATTTTCATGGAGCGAAAAATCCCGCTCCACTGAAATTGGTGCGGTGCTGGAGCGGATGGGGAACATGGCAATCTCGAAGCACTGCGGAAAATGGCAGGTCAGGATCCGCCGGAAAAGCTTTCCGCAGCAGATAAAGACCTTTCAATACAAGTCTGAAGCCGAGGCGTGGGAACGCGAAATTATGGCTGAAATGGACAGGGGCGTGTTCGTATCACGCGCTGAGGCGGAGAAGACGACCCTGCGTAAGCTGCTTCAGCGCTATCTTGAAGAATCCGTACCGAAACTGGCAGACCCGAAGCGCGAGGGAAACCGGGTCAAGTACCTCATGGGGCGCGATCTGGCGAAAAAGTTCGTCGTTGCCATCCGTAGCGCCGACATTGCAGGTTTCATTCGGGAGCCCGAAGCCGAAGGTACAGGTGGGAACACGATCCGACTCGACATTGCTGCCCTCTCACGAGTTTTCAATCTTGCACGCACCACATGGGGATTTGAATCCATCACAAATCCCACGGAAAAAGTCCAACGGCCCAAAGTCAACCGTGGACGGGAAAGACGTCTTGAACCCGGAGAAGAAAAAAAACTGCTTGCCGTGGCGAGTGAGAAGCTGCGGCCGTGCATCAGGTTCGCATTGGAGACTGCCATGCGCAGGGAAGAAATCGCGTCCCTGGTCTGGAGAATATCAATCTGGATTGCAGGTGTGAGCAGTAAATCTTGCCTCTTTAGGCGTCAGAAAATCGCTAGTTAGACAACCGAAAAATCGCATCTTATAAGGGGTTCTGGGTTTTATAGGGATGTAAATTTTTGTGCCCGTTTGGTGTAAAAGGATGCCCGTTAACACTCATCACAGCAAGGGAATGCGACATACTCTACAGAGAACATGTAACAAGCGAGCAGTATCCCAGCGAGCTCAAAAGCGACATGAATATGGAACTGCTGCCATGAGGGTATTTTGCAACAGACAAACTTTTGCTTCATATTACAGCCTTGTCATTTAATGTGGCTGCAAATCATAGGAGATAAGGCTGTTAACATTGATGATGCCCTTCAGCACCACAAGAGAAAACAAACGGAGCGTATTCGTCATCGCACGGCCACCGATAAAATATGCATCATGGCATGCAATATAATACGCGATGCTCACAATATTTTTGTAAAGTTTGAACGAGATACTTTCTATTTTAAAACATTCTTTACAATATACAAACAAACTTTCTAAACGTAGAAAAGTGAGTGAAAAAAATACAATTTTCAGGATTAGTCTATCTAAAACTTGTTATATATTGTATTTTTTTCAAAAAATACCTTCAAAAGGATGAATATTTAATATAGAAACATCGTTTTCTGCTGATTTTATGTCAAAATCACATTTAAAAAAATATCAATAAATGTGTATCTATAAATTTATGCTATCTTTGATCACTGACTCAGGATATAGTGAATATTTTATTTGATCTGCTCTGTCGCTTGCAAGACATTATCAACCGCCCAAAGAAGCAGAGCCCAACCGATGATTACGGTCAGGCTCTGCATGTTTTCAGGCAAATTCGTCAGTCTGGCTACTGTTTTCCGGATAGACGTGACTGAATTGAACAAATTTCCTCCAACGGAACCTTAGTGAAGAAAGAGATTTGTTCAGGAGTTTGGCCGGAATCGAGCATGTTCTTGAGAAGCGTGATCCGTTCTTCGTTGCGGCCTTCATTGCGGCCTTCATTGCGGCCTTGATTTAATCCTTCACTGAGACCTTCATTACGGCCTTGAGCAAACCAAGTTCCCTTTTCCTTCTCAATGTACATCTGCATATCCATGGCAAGCGACATATAAATCTCCTTCTCTTTTACGTCCGCCTTAACCCGGTTAACAGACGCGGCTACCTCCGAAGCAAAGCCACCAGAGGCCTTGTTCGTCCTCACATATTCAAGGAATCCTCGTATGTCGGGGCTTTCCTCCCCACGAGTGCCCATGGCGTTGAGAAAAATGCGGGTGGCCCTGTCCGGGAGAGCAAGTGTCAGGCATTCGTCACAGCGGCCGCGAAACGTGTACCGGAGAAGGCCCAGACCAAAGGGGTCAAAAGCGCATGTAAAAATGACATAGGACTCGCGAAGCTCGCTGTACGGCTGTCCTTTTTCGAGAATCCCCTGATCGATCATGGACTGATAATAGCGGGTACGCAGAGGAAGCTCGTCATCGGCCATGTCGGAAGACTGCATTTCAATGTCGTACACCCTGCCGCTCTCGTCTTCCACATAAACATCAAGGCGCACGCCCTTTGCCCTAAAATCAGTCTCTATGGTCTTTTCGGTCTGGGGAATGCTGATTTTACTGATTGAAAACCCTAAAAGCCGTTCAAGAAGACGGAGAAGAAGGCCGGGCTCCTTCCTCATCACCTTCTGGAAAAGGTAATTGTCCTGAATGGTCAGCTCATCCCAAGTCTTTATACGGTTCATAAGACAAGAATAAATCAGAATCAGCCTGTTAACAAGAGGAACTTTCCTCGTTCGGTTTTACCTCTGACAGCAGTCGTGTCGTGCTGCTTCGGCCCCCTGGTCAGGAGCCAGATGAGCATAGCGCTGGGTCATGATGATGGATTTGCGCCCCATGAGCCGCTGCACCGTGTACAGGAGGAGTCCGGCCTGCACAAGCCATGAGGCGTAGGTATGCCGAAGAGTGTGGAGCACCACCTTGTCTTGGGGATCAGTGATGCCCTCGTTGAGTTTTGTGTCACGAAGAATCAGACGGAAGCCGGGACTGATCTGGTGATGTGGTGT
>JAIKXS010000048.1 GCA_024683955.1 Desulfovibrio sp. | reverse complement strand
ACTCATAGGCGGCCATTTTTTCGGCAAGTCTCCCCTTGGGAAAACCGCCGGCCTCCTCAAGATCCGCCAGAAAGGCGTTCATGGTCTTGGGATCTTCCGGAAGGTCCTGATCAAGAAGACGAACAAACTCGGCGGCTTTTTCAGGCTTCATGCCGATCTTCGAAAGAACGGCGTCCGGGCCCATCTGCTCTCCGAAAAAATTTTCGGCAGCGGCCGCGCCCCAGGGTCCCTGCATGAGGAAGGTTGTCCGCATCGTTTCGAGCATCCCCTTTGAGGGCCGCAGCAGACCCGAAAAACGTTCAAGGTACTGGTCAACAAGGAGCGTCCACTCGCTTTCCGTCCGGCAGAGAGCCGGGTCCGGCATGGGAAGCGCCATGGCCTTCTCCATATCGGCAATCTTCGTTTCACTGATGCCGGCCTCGCGCAGCACGCTTGCAAGCTCAGGCTCCTGCGCCTGCTGCACGTTTTTTTCAAAGGACGAAAGCTCTTTCGCCATTTGATCAAGCTTTGCGCGCGTCGCCGCGATCTGCTCCTGGCTAAGGGGCGGAAGCCCCGCCTCGGCCAGACCCGCGTTGATTTCGGAAAGATTCTCGTCAAGGGCCTTTGAAAATTCTCCGGCGTAGTCTGTCGGTGCCTGCTGTGGCTGAGGAGATGGCGGAGCCTGCTCTTCGGATCCCGGAGATGACGGCGCGCCTGCGCTGCCGGATACTTCCTTTGAGGCAGATCCGGAAGAAGCCATGGCTAAGGAAGCAGGTTCAGCGCTCACTTTCGTTCCGGGGGCGGGCTTTTCTCCTTTTTTCTCCTCTTCTCTCTCCCCTTCCGCCTTGTTCGCTTCTTCTCCGTCGCGGGCTGAGGCTCCCGTCGACGGATCTTCCTCCGGCTCGAGACGGATTGCTATTCCCCCTATGTCGCTTGCGCTTTCATTCCCGCACTCGACGAGGGCATGAAAGAGAAGAAGCCCTGCAAGAGCATTGGGGAAAAACCAGATGGTGTCGGCCGTTATGGCGTGCTCGAGAAGTTCACCGCCGCGTTCCACAAAAAGACGGAGGCGTTTTCCCGGCAGACGCCCCTCGATCACGCGCTCAAGCGGATGCATATTGGTTATGCGAAAGGTTTCATCACCAAGGATTGCTCCGGGCAGACGCTGTGAAGGCTGAGAAAGATTGTAAAACGCCCAGTCAAAATCATCCGGAATACCTGGCCATCTGTTCCTGAGCCAGTTGGTGTCATAGGTTCCCATCTTCCGCATGCGGCATGGCCAGGCCCCTCTCGGACCCGGTGAAGCCGGGGTTCCGAAGGGAGTGTCGGCATCGGTCACCGGCGCACGCTCAATCTGCTGCTTCGGAAGTCCGTTCGGATTTTCGTCCCCACTCCCCCACGTATTGCTCCAGGTCAGAGACAGACGTTCAAAGGGCTCCTTCTCTTCAACAAGAAAGCGTCTTGAGGTCCCCCCGCATTCAACATCCACAAGAAGGCGGGAAAGGGGCGAGCCGGAAGGCGCATAGGCAAAGCCCGCAAGAAGCCACTCGGGCTCCTTTTTCGGCAGGCCCGAATCAAGCACGTCCCCGTTTGCCAGGGCTTTCATGGCCACGTCCATCACCACGTCGTTCTGCAGAACGCGACCGGTCGACAGGTCAAAGCCGAAACCTGCGGTGCAGGCCTTGTAGAGCCTGCCCTGCCAGTCAAAGGGCTGGGACTGGAAGATGACGTTTTCAGGAATGGAATCACTCATGGGTGTTTTCTCTGCACTCGGAGAGCTTAAGGAAAAGAGACGTCCGGCTTTCCCATGCGTCTGCGCGCCATGGCGGGGAAAAAACGGCGAATAACGGCGTATATTGTGTCGCAGGGCGTTTTTTCATCATACACGGTTCATGCGCCATCGTACAGAGCAGAGACGCTTTCAGAACAGACCTCCCCTGACGGGAAATCCCGATTTTTGTATTGCAGGCAAAGAAACCTGCCCCGGGGAAAAGGGAAAAAGCCCTTCGCACAAGCGGCCTGCAGGCATCCCCCGCGTTTTTCCAAATGCTGACCAGCAAGAAAAGCGCATTTTCCGATCAAAAAAAGACCGGCAGCAACGAGGAAGCATCACACTACGTGTTGTCTTGAACGAGCTTTTCGGTTTTCTGCACGACATCAGACTTCTTGCCTTCGGTTTGGGACGTCATCTGTTGCTGCTGATCAACCTTATCACTTTTGATCTTCGCCTCATTTTCAAGCTTTTCAATGGCCTTTTTTTGCTCGGCGATGTCACTGTTGATATCGCTGAGCAGCTGGTTCAGGGATTTTGTATCGGCTCCGGGTACTGCGGAGCCAGTGATCTTGATGGAACCGCCGAGTTCCATAACGCTGTCGCACTTCAGGCTCGATCCTTTGAAGGTAAAGTCTCCCACCTTGACCGTGTCGGCGGCAAGGCTGATCTCTTTACCGCTCACGCCCACGGAATTGCCGGCCTTCACGGCGACGGTCGTATCGCTCATGCCTATCTGCGTGTCGTTATGCGTCTTAAGGGAAATCTCCTTGTCCTTGATATGAAGCCCCAGCCCCTGATCCTTGGCGGTCAGCGTCACAGCGTCTCCCGTCAGGGTCACGGTGGGAAGACTGTCGTTGCCGTCTTTTATGGCGAGCTTGACGAGACCGGTTTTATCCGCGTTCAGCGAGGATTTCCCTCCCGTCACATGAAGAGCCTCCTTGAAGGAGGAGGTCCCCATTTTGAGTTCCTGCGCGATATGCGTTTCCGTTGTCGCGGCATTGGATTCGATGCTGTTCGCCTCGGTATACAACTCTGTTGTCTTGACGGCCACAAACGGGGTCTTCTCGGTCTTGGCATCGGAAATTTTATACCCGTCGTTGCTGAGATCCTTGTCTTCTCTTCCCCAGGAGCTGTAGTCAGTGGGACCCGCATCGGTGTGCAGGAAAATACCCTGTTGTGAGTGAGCCGAAATGGTGCGACCGGCCGACATGTTGATGTTTTTCGTGTCGGCCTTCAGGAGGAGACCGCCAAGGTCGTCAACTTTCGCCCTGCCAATAAGCATGGTGATAAATGCCGTGATGTCCGGCAGAAAATCCGACAGATTGTTTACCACATACTTTCGTATAGCATTCTGTTTGGTATAGCCAAAGGACTTTTTCTCATCCGTTTTGACCTCGTCAACAGTCTGATTCCGGTCAGCCCCTTCGAAGGCATTCCGTGTTTTATCATATTTTTTCTTTGCGTCTTCATACGCCTTTGTTGCGGCTTCACCCTTGTCGCTATTTTCATAGGCAGCAGTCGCCTCCGCCATTTCAGCCTCGTTCTCCGCGAGAACCTGCGCAACCGTCATTGAAGTGTCTGAGTAAGTGTTGTACACCTCCGTGTTGTCGTCGTGCTTATCCTTTGCGTCAGAGATCGTTATGCCCGCATGCGCTCCATCAAGAGCAACGCTTGAAAGGCGAAGCAAAGCCCAGGCCACACACTGCGTGATAAGCATGGAAGTCCTTGGCTTTACCTGGATACAGGTGCTTGAAACATTGGGGGCGGTATTGAGCGTGATTCCGTACTCGCTCCGCCCTTTCTGGACCCCGGCCACGATATCACAGATCATGGCGCAAATCTCAGTGGTCAATTTGGTTCCGCTGGCCGCCCAGCCCAAGGCGTTGGCAAGATCTTCTTTTTTATTGTTGGCAGCATGCGAAGAAAGGGTGTCAAGGGCGTTTGCCGCACCGCCAAGAACCGAGTTGAACAGCATGCTACAAACCACTGCCGCCGATCTGTTCTTGGCAGCAACGCTAGAAAGTTTGTAGCCAGAAAAGAGATTTTTGCAGAACAGCGAGTATTCGAGAGCGGTCGCGCCGCATGTTGTGACGACGTTGTCTGCTGTCAGGCTGGACGTGTTGGAGCCCCCCTCGTCAGACATTGTAAGGCCCAGGCCGGAGGCGGCAGCAAAGGAAAGGCCCTGGTTTTTATCGGTGTCGTTGAAGGTGATCTGATTGCCGCCGGCGGTCCGTATGCCGGAAAAGTTAAGATTGCCCTGCCCTGTGAGAGCGCCCGTTTCGCCGTTCGGCAGGGCGCCCGTGATCACGGGGCGGTCGGGATTGCCGTCAAGAAAGGCAACAGTCACTTCCACGCCCGGCAGGAGAGGAAAACTCATGCCGATGTCCTTCCCCACCTGCGGCTGGGACATGCGTATCCAGCAGGAGGCGTTGCCGTTCTTACGTCCCGAGATGTCAAAGGGAAAAACAAGCTTGTAGCGGCCGTATTCATCCATCTCCGCCCGGCTTCCGCTCCCGGCTCCGTCCACGAAGGCCCGTATGACGCCGGAAATCCTCGCGCGGGGAGCCTGACGTCTCGGCCTGAACCGGATGTCGCTCTCAATGCAGGAAAAATGATTCCGATAGAAAAGATGATCGCGACTTTCGCGAAGCGGAATGCCCAGTCCCATAGACAAAAAGGTTTCCTGGGCGCCTTCGTGCGTAATTTCCGTCACAAGGTAATCGCGATTGAAGGATTCACTGTAGTGGTCCCTGAGGGTGAAGAGGACCCCGGGTCTCAATGTAGGGACGCCCCCCGCCCCCTTGAAGACGCGGCTTTGGCATATGCGTTCTTCGGCACGGATCTTCGCGATGCGACCGGCCTCCGCATCGCTCTCGACGCCTTCGTTTGCAAGATAGACGTCCCCCATCCCCCCGGCTGAAACCCGGGCGATTCCCATGACGGGCCGCTCGGGATTTTTCCAGTCGAAACCGCGCACGACGACACGGGCCGGCAGGGGCGTCTGCTTCAGGACAAAACTTGTGAGGACCTCTTCACGTCTCTCCGCATCGAGGCCGGAAGGAGGGGCATAGTACACGGTGATGCTGGCCGCGTCATGAGACTCGGGAGCGTCGGCAAAAACAACCGTGTCTCCGTCAGGGGCGAAATAGAAATAGGCCCCCTGCTCCTCCATGCGCCAGAGAATGTAGTCGTAGATGCTTTCCCCATACTGCATGGCGAATTCAGGGGCCGGATAGGAAGCCGTCAGGCGGAACTCGTGGGGAATGGGGAAAAACGGCTGGCTTAAAAGAAGTTCGTCGGCGACCTGCTGGCAGGTTTTATCAAGAAAAATCGCGGTTTGCGGAATCTGGGTAAACTTCCAGAAACAGGGACGCAGTTCGACCGAGTAGTAGGCGTAGCCATTGAAGAGTCCTCCCTGTTCAAGACCTGTCGGAACGCCCCTGAAGACGGCGTCATCCCCGTTGTCGCGACGAATCACGAAGGAGGCGGGAGCATCAAGGAAGCGTGTGACATCAAGGGAATGATTTTCACTGACAAATTCTATGGTAAATCGGAAAAGAGTGTTCAGACCCTCCTCGCCCGTAAAATGGGTAACATGAAAAGACTCCTCCGGAAAGGCGTCGGATGTGAAGTGGAAGAGTTCTGTGAGGTTGCGTTCAGGCATGGATTCTTCTCCGCGTTGCCGGATGCTGCTTCCGCATGAACGGCGGAAGGAAAGGAGGAGGAGTCGAAACTGGCCGGGGCATGCGCCGGGTCTTCTACGAGGCGGCTACTGACGCCACCCAAGCCCTTCAAAAGACTCTGACAGAAGCTGCGTACTCCTGAGAGCCAAGAAAAAAGCCCATTCCCGTTGTCGTGCCAAGACGCTCCGTCTCTTCGTCAGCGCAGACGGGATGAAGAACGAGCTCATACTCGAGGGGGGTCTCCAGGAAACGACGTATGGCCTTCTGCAAAAGGCTGTAGCCGGCCTGTCCCGGAAGAAAGGAGCGGATGTCATCCCGCAAAACACGGTCGAAATGAATACGAAAAAGAGCCGTGCTGTCACGAAGCGAGACGCCAAGCATGCTGTCAACGCCGAGGACGTTGTTGGCCGCACCAAGCTTCAGCCGCTGTTCTTCGGGGATCATGGTCCGACGCTCCACGCACTGCTCGATGCGTACATCGTTTCTTCCGAGAACAAGAGAAAGATAGAAGGAACAATCGGAGGCGGACCGCGTCAATCGCGAGAGGAGCTCCATCAGGGAGACTCTGGGAAGCCCCGGGACCCTCAGCGAACGTTCCGCCTCTCCCATGAGACTGAAGAGGAGAAGCTGTGTCCGCGTGTTTTCCTGCTCTATTGTACGGCGAACGAGTTTGTGCTGAAGATCTGCCTGATAGGCCAGCTGGGAAAGACGGTTGTTCAGGATGTCGAGGAAGTCGCGGGAAACATGCTCGTCGTTGCGCTCCTCTTCGATCAGCTCCTCGGTATAGAGGGTCGGGAGGGGGCCCAGGGTGCTGTAGAGACCGCCACGCGTGGCCGTAATGACAAAATGTTGCTGCTCTTCTTTCTCAAGGTTTATGATTTCGGTTGACGGAAAGGCCAGAGAAAGCCAGGAACGGATAAATACATGCTTTTCAAGCCAGGACTGGCACTCATCCGGTGAACGGGCGTTGAGAAAGGACAGCAGACGCAGAATCTGCACCTGGGAGAAGGTTTTCGGCTCGGCAAAAAGCCTCGACGTCAAATCAGCTGCTTCTCGCCCAGTCTCGGTGGCCACAGGTATTCATCTCCCATCCCGCCCCAGAGAAGATGGAGACGGGAGTAAGTGTTGAGGTTGGAGTACTGCGCAAAAAAACGTTCGAGCGCGTTGGCAAAAAGGAAAAGATCCCCTTCGGACATAAAACCGCCCGAATCCAGCTTGAGCGTCAACAGTCTGCCTCGCAAAAGACGGCCCCTGAAAAGGCGCTCCTCATCCCTCGAGGTAAAATCAAGGATGGATTGAAGACGGCGGTGGTTTGCAGCCGAAAGTTCGGGAGCAACGCTGCTGGAGGGGAGGTAGAGCTCAAGAAGACCTTTCAGGGCGTCACGGCTTGCCATGGAGAGGAGATTCGTGTTCATGTGGGAGAGAAAACGCCACTGCAGGGTTTCGTCATTGTGACGGGGCAGCATGGGGGCCGGCGTCGTGATATTGGAGTACTCGGCCTGAGACGGCGAGGAATCGGTCGGCCGGCACACATCCCCGATCTGCAGGCTGGCAGGAAGAGTATGGTTGCAGCAAAGAAGCTCCATGGAGAGCGTAAAGCGGTCGGGAAGAGCCGTACGTTCGTCAAGGCGGTAAATGGGGGTCAGAAGGTGCTCGACAGCCCCGTCTTTTTCGGAAAATCTGTAGCGCAATGTGTACAGCATGCCCCGACTCGTATCATCGTAGGCTTCGTAAGGGATGCAATGAATGGTCTTTCCACCCGGAAAAAGAGCTGTCGCCTTCTCCACATTGAGGATTTCAATAAAACGGCGTTTTCCGTCCTGGGGACGGATGATGTACTCTTCCCTCGTATGATCGATGACCAGCGGATCTGCCGGAATGCGAAAAATGTTGGCGGCCGGAACGACATTGGTGACAAAGCATCCGTCGGGGAATTCGGGAATGTCGTCGGCGCGGCCTTCAATATGAAACTCGATGGTCATTTCCCTCGCGTCGTCATGGCCGGAAATGGTGTTCTGCCGTATCTCAAGGGCCAGAAGCTGCTCGGGAAAATGAAAATAACGCGCCAGCTCGATATAACCGCGGTTCAGACTTCTTGACTTCGGAAGACGAGTGTCGACAAGAGGCAGATCATAGTGCGTGAGGGAATGGGGAGGAAGGGAAAAGCGTTCGTTGTCAACGATCACGTCCGTGCGACAGGGCTTCGTAAGAAGCGCCATAAGACGGGCCGAAGCTGCCGCATAGCTTCCCGTGAGATAGAAAATGAGGCTCTTATGGGAAAACGAACGGAGGGCGGCAAAAAGGGCGAGGCGCACCCTCACCGTGATTTCACTGGTGTTTTTAACCTCGGACTGGACCGACCTGACGGCCAGGGGAAGAACGTCCAGGTCGTTCGTTGTGCCGAATATGCAGGGAACGCCGTCGACGGGATGAGAGGCGATTTCGGTTCCTGCCGGCAGGTGGATGACTTCCGTAAACCCGGAGCGGGGCGTGAAGCGGAGGAGCGTCATGGCCGGGACAGGCAGGATGGACTGCGGGAAGAGAAGACGGAGCAGAGACTGCACAAGTTCGGGCGCCGTCCTGTCAAGACGCTCGTGGATTTTTGCGCAGAGCCAGGCAGTCCCCTCGAGGATGCGCTCCACATCGGGGTCTCCGCTCTCCTCAAGAAGCATGGGCGCAATGGCAGGATAGCGTCTGGCAAACTCCCCGGCACCCTCCCGCAAGCGCTGCAGCTGTTCCTGATAATACCTGTCCACCACCACCTCGTTTCGTTAACGTAGTACCACACTCTCTTATCGTTCACAATATGCAGGAATTTTCAGAAAGACGCTATGACGGACGCCGTTTTCCGGACCAGACTCATGGGGCGTGAACGGCCGCACGCGACATCGTGTCTGGTGAACAACCGGTAACCGCTGGCGGTTTTCGATGGCGCTGCCGTGAAGGGTAAAGAAAGGGAGAAGATCTGAGGCAACACGACATACGGAAAATTTCCGTCTTGACGGGACAGCATTGCGGTCCGAACGACGAAATCCATCATGGCACGGCTCCGTAAAGCCAGGGAATGAATGCAGGAATTGCAGACCGCATAAAACGGCCGTGCCATCAGCAACAACCAATTGTCCTTTTTTATCTTGATGAAGGGACGACACTCATTTTACATTGCGTTAGAATAAACAGTCTGCTGCAGGGGGCATACAACGCAGCGGCGGACAGTGCTGCAGTCTCAAAGTCTGCGATCACGCTTGAAAGGAATGCAGTGTAACGAAAGAAAAATACGCCGACGCTAAGGAAAGTTGTGCAATGCATGCCTTAAAACTGATTTCTTCGGAGATCTTTTTTTGTCTCTTTTGCCGTTTTCTCTTCCTCCAGCAGGTGTTTGAAATCATGCTCATGGGCAGAACGGCACGCTGACACGGCTTCTTCGCATTCAATGAGAAGAAGAGTGCCCTGTCTGTCGTTTGAGAGCGTAACGCGGCATTTTTCTGCAAAATAGCCGATGTAGCGTGGATGACGGCGATCGGCCCCTTCATCGAACTCCGCGTTGGAAAGCGAAAAATGGAAACGGTCGCGCACGGCACCGTAAAACCGCTCAACATCGCCCTTTCCCCGTATCCGGAGGCGGGCAAGGACCTGCGGATGATTGCAGAGAAAGAGTTCGATTTCCTTGAAAACGGCGCTGTTGTCACTGAGTGTATAGCGTTTTCGTGAAAAAGGCGGGTCAAGCGCCCAGTCATCGCACGCATATCCAAGGTCAAGAAGACGCTTTTCAAGTTTTTTGGGGGTTTTGAGGGAGACGCCGAAAATCTCCGGCAAGGGTGGCTCGTAGGGTTTTGAAGGAGCGGCCGTCTTTGCGTTCATGTCGCCTGGCAAGGACGTTTTCATGCCGTTTTGCCCGCGTCCCGGGTTCGCCGGACCTCCGTTTATCTGAAGAGGCGCCCCGGATGTTTTCTGCTGCACCGCATTCCCGTCGGCCGTTTCCTTGGCCGACGCGGCAAAGGATGCACCCGAAAAAACGAGATGGGGGAAAAAGAGGGAGACAAGAAGCGGGACAACGAAAAGCACGCGCCGACATTGACGGCATGAATGCCGGAGGAAGCGTTTGGCAAAAGAGAACGGAAAAACCGCCTGCACGGGGAAAATCCGGGTACCTCCCGCAGGCGTGACGCGAGACGTCACAAACCTCGAAGTTGTCGTGTTGCGCACCGTTTTCCCCCTTGCGGCATCATTGTTCCGCTCAAGATCTCCGCGCTTACGAAAGCATCAGGGTATAGAGCCAGGCCTCATCCCCGTCCGGAAACGGACCGAAGGAAACGACATCCGGAAAATCCTGGACGCGGACATAGTAGGACGTTCCGCACGAAAGTTCATTACGAACCCCCGCCCCCTCGAGAGCTACGTCCTGCCAGGAAAGCTTTACGCCCATGACGGGATAGTGAAGCGTGGATTTTTCAGGAATGGTGCCGGCCACACCGACACCATGGGCGCTGGGAACCGCTTTATCCGTAGCACGGGCGCCCGAGGCAAAAAAAGCTCCCTGCCACGCGTCCTTTTCGGGGCCTATCTCAAACCAGAGTCCGAGACGGCCGAGAGCGTGTGGAACGATGCGGTAGTCAGTCTTCGAGAGTTTTGCGGTGCTTGCAAGGACCGCTGCCTTAGCTCCAAGACCTTTTTTGACACAGAGGGCATCCTTGAGAGGGGTTGGAAGGCTGTCGGCTTCGGGAGCCTGGGAGGAGGGAGAGAGAAGAATGGGAAAGCCCTGCCCGCAGGTGTTTTGAACGGCAAGAGCGGCAAGGGACAATCCAATCCGCGTCTCACGTTTTGAAAAGTCCCCGCCGGCAATGACCCATGCCTGGGATGTGGCGAGCTCCTTTGCGACCTCTCCGAAACACATGGCCGAAAGATCATGCTGCCAGACATGCGCTGCCACCTGGAGCCCGGAGGCAGAAAGCTCCTTTGAAAGAAGTTTTGCAAGTCCCTCATTATCCTCAAGCATGGTCAACAGGACCTTTTTCTTCCCGGCCATGATCTTCTCCTTTTTTTCGCCTCCGTCCCCGATGAATGCGGGGGGGAGAGAACTCACGGGGATTGGACGACTGTGGTAAAGAACTTCCTATCAGACGAGTTTTATTCGGAACACGGGTGTCTCGCGAGATATCCCGGGGCAACGGAAAAACGTACCGCCCTTTATACGGAAAGGCTTGTCCGTCAAAGAGAATTGGCAGTCTGCTGAAGAGCCCGGACCGGGCCGCACAGAGGGCGCCACGTTACACAGACTAAGCCCTGCAACTCTCCGGCAAAACCTAAAGACTCCGCACGTCTCGCTACTTTGCCGGGCTTCGCCGAAATGGTTCGCATGCTTCCCCGCGGCATTGCACGCTGCATTCAGACCCGTTTTTGCAGGACCATGGACGATCAGGAAAAGTCCATGGTAAACATCCCCTCTTCCCCGAGTCCCAGGGAAACCGACGAGGGCATGGCACCGTCCGACATGTGGTCAAGAATACTTTTGGAAAGACGCGGCAGAACCGAAAGAGAAAGGATGTAGTCGATGGCGCGCGCTCCGGTTTCCGTATCAAGACAGCGTGACACAATCTGCTTTACAACGTCATCGCTCCAGTGAAGCGTCATGCCCTTGTTTTCAAGGAGACGGCGTGCGAGGGACTTCAATTTAAGCCCGCAGATGTTTTCCATGGCTGCATTGTCAAGGCTTCTGTAGGGAACAACCGTCATACGTCCGAGCAGGGCCGGCCGGAAGTGCTCGGAAAGCACGGGACGCACAACAGAAAGAACGCTCTCCATGTCCGCCTCGGCGTTTTCACCCGTCATCTCCTCAATGATGTCGGAAGCGAGATTAGAAGTCAGGAGAATGATGGTGTTCTTAAAGCTCACTTCCTTCCCTTCTCCGTCGGTCAGGATTCCCTTGTCGAAGACCTGGTAAAAGAGATTCAGCACATCTATGTGGGCTTTTTCCACCTCGTCAAGAAGAACAACCGTATACGGTTTCCTGCGCACGGCCTCGGTCAGCATTCCCCCTTCCCCATAGCCGACGTAGCCCGGAGGCGAACCGATAAGGCGGGAGACGGTGTGCTTTTCCTGAAACTCGCTCATATTGATCGTGACATGGGAACGCTCATCCCCGAAGAGAAGGTCGGCAAGGGCAAGACCTGTTTCTGTTTTTCCGACCCCGGAGGGACCCACAAGCAGAAAGACGCCAAGGGGCTGATCAGGCGATCTGAGGCCCGCCGAGGCCGCCTGAATGCCTTTTGCGATGGCCTGAAGAGCGCTCTCCTGTCCCATAATGCGTTCGGAAAGAAGTTTATCCAGATCCCTGACAACGACTGCCTGCTCTTCGGCCATGCGTCCAACGGGTATGCCGGTCCAGTCGGCCACAACCTGAGCCACAACCTGTCCCGTTACTTCCACATGAATGAAAGGATGCGCTTCGGCAAGCGTTTCAAAACGTGTTCTGGCCTCGCGGCAAAGACGTTCTTTTTCCTGAAGGCCGTTCTCGTCGTCTGCGGGATTTTCCCCGCCTGCCGCGTCTTCCTCGGGCTTGATCTCCCCGGTGCCCTTCCCGTCCCCGTTCTTCTCAAGTGCTTCAAGCATCTCGGTTCGCTTTGCGAGAAAGTCGAGAGCGGCCTCCTTTTCTTCGTGCCATATACGCTCATAGTCCTGAAGACGCTCGCGAAGCGATTCACGGGTTGTCTCAAGTTCCGCCATATGATCGCCGTCAACTTCAATCCCGTTTGCCTTGTCCCGTTCAAGTCCGTGAAGCTCACGGTCAAGGGCCTGTATGCTCCTCGTGGTGTCTTCAACAGGAGCTGGGCTTGAAGAAAGGCTGACCTTCACACGGGCACAGGCCGTGTCGAGGAGATCAATGGCCTTGTCAGGCAGAAAGCGCCCGGTGATATAGCGATGGGCAAGATTGGCGGCGGCGCGGACGGCGTCGTCCCGTATAAGGACACCGTGGGCTTTTTCATAATTTGCCCGGATCCCGCGAAGGATAAGGGCTGCCGTTTCCGGAGAAGGCTCATTGAGAGCTACGGGCTGGAAACGGCGCGCAAGCGCCGGATCCTTCTCGAAATATTTTTTATACTCCTTCCATGTCGTGGCCGCGCAGGTTCTGATCTCTCCGCGGGCAAGAGCTGGCTTCATAAGGTTTGCGGCGTCGGAGCCGCCGGCAGCCCCGCCTGCACCGACGAGCATATGGGCCTCGTCAATAAAGAGGATTATGGAGGCTTCGCTCGATTTGATCTCGTCAAGCACGCCCTTAAGACGCCGTTCAAATTCGCCCTTCATGCCGGCTCCGGCCTCAAGAAGACCGAGATCAAGGGAAAGGAGGGTTACCCCGGAAAGAACTTCCGGCACGTCACCTTCCACAATGCGAAGCGCAAGTCCTTCAAGCACGGCTGTTTTGCCCACGCCGGGTTCGCCGACAAGAATGGGGTTGTTTTTTCGCCGCCGCGCCAAGATGTCCACCATCTGCCGAATTTCTTCGTCCCGGCCGAAAACCGGATCGATCTTTCCGTTGCGCGCTTTGGCCGTTATATCTTCACAGTATTTGGCAATGAAGCTTTCGCCCTGCTGTCCGGCCCCGGGAAGAGTTCGCCCTTCCTCGGCGGTTGACGGCGCCCGGCACACTTCATCAGACTGTTCGGCAAGAGCCGGAAAGTCACGCATGAGGTCGTCCCTGCTGACGGAGGAAAAAACATCCGAATAGCTTCCCTGGGCGTAGACGGCCGGCTTGCGCAAAAAGGCGAGGAGAACCGCCGAGGAACGGATCTCGGAAAGACCAAGGTCAACAGAGGCGATAAGCCAGGCGTTTTCAAAGAGTTCTATAAGAAGAGGGGAAAAGACCGGACGACCGGCATTGCCCAGACGAAAATCATCGAGGGACGCATTAAGAAGGCGCGTGACATTGGAAATCTCAACGCCAAAGTGACTGAGGGTCAGCGGAATGTCGCTTCTGGAGTCGGAAAGACAGGCCAGAAAGAAGTGTTCGATGGTCACTTCATAGTGGGTCCGGGTCACGGCCTGACCTGCGGCCGTGGTCAACGCCGTCGTGCAAAAGGCATTGCATTTGTCAAGCAAGGCCTTCATGTCAACACCAGTCATGGCAGACTCCTCTCTTCAGCGTGGGCGGTTGAAAATGGCGTCCCGCGAAAGCGGGACGCCACGAAAAAGAACGGGTGATCAGGCCTTCCAATCGTCGACGTATTCTATATTGCCGTCGTTGTAGGTCCAGGTGATCTTGGAATAGGTGAAGGACACCTCTTCCATGTCCTGATAGGGTTTATTTTCCGGCAAAAAGGTCAGAGGCGTTTTATGTTTCATTTCGACCACGATGGCCTGCTCCATTTTCACCGTGTAGTATTTATCTTCCGTTCCGTCTTCTTTTATTCGGTAGAAATCAATGGTCACCTCGCACTGTTCACCGGTGCAACAGGCCTTATACAATTTTGGCGAAGCCACATCCACGGCTTTTGTAATGGTATAGGGATGGTGGATGCGCTGACCGGTCGGCAGTCCCGTATGCGTGTCCTTGGGAATTTCCACACTGTGGTCTTCACCATAAAGCATGATTTTATCAGCCTTGTCGCCACCCTGGCTGCAGCTGCCCTTAATGTCACCCTGATTTTTGCCTTTCACCGCCATGTACGAAGTCAGAGGCATATGCGTCTCCTTTCGGGTTAGATCATCCGCGTGACTTTGGAAACATCCAAAGCGAAAAACAAGAACAACACCTGTATAAAAACGGAGAATGCAGCAAAGCCGGAGAACACGGATCTTCACGACCGGCGAAACGCCGGTCACGGAAGCCCCTACTGTTTATCGAGCTTGCCGACAAGGGAAAGCGTAAAGCTTGCCCCCATGTACTTGAAGTGCGGGCGGGCCATGATGCTCACGGAGTACCATCCGGGATCCCCCTCCACATCATTGACCGAGATGGCCGCCATACGCAAGGGACGTTTGCTGCGCGTCGTCGGATCGGGATTATCCATTTCCGTCACATACTGACTTATCCACTTGTTCAATTCCCGCTCCAGATCCCCGCGCTCCTTCCAGCTGCCGATATTTTCACGCTGTATCACCTTTATATAATGGGCAAGGCGATTCATGATCATCATGTAGGGAAGCTGGGTCGAGAGTTTGAAATTCATCTCGGCTTCCTTTCCTTCCGGCGTGTTGGCAAAGACCTTGGGCTTAAGGCAGGAATTGGCCGAGAAGAACGCTGCGTTGTCTGATCCCTTGCGCATTGTAAGCGCGATAAATCCTTCCTCGGCAAGCTCAAATTCACGCCGTTCCGAAATAAGCACCTGGGTCGGAATCTTGGTCTCCACCTGCCCCATGTTTTCAAACTGGTAAAGGGGGAGATTTTCGACAGTGCCTCCACCCTGGGGGCCGATGATGTTGCTGCACCAGCGGTACTTCGCAAAACTGTCCGTCAGGCGGGTCGCAAAGGCAAAGGCGGTGTTCCCCCAGCAAAAATCATCATCGTTAGAGGCTTCTTCACGGAAAATAAAACTCTTGGCGGGGACGGTGTCCTCGCCGTAGGGAAGACGAAGCAAAAATTTCGGAAGCGTCAGTCCCACATAGCGGGCGTCCTCTGATTCTCTGAAGGAACGCCACTTGGCGTACTGAGGCATTTCAAAGATTGAATGGAGATCCTTGAGATTCGGAAGCTGCTCCCAAGAATCGATGCCGAAAAACTCCTTGCCGACGGCCGCTATGAAGGGTGCATGGGACATGGACGACACCGAAGCCACATACTGCAGAAGGGAAATATCCTGCGGCTTCGGGGTAAATTCATAGTTGGCGATAATGGCCCCGACTGGTTTTCCACCAAACTGCCCATACTCAGCCGTATAAACCTGCTTATAGAGACCTGACTTGACGACCTCCGGCGCATCTTCGAAATCGTCAAGGAGGTCAGACTTCGAAACATTGATGAACTCAATCTTTATATTCTGGCGGAAATCCGTATTGTCAACGAGGTATTTCATGGAGCGCCAGGCGCTTTCAAGCTGCTGCACCTCGGAATTATGCATTATTTCGTTGACCTGGGCCGTCAGTTTTTCATCAATGTGTGCGATCATCTCGTCCACAAGAGCCCCGGAAATTTTCTGCGCGCCTGAAGCGCCGGCAAGCTGCTCGATAAAAGCCTGCAGGCCAGCCTTTGTCATGGCATATCCGTCATCGGACGGTTTCAGTTTCGAGGCCTCGACAATTTCGTCAAGCAAGCTGGCGCTGGCTTCCGTTGTTGCGGCATTCTGCTGTTCCTGTTCTGTCTGGCTCATTTTCAGCACTCCCTATTTTTCTATGCCCAGTTCCTTAAGCACTTTGGCACGCGCCTCTTCATCCCCGACCAGTTCCTGAAGCTTTTTGCGAAAATCAGGGACGTTTGAAAGAGGACCTTTGAGAGCCTTCAGTGCTTCGCGCAATTCCATCATTTTGGCCAGTTCCGGAACATTCCGCACAATAGCGTCAGGTTCAAAATCCTTAAGAGAAGAAAAAGAAAGGTCCACAGAAAGAGTGGCGTCGGGTTCATTGGTCAGCTTGTTGGCAACATTAGCTTTGACGCCCAGATCCTGCGCCTTCATGACATCATTGAAGTTGTCCTTATCTATGTTCACAGGGGCCCTGTCTTCGAGAAGGCGGTCGTCCTGCTTCAAGGTGAAATCCCCGAGGACCATAAGCTTTAGGGGTAATTCCACCTCTTCCTTGGCGTCGCCTGTCGCCGGACGGTATACGATGTTAACCCGTTCCTTGGGGGCAACCGAGGCTTCCTTGGCCATGTGAGACTCCTTAGTTAGAAGAGATATAAACTTCCGAAAAGTACCAGGATGCTACAATGGTACGTTGTGAGCGGTAAGAGCAAAAGACATATCTGTTACAGGCAGGAACCTGAAGCAGAAGGACAAGAAAATCTGCGACGATACGCAATGACGTCTTCAGCGCTTCTTTTCCCGGGGAATCAGGGCAGGTTGAACAGGCCAGATCACAAGTTTCAGATTCACAACATTGCTTCTCAGGGAACGCGCCCTGTTCAACAGAATTCAGCAGCACGCAAAAAAACAGGGCATCCAACATCATAAGACGCGTTTGCCAGTGATTCGACGATAAGGAATTGAAGCAGTCACATATTTTATAAAATTTAGTCGGGCTCCGAAAAAAAGTCAACGTTATTCGAAGCTGCAAAGCGGACCGTTCTATGATGCATGTCGATTTTGTCCTTACTGAACTACAGCCTTGCACTATTCACACAAAGAGAAGTCAGGAGATTTCAACTGCAATATACGCTAATATAAGCATTAAATTTATAAAATAAAAAAAGAATACCAGGATATATTTTTGATCTATTGACCAGTTTCGCCATAATTTAGCAGAGTAAAAACACAAAAAAACAGGCAATGCTTATTTTAACAAAAAAACAGATTGCAGTTATTTACAACATATTAACTCAAAAAAATATAAAATATAAAGTTTATTTTTTCCGTTAAGAAATTTCTTCAAAGACAATTTTAAGACTCAGCCTCTTCATGCCTTCCATCCAAGAGCCGAAGAGGGACGAAGACGAACAATCCGAACCTGAACGGCCGAAGCCTCCTCTTTTTTATGCAGGTTGGAAAAGACATCACGTACGGCAAGAAGAACCTCTAGTGCCAAGTCAACATCCCAGCTTTCCACGCGCCATTCCGTCAGGGAATCAAGCATGGACCGTGCATGGGCATACGCGGTCTCTTTTTCTCCCGAAGAACTCAAAATTCGCAATGCGCGTACGTTGAGCTTCATATTCACCGAAGGAGAAACGCCAGCTGCCGTTTCAAGAAGCCGTAAGGCATCTGCGGTCTTTTTTTCAGAGGCCAAACGGTCCGCTTCCAGAAAAACTTCAGAAAAGGCGTCGCCCGTCGGAATCTGCTGAACCGGATTGTCTACGGCATTACCTGTTGTGCACGAAAGACTTTCAAGCCAGTCCGATGTCGCCTCATCGGCAAAGGGCATGCCTCCATCAAAGCGTAATTGCTCAATACCCGGAAGACGTGACAGAAAACGCAGAAGTTCCTCGCGGAGGGAGGCACGGGCACTGGCAAACGCTTCCCCAAGTTCACCAAGGGCCGTGTCTACAATACACTGTACGTCAAAGGAAAAAATTGACGAAGGAAAAAAATCCTCACCGGCAAGGATAACCTCATGGTATTTGCCACCTTCAAGGAGACGCCTGAGGCCGGCAAGACGGTCGGCGTCAGGCGGAGGGATATGTGTTTCACCGTTTTGATTTGGGGGTAAGGAATACACTTTTCCCCAAAGAGAGAGACGAAGTATTTGCCAGGGGAGCGGATCCTCCGGTGAGGCGTGGTGGGCCAAAAGAGCATAGTGGACACCAGTCCTTGAAAACTCCTTCAGGGCTGAAGCAAGATCTTCCGGAGAATCAGAACGTCCTGAATCCGTGGATGCCGAAGATCCCGTGGTGCCAGAAGACTTCGAGGAAGTTCCATTTGCGTTTTCAGGTGTTCCCGCGTTTGCGTTTTTTTCAGCTTGTTCAGGCTCTGCGGCAGCTGGTTGTTGTGACTGTCCGGACTCTTTTGGCACTGCAGGGTCTTCGCTTCCCTCAGGTTCCGTCTTCACCGCAGAAGGCTGGTCTTCAGCGAGAAAAGGAATGCGCCTGAGAAGATCCGCAAGATCACGCAGTGGCAAAGCATCAGGCATAAGCTCCCCTGCCCGCTCATCAAGAGCCGACAGGGCGTTTTGGGTCTTCTCAATGAACTCTCGCGCCGCAGGGGCATCAAGAATTTTTTCCAGTCCCTGATAAGCGCGCTCATGCCACCAGTCAAAAGCATTCACCCTTCTCCGCATTTTAGCAAGAGGAGGAAAGGCAGATTCCCAAAACGTATCAAAAAGACCTTGATAGAGTTCCAGGGCATTTGCAAACCCGGACAGGCCGTCAATCTCCTGCCACGCGATAGCGACGTAAGCGGCAATCTGCAGGTCTTTTGACTTTGTTTCAAGGATGCATTGCCCATGCTGAGCAACATTGTTCCAATTGATCGTCCCACCCTGGGTAGCCGAGCCAAGTTTGCCGATCTCTTCTGTCACGGATGCATATTCGGCCTCATATTTGGCATCGATACCGGAAGGATTCTCTCCGGGAATGGGTGTTCTCCCTAATTGTGCGACATCCATAGCATGCCTGAAAGTCTTAAAAAGGTGTTATATTTAATGAAGATGCGAAGGTCAGGCCTTTTACCTTTGAACTTGAGCTCTTCAGAGCCGGTTCGCCACCATTGAAGTCATCATGCAGTGAAAAAACAGCGATGATTCATGCGTGAGAAAGGCTAAGTCCTGCAGAGGATCCGTTTCGATTTTTATAACGTCACACCCTTCCCAACCTTTTTTACCACGTTCTAATTCCCGGCGCCATAAGGAGCTCGCCGTCTTCACCACTTATGGATGGACACCATAAATGCGCATCTGCACCTACCTCGACGCTGACACATTGTGAAGGGAGACTTTCCGTCATCATGATGCGAAATGTGTGCGTCTCTCCCTTGTGCAGCTTTCGACGCTCCACGTCTGTTCCGAACTTGAGGTCCCCGCTTTCCTCCATGCCATCCACAGTTTTACGAACAAAGATACAATCACGAAGAGCACGTACAGTGATGGCAGTTCCCTGATCGTTGACATCGCCTTCCTTCACGGCCAGCAGATCCATGTCTTTCAGCGAAGCGGCTGAGGCAGGGGCCGAGGTGAAAAAAGTAAGCAGGGCGAAAAATATCACAATTTTTTTGGATACCATGAGCAGATCTTCCTTGAAAAAAGGGGGCAAAGGTTGACATCTTCTATCCAGCGCGCCGTAAAACCCGTCCTTCTAAACAGGGATAAAAGACGCACCGCACCGGAATTTTGCTTGTTCAATGCAGAGCAAGCTGATTTTCGATATACTGCCGAAGGACTCCAACCTGAGCGCCTCCAGAACTGCCTTCAACGCAGCCTGGCGACCAAGAAAGAGAAGCCCCGTGGTATGGCATTGCAAATCTGGACGGGCTCGCATCCCGATCACTCCTGGTGGACGTACACTTCAGGTTGTAGAAAAGCGCGAACGCAGCGAGTTTTCGAGGAGAGGATGTCAACGAACAGGAATAACCATGATTGAACCACGCGCGGGATCGTCTGCATTTGTCCCGGCAATCCAGCGGGCCAGCTGGGATGCGCGTTCCTCGGCCAAACGGCCCATCCAGATACGACGAGATCTTTCAATATTGTCGTCCCCCGCCTTCACGGCATGCGGGAACAATGCGTCCAATTCAGCGTCACGAAACTTTAGCCACGCTCGCTGCGCAAGTTTAAGCTTTTCAAGGAAAACAGGATCAGACGCATAGAGCCGGCGAATACGCTTATAATTATCGTTGAGAACCTGTTCCTGAATCTCGTACAATTCCGCGGACCCTTCCTCCATGGCCTTTGGTTCTGCAAAAGCCGGCTGTACCGCAAAAATAGAGAGGCAAAGCCAGAAAAGACAATATATTTTTATCATAATTCGCTGTGACTTTTCACACGCCGTGACGCGGGGATGGAAAGCCCTCCATTCAAAAAATGTTTCCGTTGAAATAATGAGATTCTACGCAAGCACCTGCATCTGTGAACAGAAAATCACCTTACAGGCAGGAGCTCTAGCCAGCACATTTTTTAAGATACGCCGATAAAATCATACTCGCAACTTACATATTTAAACAATAGTCTTTTTTTACATTTTCCTAAATCAGTGAGCATATATATTATAAAGTTGCAGATCAATTTTTCGTAACGTTTTTTAAAAAATAAATTGTGATTTTAACATAAAGGCACATACCTACAGTAAAGCTGGGTGATTGAAAAACAGAGGACCTCTCAAAGCGATTAAAATACATTAGCCGCATAAAGGTGGCGAATAAGAATCTCTACATTGGGAACAAACTGGCCTGATCAATCCTTTTATCTTTTTTCTACTGATTTTTAATATAATCTTGGATTGTTGTTTCATCTATACCAACTGTGGACACGAATATATGCTCACGCCCAAAAGGATTCTCCTACAAAGTTTCTTTTCTTACCCTGAAAATTTCGAGCTATATAAATTGCACTTTTACCTTTGATAAAACCGATTACTGAAGATACAGAATATTTAGGGGGAATTGTAATCAACATATGTACGTGATCCGACATCATATTCCCCTCTAAAATTCTACTTTCTTTCTGGCGTGCCAATTCTCTGATTACAGGACCTATTTCTTCCCTCAATACACCAAATAATCTCTTTTTGCAGTATTTTGGGATCCACACTATATGGTATTTGCATATCCATGCCGTATGCGCTACGCTTTCTGATGTGTTCATACGGTAGGCTCCTTTTTGGTAACATTGGCGGTTCCCAAGAAGTATGGCTACCGTTTTTATTTTACAAAATTTTTTTCTGGTACATGTAACAGCTACCAAAAAGAGCCTACCGTCTACTTCACTGAAAGTCGAACTTTGGGACTCCCCCGGCATAGCCGGGGTTTACATAAGATTAATGCTATCTCAGAAAAATGTTGAGCGAATGTGCTCACGCTGCAGTTCGCTCAAACGGCACCACGTTCCAGTCAAAATATCAGAGTAAGCGCTCGAAAAAAAGGCACAATACCGGGATCCGAAGATTAATTGCGTGGCAAAGAGTGCCCGGAAAAACTTACGACGTTGAATTATGTTCGCTGTGAACAATCCAAACTGGGAAATTCAGGCAACAAACCTTGAGGCCAGAGAAGTGCTGCAAAGCGAAAGTCTCAATCTTTCAGCATAGGTCCTGGGCACTGGGCCTTCATGTGAGTTGCTAGGTGTTGCGCTGTAACTTCGTTGCCATCGATACATTTACGCTGCTTTTGGATGCTGTGAATGCCACGATGGGGACTTGTTTGCAGACTTACTCCACAGATCTTTCACAGGAAGACCATTTGCAACAAAACCTTGCGTGCAAAGAAGAAGGCTATCCGTGTTTCACCTGCAGCTAGCTATCAGGACTTGTCCTGAGCGGCTAGCCACTCCTTTTGAAAAGTGTCAAGGGCTTCCAAGGACGCAACAGAAAGCCCGATCCTGCCACGACAGTTTTCCCAACGGGTCAAGGTGGCGGCGGACACCAAGAGCTTTCTGGCAAATTCAGCCTGGGTTAGGCCGGCAAGGTTTCTGAGTTTGCGAATCGCATCGGCTGTGGGAGCTTTGGGATCAAAGGGGCCGCTGACAATTGACAAAGACATAGCCTGCGCCTTTCCGCTTGCCTCACAAGCCTTCGCGGCAGAGGGACCAGGCGTTGGTTCAGACTTGTCAGAAGTGGCCGAAGGCCTCTTCCCGGACTTGGCTTCAGATATTGCTTGCGCATGCTTTGCCTTGCCGGCGCACTGTCCATCCTCTTCAGCCATTTCTCGTGTTGCTCGGGTTTTGACCTGGGCCTCAGTTTTTTTCCCCCGGGCTTTGGACTTGGCACTTTTGGGCGAAAGATCCGGCAAATTCGCCGCCTCGACAAAATCAATGTCAAAAAGCTCGCCTACATTCTCCACTTCAAGGGCGTCATCACGGCCAGACTCAGTCACAGCTTCCAGATTCTGCGTCAAAAGCTCGGAAGGATCGACTCCGCGCAGGGTAAAGAGCAGATCCGCTTGCGTATCCAAACGGCGGCCAATACCGTAAAGGACTGCAGCCACATGCTTGCACATGGAAGCCCGGTCGGGACACGAACACGTAAATTTGATTTCATCGGGTGCCGGAAAGATCCCGTGTTCCTTGTCGCAGACAATCTTCATGACTTCCTTGGAAAACTTCCCCTGTAACAGTTCCATCAGGGATCCGATCTGACCGGCACAACGCTCGCAGACTTCTTGCCAGCGCTCCTTGGACAGGGTCTTGATGGTGATGCTGATGTCATAGAGCGATGTGCCGTAGACCTTGGCCCGAACTATGCCCTGTTCGATTTCCAGATGACAGACAAGGCCGTTGTGCAGATAACTGCGACCACGACCAATGCGGTTTTCGTAATCCGCATAGGATTCAAGATTCTCACACCATCTCTTGCCCCAGAATGTCGACGCAATCTTGCCTCTGAACTCTTCGATCGGGTTGGCGTCAAGACCCGCTTTGCGCATTTTGACCAAGGCCTTCTGTGCCTTGACCGTTTTTTCGCCAAGAGAAACATAACGACCGAAATAACCGTATTCAAACATTATCTACTCCGCCAGTTGTGAGGCATCCAAACGCACGAGATTGACGATTTCCTCATCGCTGAGCTGCGTGACATTCACCTCGGCGCTGTCGCCCAGAATCTCGCAAGCCAAAGCCCGCTTACTCATGATCAGATCGTCGATCTTCTCTTCCAGAGTCCCCCGGCTGATACATTTATGCACCAGAACATTCTTTTTCTGACCGATGCGAAAGGCCCGGTCTGTTGCCTGATCCTCCACGGCGGGATTCCACCAGCGGTCAAAATGCACAACGTGATTGGCCTCAGTCAACGTCAGGCCGGTTCCGCCAACTTTCAGGGTGAGCACAAAGAAAGGCGGGCCATCCGGGGCTTGAAACTCCTCAACCAAAGCTCTGCGCTGTTTGACTGGAATGCCTCCGTGCATCACAAGCCCCCGAGTCTTAAAAATGCCCTCAAGAAACTTGCGCAAAGGTTCGGTAATCTGCCGAAACTGGGTGAAAATCAGCATTTTTTCCTGACGTTCGGCAATCGTTGCGCAGAGCTCAGCCAGACGCATGAATTTGCCCGAATCAGCGGGTCTGTACTCGCCACCGCTTGAGGCCTGATCAGGATGATTGCAGACCTGTTTTAGCAGCATCAGGCTTTGTAAGACAATAATGCGCCGTTTACTCTGCGCATCAGGGTCTCCCTTGAGATTGCTCAGATCCCTTTTAAGTTTTTCGGCCAGATACAGGTAGATTTCCGCCTGGCGCCGACTCAGATCGCAGTACAGCGGCATTTCGGTTTTATCCGGCAGACAGTCGATAACCGACTTGTCCGTTTTCATACGCCGTAAAATATAGGGCGCCGTCAGCTTCCTGAGTGGAGCAAAGTGCTCGCTTGTTTCGGTCATGGAGAAGATCAGCTGACGAAAAACGTTGAAGGTTCCCAGCAGACCAGGGTTGAGAAAGTCAAAGATGGCCCAGAGATCGGTCAGACTGTTTTCCACAGGCGTACCCGTCAGGGCAATGTGGGAGCCAGAGCCAATCGCCCGCACGGCTTTACTCTGCTTGGTTGAGGCATTCTTGATGGCCTGGGCTTCATCGGCAATCACCCGCTTCCAGGGGTAGCTGGCAAGCCAGGACAGGCGCGCACAGACACTGTAGCTGACCAGAACCAGATCATACCCGTCCAGCGCACCTGGCGTTCCATAGGCTTCGAGCTCCGCCTTGCTTTTCCCGTGCAGGAGCAAAAGACGCAAATCCGGAGTAAAGCGGGTCGCTTCAGCCTGCCAGTTGGCCAAAAGAGAAGCCGGGGCAATCAAGAGATTGGCACGGCCGTCGCGCTCACGCAGAATCAGGGCAAGAATCTGGATGGTTTTGCCAAGGCCCATATCGTCAGCCAGACAGCACCCAAGGCCCAGACGGCCGAGAAAAGCCAACCACTCCACGCCGCGAGCCTGATAGGGACGCAGCTGGGCGTGCAGACCGGGCACTTCCAGATGCTCAAGATCCAAACGGGCAGCCTTCAGCAATTCCTGAAAGCCATTGCCGGCTTCGGAGAATGACCAGAACCGGATTTCCTCGTCTTCCCCGGCCTCCTTGGGATTTTCCGGAACGCCGGCCAAAAGGCGCATACCTTTGGCAAAAGTCAGCTCACCATGCTCGGCCTGATCTTGCACCTGTTCCCAAAAAGCGAGAGCCTGTCTGAGTTTTTCCTTGTCAACTTCAACCCACTGCCCATTGAAGAAGACCAGTCCATCCTCACAATTCTTGAGCAATGGCTGTATTTCCTCGCTGGTGTATTCGCCGTCACCAAACAGCACACTCAGCTTGACGTCCACCAAAGCGTTGGCGCCGACAAAAGACGCCTTTTTGGTTTCAAGCTTCGCTTTCACTTTCGGGCGCGAACGCTTTTTCCACCAATTGGGCAGACGAGTACCTAAACCGCATTCCTGCAGCGTTTCGGCTGAACGCAAAAATTCATAGGCCTGTTTGGCCGTCCAGGGTCTGGGCTGATAGATGGTTTTATCGGCCACCATACTCTCCACCCAGGCCACGCTTTTGGAGGCTTTAAAAAGAGGATCTAGCAGACGCAACAAAGCGGGTTTGTCTTTGGCCTGCAGATAAGTTTTCAGAGCGTGGGAAAGGGGAATATGCCTGGGCTGGCCCTGATCATTGAGACCCACGGTGTAGGTGGCGAGAAAGGCAAAGGGGTGATCTTCACTCTGCCTGTTTTCGGCCAGATGAAAAAAAATACGCCCCACATGCTGCCATTGCGGCGCAAATTCCTTCAGAAAAACGGCCAGGCCCCGGGAACCCTCGACAATCTGTGACTCACACCAGGTCAAAAGGCGCGACCAGAGCTCAGCCAGCATCTCAAGACTGAGGAATTCCCCTCCCGGCATGGGCGGCGCTGATTCAAGCCAGGTCAAAGCCTCCTCGGGCAGAGGTATGTTCGCAATATTCAGATCCGTTGCATTGACTTCAGGGTCCGGAGAAGAGATATGTGCAAGCTGGGTAATGCAGGCCGCGGCAATCTGTTGCCAAAAATGCTGCACAGGGTCACTGACACGTTTGCGTCTCGCCCCCAGTTCAAACCATCGCTGCTGCCACGGTAGCCCTTCGTCCTCCCATTTGAGACGGCCTGTGCGCACTAAGAGAATACTCTGCAAAGATTGTGTCGCCATGTCTCTCCTCTTACTCATTCTCCAGAAAGCTCGCCCAAGCTTCAGACATGCATGAGCCTTTACGCTATTTATCGTTGCACAGGGTACAGAACCGATAGCCTTTGCGTTTGGCTTCCTCGAGAGAATGAAAAAACTCTGCGGAATTTTTGGCATTGTAATATTTGCAGGAAGGTCCGTGCAAGACCATTGAATAGAGAGGTGCTCCCCAAAATTCGGACAAGTGTGATAGCTTGAAGTTCTGCAAAGGAGGAGAGCAAAAAGGCAAAGCGCAGGAATCATGCACCGGCCTTCAAAGCCAAGGTCGCACTGGCGGCGTTAAGCGGCAACAAAACCATAGCCGAGTTGAGTAGCGAATACGGGATACACCAGACACAGATCAATCGGTGGGTAAAGCAGATGAAGGATGGTGCCACCGCTTTCTTTTCCGGTGAATGTCTGAGCGATGAACGCCGTAAGGAGAAGGATATTGCCAGGCTGCATGAAAAAATCGGGCAGCTCATCATAGAGCGAGATTTTTTAGCCGAAGCCTGGGGGAAACGGTGAGCATATCCCGCAGGCAGGCCATGGTGCGCCGAGGCCATGGCAAGCTCAGCATCGTCCGTCAATGTCATCTTCTCCAAATTTCCCGTTCAGGGATATATTATACGCCCCGTGGGGAATCAGCGGAGAATCCGGCATTGATGAAGGTAATAGACATCGCATTTACGGAATGGCCTTTAATGGGAGTCCGGCAGATGCGAAACTACCTCCGCCTGAACGGTTATCAGGCAGGCAGGAAACGAGTCGGACGTTTGATGCGTCTGTTGCATCTGATGCCCATATACCAGCATCCCGGGACGACGGAGCCACATCCGGCGCACCGGAAGTATCCCTGTCTCCTGCGGCAAGAGGAGATATGCGCAGCTAATCAGGTATGGTGTACGGACATCACCTATGTCCCAATGCGCAAAGGATTTCTGTAGTTCGTGGCCGTCATGGACCGCTACAGCCGCAAGGTGCTTTCGTGGCGGCTTTTCTCCACAATGGACGTAGATTTCTGCACGGATGCGCTTGAGGAAGCATTGACGAAGTATGGAACACCGGAGATATTCAACACGGATCAGGGAAGCCGGTTCACCGGCACGGCATTTACCAACATGCCGGAATCACGATCCATTCGTATTTCCATGGATGGTCGTGGTCGCCGGCGTGAGAATGTCATGGTGAAAGACTCCGGCGTTCACTGAAGTACAAATGTGTTTATCTCCATGCGTTTGAAAATGGCACAGAGGCCCGTCAGCGTATCAGCGAGTGGATTGCGTTCTACAATGAACGCCGTCCGCATAGTCGTCATGGGGGGCTGACGCCTGACATGGTATATGGAGATCAGTTGACAATGGCTGTGTGAAAAGTTGAAGCGGCGGGCTCCGACGAGCTATTGTTGGGTCATTTCTCGTGCGCCGCACCCAAGCTATAAAAGCGTAGGGGCTGTCTAACAAGCGGGGGCACCCCTGGCACAACCAACCAACCAAGACAAAAGCACTCAATCGGATAACATATGGCTACAGCGATCTTGAATTATTCA
>JAIKXS010000046.1 GCA_024683955.1 Desulfovibrio sp. | reverse complement strand
GTTTAATTTCTATTTTAATAATAAGTAAATAGATGCTGTGTCTAACAAATTCATCAATTGTTACAGTTAATATTTTCTTATTATACAAATATTTTGACTGTTATTTTCTCGGTATTGTGATATTGTGCGTAGAAAATTTGAGAAAGTGTGTCTCTACAAGATTTTTAATACAGGGCCTGTGTCATTCCTGTTCTTTTGTTATAAAAATAATGTGACCTCTGGCTCTGACTACTCAAAGCAGCTATACAGAGGCGGAGAACAGTTAACCGCAGGTTGAGAATTGCTTCGCTCTTTTGGGGAGACTTTCCTTGATTCAGATTTCAGCTCACGAAGCACACCTCTCACAGGTGGCCGTCAATGCCGCAAAATGGCGAGAGACGGGAATCGTCTGGACAGGAGATAGGGGGTGACGCACCGAATGCGCGCAGGCCATGCCTTTGCATCGCCTTTGAGCCTGACCTCCGACAGATCAATTTTGAACGAAAAATACACACGTTTCGCGTTCTCTCTTGTCGGAGGGCGTGTCGTTGCTTCAAAAAACATTCTAAATGGTAAAAAGAGGAGAAATGCGGTTTCCCCCCTCTGACTTGTCGCAGGGCTTTCCCGCATAGATTTAGTATGACCCTTCGTACAAAATTATCCCTGTCCGTGGGTTTGTCTGTTGCTCTTTCTATTGTTTTGACGCTCTTTCTGACCTGGCAGCGCGTCAGTCGATTTATATTGTCTTCCGAGGAATCACATTTCGATTCCATTGCGCAAACGGTGGAAGATAACCTTCTGTCATCATATCAGGAATACCTCGCTGCAAAGGTTCGTGTGGTGCTTTCCACAAAGAGGAAAATGCGTGCTAGGACGAGAGATGCACGAAAAGACCTGCTTGCTCTTGAAAAGGAAATCCCGCCTTCTTCCGATCGTAACAGGCTCTCTCGTTCCCTGCTTACAAACCATGCTTATGAGCGGTTGCTTATTACCGACGAGCAGTTCATCATTTCTTTGACAACTGTTGGAGAAGTGCGAGCGCTAGGCTTCCCCCCCCTTAAAGTTGATGCAAAAACCCCCAACGTAAAGCAGCAAACGCTGACGGATATGCTTGCAAATCTGTCGCATGAGGGCGACTTTGCGCTCTGGCCGACCCGTTCGGGCAGTGATGAACCTGTCCTGCTTTTTTTCCTCCCCGTGGATGACAGGGCGCGTACGTCGGGTGTCCTCATGGATTCGGACCGCATTTTTGTATCGGGTCTACGGCTCGGTAGCTTGTTCCAGGAGGCTGAAATACTGCGGCGTAACCGTCTGGATGCTGCGAAGAATAACTTTGAAAGCGTCAAATTTTATGAAAATGGTCTGCTCATGCTCCGGGACGAGCAAGGAGATGTGCTCATCAAACGTGGTGATGAATCTGGTTATCTTAAGGGGCGGCTTGATTCTCTCTACGAAGAGGCGAAGCGACACCGTCATGCCGTTGCCAGTGTGGAAACAGAAGACGGGGAATATCTCTGCCACGTAGCCTGGGTGCATGCGTACCGGTGGTTTTTTGTTATGGCCGCTCCCATGGAGGTCCTTCGTGCACCTTCTTCAGCTCTGGTTTCGCATTTGCTGCTGGCCGGTCTCGTCATACTTGTTGTAGCAGCACTTTTTACTGCTTTCATGGTGATGCACGCCCTCCGCCCCCTACGCAAACTTAGGGACTGCACCAGTGAACTTGCCTCGCTTGACCCCTCTTCGTCCAGCAGCTTGGATGCTATGGAAACCATGCTCCCGCAACAGTTGGACCTTGTCCGTCGTGATGAGTTGGGGGATTTAGCCCGTTCTTTTGCAAGCATGAGCCAGGAATTGACAAAGAACATACGCGCATCAATGGAGGCCATGACAGTCCAAAAGCGTATGGAGGGCGAGCTCAACGCGGCCAAGGACATTCAGATGGGCATATTGCCCAATCTTAACGACGCACCTCCGGAACCGGGTTTCTCCGTTGCAAATTTTTTGGAGCCAGCCCGCGAAGTTGGGGGAGATCTGTACGATTCTTTTACGCTTCACGATGGACGTAAGGCCATTGTTATGGGTGATGTGTCCGGCAAAGGTGTCCCAGCTGCACTTTTTATGACCATGTCGGTAACGCTTGTGCGCTATACCTTGCGATCAGGCCTTGATCCTGCCGAGGCACTTACGAGGGTCAACGCCCTGCTTGAGGAGCACAATCCCGGCAACATGTTCGTGACCCTCTTCCTTGCACTGTATTCTCCTGAAACGGGAGAACTCCTTTACGCCAATGGGGGACATTGTCTGCCGTATGTTATGGACGCGGAGGGACATCTGAGACAGCTTGAACACCTGAGCGGGCCACTTGTGGGCGCTATGCCCGATGTAGAGTATCTGCCCTTTAAAGATACACTTTCACCTGGGGATACTTGTTTCCTTTATACTGACGGCCTTACCGAGGCCATGAACAGTGAGAAGGAACTTTACGGAGAAGAACGTCTTGCCGCCTGTCTCGTGGCTCACTCGAAAGCTGCCCCCAGAGAACTTCAGAACGCCGTCTTTGCAGATATCTGTGCCTTTAGGGGCGATGAGCCTCCATCGGATGACATTACTATGCTGACAGTGTGTCGCCACATCGTGTCAGACGGTGAGAGCGAATGATGCAGAAAGTCTGCAAACGCTATAAGTCATCCTGCCTTGATGCACGTGGGATGTCGATCCGATTCATTGCTTCTTACTGTAACCACAGCAGATTGGAGCTTGATTCCTGACTTGATTGGGATCCCTGCGCCTCAGTATTTAACGGCCGATCAAGAATATAGTTCAAAAGATTTTATAAAATTGATCCTGTTGTTTTGGGGTATACACGTGACTTGTCCTGAAGAAAGAATTGTCTTGAACAAAGAACCTATGAAAAATATCGTTGTTCCATATGCCATGTCGTTTGAAATATGTTCTTAAAGCTAAACTGATGGTTAAAATGCAACAGGTCTATCAAGTCTCTTGTATCGTTTGTGGCTGCTGTCCACATTAGTCGTATCGTTCCGAGACGTAACGTATTCGAATAATTCCTGTAGAAATTACCCGGTGCGGATGAATTATATGCATACTTTAATGATGTTTTTTCGGCGAGACACACAGAAAAAATTGCCGTACGTCCCGGCCTGGTGTATTTGCCTTTTCGCAGTATTTCTGTGCTTGGCATTGCCGGCAGCCGTGAAGGCAGCCCCCCCCCTGCGTATTGCTATGGTGTGTGAAGGTCCATCGAACGATTTTTATGATATTCTTATCAATCTATCGCGTGAGTTGAGGTCATTGAAGCTCATCAACTCAGAGCCCCACGCGGTCGCCGGCTCAGAAGGCGAAACGAAGCTCATGTGGGATTGGCTTTGTTCTCATGCCAGGGGAAGCAAGTTGAGCTTTCTTTCCGACGGATTTTATTCAGCTGAATGGAATCAGAAAAATTACGAAAAGGTTCTGAACAGCGTGATCACCCGTCTTACGGAGCGGGGGGACGTGGACCTGATCCTTGCCTTTGGCACATGGGCTGGTCAGGAGATGAGCAGTATTCATACATCTGTGCCTGTAATTGTCTGTGGTGCCAGCGATCCCCTTGGCGCAGGCATTATCCGCTCAGTAACGGATTCAGGAAAGGATAATTTGGTGGCCGTTGTGGAACCCAACCGGTTTCTTCGGCAGATTGAGTACTTTCATCGGATTTTTGCTTTCAAAAAGCTGGGGGTCACCTACACGGACACCCCCTCTGGGCGAAGCTGCGCCGCTATTGATCAGATTGAGAAGGCCTGTGCCCGCAATGGTGTCGAACTTGTGCGCTGTACCGGCGAATTTTTGCATTCGGACGCAGGTATTCTCGCAGCTGGACAGATGGAGGCCTGCCACAAAATGTTTGTGGAGAAAAAGGTTGATACTGTCTATATCTCGTATAACTCGATCCCGTCCCGCCTATTTCCGCAGGTACTTGCACCGCTTATCAAGGCTGATATCCCCACAATTTCACAGTCAGGTGCGCGGGAAGTACGCATGGGGGCCTTAACGAGTATTACAAGTTACTGCAAGAAAGAAGGGGTATTTGTTGCCAAACTTATTAGAGGGCTGCTGCAGGGAGCAAAACCGAGAAGTCTTCCCCAGCAATTACGCTCTCCAGAGCTTCTTTCCATCAATGTTGAAACAGCAGCCAACATCGGCTGGAGTCCCTCGCTGGAAGTGCTTCTAAGTGTTGACGAGTTCTTTCAGTCTATCACGTATTAAACGTGAGGAAAGAATATGAAAAGCAGGGAAGCGTTTCTAGGCGTTGGCAAGTTCTATCAGTAGTCCTCTTTTCTGTCTTTCATCCGTTTGTTGAAGTATTTGAGTAACGGGTCTCGCTGCAATTTGGCAGAAACGGACACTTAAAGATTGTGGAACGGGGGAAGATAGTGATCATCTCCCTGACTTGTGAAGAGGTTATTTTGAGTTGCCGTGAGTTTAGCCGGCTCGATCCATGGGCCGGACGTGCTTTTCGGGCTTTGAGACCTCCTTGTTAGGCTTGGGAGCTCATTTTAGGCTTTTTGCCACCGTCATATGCTTTTTTGCCCCCTCCTTTACCGAAATGCCTAAAATCCTGCAGTCTTTTCGACAACCTCACCGGCACGCCCCCGTTCTGCAGCACACCCGGCTGTGCCCGCTTTTTTTATGGTCATGTCCACCCTCCGGATTTGCAGGATAACGGCATTTATGTTTTTTCGTTGACCGTGAGCATAGGCAACTTTACAGGAAAGTACGCGCCATGCGAGATCATCCGAAAAAGGAGGGCCTTTTTTTGCTTTCTTACGGAGCTCTCTGCCGGTTACAAATTTTCACCGAACAATACAGGCTTGTTTTTTTCTTCCTTTCACCTTTTTCTTTTACAGGAGCGGTGTATGAAGACTTATGAACTCTTTATTAACGGTGAATTCCTGCCAAACGGCCAGCGCGATATGATTCCGGTTCTCAACCCAGCCACCGAGGAAGTTATTTCCCAGGTGCCCAAGGCTACGGAAAGAGATGTGGATCAGGCCGTGGACGCTGCCTATGAGGCGCAGAAAACGTGGGCAGAGGTCCCCCCCATCAGGCGTGCCGAATATCTTTTGGAGTTGGCTGATCTTGTTCGGAAAAATCTCGGGCTTTTCGCCAGGGTTAATTCCGAGGAAGTTGGGAAAACCATGGCCCAGTCCGAAGCAGAGGCAGGTTTCTTGCCTGACTACATTCACTATTTTGCGGGTATGGCGCGTCATATTAAGGGGGAAATCATTCCCAGCGACCGTCCCAATGAAAATATTTTTCTTTATAAGATGCCTATCGGTGTTGTGGCTGGTATCATGCCATGGAATTTCCCCCTCTTCCTTATAGGTCGCAAGGTTGCTCCTGCGCTCGTTGCCGGCGATACCGTTGTATTGAAACCCTCCAGCGACACTCCCAATGGCTGCTACGAATTCGCAAAATTGGTTGCGCAGAGCTCTTTGCCAAAAGGAGTGATCAACGTTGTTTCGGGTTCAGGACCGGTTGTCGGGCAGGCTCTGGCCTCCAATCCCAAGGTGCATCTTGTCAGTATGACCGGCAGCGTTGCGGCTGGAGAAAAAATCATGGCCGCAGCGGCGAAGAATATCACGAAGGTCTCTCTGGAATTGGGTGGCAAGGCACCTGTCATTGTTATGGACGACTGCCAGCTTGACAAAACAGTGGAATGGGTTTGGCAATCGCGAATCGTCAATGGCGGACAGGCCTGCAATTGCGCCGAACGTGTCTATGTTCAGCAAGGCATTGCCGATGAATTCATCGATAAGATCATTAAACGTATGAAGGCCACACGATTTGGTAATCCAGCCAAAGATCCGGATAAGAAACTGGACATGGGCACCATGATCAACAAAGCACATGTGGCCAATATCGATGCCATGGTCAAGGAGGCGGTTGCTGAGGGTGCCAGGGTGGAATGCGGTGGTAGTCCGGCGACAGTTGATGGCAGGGGCTTCTACTACGAACCGACGGTTCTGACGAACTGCAAACACTCCATGCAAATTTTCCATAAAGAAATCTTCGGACCTGTTCTGCCCATAACTACCTTTAAGACCCTAGATGAAGCCATTGAGTACGCCAATGACTGCGAGTTCGGGCTGACCTCATCCATTTATACCACCAACACCGACACCATGCTTAAGGCCATGAACAGAATTCGTTTTGGCGAAACCTACGTTAACCGTGAGCACTTTGAGGCATATCAGGGGTTCCATCAGGGCGTCCGGAAATCGGGTATCGGCGGTGACGATGGTGAACACGGTCTTGAGGAATTTTTGGAAACACATATCTGCTATGTAGATTATGATGTAAACAAGAGCTAGGCAAAGTCATAAATATAGATTGCATTGGTAATAAAGATTGAAATGGTATTGTAGATAGCTAATGTTATATTTATAGAAAGTCTACTGTAGAACAATATATCTTTTTGGTATAAAAATACAGTAGCATAGTATTTAGTGTTGTCATAATTTTAAATATAGAATTTAGGGCATTAAAATATATTTTTTAATGCCCTTTTTTATACATGTAAATTATGAACTAGTAATTATTGCAATACATTCACGGCATCTATAATTTGTAATTTTTTCAAATTGAATACCGATCCTGTATGCTGTTTAGGCAAATTAGTGATTTGTTATTCTAGATTATTTTTGAATGTTTTTTGCTTATATGAGGAATATGTTCGTTTCTTTTTTTTTGCTTTTTTACGTTTTTGGGGACCCTTCTGTTGTTTTGGCACATTGCTGTCTTGCGAGACCAGCTTGGTTGAGAGGGCGTCAGCTTGATTATCTTTCTCGAGGGAAGAACGGTTGTTTTCATTTTTTTTGATTACTTGGTTAGTCGTATCGAGCCAGAGTGCCATGACCCGGCGTACATAGTTCTGTGTCTCGGAATACGGTGGAATGCCCCTGTACTTGTCAACAGCACCAGGACCAGCGTTATAGGCTGCAAGTGCCAGCTCAGTAGAACCATATTTTATGAGGAGCTCTCTGAGAAAGGCACAGCCGGCATGAATGTTTGCCCGCACATCAAAAGGATCCATCAGGCCAAGTTTTTTCTGGGTGCCTGGCATAATCTGCATGGCTCCCTGTGCTCCCTTTGACGAAACCGCAAGATGGTCGAAGTTGGATTCCACTTTTATGATGGCTGAAATAAACCGGGGGTCAAGACCGAAAAGCCGCCCGGCCTCAAGGACTATTTCCTCCCATTCTTTGGGTGTGAAAGGAGAGGAAGGTCTGCCGTAATCGCTGCGTCCCCCCGCCGGCATGCTGGTCGCAAGCAGGGGGGTGGCGTGTCCAAAACTTGGCAGAAAGAGACGTCGTGATGTTGGAGAAAGATCGTAAACGCTATGAATGCCAAGACGCATAAGATACGCGCGTGTGTCGATCTGGGAAGCCGAAAGAGGGGATGCGTTCCGCGCGAGTCGTGAGTCACGCACCACCCAAACGCGTACAGGTCTCGCCGCGCGTGTTTTTACTTCCGGGTCTGAGGATTGCTGGAGTTCTGTCGGGCTGTTTTTCTGCCTGTTGTGAGCTGAGAAGGTTGAATCCCCATTTTCATTATTGCTGGCAGTCGTGAGTGTATGCTGCTTGCTTTTAGAGGCAGAATTCAGAGCGAGAGCAGCAATCGACGCAATATCCGGAGGCAGGGATTCTTTTTTGTCAAAACTGGCGTGTAGCGCGATGTTCAGACGTTTGGGGGTAACCGTCCTCACCTCGGTTTCATGAAAGAGCACACGTGGTCCCAGTGTACCGGTGCCGTATGTATCATCTATGAACCGCTGTGAGGCAGCATTCGGTTCTATTTGCGGGGAAGAAAGTTGAAAGGAAGAGGGCGTTTCGGAGCGGTCAACCTCGCTGTCTTTGGGGGACAAAGAGCCAGCCTTTAGCATTGCTGTGCGTACATCGGCACTCAATGGAAAGGCATGAATGCGTGGTTTTGAACCGCATCCGTTCATAAGGCAGAAGGCAGCCAGCATGCCTGCCAGAAAACCATGACATAAGAAACGGAGGGTTGTATTCACCGTTTATTCCAGAGGGCGGATAACACCCGTCTTTTAGGCGGTGACTGTGTGAAAATATGCACGTGACAGGCGTTGTTTCCCGTGGTCGTTTCTCGTACCCGATACTTTGCTTTTTATTGACGTGATGGTTTGGGGGAGGAAAAGCATAACATCCATGATGACCGCACCGGCGTTATAAGCACATCCTATCATAGTGAAGGGTGTATAAGGCAGCAGCCACTTTTTTGCAGAAAATCTGTCCCTGCACTATAACTGCTGAAGATGGTTTCTAATTGTGATCTTGATATCCAGGACATAAAATTATTGGCCTGTTACGAGTAAGACTTTCTGCAGGTCATTATCCGTTGAATCTCCGAGGTTTTGAATGCCTATAAGTGGTTTCTTTGCCTACGGATTGTCGCCGGTACTGAAGTAAAGTTCTACAGTATTGCTGCCGTCAGAACCACTGTATATATAATGGCTTGAAATATGCTTTACGAGGTGAACGCCTAGCCCGCCCACTTGACGTTCCTCCACGTTCAACGACGTGTTAGGTGTATTCGCTCCCTTGAAGGGATCAAAGGGACGCCCCCAGTCTCTAAGCCAGACGCAAAACTGATCATGTCCGTCCATGTTGACCCAACGGCAGCCAAGTAGAAGTTTATTGCTGCCAGAGTTCTGTTCGTTGTCGGCGTAGGCGTAGCTTGCAATATTAACAATCAGCTCCTCAACGGCCAGCTCCACATGAGTGATCATATCCTCATGTTTTTCTGTGAGGTGCTTCCGTAAAAAATCCATGGCTTCTTGAATGCAATCCTTATCGGCGTGAAGAGTAACCTCTGGCATTGTTCCCTCCTCAGGCGCGCAACTCGTTCAGACCGGATTCACGGTCGTTATGGACAGAAAGCATGCGGTCAAAACCAGAAATGTGGAATACCTCTGCCACCATTGGCTGCAGGGAACAAAAACATAATTTCCCCTGTGCGGCCTTGGCTGTCTTTGCTAGACTTAAAAGACTCCTTAGTCCTGCCGAACTCATGTACACGAGGTCCTTCATATCCACGAGGATATGGGTATGTCCCTCTTTCAGGGCAGCTTGGGCGACGTTATCAAATTCTACCGTTGTCGTGGCATCCATGCGACCGGAAAGGGCTAAAATGGTGCAGTCATTGTCTTGTGTCGAAGTGATTTCCATATGGATTCCTTATTAATGATAACTTAAGAGCAGTCCCTGACTGATCTTGAGCCAGCCGTCCAGCGTCACGAAGAGGAGAAGCTTAAACGGCAGGGATATGGTCATTGGTGAAACCATCATCATCCCCATGGCCAAAAGGATGTTGGAAATGATCAGGTCTATGGCCACAAAAGGAAGGTACAGCAGGAAGCCCATCTGAAAAGCATGCGTCAGTTCGGAGATGGTAAAGGCGGGCACGAGGATGAGCAGATTTTCGCTTGTTATGTCGTTTTTCATTCCTTCGGGCCATACACGCTGTGCCGTACCCTTGAAGGCGTTTAAAATAACGGGAGATGTGTTATTTTTCAGAAATTTCCTCAGTGGAGGGGAACAATTTTGAATAGCCTGCAAAATGACTGCAGGCGAAGAATGACCCGTGACGTCCTGCGATTCTATCAGGCGGACGGTGTCAGTAAAGGTCGGAGCCATTATAAAGACGCTAAGGATAATGGCAAGACCATTCATAACCATGGTTGGTGGTATTTGCTGAACGCCCAGTGCATTTCGGATGAGGCTCGTCACAACGACAATTTTTACGTATGACGTGACCAACATCAGCATAAAGGGTGCAAGACCTAAAATGGCCAGCCCCAACATCAGGTAAATGGGGTTGATCCCCGCAAAGCCCATTAGTCCGTATCCTTTGCCGTGTCTTCCACGGAGGGAGTTTTAACCAGTTGTGTGATCTGTACCCCCATAGTTTCTGCCACTTCGACAAGGCGTCCCCGTGCCACGGCATGTCCTCCGGCCCGTACTGTCACTGGCAGTGTTGCCGCATCCCCATTGAGTAGGAAGGTATAGCCAGGCGTTAGTCGGGCGCACTCGGCCAGGGGGAAGCGCAGCCCGGGGAGTTCAAACGTAATGTCGAGTTCAATTTTTTCCAAATTGGCCGGCTCAAGCACTGGGGTTTCGGACTCCGCCTTTTCCCCGGCAGGCTGGGCGGGATTTTCCGTGACGTTATCAGACATACTTTTTTCTCCAAAATCGCAGCATAAAAAGGATGTTTCCTGTGAGCGCACCGTAAGTGTGTTGCCATCCAGGTCGCAAGCAAGGTAAAGGTTTTGCGCAAGACACAGCCTGGGCGTGTGGAGAAACAAAGACAGGGGAAGCAGTACATCCCCTGTAGTTAGCGATGCGAGTTCCTCCGGGGTAAGACGCATTGACCCAATGACGAGATTGGCTGAAACGCCTGAAAGCTTGATGGCTGGAGGAAGTTGATGCAAGGGCAAGGCCTCGAGGCGGTCCAGGATGGGCATGAGAGTCGCCGTGTCCTGCCAGGCGATACGTAGCGGAGTTGTCTGCGCCTTCACTCCCTGCACCTGGATAAGCACGTCGAGATGCTCGGAGAACATGGGACGCGCCGCGGAACGCGGGGGCCCGACAAAAATGGCAGGCAGGCCGGAATATCGGGAGATATTGTCAAGAAGCGGGAGAAAAAGGCGTTCAAGAACCGCTCGTTTAAGGGGATCAGGCAAGATGGTAAATCGGTTGGAGACATCGGCAGCAAGCCATTCGGCAAGCTCAGGTCGTAGCGAAAAGATGTCGAGATTTCCAAACTCGAGACGCCAGAAGCCGTTCATATTAACATAGAGTGTGAACGGCACGTTGTCAGGCATGTCAATAGAATGGACGGGACACGTAATTTGTACCACGGAGCCCGGATCAAGGCCGTTGTCAAGCGTGACAGCTGCTGGCAACAGACGGGATGCCAGCGCGTTCCAGAGGAGAGCCGTTCCTTTCTGTAAAGGAGGGGCGTGAAATGGCTCTGTCATGCGCCTCTAGACTCCTCTTCATTATCAAAGGATTGCAGGCCTTTTGAACGCTGTCTAGTATCGCCTTCATTGCCGCCCGAGGAGTCTCCCTGCTTCACGACAACCTGGACGCGTTCACCGCGGGACTCCAGTGCGTCGGTCAGGTCCTGTCGGGCGCTGACTGCCGTCTGAAAAGACGCGGCGTCAGTACAGCTCACATGTATGGCCAACTGGCCGTCGGCGTGTCGCATGATACTCAGTTCAGCCCCCTTAAGTGGACCGTCTCCCAAGGTGAGGCGTACTTCCTGCTTCCCCTGGGTCGATTCCGCCACAAGGATGCGATCGACAATCTTTTCCATTGTTTCGCTGACATTCTTAACTGGTACGGCTTCCTGAGACGGAACAGAGGGTTGTACTGACATGCGGTTGGAAAAAAGGCTCTCCATCAGGGAATCCGGGGACGGCATTGACAGCGGGTTCTGTTGCCCCTCGTTCTTTGGCGCTTGTTGTCTCAGTTCTTCGCTTTCTTGGCTGTCGGCTTCATGGGAAAGAGCGAACGTTTGAGCGTCATTTGCAGCAGGTTGAGGCTTAGTTGGCAGACTGCACTGCTTGTCACCACAGGATGGCGTGGATTCATTGAACATTTTTGATGGAGTGGATTCACTGAACATTTTCGTTGGCGTGGATTCACTGAACATTTTCGTTGGCGTGGATTCACTGGACGTTTTCGACGGTGTGGGGGCACTGATTAGCTTCTGCACGTCTTCCCCAAGAGAGGAGGGCAGTTCCTGCTTTCCTTGTGTTCCGTCAAGATCAGCCTGAAGCGATGATCCCTGAGGCGGAACAGGTGTTGCCTCGGGCGTCTTGCTAAAAGAAAGGTTTTCCATCACAGAACCTGAGGACGGCATTGACTGCGGACTCTCTCGTTCTCCGTCCTTGCTCCCATGTTGTCCATGACCTTCCCTGCCTTGCCCGCCTTTTTCATAGGCGTTAGCGAACTCCTGGGCGTCATTTGCAGAAGGTTGGGGCTGAGATGCCAGACGCCCCTGCCTGTCAGCGCAGGTCGTGGGGTCTTGATTGTACAGCTTTTGCACTTCCATACATATACCTCACTGAGTCGGGGTTTCAGCTTTCATCGCTGGCTTCAGCCGGTCCACGAGCTTCTTCCATCTCAAGATCGGCGAGCCGTTCCTCTTCCTTGTGCATGGCGGTTGTCCAGATATTCCGGTGTTCCTCGAGCTTCATGCAGGCCCTGCGGGCCACAATGACCTGCTGACGCGCTTCATCAGTCTCTGCCTGACGTTTTTGCACAACGTCGTCCGCTTCTTGTACCTGCTCCAAACGTTGCAGTTCTCCCTGGGCAAGTCGCGCCAGATCGTCACGGAATTCACCAAGTGCGGAAGCGTTCATTGGCTTGCCTATGATGGCGGCATACCTGCGGTCTTCTTCCTTCGGGCGCCACTTCCTGTATCGTTCAAGTTCCGCCTCTTTTACATCACGCTGCTTTTTTGCTTCAATGAGGCGCAGTTCTGCTTCATGAGCATCGCGTTTAGCCTGGTCTTCATGGAGGGCGCGAACCCGGAGCATGGCCGCCAGGGGATATGCTGTTTGTGGCACGAGCTAGGCTACCGCCTGTTTCAAGGCATTAACAGTTTCTTCAAATGTGCTTTTTTCATCCTGCTTTTGTCGCAAGAAGGCGTTGACGGCCTGCATATGCGCCAGGGCTGAATCAGCCTCGGCGTCGGCGCCCTCCTTGTATTCGCCTATTTGCACGAGGAGCTCGATTTCGGCGTATTTTGCCAAAATCGCCCGCAACTGCTGCGCTGCCTTTTTGTGCTCCGGTGTGACGATGGCGTTCATAACACGGCTTACACTGGCCTGAATGTCGATGGCAGGGTAATGGTTTGCTGCTGCAAGCTTACGTGAAAGGACAATATGTCCGTCCAGGATGGAGCGCGTTTCGTCCGCGACCGGTTCCGTCATGTCGTCACCTTCAACTAGCACAGTATAAAGGGCCGTGATCGAACCCTTGCTTGAATTGCCCGCCCGTTCAAGAAGTTTCGGAAGTTCAGAGAAAACGGAGGGAGGAAAGCCTCTCCTTGTCGGTGGCTCGCCAGCAGCAAGACCGATTTCTCGCTGGGCACGGGCAAATCGGGTAACGGAGTCCATCATAAGCAGAACGCTCTTTCCCTGATCGCGGAAGTATTCGGAAATGGCCGTTGCAGTATAGGCGGCCTTAAGGCGTTCCATTGAAGATCTGTCGGAAGTAGAGACGACAAGTACGGCCTTTGAAAGACCATCGGGGCCGATGTCGTGCTCAATGAACTCACGAACCTCACGGCCACGTTCGCCTATGAGTGCCAGCACGCAAACCTCGGCCGAACAGCCTTTGAGGATACTTGATAAAAGCGTACTCTTACCGCCTCCCGCGGCAGCAAACACACCCATACGTTGCCCCTCGCCGCAGGTAAGTATCCCATCAAGCGCACGAAGACCAAGAGTTATGGGATGGTCGATGATCCTGCGTGTCATGGGATTTGGCGCTTCGTTGAAAATGGGGTAGTGGGTGCGTGTATGCAGTTCCGGCCCCCCGTCAATGGGCTGACCAAGACCGTCGACCACGCGGCCGAGGAGTTCATTGCCCACAGGCACGGAAAGTATTTCTCCCGTAGGGATGACTTCGGTTGCCGGCGAGATTCCCTGCATGCTGCCAAGCGGTGACATAAGGGCGATATTTTTCACAAAGCCGACGACTTCGGCCTTGAGCGTCCACTTCTCCCACGGATTACGCAAAATACAGAGCTCCCCCATGCGTACGCCGGGGACAACAGCACGGATGATGGTTCCCACCACCTGCTCTACTCGTCCACGTACCTCAATAGGGGTTACATTGCGAATCGTTTCGTCCAGTAAGTTAGCGATATACTCGAAGGCCATGATCTTATCCGGGTGGGGATTTCTGTCAGATGATATTAACTCTCATTTTCGCCTATTCTTGCGGTCAACGCGTTTTCAATCGCCCTCAGCTGTATTTCAAGACCTGCGTCCACGACTCCCATTTCACTTTCGAGCATACAGTCACCGGGCTTCATATGCTGGTCTGCGACAAGTTCAAGAGCTCTTGAGAGTGAAGACTTGCCGAGCATTGGGGCAAGAGCTTCGCGCACATACGGTTCCTCCTCAGGGCAAACGCGGATAAGCACATGCTGTCTGCCTCGCACCTGGTCAAGGGCTGTCCGGACAATACGGACAATACGCTCCTTGTCATCCATCTCGCCGATAATTTTTCGTACCGCAGTTGTGACGACATCCACAATTTGGCGTTCCAGCCCCTCCAGATACTGTACAGCCTGCATGCCTGTCTCGAGCATTTTTTCGGCCTGCTCCATCTGCCCCTCAAGCACACCGTCTTTGTACCCCTGTTCCTGACGCTCCTGGTAGGCTTCCTCCGCCCGTTTGAGAATCGCTTCGGCCTCAGCGCTCGCATCATCAAGGAGTTGCTGGGCCTCAAGGAGACGCGCGTAGTCAGCAGCCCGAAGAATACGTATCCCGGGAGCCAGCTTGATTGAATTTCCTATGCGGTGAAATATGGTTTCCATGAGGGCTCCACCTCCCGCAGCAGACATTTTTTCAGCATCCGCCAGAGGGCCCGCCAGTCTTTGTCATTCAGTGAGTCGTTCAGACTGATGTCTGGTATTTCCATTCCAGGCATTGCCTCAAGGCGTCGTTGAAAGGATACGCGTAATTCCTCCGGCCAGCGCATTGAACAAAGATAAAGAGCAAGTCGGCCGTGGAGACGGCAACGTGCCGTCAGAGACAATGACGTATCTCGTTTCTTCACCAGATCTCCCGCCGTACCTGCCTGGTATTGACCACGGGTTTGAGCGTAGTTGAACAGATCTTTGCCGAGCTCTTCACAGCAGATCTGACGTTCTTCGCGCTGCACTACCTGGGCGAGTTCCCGTGCATGCAGAGTCACTCCCGTTACGTCGGCAAGCCGAGCAATCTGCCGGTCGTCGAGAAGGGCGATTTTTCGGGAATCATCAGCGAAATCCCAAAAAAAGTTCGTTTCGGGTTCGTCAATATAGTCACGACATTTATCGGGGATCCCTGCAAGCCAGACGTTAAGACTTGACCTGACGTCCGCACAAAAGGGCTGAAGCGCCTTAGACTGGCCGCAGGGATGGGCGTTGTAACGCATTATGGCAGGCCAGAAAATGTTTCCCTCGGAAAGCAGCGCGTCAAAAAAGGGTTTGTCAGTCGTGCCTTCTACCGCCATCTGACCTCTCCGCTACGCATTGTCGGCGCTACCGGCTTCGCTGTCATTTTCCGATTTACCGGATTTGGCTTTGCGACGCTGCCAGAACCAGGTTGCCCCCAGAGCTATGGATGCAATGATGAGGGACATTGCCAGGGTCTGGAGCAGTAGGGGAAGTGAGAATCTTTCGCCAAACAGCGTAGGAGGAGGCGGTGGCGCCTGGGGCACGGTTACTGCTTCACGTACTGGCACAAGCATCACAGTTACTTTATCGTATGAAAGACCCGCCACAGCACCCGCCGTTGCCTTACGGATATCCGAAATGAGCGCGGTCACGATGGATTCCGGCGTGTGTCGCAAAAAGACTGTGGCCGAGGGGGGAATATTGACATTGTTGAGAGGATCGTTGACCCCAAGAACCACATGCACCCTTGCCGTGAGAACCCCGTCGATTCGGGAGAAGGTGTTGGAGAGTTCCTGCGAAAGTGCCCATGTCATGCGAGCCTGCTCTTCCGATGCAGAGCTGATCATGCCACCTCCAGCGAAGACGGTACCAAGACTGGCAAATGTGTCTCTAGGAAGGCTGTTATCTCTGAGCAGCTGAAGTGCGCGGACCACCTGTTCGTCTTCCACTGAAATGGCGTAGCCGGTCTTGCCTTGTGAGATTTTTTCGACCTTAATGCCACGCTTGAGCAGGACGGACAGCATGGCGTTGGCCTGTTCCTCGTCAAGACCTGTATAAATCTGTGTTTGACAGGCCGAGAGCAAGAACAGAAGAGGTAGGATCAAGGCAAACAGTCGTCTAAGCATGATCTGTTCCGTCGGATCGCGGTTCACAGCGTCTTGGCCAGTTCCGCTGCCAGCAGTTTCTGCGGGCAGCCTTCTGGAATGTTCTCAAAGGCATCCTCAGCTTCTGCCTTTCTGCCTGCCAAGAGCAGAGTCAGTCCCTGAATGATGCGCGCGTCAGCGTCGTCAGGGTGGTCCTTAAGCAGTGGGGTCAGCACGTCCAGAGCCGTGTCAAAGTCGTCAACAACGAGATGTGAATAGGCTAGCGTAATGGTGGCCGGCGGGAATCCCGGTTTAACGGCTAAAACCCCGTCCACAATGGTTCTGGCTTCAGCCGGCATGCCCTTATGACAAGCAAGATTTGCAATGTCGAGCAGAAGGCTGATTCCTTTGTCCTCAAGAAAAGCTGGTTTCGTCTGGGTCATGATTCTCCCCTCGAAATTTTGTCGTGCAGACGTACTACGGCTTCCTCGGCGTTCTGTACAGCCTGAAGAACACGCTGTGCCACAGAAAAATCATCAGTTGACAAGCCAGCGTCCATTGCGTGGCGAATGGGTTCCTTCATGGTGTAAAGCTCCTCCTGAAGCCGGCGGAGTCCAGACCCGTTGTGATCGCCTTCAAGAAGGTCGAAGGCTGAGAGTGTTTCATTCATGGTTTCCTCGCAAACTGTAGGTAAATACTTGGGTACCTTTTCGCAACGTCAGCGATGAATTATTGATGCTTTCGAGCACGTTGCCATTGGGAAGTACGGAACCTGGAAAAAAGCGCCTGCCATCTTCCGTTGTGATGAAATCAAGAGGTGCTGAGAATATCCCCGTCAGCTTTAGATCTCCCAGGGGATTCTCACTGACTGTTGCCGGGGCACTGTGTTTTTCCTTGGGTGAAGCCACTTGGGAGGATCTCGTCTGGATCAGTGCCGTGGTTGCACTGTCACGCCGTCCTGACGGTGGCAGATTTTGGTCCAGGTTTGTTTCACCGAAGAGACGAACGGCAAACTGCTCGTTAAGACGCTTCTTAATGCGTTCGATCACAGGAACCCTATTTGGTGCAAGATTGCCTACGAAACTCACGCGACCCGGAAGGAAAACAGGCTGAATATCATCAAAGCCCTCCTTCTGGAGAGCATTTCGTATCAACGGTGCGGCGTCTTTTTCATAAATGATGCGACGGCGTTTGGTCGGAGGCGAGGGCACGTCCTTTTCAAGCTGAGCAAACGCATCCGCCTCCACCAACGTGTCACGCATGAAGGCCGAGATGAGCAATTCAGGGTCTCCATTTCCTCGCTCCATGCGAACTGAGGGGAAAAAACCCCGGATTCCCAAAGCGTTGTACACAGCCCTGAGCATATCATCGTCTACCGCCACTTCAAGATAGACCGGAAATGACACATCTTGTACAGCTTTGTTCAGTCGTTCGAGTTCCGACTCTGAAGCAACAGCTCCTCGTACTTCTACTCCGGGCCAGCGGGGGGAGACGGAGAGACCTGAAAGGTTGGTTTTTGACAAAATATCGCTGACAATTGCTGGGTATTCAGAACGGCCGGGACCGTTTGAAAGGGTGAAGGAGAACGCGCAGAGCACGATGGCAAGAAAAATGAGCGGGATAGGCCTCCTCAAACGTTCATACAGGGAGGCTTTTGCCGGTTTTTTTTCGGCGGCCATGTGTACGGGCTGAAAATCCGATGCATCCCCAGCACCTGTATAGTTTGTGTCGGATGTTTTTTCTTGGGAGGATTCAGCCGTTGCATCGGATGACTCTGTGACTCCCCGGTCTCCTTCCTGCTCTTCTTGGCCGGCATTTTCCTGCAGATTTTCTCCCTGTCGGTCATTGCTGCTGACAGGAACCGCGCCCTGGGGAATTATTGTTTCCTGGGTAACATCCGGCAGATTCCACACAAAACAGGTTTCACCAAGATACCAGGGTTTACCCGGTTCCAAAGGGGTTTCGCCATTTGCGGTTTTGCCGTCTAAAAAAACATTACCTTCACGAGGGACGAGGCTGACTGCAACGGCTTCGTCATCATTTGTTTTAACGTGAAGCATTGCATGATGACGGGCAAGTCCCATCAGAATGAGGTCGCACTCATCATCACTGCCCAGCAGCCACGTGCCCACTGTCAGCTCGATGCGTGCCCCGAGGTGTACGCCGGAAAGAACGTACAGTGTGGCAACGGTCACAGTCTGGTCTGTTGGGGTATCACTCATGATGGTAGCACCCGGACCTCGGTTTTCAGCGGCTCTGAAGATTCGTCGATAAATCTTGTGTTCCGCGCATTATAAACTGGTGCCAAACATCTCATCGGGATCGTACTTCTTACTTGCGGAAGCCCGTGCTTGGGTCGTAGGCTGTTGCAGGCTGGGGCCGGGGTGCGGTGTCAGGCACGGAGGCGTAGTCCATATGTCGTCGGGCGCAACCACCCACAGGCGGTTTCTGCGGAGTCCGTTCTGAGTAATTTGCTTCGGTCGGAGAACGGCTGAAGCGCGGGTCATCGACGCGGTTCGGGACGGGCGGAACCTCATCTATGCTGAGAATTCGCGGCGTGATGAGTATAAGGCGTTCCATGCGAGTGTGCTCAAGATTTTTTGAGCCGAAAAGGCGACCGAGCAGAGGAATGTTCTTGAGACCCGGAATGCCTGCCTCGCTGTCTCCTTGCTTTTCATGGTAGTAGCCGGCAATGAGAAGGCTCTGCCCTTCGTTGACAATGGCCTGTGTGTTGATTTTCGTTTGTTTTATGGGCTGCGGAGTTGTGCTGCTTACTGTGAAGGTGGATGAGTTGTCATTACGGTTGTCCTGCACCGTGACAATGAGCTTTATGGCGTCTGGCAGGATCGTGCCATCAGTCAGCACTCGGCCAGGTATGATGTGAGGTGTCACTTTAAGGACTGTTCCGGTCTCTACTTTGAACAAGTCCGTCGCCTGATAACCTGATACCGGGATATAGTAGGTGCTCGTGTTTTCAAGGGTTGCCTGCATATTGTCTGTCGTCAAAACCGATGGTTTCCCGAGCATTCTCGCTACACCGTCCTCCTCGAGGGCTTTGACCCTAGTGAGGAAGAAATCGACACCGCGCGTATACAGCGTAGAAAATGAAAGTCCCGCATCGGACGCGGCTCCCACCTCTGGCATGATCCCTTCTGCGGCTGCTGCTCCTCCCGCGCCACCAAGTGTCCATCCGTTGCCTAGATCTGTCCCTCCCTGAAAGTTGACGCCAAGCTCACGCTGAAAGTTGCTGTCAATATCAACTATGGCGGCGTGTATTTCGACAAGACGCACTGGTTGATCCAGGTCATTGATGACGCGCCGGTAGTATTCCATCCGGTATTCTGCGTCCGTTACAACAACGGCATTGACACGGGGGTCGGCTATGATGCTGACAGTAGACTTGGTCTCTTTGCTTGGCCCCACAGATTCAGAGGCCGAGTCAGGTTGTCCAGAGGAGTGACGTGAGCCCGAGGATTTTCCCGCGGCCAATCCCGAACCCAGCAATCCACTTTGGGCAGGCGAAGCACGTGAAATAGTGGTTTCAGCGTGTGAGTCACCTGAAACCATGGCTCGTAGGATGCTGGCGACACCAGGCACAGTCACAAGTGTGTCGCTGCTGCTGTTGACCTGTTTATCCTCCGCCCACGCGTGTTTGAGAGGAAAAACTCTCATGACTACGCGATTCGTTTGTGCCTGCTCCATGCTGCTCATTGCCTGACGGAGCTGGTCGATGTAGAAGCCCGGGGCATTTACGTAAAGGATGTTTTTATTCTTTAAAAGTTTGTGAGTAAGCTGGTGTGAAAGGATGCCTGCCTCACGGAAGAGGGAGAGAAGTGTTTCTGCCCTGACGATTGCCGGGGCAAGAAAGGCCTGTTGTAGTTCCGACTGGGCGTAAAAATTGATGTTTTTTCCCTGCTGGAACCAACGAACTTGCCAGGCCGCGCCCATGCTTGCAAGGAACTGATATGGGTCGGTCTGTTCAAAGTTGCCGTTGACTTGTCCTTTAAGGGCCGGACTGACCACTGCACTGTAGCCCTGAACTCGTGCAAACTCAGCCAAAAGAACAGAAAGATCCTCATTATTTGCGACATGAGTAAAGGGCACAAGAAAAAGCCTTTGCGGCGGAGACCTGTGTTTAGCTGGACGTGCAATGGATTGTGCAGGGTAGAGTGTAACTGCCGGCAGTATGCCAAACAGAAGGAGTGCCGGCGTCATGAAAAAAAACAATATGACTCGGCGTATCAGCATCGGAAGTTGCATCCATTGTCTCTACAGTTAATGTTTTGCATGCAGTCTCCGGTCTTTCTCATTATTTCCCTAGTATCATATAGAAATGTTTTTTTTACACGTTATTTATGTTGAAGAAATTTGTAAAAATTTTAGATTGAGAAAAAGAATTGTAAAAACACGTTTTTGAGTTAATATGCATAAAAGAAAATTATAGATACTTGTGACACACTATGTAAATTTGCCATATCATTCGGGTTTAGAAAACAACATGCCTTGAATGGAGTACCGTGGTTAATTCTTTTTTTACAAAAGAGTCTTTTGTTCTGACATAGTGCCTTCGGGCATCTTTAGAGGAATCTTTAGCTCCATGGCTGAGAGATATGCGTCCACCGACGCTCAGGGAGAGAATATCTTATTGCAGAGTTTGGTAAACGTCAAAAAAAAGGTTGCGTCCACGTACGTCCCATCATCCGGAACAGCAGAAAACAAGGCCCCGGAAAATGGTGGGAAGGTTCTGGCGGTTGTGGTGACGCCATGTTTTCACGGTATGTCTTCCGTTTAGGACTTTCTCCGGATTGCCTTCAGATCCGACGGTATTTGTCTGCCTTTGTCTCAACCGATAGCCAGTTCATTCCGGTTGTGTTCCGTCGTTATCGGAGTGTCTACCGCATTCACGTTGAGTCATTTCATCAGCCGGATCACGTCATGGCGAGCCTGCTACCGTTTGGACGATCTTTGAAAAAATAGCGTATGGTGTCCAGTTTCGTTGCCACGGAGCGTAACTATTCCCTGGTTCGCTGCAAAGGTTTATGGTTCCGTGAACGTTCCGGGTCTGCCAGAAGAACGATGTTCTCAGCGTCGTTCTGGGCATCACGGGCAAGGTCAGATGTTCCCATGGTAAAAAGCGTCCGCGGCTGACAGACATCGTTCAGGTATTTCTTAATTCTTACGGCGACAAAAAGCCAAGATCTGATTGGGCAATCAGCTTGGCACTGTTCCACCGAAATGCAGGACGTAGGGGATCACCCCGTCAGGTCCGGAGCGTCAGCGTTAACAAGACATTTGCAACGTGAAGATCCTGTTTTTTGAAAAGATTACCCGGTATGTTAGAAGAGAAGAAACTCATGTATGAGTGGGAAACCCTACATCTTGAGACCAGAAAACATTTTCAGACTGAACGGTGACCCAGCCACTTCGTTTCCGCTTTCAGCGCTGCCGAGGACCTTTTTCCACCAGGCAAGGTCGTTCAGCCAGTCCTGAACGGCATCGGTAAATACTTCTGAACTGTTATCCAAGGGAATGGATCGAAAGCAGACAAGGCGGGACAGGGCGGTCTTTGCTTCCCCTGGTACGGGGGATGAGCCTGCTTCCTCAAAAGCCAGAATTGAGGGGCGTTCTCTGAGCACTGCAAGCTGCTTGCGGGCTGCCGCGGAACAGAGGCTTTCGGCTTCAATCTCGGATTCCGGCAGTTCGGCTACGACCCCGTACATAATGCATTTTTTTCCGCCTAATGGGAAAAATATTGCATCCAGATCATCGTCCAGCGAAACTCGGTAGACTCCTGCCCCGTCCGGTGTCGTAAGCGCGCTCCATCCGGTGATAGTGGCCAGCGAACGCATGTGGTCAACCATGCTTGGCATTGATTCCTCCTTAATCGAGGCCCGCAAGGAGCGTTTCGGCCTTGAGCATGACGGCCTTGTGTTCCGGGTTGTTTCTATCTGCCAACGTTAGGACTGCCTGGAGAGATACCTTTGCATCATCTTTCTTGCCTTGCTTCGTCAGACAAACGGCGCTGTAATAAAAAGGAGCCGGATCTTCCAGAGAACTGTACAGGGCCGCCATCTGATATGCCTCAAGCGCAGAGTCGTATTTTTCCTGTGCCTGGCGGCACGCGGCCAGACCAAGCCAGTGCGCCTCGGTGTCGCTGGCGTAGGCGGTGAGCCAACGGAAGAGAGTCTCCGCTTCCTGGTACTTTCCGGCCGAGTAAAGCTGATGGGCAAGGGCATAGCGGGCCTGAATAAGGTCTTCCTTCATGCCAAGGATCCGGTATACCGGTTCCCCTCTGATAAGGGCGTCTCTCACCTCATCGAGTTGCTCAGGCGTGAGTCCAAGTTCTTCTTTTGCCGTGTTCTGGACAGTTGTTTTCAGAGCTTTGAGGAACTCTTGCAGGTCCTTATTCTGTTTAGCGGAATCTCTATTCATTTAGTGCATCCTTATGTGAGGAAGTTCAGTTTGTTGATTTTGATTTTTTCTCTACCACTGAGGTACACTGGTTTAAGAAGAGTCCCTGTCGAGCTGCGGACACATCCTTTGCCAACGCTCAACAGACAGACAGGATATTCCGTGGCACAAACCGGACATCACGGTGGATTCGGTATCGTCTTCAACGCCAAAGTTCATGTAGGGGAAGGATAACATACGCCTGTTTCATGTCCATATCTATTTCTGGTCAGGTTTTTGTCACAAATTCTGAGCTATCTTACCATATTGGCAACGCTAAATATCGAAAATTTCATAATGAAATTCTTGTAACTATTCAGTAGCCCCTGGTTGTGGTGCTCAGAATCAAGGAAAAGGTGGTTTCACAGGGATAAGTCGATGCAATTTTTATTGTTGCGGAATCAATCCCATAATGAGCTCGGGATCTTGCTGCCGGATAAGTCCCATTATGACTTCTGCCCAGGGAACATTATTCTTTCGTGCCGTTTGTCCCACAGAATAGAGTGTTATATACCTTTTAAGCCCGGCAAGTGT